>JAFVTS010000011.1 GCA_017503105.1 Clostridia bacterium
CCCTTTAAGGGAGTAAGGTCACTTGTAGACTACGAGTTTGATAGGTCGGAGATGTAAGTGCAGTAATGTATTCAGTTGACCGATACTAATAGACCGAGGGCTTGAACAACTGTTTTGTATACCGAAACAACTTCAAGCATCTAAACTTTGAGCTTTTCGTTTCTTTCCTTATTCGGTTTTCAATCGGCATTTGACCGATTAAAACAATATTCCTCCTTAGCTCAGTCGGTAGAGCACCTGACTGTTAATCAGGTTGTCGCTGGTTCGAGCCCAGCAGGGGGAGCCATCTTTGGAGGTCAATTTGACAACTCCAGCCGAAAGTCCTTAATTTCAAGGACTTTTTTGGTTTTTAGGCTAAAATTTAGGAAATTATTTTGTGACAACTCTTTGCGAACCATCGGGGCTTGAACCCTCGACAATATCCTACTTTGATACGTTTTTATTTTTCTGAATTATCTTGTATATATATTTGTGATAAATACATCTATAAAAGTTTTTACCGGTATTGTATACTGAATAAATAGGATTTTCTTATATGAATAATTTAAGTGATTTTAACTGTGAGCTTGCTTTTATAACAGATGAATGTAGGAAATATATAAAATACGGAAAAGCAGCTGATTATATTCCTGTGCTTGCAAAAGCAGATGTTAATAAGTTGGGTGTTTATATTATCTCAAAGGATAATGAGTATTTTTATGGAGATTATGATGATCTCTTTACCATACAAAGCATAATAAAGCCACTGATTTTATTGCTTGCTCTGCAAGATGCCGGAGTTGAGCGTGTTAGAAGTTTAGTTGGCGTTGAAGCAACCGGTAAGCCGTTTGATACATTTAACTATACAGATTTAGCTCTGAAAAGCGAGCATATAAATCCAATGATCAATGCGGGAGCAATCGCATTGTGTACGCTTATAAAAGGAAGTACGTTTCAGGAAAAAACAAACAGATTATTGGATTTTACGAGAAAACTCGCTAAAAATGATTCTATCGAAATAGATACTACGGTGTATTTATCTGAGAAGGCCACAGGAAACAAGAACAGAGCGCTTGCGTATATGTTAAACGCTTATAAAATGATTAATGAAGATGTAGAAGAACTGTTAGATTGCTATTTCGGTGCTTGCTCGATTAAAGTTAATTGCAAAGATCTCGCAAATATTGCTTTTGCATTAGCTCACTGTTTACCAAATGAAATAATAAATGAAGATGATGCTCGATTTGTCAATGCGATTTTGTCTACGTGTGGTATGTACGACGGTTCCGGTGAATTTGCATTGAACGTAGGCGTGCCAGCTAAAAGCGGAGTTGGTGGTGGTATTATGGCTGTTGTGCCTTTTCGTATGGGGATTGGTGTGTTTTCTCCTGCCTTGGACGAAAAGGGAAATAGCGTTGCAGGAAAAAAGATTTTGGAAACGATAAGTAAAAAAATGCAATTGAGTATTTTTTAAAAAATTCAGTATAATTAATCAAGTTGTCAATTTGACCGCTATACACATCTTTGGAGTCAATTTGACAACTCCGGCCGAAAGTCCTTGATTTTCAAGGACTTTTTTTTGGTTTTTAGGGCAAAATTCAAGAAATTATTTTGTGACAACTCTTTGCGAACCATCGGGGCTTGAACCCTCGACAATGTCACATGCTTGATATTTTTCTCTTTATCTGATATAATATATACAGAAAAATTTCGATTGCGGCATATAAAGCAAAATTGTTATGGTATTTTATACGATATTCCTATAAAATATTAGATGGAATACTTTGATAGGAGGCATTTATGCTGATTACTGACAAAAATGAGCTTAGACGCTTTTATGCTGATCATCGAGTTTGGCAAGGAATTCCCGGAATTGTTTGCACGCCGCGGGGAAGAGAGTTTGTTTCTTTTTATTCAGGAAGCACTAAAGAAACTTACGGAAATTTTGCGGCACTTATTATGCGTGACAAAGGTGAGTCCTTCAGCGAACCTGTTGCGGTTGCGGAAAAGCCCGGAAGTTACCGTTGCTTTGATCCTGTTCTTTGGCTCGATCCGTTGAGTAGACTTTGGTTTATATGGAATGTGATGCCGGGTGAGCAGGTTATGGCGTCAATATGCAATAACCCCGATGCCGATGAGTTGAGCTGGGGTGATGAGTTTTGCATCGGACGTGGAATTATGATGAACAAGCCCATTGTTCTTTCAAGCGGAGAATGGCTGTTTCCCATTGCAATATGGAAAACGGATATATTTTATGAGTTCCGAAAAAGCGAGTTGCGTACAGACGATATAGCAGGATCATACGTTTATAAGACCGTAGACAACGGTAAAAGCTTCGTAAAAATGGGTTCTGCCGACATTCGTGACCGTACCTACGACGAGCATATGATACTGGAAACGGATAACGGCGCGTTGATGATGCTTGTAAGGACAAAATACGGCATTGGTTTAAGCTATTCCTATGATAGGGGAAAAACATGGAGTCGCGGTGAAAACAGCGGATTTGGAGGACCAAGCTCGCGGTTTCATATTTGCCGTTTGCGTTCGGGAAGAGTTCTTATGATAAATCACGTTAATTATGTGAAAAGAGATCATCTTACTGCGCTGCTTTCCGAGGACGGAGGAAAAACATTTCCATATTCGCTCCTTTTGGATGAGAGAAACGAAGTGTCATATCCCGATGCTATGGAATGCGAGGACGGATATATCTATATTACCTATGACCGCGAGCGAGGTTGTTTCAAGAAATCTCTTGATGAAGCGTACGTATGCAGCCGAGAGATATTGACTGCAAGAATTACGGAGGAGGATATTATTGCAGGTGACATAACAAGCGAGGGAAGCTATCTCAAGAAGGTGGCAAATAAGCTTGGAGTGTTTGCTCCGGATTGTCCTGATCCGTATTTGAAAAAAGCAACCTATGAGATTGTAAAAGAACTTCTTTTGCAGGACAAAGAAAGCATATTGAATGCAATCTTTGAGCAATATCCCGTCGATTGCACCAACACCATAGATTTTGATGTGCGAAAGTTGGATGAAATGATCGAATCCTTTGAAGTGTCCGATTGCAAGGATGAGAGACTTTTGGTCGATATTATATCCCTTTTGGAAAAAGCTTCGCCCAGAGATGAGTCCAAGCAGCATATCATTGATAGGGTGCAGAAATATATACAGTCGAATTTGATGTATGATGTATCTCTTTCCTCAATAGCAGAGCATATGAATGTCAGTAAATATTATCTGTCGCACTTATTCAAGTCGGTCACGGGAATTACAATCACGGAATTTCGTAATGAACTCAGGATTACAGCGGCGAAAAATATGCTGATCCACTCGCAAAAAAGTATTGATGAGATAGCCGAGGAGATGGGCTTTTCCACGGCGGCGTATTTCACAGAGATATTTACCAGAGCGGAAAAGATACCGCCGAGCAAATATAGAAAGTACCATCAGAGGTGATCGGATATGTATGTGATTATGGATATGGGCACGACCAACACACGTTTGTATATGTGTGCAAACAATCAAGTGGTCGATCACGTTAAGGGGAACTTTGGGGCGAGCTTTGGAAAAAGGAATGGTCGCTTGTAATTGTGTAAGCGGGTTGGAAGCTTGTTGAATGATCTTCTGGAACAGTGCGCTGTGAAAGAATGCGACATAGAAAGTATCGTTGCTTTGGGAATGGCGGGAAGTGAGATCGGACTGCTTGATATTCCTCATATTTTTCTTCCCGCAGATGCACGGACGCTGGCAGAGAATATTCGAAAGGAAAAAATTGAAGGTATCAATATTCCGTTTTTATTCTTTCCGGGTGTCAAAAAAACAGAAGGAAACGTACTTATAGACGTGATGCGGGGAGAAGAGACCGAAACAATCGGACTTGCCTCGATCCTTCCATTTGCCGAGAATGCGATTTTCGTGTTACCGGGAACGCATAATAAAATCGTTCAGGTCAGTAGTGACGGAACTATCGATGATTTTCATACTACTTTTAGCGGAGAACTTTTGGACAGCATTATTTCCAATACCATTCTGGCAGAACAGGTTTCTCATGATTTTCAAATCGTAGAGTCAGCGGTACTTAAGGGTGCGTTATATGCGAAAGAAAACGGTTTGAATGCAGCCTTGTTTCATATAAGAGTTATGGCGAAGAACGGCATAGATGTCAACGCGTTATCTTCATTTCTATATGGGTGCGTGATAGGCGAGGATGTCTGCCTAATCAAAAGGATTTCCCAAGGGAAGAGGATATATGTTTCGGGAAAAAGGACGTTCAGAGAAGTTTATGACACGAGCAGAGGAGGTGTTCGCCGCCTTTGAATCAGGGGCATCATATATTATTTCTCCCAATTGCTATCCCGATATCATTTTACTTACGCGCAAATTAGGGCTGGTGTCGATGCCTGCCGCTTATACGGCAACGGAGATAGCGGCTGCGATAAAATATGGCGCGGATTATGTTAAGCTATTCCCGGCCGATCAAGTAAGTGAGGAATACGTGAAGGCGATTCGTGCTCCGCTTTCCGATGCAAAGCTTTTTGCGGTTGGCGGAGTAAACGCAGATAATGCAGGCAAATTTTTCGAGATGGGCTTTTGCGGAATAGGAGTCGGCTCTAATCTCTATGACAAAAAACTTATCAAAGAGAAAAAATTTGATGCACTACGTGTTCTTGCAAGTAAATATTCAAGATTGTCAAAATCCACAGATTAAAACAATGCTTTCAATTTGTGAGTTGTAATTTTGTCTTGCAATCACATCTTTGGAGGTTAATTTAACAACTCCAGCCGAAAGTCCTTGATTTTCAAGGACTTTTTTGGTTTTTAGGGCAAAATTCAAGAAATTATTTTGTGACAACTCTTTGCGAACTATAGGGGCTTGAACTCTTGACAATCTTTGTTTTGATTTTGAGTCAAGTAACACTTGACAAGAGGCAAGGACTAAGTGCTTTACTTTTGATAAAAATATGTTATAATATAATCAAACGGGGGTGAAATAAATTGGCAACAGGTGAAATAATTTTAAAGTTAAGAAAACAGCAGGGAATATCGCAAGAAGAACTTGCTGAGATGATGTACGTTACGAGGCAAACAATCAGTCTTTGGGAAACAAATCAGACTTCTCCGACAATTGAAAATCTTCTTCGCTTAAAGAATATATTCGGTGTTTCACTTGACAAAATTGTCTGTGGTGATGCGGAAAAGGAATCCAAATTCAATTCTAATTCCGTTGATACGATTTGTTCTACACTTGCTTATGCTATGGGTATCGAAGCACCTAAATGCGCTGCCGAGAAGAATGTTGAACTTGCAAATTATATAGACAAGGTCTTCGATGGCGAAAAAGCAGATAGGATAGTTATGTATAATCCCGATGCGATAGCGCAGTGGATCTATCAGAAATATCCCGAATATCTTGATAGTGCAAAAAAATCTACCGATAAGGAAATTTATTTGTCAACGGTTATGCCTTCGGTTACACCGGTTTGCTTTGCAACTATGTACACGGGTGCTCAGCCGTCTGTTCACGGCATTCAGAAATACGAAAAGCCCATAATAACAATTGATACGATTTTCGATGCTCTTGTACGGGCAGGTAAAAAGGTCGCGGTTATTACGTACGGAAAGTGCAGTATAGGCAGAATATTTCTTGAAAGAGATATTGATTACTATCATTTTGAAGAGGGTGGAATTGAGGCGGTAAACGCAAAGGCTATGGAGGTGATTCTCCGCGACGAGCATGATTTTATTGTCATATATAACGGAAACTATGACAGCGTGATGCACAAAAAAGGTCCCGAGAGCGCAAGAGCCTTGGCGGAGCTTCGATTGAACGATCATATATTCGGTGTTATTTCCAATCTTATAAAAATGCATTGGAGGCATCATAACACATTAGTGGGATTCGCAATGGACCACGGTTGCCACGAAATTGATGGCGGTTGTGGATCTCACGGTCTTGATATGCCGGAGGATATCAATATCGTCCATCTTTATAAAGGATATGCGAAGGTAAAAAGCTAATGAAGGTTTGGGTGATTCGACACGGAGAGAGTGAAACAAATAAAAATGGCTTTTGGACCGGTTGGCTTGATGTTCCGCTTACAGGAAAGGGAAGGGAAGATGCGGCTCTTGTAGGTGTGCTTCTTTCAAAGATCGGTTTTGATAAAATTTTTTCAAGCGATCTTTCAAGAGCAAGGAACACCGCTGATATCGCAATACCCGGATGTAAATACGATATTGACCAAGATCTTCGTGAAATAAACGTCGGGAATATTGCAGGTAAGCCTTGGGGAGTAATCAACGGCGACGACGGAATCCCCAAAAATAAAGACGGATATACTGCTTTTGGTGGGGAGAGCAAGGCCCGGTTCAATGCACGTGTCGTTTCGTTTATGAAGAAATTGGAGGTATCGGGTTATGAAAACGTTGCCGTTTTTTCGCACGCAGGATTTCTTCGAAGCACTCTCGATTTTGTTGTGGGAACGGAATTGGAACGAAAAAATGTTTGCTGTAAAAACTGTGCTATTGGAATATTTGAATATGACGGCGACAGCTGGAAACTGCACAGTTGGATCAATTTGAAATAGAACGCAGTTGTCATTTCAACCTCTAAACACGGGAAAAAAGCGCTTGCAATTGCAAGTGCTTTTTTCAATGAAGCGCGGCAAGGCGCATTAAGCACTCCATCGGAAACACGGTAGACTAACTGAAGAAGAACAAGAGTAAGTTAGCTTAATGAACTATCCTCGATTTGATAGCTGTGCAAAGGGCTGAGTTAATTACTCGGCCTTTTTTATCTGTTACTTCCATCGGTGACCATTTTTAATATTGACTATTTTCTCAGTTTAGTGTATAATTAAAACGTAATAAAAATTTGCCGTGCTTTTTGAGAAACGTATTTAAAGAGGAATCGCGCTTTGTGCCCTTTGTTATCAGCACGGAGCGAAGATGACCCGCAGTCGACTTTTACAAATACATTATAACGGAGATATGACTATGAAACAGCGATCCGAGAAAAAAGGCCTTAATATCAGCGCGAAATCCTTCATAACTGCCATTATCGTTATCTTTATACTGATGGTAGCGACTTACGTTTTGACTCTCGTCGTTCCGTCGGGCGCTTACGGGCGTGTGACCGACGAGAGCGGCAATACCGTGATAAATACCGCGGGCGGATTTGAGTACACCGAAGGCGGGATACCGTTTTGGAAGTGGCTTCTCTCGCCGTTTCTCGTCCTCGGCGCCGAGGGCAGCGGAACGCTTATTGCGATAATCGCCTTTCTTCTTATCATAGGCGGTGTCTTCAACAGCCTTGACAAATGCGGGCTCGTCAAGTATATGCTCGGCAAAATGGCAAGCCGTTTTGCCGCCTCGCGCTACCGCCTTATGGCTGTCGTTATGCTCTTCTTTATGGCGCTCGGTGCGGTCATAGGCTCGTTTGAGGAGTGCGTTCCTCTCGTGCCCATAGTCGTTGCTCTTTCCGTAAGACTCGGGTGGGATTCCGTAACGGGTCTGGGAATGAGCATCCTCGCGGCAGGGTGCGGATTTGCTTCGGGAATATGTAATCCCTTTACGGTAGGAGTCGCGCAGGAGCTTGCAGGGCTTCCGATGTTCTCGGGAGCTTGGCTGCGCATAATATCGTTCGTTCTGATATACGCGCTTCTTTACGCTTTCGTGCGATTTTACGCAAAAAGGATCGAGCGTCCCGCTGACGTTTCCGAAAACGGACTGTTCGTGTCCGATCCGAAAATGAACCGAGGTATGACGGCCTTTGTTACCATACTTGGTTTAGGAATCGTCTTGATAATGTGTTCGGGCTTCATACCCGTGCTCAGGGACTACACGATGATCATCGTTGCCGTGATGTTCCTCCTCGCGGGGATCTGTGCGACTCTGCTTTGCGGAATGCACGTCGCTCGGCTCGGCTCGGGCTTCCTTGGCGGTGTTCTCAGCATCCTTCCCGCGGTAATTATGATACTTATGGCGTCTTCGATAAAGTATATCCTCGATGAGGCGAAGATCCTTGACACCATACTTTACGGTGCCGTCAGCGCGGCGGAGGAAATGCCGCGATGGTGCGTGATACTGTTCGTATATTTAATAGTTCTCGTAACGAACTTCTTCATCCCCTCGGGCTCGGCGAAGGCGTTTATGCTCATTCCTCTTATCGTTCCTATGGCGGCGATATTCGGCATCTCCGCTCAGCTTTGCATAGTCGCGTTCGCCTTTGGAGACGGATTTTCAAACGTCATCTACCCCACCAACCCCGTTTTGCTCATCAGCCTCGGCCTTGCTGACGTAAGCTTTGGCAAGTGGTTCAAGTGGTGCTGGAAATTCCAAGTTCTGAATCTTATCTTAACGAGCGGCGTTCTTCTTCTCGGACTCGCCGTCGGATACTGATAATAAAAGGAAATTTTTGATATGAAAACAAAGCTTTCGTCTCGCTTTTTGTTCTCTCTTTGCCTCTTCGGTCTTGTCGGACAGATCGCGTGGGTGGTTGAAAATATGTATCTGAACGTCTTTATGTATAAGATGTTCGGGGCTACAGCCGCAGATATCTCCGTGATGGTTGCCGCAAGCGCCGTTACGGCGGCACTGACGACCGTGCTCGTCGGAGCTCTTTCCGACAAGCTCGGCAAAAGAAAGGTGCTGATTTCGGGTGGATATATACTCTGGGGAGTTTCCATTCTCGCGTTCGTGCTCTTAAAAAAGGAAATAGTAAGTCCGCTTCTTTCGGCGGGAGTTTCCGCATCAGCCGTTCTCATCACCCTCGTTATAATACTCGACTGCGTTATGACCTTCTTCGGCTCAAGCGCAAACGACGCTGCGTTTAACGCCTGGCTCACCGATTCGGTGAACAGCGAAAACCGAGGCGCAGCAGAAGGAATCAACGCTATGATGCCTCTCGTCGCCATTCTCGCGGTCTTCGGCGGATTTATGGCGTTCGATCTTGACAGGGCAGAAAGCTGGAGTGCTATATTTATCATAATCGGTCTTGCGGTCATAGCGGTCGGCGTGCTCGGTCTTTTCATAATCGAAGAGCCGAGGACGGAAAGGAGCACCGAGCCCTACCTTAAGACCGTAGTATTCGGATTTTTACCGTCAACCGTAAAAGCAAACGGTGCGCTCTATTTTTACCTTCTCGCATTCGCGCTCTTCAACATCTCGATCCAGGTGTTTATGCCGTATCTCATTATTTATTACGAGGTATCGCTCGGAATGGAGAACTACGTCTTCGTAATGGCGCCCGCGATAATACTCGCCTCCGCGCTTACGGTCGTTTGGGGCAAGGTCTATGACAAGCGCGGCTTTTCGTTCTCCTCGGCGCTCAGCCTTCTTTGGCTCGCGGTCGGTTACGTTATTCTGTTCTTTACGAGAAGCACGGCTCCCGTCTTTATCGGCTCGCTTCTTATGATGTGCGGTTATCTTTCGGGAATGGCCGTCTTTGGAGCGAAAATACGCGACCTCATCCCCGACGGCAAGGCGGGAATGCTCCAAGGCGTCAGGATCTGCTCACAAGTTCTGATCCCGGGAGTCGTAGGTCCCTTTATCGGAAAAAGCGTGCTCTCCGGCGCAGAAACGCGCCTCGGAAACGACGGCACGGAAAGCTTCGTGCCGAATTCGGGGATATTCTTCGCCGCTCTTGCGGTGCTCCTCGTTCTCGTTCTCGTGCTCGCTTTGTACCGCTTCCTAAAAAAACAGCGTCAGCTGTGACGCAAAATAAAAAAGCTCTATGCCGAGCGGGTGTTTTATATCTTCGCTAAAGCACAGAGCTTTTTATTATTTTCTTTGTCTGCGGTACGTCCCGGGTGTAACGCCCTCTATGTCTTTGAATACTCGGCAGAAGCTTTTCACCTCGCAAAAGCCGACCTCCTCCGCTATCTCCGAAACGGAAAGCCCCGTTTCCAGAAGCAGTCCGCACGCAAGGCTTATGCGTCTTTTGTTGAGCGCCTCGTGAAATGTCATTCCCGTAGTTCTCTTGAAAATTTTGCAAAAGTTGCTTTTGCCGTAGCCCGTGACGTTTGCCGCCTCGTCGACGGTGACGGAGCGCTTGTAGTCATAATAGATCAGATCAAGTGCCTTGTCGATGCTCTCAAGAGTCATAGGATCGGGCTCTCTTGACTCATCGTTTTTCGAACACGAGCATTCGTCGAGCAAAAACGCGCATACCTTGTAAAGCTCGCCCGTTATGAGAAGAGATGACCTTACCGTTTCTGCCTCCGAAAGCCGTACGATACTGTCAAGCGCGTGCTTCAGGTCGCTGCCCGTTTTGCATTTTGCAGAGCTTATGACCCTTGAGCGAAAATCTGAGCTTGAAAAAGCAGAGAAGTGTTTTTTTAAAAACGACGAGCCGACTATCACTGTAAGAACGAGTCTGTCGGGGTCCTCCGACGGAGGAAATTCGTGAGAAACCCCGGGTGCAACGACCGAAATATCACCTTCGCTTAAAGTATAACGCTTTCTGTCTATAATTACATCACGCGTGCCCTTGATACAGTAGTTGAACTCAATATCCGCGTGCCTGTGCTCCACGAAGCTCGAAAGCGAGCTGATCCCCAAATGATAGGGGGTGTTTTCCATAAGAATTTTTTGGTATAGCATTTTTGATTTTGCTCCTCTTGTGATCAGGGGACTGTTTTTTTGATTATAACATAAGCACTCGGCTTTTGTCAAGCCTATGACCCTGTTTGTGAATTTTTGGGTATTTAATAGGAAAAAACGTTCTTGAAATACCCGCTTAAAAGTGCTACAATGAAAATGCGGAAAACCTCATTACATACGGATTTAAGGGGGGGCAATACAATTGACAGAAAAACTCAGGCTCGGTGTCAGCGAAAAAATAATCACTCCGCGGGTCGGATGTAATCTTTGCGGCTATGCACCCGATGTAATTTCAGAGTCGGTAAACGATGATCTTACCGCGACGGCGTATTATTTTTCGTGCGGCGCTACCGAAGCGCTTATTATAAGTAACACCCTTTGTATAATCAGTACCGAACTTGCAGATCGGTTAAGGCGCGAGATAGAAACAGAAACGAAAATTCCGTTTACTAACATTATCGTCCACGCGACTCACACTCACTCAGGACCTATAACAACGGATCTTGACGGATGGGGTGATGCCGATACGGAATATATAGAGAAAACGCTTGTACCGGCAGTAAAGTGTGCGGCATCGGAGGCGAAGGCAAATGCCGAGGCGGTAAAGATGGGCATCTCTGTCGGTGAGAGTCTTGTCGGCATCAACCGCCGTGAAAGACTTGAAGACAACACGGTAAAGCTCGGACAAAATCCTTGGGGTCCATATGACCCGAAGATGACAGTTATTTCTTTCAAGACCGAGTCGGGTGAAATAAAGGCAAGTATGGTTCATTACGGCTGTCACGGCACGGCGGCGGGAAGAAATCACGAGATCTCGCGCGATTGGTCCGGTTTTATGGTCGATGCCGTTTCGGAACACGGCGGCGGTATATGCGCCTTCTTCAACGGCCCCGAGGGTGATGTGGGTCCTCGCCTTATGAACGGCAAGACTATTGGCTTTGATGAGAAAAACGGCAAGTCGGGTAATATAAAATGTGCCGAAGAGCTCGGTCACTATGCCGCTTGCGATGCCGTGAAAATATTCAAAGCCACACACGCTTATCACGACGCAGGTCTTGAAGTTTCGCGCACGTTTATAAAGATACCGATAGAAGCGCGTCCAACGCTTGAATTTGCAAAAGAAGAGTACGAAAAGTACAAGGAATTCACGGTGAATTGGCAGGGTGGCAAAGCGGCTCATTACAGAAATATAATCAAGTCATACGAGGACGGTTACGTTGATAAGGAATATCGCGAAGTCGAGCAGATAATCGTAAAGATAGGAGAGCTTGCTTTCGTCTCGTTTGCATTTGAGCTCTTCTCGGAGATCGGACTTCGCATACAGAAAGACAGCACCATACCGTACACGCTTTCTCTTTCCAACGCAAACGGAACGGACAGTTATTTTGCCACGGAAAATGAGCTGTGCCGCGGTGGCTATGAGGTCACGATGTTCAAGCAAAGAAATCTTCAACCCTATGCCGATAACGGTGATGCAGCTGTAATAAAGGAAACCCTTTCGCATTTGAGATCTTTAAAAGGAGAATAAGCATATGGCATACAAACTTAATTTAGGCGTAGCACAAGGGATAATTACCCCCGAGATCGGCACTCCTCTTTACGGATACGCACCCGACGTTTTTTCGGAAAGCGTCAGCGATGATCTTACGGCAACGGCGTATTATTTCTCCGAGGGTGAAACGAAGGCTTTGATAATCGAGGCAACCGTTTGCGCGATCAAGCAAGCCTTTTGCGATGAAATAAGAGCCGAGATCGAGAAAGAAACGGGTGTTTCGAAGGAGCACGTCATCATCCACGCAACGCATACTCACTCGGGTCCTTCGCTTACGGGAAATCCCGGATGGGGCGGATTTAATGAGAAATACGCTTACGAAATATTCAAGCCCAACGTGCTCAAGATCGCAAAAGAGTCGTTAAATAACGTAGAGCCCGTAAAGATGGGCATCTCCGTCGGTGAGAGCCTTGTTGGTGTAAACCGCCGTGAAAGACTTGAAGACAACACGGTAAAGCTCGGACAAAATCCTTGGGGTCCATATGACCCGAAGATGACAGTTATTTCTTTCAAGACCGAGTCGGGTGAGATAAAGGCAAGTATGGTTCATTACGGCTGTCACGGCACAGCGGCGGGAAGAAATCACGAGATATCGCGCGATTGGCCCGGTTTTATGGTCGATGCGGTCAGTGAGCACGGCGGCGGTATATGCGCCTTCTTCAACGGCCCCGAGGGCGACGTTGGTCCTCGCCTTATGAACGGCAAGACTATTGGCTTTGATGAGAAAAACGGCAAGTCGGGTAATATAAAATGCGCCGAAGAGCTCGGTCATTTTGCGGCTCACGATGCCGTGAGGATCTTAAGGAGCACTCACGGTTATTACGACGCAGGTCTTGAAGTCCTTCCCGTGACGGTCAAGATCCCCGTAAAGCCCCGTCCGACGCTCAAAGAAGCAGAGGCGGAATACAACGCGTACAAGGAATACACAACAAACTGGAGGGCGGGACGCGCCAATTATTATAAGAGGATAATCGACTCTTACGAGGCGGGCGTCGAGGACGTAGAGTATTACGAAATGGAGCAGACCATCATCAGAATAGGTGAGGTCGCATTCGTTCAGTCGACCTTTGAGCTCTTCTCGGAGATCGGACTTCGTATACAAAAACACAGCCCCATTCCCGTCACTCTTCCCATAGTCAACACCAACGGCTCGGACGCTTATTTCGTCACGGAAAGCGAGCTTTGCCGAGGCGGCTACGAGATTGCAGTATTCGGAAAAAGACAGCTTCAGTGCTGGGTTGACAACGGAGATTGGTATTTGATCAAAAACACGCTTGAAAATTTAAGAAAGCTTAAAGGAGATTAAGTTATGTTCAGAATAGGAAAAGAAGAAATAGACGCGGTAACGAGAGTTATAGAGTCAAAGCAGCTCTTCAAGATCAATAAGGGGCTTCGCGAGACGGAGCACGCAGAGGAGGAGATGCGTGAGATTTTCGGTGCGGAGCACGCGCTCTTTATGACGAGCGGACACGCCGCGCTCGTAAGCGCGCTTATCGCGATGGGCGTCGGCCCCGGTGACGAGGTCATCGTCCCCGCTTATACCTACATAGCAACGGCAATGGCGGTAGTTGCGGCAGGTGCTATGCCCGTTATCGTTGAGGCTGACGAAACGCTCACTATCTCTCCCGAGGCGATAGAGAAGAGTATAACGAAGCACACGAAGGCTATAATGCCCGTTCACATTCAGGGCTTCCCCTGCGATATGGACGCTATTACGGCAATAGCGAAAAAGCACGGACTCTTCGTCCTTGAGGACGCGTGCCAGGCTGACGGCGGAACTTATAAGGGCAAAAGACTTGGTACGATAGGTACCGCGGGCGCTCTCAGCTTCAACTATTTTAAGGTGATAAGCGCAGGTGAGGGCGGAGCGCTCCTTACGAACGATAAGTCTATTGCCGACAAGGCACTTATCTACCACGATTCAAGCGCCGTTGCATTCTTCGGCGAGCAGCTCAAGGACGTTAACGTAGAGCCCTTCTGCGGAAACGAGTACCGTGTTGGAGAGATCTCCTCTGCGATCCTCAGAGTGCAGCTCGGCCGTATGGACGGAATCCTCGACGATCTCAAGCGTGTGAAGAAGACTGTTGTCGATGCTATCTCGGACGTTGCCACCTTGGTTCCCACGAACGATCCTGACGGCGGATGCGCCACCACCCTTGCGCTTCGCTTTGATACCGAGGCCGAGGCAAGAGCGTTTGCAACCGCAGAGGGTGTCAATGGCACGGTACCTTTTGATACAGGTAAGCACGTCTACACCAACTGGACTCCCATTATGAACAAAACGGGTGCGCTCAATCCTCTTATGGACCCCTTCAAGATGGAGGCGAATAAGGACATCGTTCCCGATTACAGAGCGGATATGTGCCCGAAGACGCTTGATTATCTCTCGCGTACGGTTTATATGATGATGAACCCCGATTGGACGAAGGAAGAGATCGACGCGAAGATCGCCGTTATAAGAAAAGCCCTTGCAAAATGAGCAATAAATATAACAAAACAAAGGAATTCCGCTGTTTTTGCCGGAATTCCTTTGCTTTTGGCGCATCAGCGCGCGTGGGACTTTTTATATTTGTGCGAAGTCACTCCGTATTGCTTTTTAAATAAGGAGATCATCGCCGAAACGTCGGGAAAACCGCTCAGCTCCGCCGCCTCGGTGACGGATTTTTGCTTGGAAAGCAGTCGCTCGTTATCAACGCCCGAAAACAGTATCCGGAAATGACGGTGCTTCGTCGTCCTGTGATAAACGCTTTTCGCATAGAGGAGGCGCTTGGAAAAAATCCGTACGCGGAACAGATGCTTTTTAATTTTATCTCCCATTACGGGCGATGAGAAAATCGCTTCAAAGCAACGGACTTGATACGATATGATGATAAGCGAAAAATGAGGAAATTACGGCTGAAAAGCTCGCATTTCCTCATTTTTTATTTTTTCTCTTGACAAATTCAGGAGAGTGTGCTAAAATATAATCAAACGGTTGAATAATCGTTCAACCGTTATGGAACGAAGGGAGTAATAAATGAAGGAAAGAGAAGAGAATTTACCCGTCTGTGAGCACGACGAGGTGCACGCGGAGCACGTCAGCCTCGCGCGCGCGGCAATGCCCTGTGAGGAAACGCTTTACGAGCTTGCGGATTTCTTCAAGATATTCGGCGACTCAACGCGCATCAGCATTCTTTTTGCAATAGACGGAGAGCCGATGTGCGTCTGCGATATAGCGGAGCTGCTCGGAATGACCAAATCGGCGGTGTCGCATCAGCTTAAGATCTTGCGTCAGAGCGATCTTGTAAGATACAAAAAATCGGGCAAGAACGTCTATTACTCGCTCGCTGACGACCACGTGCGCGATATAATCGAAAAAGCGCTCGACCATATAAAAGAATAATTAAAAGGAGATAAACGAAATGAAGGTAAAGTACACGATAACGGGTCTTGATTGCCCGAACTGCGCGGCAAAGCTTGCGGGAATGATAGGAGAGATAGACGGCGTTGATGAAGCGAAGATCAATTTCCTTACTGAAAAGCTCACGGTGGAAATATCGGGAGATGAGGCCCTCGTCTTCTCGGAAATGGAAAAGACCGCCAAGAAGTTTTCAAAATCCGTTAAAATAGAAAAATGAAAAAAGTAATCTCGCTCTTTGCTTCCGAGCTTTTCAGAATAATTTTCGGCACTTTGGTATTTGCCGTTGCGCTGGCGCTCGACTTCTTTGGCTTTTCTCCTGCCGCCGTCGCGGTCTACGTGCTCGCGCTCGTTATAGCGGGTGCTGCGGTGTTTGCTGATGCGGTCAGAGGAATTCTAAGGCGAGACTTGCTCGATGAGAAATTCCTTATGTCCGTAGCCTCCGTCGGCGCTATGATAATCGGCGAATATACCGAGGGCGTCGCGGTAATGCTCTTCTTTCTCGTTGGTGAATACTTTGAGCATAAGGCTGTCGGACGCTCGCGGCGCTCAATAAAGGAGCTTATGAGCATATGTCCCGACGAGGCGTGCGTCTTGCGCCCCGACGGGAGAGAGGAATTCGTCGATGCCGGTGACGTTTCGGTCGGTGACGTTATAGTTTTAAGACCCGGCGAGCGTGTTCCCGTCGACTGCGTTATAATCGAAGGCTCGTCCGACGTCGACACGTCGGCTCTTACGGGTGAGTCGGTTCCGCGTGCGTTCGGTGTGGGTGACGCTCTTGACAGCGGAGTCGTCGTTATCGGCGGAGTATTAAAATGCCGTGCTTTGCGCGAGGCATCGGAATCCCGCGCCTCCCGCGTGCTTGAGCTCGTTGAAAACGCGAGTGAAAATAAATCAAAGGAAGAGAATTTTATAACGAAATTCTCCCGTATCTATACCCCCGCCGTTGTGACGGCGGCTGTGGTTTTAGCTGTCGGTATGCCACTTCTCGGACTTGATTCGTGGGGTGGGGCGGTGTACAAGGCTTTGATGTTTCTTGTAATTTCGTGCCCGTGCGCGCTCGTTATATCGGTTCCGATGGCATTCTTCGGCGGTATCGGATGCGCGGCGGCAAACGGTATACTTTATAAAGGCGGAAACGTCTTTTCATCGGTGGCGCACGCCGACACGTTCGCGTTTGATAAAACGGGCACGCTCACGACGGGTAAATTTTCGGTTGGCAAGACTCGTGCGATCGGAATTTCCGAAGAAGAGCTCGGATACCTTGCAGCCTCCGCAGAATACGGCTCAAACCATCCGATAGCCGCGGCGATCGAGGCGGCGTCTTTGAGGAAAACCCGCCCGACGGCTGCCGAGGAAATAGCGGGGAAGGGCGTTATAGCAACTGTGGCGGGTCAAAGGATAGCCGTAGGCAACGCCGCTCTTATGAAAGACGTGGGAGTCGAAGCGGAAAACACAGACGGCGTCATATTCGTCGCGCGCGAGTCGGAGCTCGTCGGCATCTTGGAAATATCGGATACCGTGAAGCCCGAGGCGGCTCGTGCAATATCAGAGCTCCGTGACCTCGGAGTCAGGCGCACGGTGATGCTGACGGGTGACAGACGCGAAAGAGCGGAAAGCGTCGCACGGGAGATAGGTATCGACGAGGTGAGGGCGGAGCTCTTACCCGAGGATAAGTACGCAGCGATAGAAGCGCTAATAGCGGAGTCGTCCCGCACGGTCTACGTCGGTGACGGAATTAACGACGCGCCGACGCTTGCAAGAGCTGACGCGGGTGTGGCTATGGGCGCCCTCGGTCAGGACAGCGCAATAGAGGCGGCGGATGCGGTGATTATGTCCGACAGTCTTACAAAGCTCCCCGAAATGGTGAAAATAGCAAGAAAAACTCTCCGCATAGCGAAGGAAAATATTATCTTCGCTTTAGGTGTCAAGGCGGCGGTTATGGTACTCAGCGTCCTCGGCTTTGCCAATATGTGGCTCGCCGTAATAGCGGACGTCGGAGTCGCCGTGCTCGCGATACTCAATTCGATGCGCACTCTTATAAAAAAGAGGTAAGCTATGGCTGAATATTATATGTTCAATAAGCCCGTCGGGTGCATCACGGCGCGGCGCGACGAGCGTCACAAAACGGTTATGGATTATTTCCCCGAAGAAAAGCGCGACGTTTTGTTTCCCGTAGGACGTCTTGACGGTGACACCGAGGGCTTTCTTCTCGTCACGGATGACGGTGAGCTGTGCTATAAGCTGCTTCGCCCCGAGCATCATATACCGAAAACTTATTTCTTTATTGCCACGGGCGCGCTCGGCGATGAAAAGATCGCGCTGCTCGAGGGCGGCGTGAAAATATATAAAAACTCGGATCTCATAACCTCGCCCGCTAAAATAGAGGACGTCCGCGCCTTAACTTACAAGGATATTGCCGAGCACCTGCCCGAAAAGGAGCGCCGTATGTCCGAAAGACGCGCGTCCTTACCCGCGGTTTCCGCCTTCATCACGATAACCGAGGGTAAAAAGCATCAGGTCAGACGAATGCTTCGCCACGTCGGTTGTAAGATAGTATATCTCAAGCGCGTTAAAATGGGCGAGCTCTCTCTTGATGCCGGGCTGCCTCTCGGTAAATACCGTTCTCTGACGGCGGAGGAGCTTGAAATCTTAAGAAGATAAAACTCGGTTTACTACCACCCCGTGTTAAAAAATAAGGGTAAAATGTAAACTAAAATAAACAGCGGGCGGAGACACTGCATTACAATGTCTCCGCCCGCTGTTTTATTCGGCTATCCCTGAACGCGACAGCCGCTTTGCTGTTTTATCGGTCAAAATCTGTCTTTCATAGCGCGCTCGATCGTTCTGTCGGCATCGCGCTTTGCGGCGGTGTCACGCTTGTCATAGAGCTTTTTACCGCGACAAAGTCCAAGTGCCATTTTCAGCCTTGAGCCCTTGAAGTAAAGCGAAAGAGGCACGAGCGTATATCCGTCACGCGATACGAGTCCCGTCAGCTTCATTATTTCCTTTTTGTGCATAAGAAGCCTTTTCGGGCGAAGCGGGTCGCGGTTGAAAATATTTCCTTGCTCGTACGGGCTGACGTGCACGCCGAGGGCGAAAAGCTCGCCGCCGTCTATATCACAATAGGAGTCCTTCAGATTGACTCCGCCGGCTCTTATTGATTTGACCTCTGTGCCGAAGAGCTCGATTCCCGCCTCGTATACCTCCTCTACGAAGTAATCGTGGCGTGCCTTTTTGTTTTCGGCAACGGTTTTTTGTTCGTTCTTCTTATCTGCCATAAGTCCCCCGAATGCGTTTCGTTACTATAATAATATCATATTCGGGCGCAAATTTCAACCACCGCGATGAAAAAACTTAAAATTGCGATATCAGCTCAAGCAGCTTGAATTTTACTTTATATTCTCCGCCGCGTATGAGCCTCTTTTCGCCGTCCGAATAATTCATTATTCCGTCGTCCGCAACGCTCGCACCAAGGCACAGGGGCGGGTACATAACGCACCACCAATTTTTCCCCGCGCCGCTTCCGATTACGAGCCTTAAAGAGGTGTATTCTCCCGCGGGCAGAGTGAATTCCTCGTATTTTCTCGTTTCGTAGTATTCCTCGGTAAGCGTAGCCTTCACGGGGTAGGAGTATCCGAGTCCGCGCACGGTTTTCTCGCAATACTCTTCTATATCCGACAGCAGATTTCCAAGCCTTGCCTCGGCGTCCTCCTTGCTTTTAGCCGCGCAAAGGCTTTGTCCGTATCTTTCAAGCACCGCATCCCTTAAAAGCAGCTTTAAGCGTTGATCCTCCTCGCCGTCGGAGTTTGCGATGATATGTAGTCTTACGGTATCATCGTAAATTGCCGCCTCCGCCTCCGTTGGAACGACGGCGATGATCAAAGCGCATATCAGCACCGTCAGTGCAGGTAAAATAATTTTTTTCATTTTTTCTTCCTTTCTATTGGTTTCTCCTTGATTTTTGTCTCCGTTTTGTAAAAATATGCAAGCAAAAACGTTTTTTTTGAAAAATCCCTTGAAAAGAATAAGAAAGTATGTTAAAATAATTAAAAAGATATTTTAAGGAGAAAAAAGATGAAAAATAAATTTTTACGTTTTTTGGTCATCGCGGCACTTCTTTTGTTCGCGTTGACGTTCATAGCTTCCTGCGGTGACGACGCCGTGACTGAACAGCCGCAGCACACCCATACGTTCGTCGAAACCTGGAGCTACGATGCGAACGGTCACTGGAAGGCTGCGAATTGCGGACATAACGATCAGAAGGCTGAGTTCTCAGCTCACATCGGAATGGCAGAGGATCACGTCTGCGACGTTTGCGGATGGGTCTCTCATACGTTTTCCGAGGCTTGGCAGCACGATGACGCAAAGCATTGGCACCCCGCCGATTGTAATAACGACGGGCACAGGACAGGCACCGCCGCACACGAGGGTCTTGACGATTGCAAATGTGACGTGTGCGACCGTGTAGTACATAAATTCGGTGAGTGGGAAACCGTCACCGCAGCTACTTGCGTAGAACAGGGCTTGGAGAAGCGCGTTTGCGAAAGAGGCTGCGGCGCGTCCGAGACCCGCGCTACCGCGACCGTGGCACATACGGCGGGTGACGTTACCGTAGAGGTTACGAAAGCTCCTACCTGCACCGAGGGCGGAACCTACGACGAGGTGATATACTGCTCCGTTTGCGGTGCCGAAATTTCAAGAACGGAAAAAACGAGTGAACCCAACGCCCACGATTTCAGCGGCGAATGGGTACGCACCGAGGAAAAGCACTTCAAGCGCTGCGCTTGCGGTGAGATAAGCGAAGAAGGCTCTCACGAATATCCCGAAGGTGAAACGGCTTGCTCCGTCTGCTCTTACAGCTGGCATAACGAGCATACCGAGGGTAATGTCGTAATAGAAAACGAGAAGGCTCCCACCTGTACCGCAGAGGGCTCTTACGACGAGGTCGTATACTGCACCGTATGTCAGGCAGAGCTTAAAAGGGAGACCAAGGTCGTTCCCACCGTCGACCACACGGAGGGCGAGCCCGTAAGAGAAAATGAAAAGGCTCCCACCTGCACCGAGGCAGGCTCTTACGACGAGGTAACGTATTGCACCGAATGTAACGCGGAACTCACAAGAACGCCTGTTACTACCGAGGCGGCGTCAGGTCATACTTATTCAGAGCAGTGGACGAAGGATGAAACGGGTCATTGGCACGAGTGCACTTGCGAGCACGCTCTTGAACCCAAGGACTTCGGCGAGCACGTAGGAATGGAGGATTGCGTTTGTGACGTTTGCGGCTATGAGAGCCACAGCTTCTCCGACACTTGGATATACAATGAAGACGGGCATTGGCATATAGCCGATTGCGGCGACGCGACTCATAAGACCGAGCGTGAGGAACACGTCGGTATGGAGGACTGCGTTTGTGACGTTTGCGGATACGCGGGTCACACTTACACCGAAGAGTGGCAGCACGACGAGAGCCATCATTGGCACGACGCGGCTTGCGATCACAAAAACGAGAGATCGGAGTATGAAAAGCACGATTTCGATGGCGGAATATGCAAGGACTGCGGTTACAAGGATCCTTCAGACGCGCCCGTTGAGCTTCCGATAATTCCCGCATAACAAAAAACGCTTACGGTTTTTAGCCGTAAGCGTTTTTTATGTAGACCGTACTGTCGAAAACTTGGATTTTTACTGCCTTAGCCCTGCGTCATAGAGATGACGGTGTCTTTGATCTTCTTAATGCGCATCATATCTATTCCGAGCATCGGAGGCACGAAGTCGTTTTCTTCGATGTTCTTCATTCCGAGAGTCGCGCACCACATAAGAGCTGCCGCGTATCTGCCGTAATCCATACTGAGGTGGAAGCCGTCGCGCGTGAGCCTTGCTCCGTACTTTGCGGGATCAAACATCCAACTCTCGCGCAGATTTGCGATGAGATTTCCTACGGGAACGAATATATCCGCACCGATGAGCTCTGCGGCTCTCTTGTAGCACTCGTAAAGCTTTGCGTGCATAATATGACGGTCACGCTCATAGTTTGCAAAGCCGCTGTTAGGCGCGTCCGCCTCGTATGCCCAAGTCTGGTGAATGGCGATCTTCGCCTCGGGTTGAAGCTCTCTTACGTGTGCAACAAGCTCTTCAAGGAACGGAACGTAGGTTTCCCAAAGACCCGAGAAGGGGCTCGCTTGCTGAATGCTTACTACGTCGTACTTGTCTTGTGTAAGTGCTTCATCAAGAGAGATTTTTTCGCCTCCTTCTGCGTTGACGGATTTTGCGTAGAGGTGCTTCTCGTCGTTCATACCGATGTTCGAGCAATGTCTTTCAAGTGAGCATCCTCCGATAACGAGATTGACCGTTGTAAGGTCGAAGTTGCCGGCCTTCGCTATTTTTGCCATATATTCGCAGGCGTCCTGAGAAAATGAATTACCTATAAAAAGAACTTTCATAATATTACTCCTTTACTGATGTGACGAAAGCTTCAATGAGTTTTCCAAACGCGCTCAATCCGTCCTCCTCGTCGATCCTTCCGACGTACTTGCAGTGCTTTCCGTGCATAACGGTATGCGTGATCTTGGGCTCGGTGTGACCGAAGTGCTTGAGGGTGGAAAGGACGAGCATAGTTTGCTCGTAGCGATTTTGCATATCTTCATCTGAAACGATGAAGGTCATAGGAGGATATTCCGTATCCGTGCCTATGTGATAAAGGGGAGCGGTCTCATCGACTATGACCCTGCGAGGGTCAACGCCTGAGAATTTGAGCACGTTGAAGTGTGCCGTGGGTTGCCCCGCGTCGTGAACGTATCCCGCGATGAGCTTCTTGTCGACTCCCGCGCCCTCGTACCAACGCTTGTCAAAGCAAAGCATCATCGACATATAGCCGCCTGCGGATGAGCCGCCAACGAAAATGCCCTTGCATTCACCGTAGTTTTTGATGTTGTCGCTTACAAATTTTACGGCATTTGCCGCATCAACGAGAAAGTCGGGGTAAGCGTGAGTGGGGTACATTCTGTATTTTACAGATGCCACCGCTATACCGTGCTCGCAAAGATAATTAGCAAACTTTTCGGCACCCTTATGTGAGCCCTTTTCAAGTCCTCCGCCGTGGTAATAGACGAAAACGTCAAACGCGCCTTCGTCGGGCAAAAAGAGATCGAGTACAAGCTCTTCGTTTGCCACTTTAGAATAAACAATGTCTTCGATTATTTTCATAATCTGCCCTCCTTTTTATCAATAGCTCTGTTTCTTACGTAGAGTAAGAGATCTGCGCCGACCATAATGAAGTTGAGAATGTAGAATACGAGCACGTACCATTTGGATGCGAAGTTTGCCATATATTCCGCATTAGCAAATTTGGACGCAATGCCCGCGATGTATCCGAAGAAAATGAGGCAAAGGAAGAGAAGGCTCTTTCCTTTGGTCGTTCTTGCCTTATACGATTTTACAACGTTGAAGGGCCAGGACGCACCGAAGCTTACGACCATTATGATCTCAAGAATTTCTGCCATATTAACAATACCTCCTTTAAAAATAATTTAATACACTTAAATGATACCAAAATAAAATAACTTTGTAAATATTCAAATAAAATATCCTGCTATAACTTGAAAGTTATGCTGATTTGTGATAGAATATAATCAAAACTATTCTCGGAGATGCAAAATGGAGCTTTTACAGTTGAAATATTTCTGCGACGCTGCAGAATGTGAGAACTTTTCCAAAACGGCGGAGAAATTCCGCGTTCCACCCTCAAATATTTCTCAAAGCGTGAAGCGCCTTGAATCAGAGCTTGGAGCGCTGCTTTTTGAAAGACGCGCAAACAGTGTGACCCTCACGGAGAAGGGGCGAGTTTTTTACAAAAAAGCGACGGAGGCGCTCTTGCTTCTCGAAGAAGGGCGGGCACTTGTCGGAGGTGAGGACGGTGCGGGGCATATAAGGATACTTGCAGGCTCCTTGCGCAGAATAGTTATGCAAACGGTAGAAAAGTTCAGGCGCACTTACCCCGACGTGGAAATAGAGCTCAGCTACGATACGCACGCGGACGTTAAGGACTTTGACGTCGTTATCTCGTCGGACGATCTGGCGGGGGTGCTTGGTGGGGGCGCACCAATACTGCGCGAGCGTATGATGCTTGCTCTCAATAAGAACCACCGTCTTGCGTTTAAGGACGCGCCGACTGTTGATGACCTGAAAAGCGAGATCTTCGTTTGTATGGGCAAGGATTCGAGCCTTTCGCACGCGTTTGAGCAAATATGCGCGCGAGCGGGCTTTACGCCAAACGTCTCCATACGGTGCGATGATCCTTATTACGCCCGCAAATGCGTTGAGCTTGCACTTGGGATAATCGTATTTCCCGAGGTTTCGTGGCGGGGAATGTTTTCCGATGATACGGTGCTGAAAAAATTTGGCGATTACACGAGGAATACTTATCTTTATATCAATAAAAGGAAGCGCGGCGACTCGGCTGTTGGCAGCTTCGTTGCGATGATGAAGAGCGAGTGTGAGGACGAGGAATCGGCTCTTTGAAGTCCTTATGTGCCATAGCGTGTTAAATTATCGGGCGCCCCGAACGTCTGCTGGCAGAAAAAGAAGGATGCATTTCGGAAAAAGAATGCATCCTTTTTTATGTATCTTAAGACTCTTTTAAATCGCGTACGTCATCCTGTGGGTCTGCAAGAGCCGCAGGGCTCAAAGCCTTCCTTTACGAGCACGTCGAAGATCCCGTCGGTGTATTCGCGTATCTCTTTGTTTTTATCGTTGATCTTTGCCGCGGAATCGCAATCGGGAAGATGGAATTTCTTGCTTGAGGTGTTTATTACTATCTGCTCGGGCTTTGCATTTCCGCTTTCTTCACCCGGGAAATCGATATAGCTTGAGCCGTCGTGATAATTGATGGTGACGTTCGGCTGGACGTTGTGGATATAAACGCAGAAGCTTATTGCCTCGCCTCCGTCCTCGACGGAGAGCGCTTCGAGTATTACACCCCTTGCAACGAGGTCGAACGTGTCAGCGTAGTGCGGCGTGGCTCTGTACATTACGTGATTTCCCGTAGCTTCTATGTAATCTGCGACCATATTTTCAAAGGGAAGCATCCCCTCCGTGTTCATATAGCTCGTACCCGTGATAAGATTTTTCTTGTTGGCTTGCTCACCCGAAAGCTGAAATCCTATCAGATGGCATCGGTGGTAAAGGTATTCTTTGTCAACGACGTCGTCGGGGTATTTCGCTTGCTTCCATCCCGACGGGGTGACGGTGGACAGCGAGTCGCGCTCCTCGTCCTCGGGAGGCATAAGCTCGCGCCCAAGACAAGCCTCGGCGACGGTGCATCTGCCAAGCCCGTCGAGCTCACCGTAATGCTCGTATGCCGTGATAGGTGAGGGAATTGTGAAGCTCGGTTTTCCGCTGCCGTATATCTCGTAAGGCACATATTGCTTTTCGCCGCTTTCGGGTACGGTGACCTTTACGTAAGAGCTGACACCCGACTCGGGGCTTGCGGTGCAAGAGGCGGCAAGCATGGAGATGATCAGGAGTAAAATTATAAAGACGTTCTTTATAAAGCGTTTCATATAGACCTCAGAATGTAAATTATAGTTTGCTTTATTGCCGAATAACGGCATACCGTGTTAATTTTTTTGAGAATTGCTTTTGAGCCGTCAGCCGCTAAAAGCTCTGCTGATATCCACCGTGAAAAAGCGCAAAGCTCCCTCTAAGAGCGGAGAACGAGCAGCAAAGCGCAGAATGAGCTTTTTGTCGGAGCTTTCGTGCCTTGCCTATATTTTACCATAACGCCGAAAATTTTTCAACCGTAAATTCGCGTTTTTTTACTTTGCGGCGTTGTTTTGGCGTGTTATTAAATATACTTTGAATTTTATTTTAAATAACTATTGCTTTTTTTATACGCGTGTGTTATAATAAATAATGTAATGTTTACTACCAAAATCGATAAATTCTTGTATGAAAATGGAGAGCACGGAGTTATGAATATTAAATTTTCTCCCCCCGATATGTCGGAAGCAGAGGTAGAGGAGGTCGCGGGCGCTTTGCGCTCAGGCTGGATAACCACAGGTCCGAGAACGAAGGAGCTTGAGCGTAATATCGCATCTTGGCTCGGCACGGAAAAATGCGTTTGCCTGAATTCGCAGACCGCTTGCGCCGAAATGGCACTCAGACTTCTCGGCGTCGGAGAGGGTGACGAGGTCATCGTTCCCGCTTATACGTATACGGCTTCCGCCTCGGTCGTTTGCCACGTCGGCGCAACGCTCGTTCTCGTAGATACGCAGGAGAATTCCCTTGAGATGGACTACGGTGCCGTCGAGCGTGCCATCACCGAGCGCACGAAGGCTATAATCCCTGTCGATATCGCGGGCATACCTTGCGATTATGACAGGATATACGAGATAGCCGAGCGCAAAAGAAGTATTTTCAAGCCGCAGTCGGAGCTCCAGCGCGCGCTTGGCAGAGTAGCCGTTATGGCTGACGCCGCGCATTCCTTCGGCGCGAGCTACAAGGGCAAAATGATCGGCTCTGTCGCAGACTTTACGAGCTTCTCGTTCCACGCCGTAAAAAATCTTACCACGGCCGAGGGCGGCGCTCTTACCTGGCGCACGATAGATGGCGTCAGCAGCGACGATATATATAAGCAGCTCCAGCTCTTCAGCCTTCACGGTCAGTCGAAGGACGCCCTCGCGAAAACTCAGCTCGGCGCGTGGGAGTACGACATCGTCGGCACTTGGTATAAGTGCAATATGACCGATATTGCCGCAGGCATCGGACTTGCGCAATTTAAGCGCTACCCCGAGATGCTTCGGAGAAGACGCGAGATAATAAAAAGATATGACGATGCCTTCAAGCCCCTCGGCGTCGAGGTGCTCTCGCACTATACCGACGCGTATCAGTCGTCAGGGCATCTTTATCTGACTCGCGTACCGGGAATTACCGCGGAGCAAAGAAACGAGATAATAATCAAAATGGCTGAGGCGGGCGTTGCCTGCAACGTGCATTATAAGCCGCTTCCGATGCACACCGCGTACAAAAATCTCGGCTTCGATATAAAGGATTTTCCGAGGGCGTACGCTCATTTTGAAAACGAGATAACCCTTCCGCTCCACACCTGCCTTACCGACGAGGAGACCCAGTACGTTATAGAGAAATACACCGCTATAATCAAAGGGGAGTACATAAAGTAATGTTCAGATTTATAAAAAGGCTTTTCGATATTATCGTGTCCCTTATCGCGCTTCCGTTCGTTATATTGGTCGTCGTTATTTTCGCGCCCATCATTTTCTTCACGGACAGAGGCCCCGTGTTTTATAACGCTCCACGTCTTGGCAGACGCGGCAAGGTTTTTAAAATGTATAAGCTCCGTTCGATGAAGGTCAATTCCCCCGACATAAAGAACGCTGACGGCTCTACTTATAACGGCAAAAACGACCCGCGCGTCACGAAGGTGGGTCGCTTCCTTCGCAAGACGAGCCTTGACGAGTTTCCTCAGTTCCTGAACGTCCTTAAGGGCGATATGAGCTTCATAGGTCCGAGGGCGCATCTTACCACGAATTACAAGGGCTTTGACACTCTTGATGAAAAAAGGCAGAAGCGTCTTCTCGTCCGCCCCGGTATCACGGGCTACAATCAGGCGTATTACAGAAATGCGGCTACTTCGGATGAGAAGATAGAGCACGACGTTTATTACGTTGAGCATATGTCGCTCCTGCTCGATATAAAAATCATATTCAAAACCGTTTTTTCGGTACTTAAGCGTGAGAACGTTTACGTCACGCCCGAGGTCGTTGGCAAGCCCTCGGAAGAAAAGGAAACCGAAACCGCAGAGGCTAAATAAATGAAAAAGATACTTATAATCGGAGCGTCTATCCTTCAGCTCCCCGCAATAAAAAGGGCGAAGGAGCTCGGATATTACGTCGGGGTCGTAGATTATGACCCGAATGCCGTCGGCATACCTTTCGCCGACGAATATTTCAACGTCAGTACCATAGATATCGACGGTGTCGTTAAGTGCGCGGAGGGCTTTTGCCCCGACGGCATAATGACTCTTGCCACCGATATGCCGATGCGCTCCATCGCGGCGGCGTGTGAGCGGCTCGGACTTCACGGCATTTCCTTCGACACGGCGGTAAAGTCCACCGACAAGGCTGAGATGATAAAAGCGTTTGAGGCGGCGGGGGTCGAGCACCCGTGGTATTTCATAGTCCGCGGTACGGACGAGCTTGAAAAAATAAGCTCGGAGATCACGTACCCTTGTATCAGCAAGCCGACGGATAATTCCGGCAGCAGGGGCGTTATGCTCATCGAATCGGAGGACGAGCTCCGCGACGCTGTTGCGTACAGCTCGAAAAACGGAAGAAGCGGCGGCGTTATAGTTGAAGAATATATGAAGGGTCCCGAGGTCAGCGTTGAGATAATCACGCTTGACGGTGAGCCGCACGTTTTGAACGTCACGGACAAGCTTACCACGGGCGCACCTCATTTCGTTGAGATGGGTCACAGCCAGCCGAGCGCGCTCGGAGAAGAAAACGTCGAGAGGATTCGCGATCTTGCAAAAAGAGCAGTGAGAGCGGTCGGAATTAAAAACGGTCCCGCTCACGTTGAGATTATGCTCACGGAGGACGGACCGAAGATGGTCGAGCTCGGCGCCAGAATGGGCGGCGACTGCATCACCACTCATCTCGTTCCGCTTTCGACGGGTATAGATATGATAGAAGCCACTATTCGCATAGCGTGTGGCGAGCGTCCTGATATCGTTCCTAAATATGACCGTGGCAGCGCAATAAGATATTTTTCCGCAGAGCCCGGAATCATTAAGGCGATAGACGGCGTGGAAGAGGCGTACGCCATAAACGGCGTTAAGGAAATATCCTTCGTCAAGACCGTCGGTGACGAGCTTTCGGATATAGGAAGCAGCACGGACAGAATAGGCTTCGTTATAGCAGAGGCGAGCAATGTCAAAGAGGCAGTCGCCGTTTGCGAAGCCGCGATGGCAAGGGTAAAAATAACTACCGAACGAAAATGAAAAAGATATTGATACTTGGCGGGTTTCCTCAGATGATCGACGTGGTGATGACCGCACGCTCTCTCGGCGTTTACACCATCGTTGCCGATAAGGACCCGTCCTCGCCGTCTAAAAGATTCGCGGATCTTGCGGTCGATATCAGTACGGCGGATATTCGCGGACTTTCCGAGCTTTGCGTGCAAGAGGGAGTAAACGGTGTCTTTACGGGCTTTGAGGATTTCAATATCCATATAGCAAGAAAGCTTGCCGAGTCTCTCGGCCTTCCGTTTTACGCTACGAAGGAACAGCTTGACACGGTGACCGATAAGCTTAATTTCAAGAAAACGTGCCGCGAATGGGGCGTTCCCGTAATAGAGCAGTACACCGAAGACGAGGCTGTTGCCCTTGGCGCATACCCGTACATAGTGAAGCCCTCTGACAGCTACGGAAGCCGTGGCATAAAGGTCTGCCGAAATCGGGATGAGCTTTCTGACGGCGTAAAAGGAGCGCGCGCGGTTTCTTCTTCGGGAAACGAGATAATCGAA
This sequence comes from Clostridia bacterium, assembly GCA_017503105.1. Lineage (GTDB taxonomy): Bacteria > Bacillota > Clostridia > Oscillospirales > CAG-272 > UBA1740. The sequence continues at coordinate 29,073 of JAFVTS010000011.1, forward strand.
AGATTCATAGACACCGACCACGGAGTCGAATGGTTCTACACGGCGGTGAACGGAAATATACGTCTTACCGCAACGGCAGACAGATATACCGTCAAAAACGGCGAGACCACCGTTCCGCTTCCTACGGCAGAGGTCTTTCCGTCGAAGCACGCGGAAAAAATGCACGGTGAGATAGACGGACGCATAAGAGCTATGCTCGGCGGAATAGGTATAAAAAACGGGCTCGTGCTCGTCCAATCTCTTCTTGACGAGGACGGGAATTTCTATATTTACGAGATGGCGTACCGTCTGACGGGCGAGCAGCATTACCGCCTCGTTGCGCGGCAGGAGGGAATAAATCTCGCAGAATTTATGATAAAGCTGGCGCTTGGTGAGGACGTTTCGGAATTTGACACGGATATGCTCTGCGACTCTCACTTCGTGCGTCCGTCGGTCAACCTTGCGGTCATACTCTCCCCCGGCAAGGTGAAGGAAATAGAAGGACTTGCCGACGTGTATAAGCTTGATGAGGTTATTTCCTATAATCTTACTCACGCCGTCGGCGATTCGATCTCGGCGAGCGGAAATTATTCTCATATGCTCATAAGAGTGAATATGGTAGCGGAGAATTACGAAAAGCTCCGCCTTGCCATAGACAGAGTCGGAGAGCTTGTAAACGTAACGTCGGAGGACGGTGAGGATATGGTGGCGGCAAGATTCGCTCTTCCTCCCGAGAATTAAAATGCATATAATTAAAATCTGGCACGAAAAGCTTTTTAAATTAAGCAGAAACGATCTCGTCGCGCACTCGGCAAGGGTGCCGATAGAGCTTGTACCGATAAGCGCGGCTAACGCGGAGCCGGTAAAGTCACTTCGCGGCGCGGAATACGAAGCGCAGTTCTTGCGCCACGTAGCTCTCGGTGATTTCGGATATTACGCCGTAAAGGACGGCGTCCCCGTAGGCTACGGGTGGGTAAAGCACGAGGGCTCCGACGATTACTTCTTTAAAATAGGCGCGCACACCGATTATCTTTGCCGATTTTTCGTCAGAGAAGAGGAAAGAGGGCAGGGGATATATCCCGCTCTTATCACGGCACTCATAGAGCGCGAGGCGGAGGTAGATACATTTTACATCGCTGTCGAGCGCGGGAACGAGTCATCCGAGCGCGGGCTGCTTAAGGTCGGATTCAAACCTGTTTGCGAAAAAAGCTTTTTAAGAGTCCTTAAGCTAACGCTGAATAAGAAAAAAATACGGTGATCATATGAAACAGGAGAATTTTATGGAAAATTGTAAGGGAAAGCGACTTTTGGTCCTTGGCGGCACTTCGGCTTCGCTTGATCTTGTCAAAAACGCAAAGGCGATGGGGATATACACCATTGTGACCGATAATAACGAAACGGGAGTTTCCAAAGAGATCGCGGATGAAACGGCGCGCGTCAGCACTGCCGATATAGACGGGCTTGTGAAGCTCGCGAAGGAAAGACGGGTCGACGGTATTTTTTCAGGACCGTCGGAATTCAATCTGCGAAACGTAATACGCGCCTCGGCTGAGGCGGGGCTTCCTTGCTATACGACGATGGACGTGTGGGATAAGTGCGCCAACAAGGACGTTTTTAAGAGCTATTGCAGAGAATACGGCGTTGACTGTACTCCCGAGTACGACGTCACAAAAGACACGCCTGCGTCCGAGCTTGAAAAGATAGAATACCCGATAATCCTGAAGCCCGTTGACGGCTGCTCCTCTGCGGGAATAACCGTCTGCTCCTCGGCGTCCGAGGTGCCCGCGGCTCTTGAAAAGGCTTACGCCGCGTCGAAATCGGGCAAGATCATTGCCGAGAAATACATACAAAACGGCGGCGAGATATTCAGCGTCAGATATATGTTAAGGGACGGCGAGGCGTATCCTTACTTTATGATGGATACCTACGTTGCCGACCCCGTTCACAGAACGAGCCTTATAAGCGGCTACACTCACGCGCCGTCCAAGTATTCCGCGTATTATATGGAGAATATGGACAAGAACGTGCGAAGAATGCTTAAAGGAATGGGTCTTAAGAACGGAACGGCGTTCATTCAATCTCTCCCCTGCGACGGAAAGATATATTTCCACGAAATGGGCTATCGCCTCTCGGGCGGAATGATATTCAAGCTCACCGAGCCTCTTACCAACGTCCACGATATGAGAATGATGCTAAGATGCGCCGTTGGAGAGGGAAGCATTACCGAGGAAGAGGCGAGCAAGATCGACCTCACCTTCCACTCTAAGATCGGATGCCAGCTTATGATGCCGCTTGACGTCGGAACGATCGGACGTATCGAGGGCACGGATATTATAAAAGAGGTACCCGAGGTCGTCGATTATCTTCAGTATTACAACGTCGGTGACACGGTCGAGCAAAGGGTCATTGGCACTCTCGGTCAGCACTTCGGCAGAATTACGTTTATAGTTGATTCTCACGAGCGGGAGCTTGAGCTTATAAACGAGTTCCAAAGCAAGATAAGAGTCTATGACACCGACGGCAAGCGGATGAATAATCTTCAGTTTGACGTCGAGCGTTTCTGAGTTTTTGAATTTTAAAGTTAAGGAGTTTTGATTTATGCCCATAGAATTTTTGTATCTTGGCGTGGTCTTCGCGGTGGCGATAATCTTCTTTGCCGTCTTTAAGCGTCCGCTCTATGAATGTATGTTTCTTTCGTTTGTAGCCCTCGTTGCCGTAACGGGCACTTGGAAAAACGTAGGAACGTATATCTGGGATGCTTTGCAAGAGCCTACGCTTTATATTATTTTCGCTTTCGTTATATCTGCAAATCTGTTATCTAAAACGGGAATTATCGACGATTGCATCGCCATAATCCTTTCGATCTTCGGACGCTTAAAGGGCGGTGCGGGCTTCGTCTCCATAATAGCAAGCTCGTACGTCGGCTCTCTTTCGGGTTCGGGCCCCGGTAACGTCGCAACCACGGGTGTCTTCACCATTCCCGCGATGATCCGTTCGGGCTTCCCGAGGCATCTTGCCGCAAACGTCGAGGCGCACTCCAGTACTATGGGTAATATGATCCCTCCTGCGGGTATGATAGGTATTGCCTTCGCGGCTCTTGACACGCTCTATCCCGGAAGATACACGATGTCGCAGTATTGGCTTCTTCTTTGGGGTGTTGCGATATGGTTTATTCTTCAAAGAATACTCACCCTTTACTTTATGTGCCTTTATTATAAGGTCGAGCCTATGAGTAAAGAAACCGTCCCCTCCTTCGGAGCTTCGGTCAAAAAAGGCTGGAAGGCGGTATTCCTTCCTATAATCGTCTTTGTTCCCTTCCTCTTGACGAGTAAGTTCGACACCTTCTTTGCAGCTCAGCTCGGTAAAGCGGGTGCTTCTGCGTTCAACAGCAGCTTGCTTCTTTTCATACCCTCGCTTATCGTCGTTTTGGGCATACTTCTTTCAGGAAAGAAGTATATAAAAGAAATGAATCCGATCCGTATATTTAATGATATCACCGACGGAATGCTCAAGGTCGTTCCCACCTCGTCGCTTGTTCTTTTCGCTTACTTTGTAAGCAACGTTTTCGAGGATCTCAAGGTCGAAGAGGGAATAAGCGTCTTCGTGAGTGAGCTCAATATGAGCAGAGTTGCGCTTTGCTTCATTATTCCTCTGTTTACAGCGATTTTAGGAATGCTCTTGCCCGGTTCGTCACAGGTCAAGATCTTCGGCGGAATAATAATTTCCATAATGGCTGCGGCAGGGTCGAATCCTATGCTCGTCGCGGCGATGCTCCCCTGTATCTGCGGTGCTATGCACGGTGTTACGCCGCCTTATTGCGCTTGCGTATATACGGGTATGGGAATCGCGGATTCCGAGCTCAAGCCTACGCTGAAAAACTGTATGATATGGGTGATTATTCATTACGTTCTTTCGGTAATTATCCTGCTTGAGTTGCTTCCGTTGTGGGGACTTATAAAGTAAAGGAGGACGTATAAATGCGTAAAAAGATTTTTAATGTATTAAAGAAGATATACGGTGGAATGATGTTTACTTCCTTCTTTGCGGGACTTCTCCCCATCTTTCCTTTTATCGCCGCTATAATCGTCGGCGGAGAGTTCGGTGAGAAGACCTCGGTGTTCTTATATAAGCAGTATTACCCCGTAGTTATCATAATAGGTTCTCTCGCTATCGTGCTCGGACTTGTCGCTATGTACTTCGGTAAGCTCGAGGGACTTTCCGTTAAGAAGGTCGCGGCGAAGGAATCCGTTGACGGCGCCGATAAAAGTGCCGAAGAAGAGCAAAACGAGCTCTCCGATAAGGAAGAGCCTTCCGACGGAGAAAAACAGTAAAAACAGAAAGCAACTTAAAAAACAGGCGGTTTTTATGAAAATTCTTTTCTTTATTACCAGCAGTATGGAAAAGCCGAGTCCGTCTTGGCATCTTATGAAGGCTTTGCTTGAGGACACTCTGGCAGCAGGCTTTGAGGTGCACGCGATACAGCGTCACTTCTCGGATTCCGACGCTCCTCCTTTTCCCGAGAGTATTTTGAACCATAAGAATTTTACGTACTCGGAGATAAATGACAAAACGGTTGACAGACGAGCGTTTGTCAAGCGCTACCTTAACGGAATTTCATACGCGAGAAAAGCAAAAAAGTATATAAAGGCACATAACGACTTCGACCTTGCTTTCGTTCAGTCTGCTCCGACATCGCTATTCTATCTCTCGGTCGTCAGACGCTTTGCAAAGAAGCGCCCCGTTATATACAACAGCCAGGATATGTTCCCGGGCAGTGCCGTCGCAAACGGCTCGATGCCGAGAAAATGGATGCAGAAGATCTTCTATTGGCTCCAGAAAAAGGCGTATAAGAAAGCTGACATCATCACGGCGATCTCCGAGGATATGAAGGAAAAGCTTATGGAGCAGGGCGTTTCCGAGGAAAAGATACGCGTTATCGTGAATTGGTACGATGACGCCGCGGTCAAGGAAATTCCGTGGGAGGAAAACCGCTTCGTTAAAAACGAAGGACTCTCACCCGATAAGTTTTACGTTCAGTACGCAGGCACGATGGGCACGAATTTTGACCCCGACGCAGTGCTTGATACCGCCGAGAGACTGAAAGAATATGAAGGTATAGAATTCCAGATGATAGGCTCGGGTGTAAGACGCGCGGGCTTTGAAAAGAAGGCTCGCGAGCGCGGGCTTGACAACGTCGTTTTCTACCCTCTCCAGCCTCAAGAGCTTGTGCCCGACGTTTACAGCGCTTGCTCCGTTTGCATTATTCCGCTGAAGCGCGGCGTTATCGGAAATTCCGTCCCCAGCAAGGCGGGGCTTCTTATGGCGTGTAGGCGAGTCATAGTCAATTCCGTTGACGCAGGCTCGGACTATGGTGAAATGTTTGAAAGAGAAAAAATGGGCTTCTCGTCCGATATAGGAGATTCCGAAAAGTTAGCAAGAGATATTCTCTTCCTTTACGAGAATCCCGAAGTGCGCGAAACTTATGCCAATAATGCAAAGAGCTTTGGTGAGAGGGAATATTCAAGAACAGTCAATACGAAAAAATATACTGAATTGTTTGAGGAGTTGACTAAAAGATGAAAATAGCAATTCTTGGCTTTACAAAACTCAAATATATGACGTATATGCATTTTTATCTTAACAAGATAGACACGTCAAAAGATGAGGTACATCTTATATATTGGCAGCGAGATAAAAATCCCGATGTGTCTCTTCCCATCGGTGTGTTCGGGCACGCATTTGACTATACGATGTCCGATGCTGTTCCGCTGAGAAAAAAGATCCCCGGAATTTTGAAGTATGGCAAGTTCGCAAAGAAAAAGATAAAGGAAATAACCCCCGACTTTCTTATCGTTCTTCATTCCACCACCGGTATATCCGTGTATAAACTCCTTCGTGGAAAGTATAAAAATAAATACATTTTCGATTTCCGAGACGTTACGTATGAGAAGTATTCCTTCTATCGTAAGAGAGTGGCAAGAATAATTGAAGGATCCGCTCTTTCTTTTACAAGCTCCGATGGATTTCGTAAATTTTTACCCGAGACCGAAAAGTTACTTACAAGCCACAATATCTCAAATATTGAGTTTGCCGAGCAGATACGCTCTTTGCCCAAAAGAGAAAAGCATACCCCTATTCGTATAGCTTTTTGGGGGCTAATAAGAAATAAAGCGGTAAATGAGAATTTAATATCAAGGTTAGGCGGCGATCCTCGCTTTGAACTTCACTATTACGGCAGAGCACAAGGTGCTATGCTTGATATGCTGGAGCTGAACTCAAAGAAATACGACAACGTCTTTTTCCACGGCGAATATTCACCGACGGACAGACTTGAAATGGCTAAAAACACGGACATCATTCATAATCTTTACGACACTTTTAACAAAACGTCGCATATAGCAATGGGAAATAAGTATTACGATGGAGTTATGTTCGGCCTTCCGCAGTTGTGTACGGTAGGGAGTCAAATGGGCAAACTTGTCACAATGTTTGGCACGGGTCTTGAGTGTGATCCGTCAGATGAAAATTTCGCTGACGAGGTATATAAGTATTATACCGAACTCGACACAGATAAGCTCTGTTTTGCCTGTGATAAGGAACTCAAACGAGTTCTTACGGAGGTTAAAATTGGAGAAGAAAAAATAAAAGAGGTTTTGGAAAATGCCAAAACTTAAGATAATATATGCGTCCTCGGCAATGAGAGAAGGGGATTTTACCGAGTTGTTTTCAGGCTCCGACAAGATTCCCGGGCAACAAGCGCAAAAGTTTAATCGTCTTATGATCAAAGGGCTATCAGAATGCGGCGCGCGCGTTATTGCTATCACATCGCCACCAATAAATAAATCAAACACGAAAAAACACGTAGTTTTCGGAAAGAAAATAAGAGAAGGCGGCATCACGTACAGATATCTCGGTGTTGTGAACGCAAGGCGTGTCAAGAACGTTTATACCGTTCTTTCTTCATTTGTCCGCACGTTCTTCTCCTGCGTTTTCAGAAAAAGTGCCGTTGTTTGTGACGTCCTTAATATTTCCGTTGCGACAGGCGCCGTAAGCGCGGGCAGGCTTCTTCGAAAAAGATGCGTCGGCGTTGTTACCGACATTCCCGAGCTTATGGTCACAGGTCACTCCGAAAAGCAAGTGAAGTATTGTCACAAGCTTATAAATAAATGTACGGATTACGTCTTTCTTACAGATGCAATGAACGAAAGACTTAATCCCAAAGGAAAGCCGTATACCGTTATAGAGGGGCTTTGCAATTCAGAGCTTAAGGAGCGCGAATATGAAGACAGTGAGCACTTTGAGTGTATGTACGCAGGACTTCTTGATGCGGAATACGGTGTGAAGGATATGGTAGATTCCTTCGTTATTGCGGATGTGCCGAACGCGCGTCTTCATATCTGCGGCTCGGGACCGTATACGGACGAGCTTAAAAAAGTCGCTACCGAGTGTGACAGAGTGATATATCACGGCACACTTATGAACAGCGAGGTCGTTGAAATGGAGCAGAGAATGACGCTGCTCATAAATCCGCGCCCCGCAACAGGCGAATTTACCAAATATTCCTTCCCGTCTAAGGTTATGGAGTATATGACAACGGGCACACCTATGCTTGCTCATAAATTACCGGGTGTTCCCGATGAGTACGATCCTTATTATTACCGAATAGGTGATGATGAGGACGGAATGAAAAACGCCCTTTTGCACGTAACGTCACTTGGAAAAGAGGAGCTTTACGAAAAGGGACGCTTGGCGCGCACCTTCGTTACCGAGAAAAAAACGCCCAAGGTGCAGTGCGAAAAAATAATCGTTCTTTTGAACGAATGATCTTGGAGAAAAACAATGAAAATAGGATTTGCAATAGGAAAGCTTAATTACAGCGGAGCGGAGAAGATCGCGCGTTATCTTATAGCCGCCCTTCACGAAAAAGGGCACGAGATCGGCATAATGTTCTTTGCGACAAACAAGCCGTACCCCGAGTTCGACTATGCCGAGCAGTATTTCCTCAGCGTTAAAGGAAACCGACTCAAGCGCATACTCACGAGGAATAAGCATATCGCGGGAATTATTAAAGATGCAAACTTCGACGTAATTATTTCTTTCGGTGCGATATCCAACGTTCATATTCTTCGCGCGGCTAAAAAAACGGGAACGCCCGTCATCGTATGCGAGCGTAATTCCCCGATACAGGATCCGCCTCAAAAGGGTTACAGAATTATGCGTTCTCTTCTTTATCCTAAGGCGGCAGGCTACGTCTTCCAAACCGAACGTATTGCAGATTACTTCGGGGAGAAAATAAAGAATAAATCAAAGATAATCCCCAATTTTATCGAAGAAAAGTATGAGAATTTTTACAGGGATGACGCAGAAAATAATATGGTCATTACCGCTCGCCTTGACGATAATCAGAAGAACATTTCTATGCTTCTTCGAGCGTTCAAGACCTTCTCACAGGATCACGATTACCGCCTTTATATAGTCGGTGACGGACCGGACGAGGCGAAGTTTAAAAGTTACGTAGAAGAAAACGGTCTTTCCGATAAGGTAATATTCACAGGCAGACAGAACGTTATGGATTATCTTAAGATCGCGAAGATATTCGTTCTCCCCTCGCACTTTGAGGGAATGCCCAACTCACTTATCGAGGCGCTTGGCTCAGGGCTTCCGTCTATCGCCACAGACTGTGACGGCGGCGGATCGGCTTACCTTATCGAGGACCACGTAAACGGAATACTCACTCCGAAGAACGACGAGGCGGCTTTCCTTGCTGCTATGCGTGAGCTTGCGGATAATGCGGAGCTCAGACGTGCCCTTTCCACCGAGGCTTATAAGATCAACGAGCGCCTTGAATTTTCTGGAATCATAAGAATGTGGACGGATTACGTAGAAGAGGTTTGTGTCCGTTCCAAAAAATAAAGTTGAATTTTCGAGAGGAACGTATTAGATGACGCCAAATAATACAACTCCCAATAAATATACGAAATACACGAAGCATAAGGCGAGCGATCAGACCCCGCTTCACCGTGCTGCGATGTTCTCGATAGTCGTTTACATAGTGCTTACGCTTATGTTTGAAACGTCTTGGTCTTCAATGTCGCGTTTTGCATCTTACGGTCTTTACTTTTGCTTAGTAGTGTGCGCTATCGAAACCGCGGCTTCGGGCAAGATCAAAATAGACTGGCTGACGGTTTTGATGTTCTTTTTAGGTGCATTTTTGACCGTATCGTGCTTTTATACCCCTGCGATGCAGGGCATTGTAAATATGTATATCCGTCGCTTTTGGACGGCGGTAGTTATAGTGTTCCTTATTCGTTCGGTAGTACGCAACGAGCGTGATATTCAGACCGTTATAAGCGCAACTGTCGCAGGAGGCGTCGGTCTTGCGTTGTTTATTTACTACGAATACGGAATAACTTATCTCTTCACGATGAGTGACCGTCTTTCCGCCGAGCACGGAAACCAGAACGCACTCGGTCTTTACTGCGCGTTTGCCATAGTTTTCTCGATATTTAAGATAGTAGCGTTAAAACGCCATATACCCTTATATCTTCTCGCAATCGTGATCTGCCTTCCCGTAATAATGTTCACAGGCTCGCGAAAGGCTATACTTATCATAGCCGCCTCGGTCGTTGCGCTATTTATAACATACGGAAGCAGGCGTCATCTCGTAAGGCGAGTCGTGGCAACCGCTGCGGTACTGTCCGTGCTCGTACTTGTAATCATTTACGTTCCCGCATTCTCCGTTATCAAGGAGAGATTTGAGAATATGTTCTCTGTTGTGAATAATCCTAGAGTGGATATGATGGAGGGGGATCAGAACAGAATATATTATATCAAGTACGGTATAGAGCAGTTTAAAAAGAATCCGATCTTCGGTAACGGTTTCTTTTCCTCGGTTTATTATTTAGGCGTTTATACTCACAATAATTTTGTCGAGCTTCTTTTGAACAACGGTATCGTTGGTCTTGCTCTTTATTATATACCTCACATCGTGATGCTTATACGCGCTATAAAGATTGGCGGAAAAGACAAAAAGGCATCCTCGTTCATTTTTATGCTTTTTGCCTCACTTATGATTTGCGATATTGGGGTTATTACCTACTATGACCGATTTATATGGATATTGATTGCGATAGGGGTAGATCTTGTTTCTGTTGTAAAGAAAGAAATCAATGATTAGATGTCCATCTCTTTGACACAAACAAAAAGCTTGCTTTAAAATCTATTTTTACAAAACGGAAGAATTTTATAATGAGTGTATCCGACAGCGCTATAATAAAAGCAACAAAATGGTCGTTTTTGAGCCAAATTTTATCAAAGCTCGCGGCTCCCGTCAGCAGTATGATACTCGCGCGTATACTCGCGCCGTCCGTGTACGGCATCGTTGCATCCGTAAATATGGTAATATCGTTCTGCGAGCTTTTCTCCGATGCGGGCTTTAACAAATATATAGTCCAGCACGAGGCAAAGGACGAGGATGATCTAAAAAAAATAATAAACATTGCCTTTATAACGAACTTTGTTCTTACTATGCTTATATGGGGCGTTATATGCATTTTCGCAACCCCCATTGCAAGCCTCGTCGGCTGCCCGGGTAAGGAAACGGCTGTAATGGTCGCCTGCGTGATGCTTCCGCTCCACGGATTTATGAGCATACAGGACGCAAGGTTCAGACGCGATATGGACTTCAAGATGCTGTTCTTCTTCAGAATGGTAACTCTTATAGTCCCCTTTGCCGTCACAATTCCCATAGCTCTTGCAACTCGCAGCTATTGGGCACTTATAATCGGAAACATCGCAAGCTCTGCCATCTACGTCATAGCAATGGAGATCAAGCTGAAATGGCGTCCTATGCTTTACTTCAGCTTTTCAAAGCTTCGTGAGATGTTTTCGTTCAGTATGTGGTCGATGCTTGAAGCAATCCTCGTTTGGGTAATAAACTGGGGCGACGTCTTTATCGTCACAAGGCTTCTCTCACAAGGCGAGCTTGGCATCTATAAAACGAGTATGAATATGGTCGGTCAGATCATAGGTATAATATCCGCGGCAATAGTTCCCGTACATCTTTCTGCTCTTTCGCGTGCGCAGAATGACAGCGAAAAATTCAAGGAGCTATTCTATAAGTTCAGCACCGTCACAGGCATTATACTTATTCCTCTCGGAGCGGGTATGCTCGTATACAAAGATCTGCTTTGCTACGTAACACTCGGCTCACAGTGGATGTCCGGAGCTACCCTTATGGGAATGTGGGGACTTATAAGTGCTGTAGCTATACTTTTCAATTCGTTTGGCACGAATGCGCTCATTGCAAAAGGAAAACCAAAGATTTCCGTTATAGTACAGCTTTTACAAATCGTTGTAATTATTCCCACCGTATATTTCAGTGCACGAACAAGCTTTGAATGCTTGTCTTATACAAGAGCTCTCATTAGAGTGTTTGGCATGGTAGCGTTTTCTGTTGTACTGCGTAAGATGTTCAGTATATCCGCGTTCACTACGCTAAGAAAGCTCCTGCCGGTTCTGATTTCAACTATAGGAATGGCTATCGTTGGTGTACTGTTCGTCTACTTTGCAAACAGTGTTATACTTGAGTTTGTAGGAGTGTTTGTTTGTATCATAGTTTATTTTGCTATTCTGATGGTATTCCCGTCGGTAAGAAAGCAGACTATTCCACAAATGAAGGCGCTTCTTTTTAAGCGCAAATAATTTGAAAGAGATAAAAACGAATATTCTTTTAAAAGGTTTGGTGGAATTTTGATTAAAATTTCAAAAATATAAGATATTCTAAGATATTCAATAAAGAAGCGATAAAAGAGCACCGCCGTATTTTAGGTCTTGACGGTGCGGAAACGGAAGAAAGATGATAGAAAAAGCTCTAAAAGTTTTTGAACAAACCTACAAGCGCTCGCCCGACGCGACGGCGTTCACCCCGTACAGGGTGTGTCCGCTCGGAGCGCACGTTGACCATCAGTTGGGTCAGGTAACGGGCTTCGCGATAGACAAGGGAATTCACATAGCGTACGCGGCAAAGCAAAACGGCGTGATCGAGGTCCACTCGCTCCAATTCGAGAAGCGCGCGCAGTGGCACGTTACAGCCGTCCCCGGGGAAAAGCAGGGTGATTGGGCGGACCATCTGAGGGGTGCTACAATAGCGCTCGGAGAGAGATTTCCGCTTCGCGTAGGACTCAGCGCCGTAATAGACGGCGAGTTGCCGATCGGCGGACTCTCATCCTCTGCAGCGGTAATAATCACGTTTCTTTCTGCTCTTTGCAAGCTTAACCGCATCGCGATAACCGAGCGCGAGCTTATCGACTGTGCGCTTGAAGCCGAGAACAAGTACGTCGGCGTTTCTTGCGGAAGACTTGATCAGACCTGCGAGGTATATTGCCGCCGAGACCATCTTCTCCATATGGATTTTAGTACCGACAAGCTGGAGATTTTGCCTAAGCCCGAAAATATGAAGCCGTTCAAGATAGCGATCTTCTTCTCGGGGCTCGAGCGCTCGCTTGCGGGGTCGAAATTCAATATGCGCGTTGACGAATGCCGAAGTGCCGCTTACGCGCTTAAAGCTTACGCGGGTATGGATTACGGTAAATTCGCAGAAACCTATATGCGCGACGTTCCTTACGACGTATTTCTTAAATACGCCGACAAGCTTCCCGAGCCGTGGCGTCTTCGCGCGGAGCATTTTTACGGCGAGCTTGAGCGCGTTAGCGCGGGCGTTGAGGCTTGGAAACGAGGCGATATAGAAGCCTTCGGCAAGCTTTCTACCGAAAGCGGATATTCTTCGATATACAAATGGCAGACGGGCTCTCCCGAGCTTAAGACTCTTTACGAGATAATGACTAAGACTGACGGGATCTACGGCGGCAGATTTTCCGGCGCGGGATTCAAGGGGTGCTGTATGGCTCTTATCGACCCTACGTTCGAAGAGAGCATACTCGAAAACGTCGGGCGCGAATATCTGAAAGCGTTCCCGACTCTTAAAGGAAAATATTCGGCGCATATATGCGAAAGCGCTGACGGAGTAAAATTATGAAATGCTTAATACTTGCGGCGGGATACGCGACGAGGCTCTATCCCTTGACCGAAAACTTTCCGAAGCCCCTTCTTGAGGTCGGCGGGAAGACTATACTCGACCATCTCATCGACGATATTGATACCGCGGGACTCGTCGATGAATACGTAGTTATATCGAACCATAAATTCGCTCATCATTTTGAAAAATGGGCGGCGCAGCACAGTCAAAAAATCACCGTCGTTGACGACGGAACGAGCACCAACGAGACCCGCCTTGGCGCGGTCAGGGATATTCAGTTTGCAAAGGACGCGCTCTCGCTTTCCGACGATCTTCTTATCATCGCGGGCGATAACCTTCTTGACTTCAGCCTTGCCGATTTCGTGAGATACGCACAAAAGAAGCGCGCCTCTTGCATAATGCGCTACTACGAACCGTCATATGAAAAGCTCGTTAAATGTGCTGTCGTTGAAATAGACGAGAACGACCGCATCCTTTCAATGACGGAAAAATCGAAAACACCGAAAACCAATTGGTGCTGTCCCCCCTTCTATTTTTATACGAAAGAGGACGCAGAGCTTATAAAGCGCGGAATAGAGGAAGGCTGCGGCGTTGACGCGCCGGGCAGCTTTGCCGCTTGGCTTTCGTCCGTCAGCCCTCTTTACGCTATGGAAATGCCGGGCAAGCGTTACGACATCGGAAACATTGAGAGCTATGAAAAGGTGAAAAAGGAGTACCGCGGAATTGTTAAAGGCTAATATTGATTTTAAAGGTAAGACCGTACTCGTCACGGGTGCCGCGGGCTTCATCGGTGCCAACCTCGTTATGAAGCTTATCGAAAACGGCGAGTGCGAAAGAATCGTCGGTCTTGATAATATGAACGACTATTACGACGTGTCGATAAAGGAATACCGCTTAAAAAAGATAGAAGAGGCGGCATCGCAAAAGAGCGTTAAGTTCGTTTTCGTTAAGGGAAACATCGCGGATAAGGCGACGGTCGACGGCGTTTTTTCGGAGTATCACCCGACCGTCACCGTGAATCTTGCCGCCCAGGCGGGAGTCAGATACAGTATCACGAATCCCGACGCATATATCGAGTCCAATCTCATCGGCTTTTATAATATTCTTGAGGCGTGCAGGCACAATCCCACGGAGCATCTCGTGTACGCGAGCTCGTCAAGCGTTTACGGAACGAACAAAAAGATTCCGTACAGCACGGACGATAAGGTGGACAACCCCGTTTCTCTTTACGCCGCTACGAAAAAATCAAACGAGCTTATGGCTCACGCTTATTCAAAGCTTTACAACATTCCCTCGACGGGGCTCAGATTCTTTACCGTTTACGGTCCTGCGGGAAGACCCGATATGGCTTATTTCGGATTTACCGATAAGCTAATAAGGGGAGAAACTATCGAAATCTTCAATTTCGGAAATTGTAAGCGCGATTTTACTTACGTTGACGATATAGTGGAGGGGATACTGCGCGTAATGCGTACCGCTCCCGAGAAAAAGAACGGTGAGGACGGGCTTCCCATACCGCCGTACCGTGTTTATAACATAGGAAACAGCAGTCCCGAAAATCTTCAGGACTTCGTGAAAATACTTTGCGAGGAGCTCGTTCGCGCGCGCGTGCTTCCCGAAGATTATGATTTTGAAGCGCACAAAAAGCTCGTTCCAATGCAGGCGGGTGACGTTCCCGTAACGTATGCGGACACGAGTGCGCTTGAGCGCGATCTCGGATTTAAGCCGCATACCCCGCTTCGCACGGGGCTTCGCAGCTTCGCCGAGTGGTATTACGGATTTTACGTTAAAAAATAACGGCAGAGGACGGGAGCTTTTGCGGAAAGGAGAGGGAAATGTTTAAAAACAGAGTCGTGAAAAACGCCTCTTGGATAATAGTCTGCAAGGCGGTGCAAGCCGTCCTTACTCTCGTTGTCACCGTTCTCACCGCAAGGCTTCTTGAGCCTGAGGGCTACGGAGTCATAAATTACGCGGCGTCGGTCACGGCGTTCTTCGTTCCGATAATGCAGCTCGGTCTTAACTCAACTCTCGTTCACGAGCTTATAAAAAGACCCGAGCAAGAAGGTCGGATCATGGGCACGGCGGTCACGATGTCGTTTGCCTCGGCAATACTCAGCGTGCTCGGTATATTCGCCTTTGTTTCCGTCGCGAATCACTCCGAGCCCGAAACGGTTCTCGTGTGCGTGGTGTACGGTACGATGCTTCTTTTCCAAAGCGCTGAGCTGTTACAGTATTGGTTCCAGGCAAAGCTATTGTCAAAATATCACGCGATAGTCGTTCTTCTCGCCTTCGCCGTCATCTCTCTTTACAAGATATTTCTGCTCGTCGCGGGGTGGGGCGTCGTGTGGTTTGCCGCCGCGCAGTCGGTCGACTATCTCTTTATCGCAATAGGACTTTTCGTTTTATATAAGAAAAAAGCAGACAGCCGTCTTAGCTTCTCGTTTATGACGGCAAAGGAGCTCTTCTCAGAGAGCAAGTATTACATAGTGTCAAGCCTTATGATCACCCTTTTCGCTCAAACCGACAAGGTGATGATAAAGCTTATGATAGGTGACGCGGCGTGCGGTTATTATTCCGCAGCCTTTACCTGCGCAGGAATGACGTCCTTCGTCTTCGGAGCGATAATCGATTCTCTGCGCCCGATAATTTTTGAAAATAAGTCAAAGAGCAGGGAGGGGTACGAGAATACCCTTAGTGCCCTTTACACGATAATTATTTACCTCTCGCTTTTACAAAGTCTCGTTATAAGCATCGCCTCGGGGCTGGTCATAAAAATATTCTACGGTGCGGCGTATTCCGAGGCTGTCGTGCCGCTCGCAATTCTCGTCTGGTATTCAACCTTCTCTTACCTCGGCTCGGTCCGCAATATATGGATGCTTGCGGAGGGGCGTCAAAGGTACCTTTGGATGATCAATCTCTCGGGCGCTCTTATGAACGTGGCGCTTAACGCCATTCTTATTCCCGCTATCGGAATATCGGGTGCCGCCATAGCGTCTCTTGCGACGCAGATATTCGCCAACGTGATAATAGGCTTTATAATCAGACCGATAAGAGAGAACAACAGACTTATGCTTCGGGCGGTAAATCCCAAATATCTCATCTCTGCAATTAAAACTCTCAAATAAAGGTGCGTAAAATGCAAAATTTAACTGCGGAACAGATCCAAAAACTGAAAGAAATCGAGCTTGATATCCTGAAAGCCTTCGTTGAAGCTTGCGAAAAACTGAATTTGCGATATTATTTGCTCGGCGGCACGCTTCTCGGAGCCGTTCGTCACGGGGGCTTTATCCCTTGGGACGACGATATAGACGTAGGAATGCCGCGCGAGGATTACGAAAGGTTTATAAAGGAAGGACAGGCATATCTTCCGAAGAATCTCTTCATACAGGATATAAGCACGGATCCCGAGTGGTGCTTTAACTTCGTTAAAATAAGGAATTCGGACACCGCCTACGTTGAGCTTTCGACGAAAAATATGAATATAAATCACGGCGTATTTTTAGACGTCTTCCCGCTTGATTATTACCCCAAAGGCAAGCTTCGTGCCGCTTTCTTGAATTTTAAGAAGGACCTTATGTGGTGCAGGATATGTGACAGACTCTATTTGCCCGATTCCAAGACCGCGTTTATAAAGATTCTTATCTTCTTGTCGAAATTCGTATATCCGTCGTTTAAAAAGACCGTTTTAAAAAGAGACAAGCTTTTTCGGTCAGTGAAAAACTCTGACCGAGTTGCAAACTTCTCGGGCGCGTGGGGCAAAAAGGAGATCGTGCCGAAGGAGTGGTACGGTGACGGGGTGCTCTTGGAGTTTGAGGGGCTTTCCGTCAGAGCGCCGTCCGAGTATGACAAATGGCTCACGCAGGTCTACGGCGATTATATGACCTTGCCGCCCGAGGAAAAGCGAGTCGGACATCATTATACCGAGGCGGTGGATTTTGAGAAGCCGTATACGGAATATTTAAAGAATAGAGGAGAGAACAAATGAAACGCGTTATAACTTACGGAACGTTCGATCTTTTGCATTACGGTCACATTAACCTGCTCAAAAGAGCAAAGGCGCTCGGCGATTATCTTATAGTCTGCCTTTCGACCGATGAGTTCAATTGGAATCAAAAGCAGAAAAAATGCTATTTCGATTACGAAAAGCGCAAGCAGCTTCTTGAAGCCGTCCGCTACGTCGATCTCGTTATTCCCGAGGAAAATTGGGAGCAGAAAAAAAGCGATATGCACGAATATCACGTCGACGTCTTCGTTATGGGCGACGATTGGAAGGGCAAGTTCGATTTCCTCAAAGACGAAGGAGTCGAGGTCGTTTATCTTGAAAGAACCCCCGAGATCAGCACCACGCAAATAAAAAAGGATCTGAAGTAGACCTTAAAATTAAAAAGTATGACTTCTTAATAGACTTTGGCAAAAATCTAATAAAAATAAATATAACGTACAAAGGAAGGAAAACAAAAATGTCACTCTTCAAGAACAAAACACTACTCATCACAGGTGGAACGGGCTCGTTCGGTAACGCGGTGCTCAACCGTTTCCTCAGAACGGACATAGGAGAAATAAGAATATTCTCCCGTGACGAAAAGAAGCAGGACGATATGCGCCACGAGTTCCAGGCAAAAATGCCCGAGGTCGCTGAAAAGATCAAATTTTACATAGGCGACGTGCGCGATCTTGCCTCCGTAAAGAACGCTATGAACGGCGTTGACTACATCTTCCACGCTGCGGCACTCAAGCAGGTCCCCTCGTGTGAGTTCTTCCCGATCGAGGCTGTAAAGACCAACGTACTCGGCACGGAAAACGTTCTTACCGCGGCAATCGAGGCGGGCGTAAAGAACGTCGTATGCCTTTCTACCGACAAGGCGGCTTACCCCGTAAACGCAATGGGCACCTCCAAGGCTATGATGGAGAAGGTCATCGTTGCAAAATCAAGAACCGTAAGCCCCGAGAAAACTAAGATATGCTGCACCCGTTACGGCAACGTAATGTGTTCGCGCGGCTCCGTTATTCCGCTTTGGATCGATCAGATAAGGGCAGGCAACCCCATCACTATCACCGACGGCTCTATGACGAGATTTATTATGTCCCTTGACGAGGCGGTCGATCTCGTTCTCTTCGCGTTTGAGCACGGTGAGAGCGGCGATATCCTCGTTCAAAAGGCTCCTGCTTGCACTATCCAGACTCAGGCTGAGGCTGTTTGCGAGCTCTTCGGCGGCGATAAGAACAATATCAAGGTCATCGGCATTCGTCACGGCGAGAAGATGTACGAAACCCTTCTTACCAACGAGGAGTGCGCGGGCGCTATCGATATGGGCAATTTCTATCGCGTTCCCTGCGACAAGCGCGGACTTAACTACGATAAATACTTCAATAAGGGTGACGCTGAGCGCAACACTCTCACAGAGTTCAACTCAAGCAACACAAAGCTTTTGACCGTTGAAGAGACCAAGGCGAAGATCGCATCTCTTCAGTACATCAAGGACGAGCTTGCAAAGGCTTAAGGTCCCTCTCTCTCTTTTTACATTAATATTTTGAGGAGACGTTATAAACTATGGTAGATAAAAAGCGAAATTGCTTGAATCTTATAAGGCTTTTGGCGGCGATCCAGGTCTTTTTCGGTCACGCGATACCCGCGTTCTCGCTGTCTTTGCCGCTGCCACTGCGCGCCATCTTCAGCTTTTTATGTATTTTCGAGGGCGTTCCCGTATTCTTCTGCTTAAGCGGATTTTTGCTTTGGGATTCCATTAAGAAAACACCGTCGCTCAAGGTGTACGCGAAAAAGCGTATCTTCCGTCTTTATCCCGAGCTTTGGTGCGGAGTTGCTGTCAACTTCATCTTGGTTGCGATCCTTTTTGCGCAAAATATAGAGTGGGTCTCTTATATTGCATTCCAATTTACTCAGGCAACCGTTCTTCAGTTCTGGACGCCTGCAAGTCTTGACGGATATGCAACAGGCAATCCCAACGGTCCTCTTTGGACGGTTTCCGTTCTTGTTCAGGCATATATTGCGCTTTGGTTCTTGCACAAGTTCTTGAGAGGCAAAGGTCTTAAAAGATGGATACCCACGCTCATTCTCACGGCATCTGTAAATCTTTTGCGTCCTCTTTTCTCGGGAATACTCCCCTCTATGGTCTATAAGCTCACCTTCTATATGTTCACGACCCACATATGGCTCTTCCTTGTAGGTGCTTTCATGTGTGAGTACTTCGATGTTTTGATAGGATGGCTTAAGAAGTTTTGGTGGCTTGCACTCGCTATATCCCAAGTTGCGATGCATACGGGCTTCGACTACGGAACGTACGGCACGGTAAAATGCCTGTTCCTTGCAATAGGTGTTATCGGGCTTGGATATGCTTTACCGATGCTTTCAATAAAGCACGATTTCTCGTACGGATTTTATATCTATCACATGATAGTAATAAACGTAATGGTGCACTTCGGATGCGCCGGCAGTACGTGGTGGCTTCTTGTTTCGTTCCTTGCCTCGGCAGCTCTTGCTGTGATCTCGTATTTTACAACGGGAGCAATAAGCAGGCATCTTAGGGCGCGAGCATCCGAAGAAATAAAAATCAATTAAGAAGGAGAAAAATATGAAAATTCTCGTCACGGGTGCAGGGGGCTTCGTTGGAAAAAACCTCGTTGCCGCCCTTGAAAACATAAGAGACGGTAAGGACAAGACCCATCCCGAAATTACGGTAGATGAAATATTTGAGTACGATATAGACACCCCAAAAGAGGTGTTTGACGTAGCGTGCCGTGAGGCGAATTTCGTCTTCAACCTTGCGGGCGTCAACCGTCCGAAGGACCCCGAGGAGTTTATGAAGGGGAACTTCGGCTTTGCCTCCGAGCTTCTTTCGGGGCTTGAAAAATACAGAAACCAGTGCCCCGTTATGATATCCTCGTCGATTCAAGCAACCTGTATCGGTCGCTACGATTCCGATTACGGCAGAAGCAAGAAGGCAGGGGAGGAACTCCTCTTCTCATATGCTGAGAGAACGGGCGCAAAGGTTCTCGTGTACCGCTTCCCGAACCTCTTCGGCAAGTGGTGCCGCCCGAATTACAACTCCGCCGTCGCAACGTTCTGCAACAATATCGCAAACGACCTTCCTATAACGGTAAGCGATCCCGCAGTCGAGCTTGAGCTTCTCTATATCGACGATCTTGTGGATGAAATGCTCCTTGCTCTTGAGGGGCGTGAGCACCGATGCACCTTCGACGGCATCAAGACCGTTCTCAAAGAGGACGGAGAATACTGCGCAGCACCCGTGACGCACAAGGTCACCCTCGGTGAGATAGTTGAGCTTCTTGAGCGCTTTAAGTCACAACCTGCGACTCTCACCGTTCCCGAAATACCTGCGGGCAGCTTTGCAAAGAAGCTTTATTCGACCTATCTTTCTTATCTTCCGAAAGAGAAGGTCTCGTTCCCCTTAAAGATGAACGTCGACGCGCGCGGCTCGTTTACAGAGCTTTTGAGATCTGAAAAATGCGGTCAGGTCAGCGTTAATATCTCAAAGCCCGGCATTACTAAGGGGCAGCATTGGCATAACACGAAGTGGGAGTTCTTTATAGTCGTATCGGGCAAGGGGCTTATAGAAATGCGCAAGGTAGGCTCCGACGAGGTCCTTCGCTTTGAGGTCTCGGGCGAGAAGATCGAGGCCGTTCATATGCTCCCGGGCTACACGCACAATATAATAAATCTCTCCGACACGGAAGATCTCGTCACCGTGATGTGGGCGAACGAAAGCTTTGACCCCGCGCATCCCGACACCTTCTTCCTGCCCGTTTGATACACCGTATAAGGCCTTTTTCCGAAGCGTGACGTAAAGCGCTTTCGAAATATTAACGAAAGGACAAAAACAATGCAGACAGAAATAAAACTTGATTATTCCGACGTGTCATTTAAGAATGACGGCAGACTCAAGCTGCTTATCATAGTCGGAACGCGCCCTGAGATCATACGTCTCTCGGCTGTTATAAATAAGTGCCGTAAGTACTTTGACACCATTCTCGCTCACACGGGTCAAAATTACGATTACAACCTGAACGGCGTATTTTTCCGCGACCTTAAGCTTGACGATCCCGAGGTCTATATGGACGCGGTAGGTGACGATCTCGGAGCAACGGTCGGCAATATTATCAACTGCTCTTATAAGCTTATGAGTGCCGTGAAGCCCGACGCGCTTCTTATACTCGGTGACACGAATTCCTGCCTTTCGGCAATCTCGGCAAAAAGACTTCACATTCCCATCTTCCATATGGAGGCGGGTAACAGATGTAAGGACGAATGCCTTCCCGAGGAAACGAACCGCCGTATCGTGGACATAATCTCCGACGTTAATCTTGCGTATTCAGAGCACGCGCGCCGCTATCTTGCGGACTGCGGACTTCCGAAGGAACGCACCTACGTCACGGGCTCACCTATGGCGGAGGTCCTTCACGCAAACCTTGATGATATAAAGAAATCCGATATACTTAAAAAACTCGGACTTAAAGCAGGGCAGTACATACTTCTTTCCGCTCACAGGGAGGAAAATATCGACACCGAGAAGAACTTCCTCTCGCTCTTCGGCGCTATAAATAAGATCGCCGAAAAGTACGATATGCCTATTCTCTATTCCTGCCATCCGAGAAGCCGTAACAGACTTGAGAAGAGCGGCTTTGAGCTTGACTCGCGCGTTATCCGTCACGAGCCGCTCGGTTTCCACGATTACAACAATCTTCAGATGAACGCCTTCGCCGTCATATCCGACTCGGGCACGCTTCCCGAGGAGTCGAGCTTCTTTACCTCGGTTGGCAATCCTTTCCCCGCTGTGTGCATAAGAACGTCGACCGAGCGCCCCGAAGCGCTTGACAAGGCTTGCTTCGTTCTTGCAGGAATTGACGAAAAGGGGCTTCTCAACGCCGTTGATACGGCGGTAGAGATGAACAGAAACGGCGACTTCGGCATTCCCGTTCCCGATTACGTGGAGGAGAACGTTTCCACTAAGGTCGTAAAGCTCATCCAATCTTACACCGGCGTGGTCGACAAGATGGTTTGGCGCAAATTCTGACGTTATGAACGATATCTTTAAATCCGATAAGCACCTTTTCCGCACTTGGGCGGAAATAGATCTTGACGCGGCTGAGAATAATTTTCTCAAGCTTAAAAGCGCCGCAGACGGACGAAAGACCTGCGCCGTTATAAAGGCAAACGCCTACGGTCACGGCGCGGTAGCTCTCGGCCGCCTTTATTCCGAGCTTGGCGCGGATTTTCTCGCCGTTTCTAATATGGGCGAGGCTCTTGAGTTAAGAGGCGCGGGGATAGCTCTTCCTATACTTATCCTCGGCTACGTGGCTCCCGAGTGTGCCGAAGCGGCGGCAAAGAACGGTATCACGCTCGCGGTCTACTCGCTCCCGTACGCCAAGGCTCTTTCCGAAGCTGCAAGCGGAGCGGGCGTTACACTCGACGTGCACCTTAAATTTGACACGGGTATGGGTCGGATAGGCTTTTTCACCTCCGAGGAGGGGGAAAATTCTCTTAACGACGCTCTTCTTTCGGCAAAGCTTCCGTCCCTTTCCGTTACGGGCGCGTTTACCCATTTTGCCGTGGCGGACGGCGGAGATTCACGGGAGGATAGGGAATATACCTTAAAGCAAGCGGAACGCTTTAAGCTTGCGAAGGAATATATGCTCTCTCACGGAGTGTCTTTGCCCCTATGCCACGTATCAAACAGTGCCGCAACGCTTGACTATCCCGATCTTGCGCACGATATGGTAAGGCTCGGAATATCACTCTACGGTCTTGTTCCATCCTTTGACGTAAAAAATCCTTTGGCGCTTGAGCCCGTTATGACTTTGAAAAGCGTTATTTCCCACGTAAAAACGGTAAATAAGGGCACTTCTATAAGCTACGGAAGAACCTTCGTTGCGCAAAAGCCGATGCGTGTTGCCACGGTCCCGATAGGCTACGCTGACGGATTTTTGCGTTCTTCATCCGCCGCGGGCGTCCGTCTTACCGTCGGGGGCAGGGACGTGCCCATACTCGGCAGAGTTTGTATGGACCAGCTTATGATAGACGTCACGGACGTTCCCGAAGCCCGCCTCTTTGACGAGGTCCTTATATACGGCGCTGGCGCTTTTGAGAGCGCTGACAGCTTTGCACTGAAGAACGGCACGATCGGCTACGAGTGCGTATGTGCCGTCGGCCACAGAGTGCCGCGCGTTTATTTAAAAAATAATGCGTGTGAATTCATTCGGAACTATTTGGAACAATAAGTCTTTTCGCACTTTTTTACAAATTTATCGCACTATTTTCCATTTACAACGAGCCACTCGTATTATATAATTAAAGAAAAAAATCAAGAGGTATAAAGCAATGAACAAGCAAAAAAACGTCAGGTTCGCTATTGTAGGTCTTGGTGGCAGAGGCTTTGGAATGCTTCGTGACGTAATTCTTACGTTTGACGACGCCGACGTCGTCGCGGTGTGCGATTTTTACGATGACAGATGCGAGCGTGCCGCGAATTGCATAAAGGAAAAACGCGGACACGAGCCGTTTGTGACTAAGGATTATAAAGAAATACTTAAAAGAGACGACGTTGACGTAATTTACGTTGCGACGTATTGGGAAACGCACGTCGAGATCGCTATCGCTGCGATGGAGGCGGGTAAGACCGTTGGTATCGAGGTCGGCGGCGCTTATACGGTTGACGAGCTTTACAGACTCGTTGAAACTTATGAAAGAACGAAAACGCCGTTTATGTTTATGGAAAACTGCTGCTTCGGTGAGAACGAGCTTCTCGCTACATCTATGGCAAGAGCGGGCAAGTTCGGTAAGATAGTACACTGCAAGGGTTCATACGCGCACGACCTTCGCGAAGAGATAGCGAACGGCAACATCAAGCGTCATTACCGCCTTCGTAATTATATGAATCGCAACTGCGAGAACTATCCGACGCACGAGCTCGGACCTATCGCGAAGCTTCTCAATATCAACAGAGGCAATAAGATGCTTTCCCTCGTTTCCGTAGCCTCGTCGAGCGCGGGAATTCAGCAATACATAGAGGACACCCGACTTTACGAGCAGGACGAGAGTCTTAAGAATGCCGAATTCAAGCAGGGCGACATAGTAAATACCATAATCACCTGCGCGGGCGGTGAGACCATTCTTCTCACCCTTGACACGTCGCTACCCCGTTATTATAACAGAGATTTTACCGTAAGAGGCACGAAGGGCTTCTACGAAATGATGCCGAACAGCGTCTTTATGGACGGAATGAAGGAGTATTGGTCCACTACCGAATATCTCGGTGACTGTATGGACAATGCGAAGGAATATAATTCCGAATTCCTCCCTCCCGAGTGGACGGATATTACCGAGGAAACGAAGCAAAAGGGGCACGGCGGAATGGATTATCTTCTCATCCGCAAGTTTATGGACTGCTTCCTTACGGGTGACGAGATGCCTATCGACGTCTACGACGCGGCGGCTTGGATGGTCATTTCCGTTCTTTCGGAAAAATCCATCGCCGAGGGCGGCGCGCCTCAGTTTATTCCCGACTTTACTAAGGGACAGTGGCTTATCAGAAAGCCCGAGGACGTTCTCAAGCTTCCTTACTGATATAAAAAAGTAAAACGCGCTGCTGAAAGCGGCGCGTTTTTTCGCCTTGGATCGTGAATTGAAATTTCGCCAAAATTCGCTCGGAGTTAATATACAATTTACCCTTTATATAATAAAATGTTAACCTTCAATATTGACAAACAATCTTTAAAGTAGTATAATACATACGGTGCTTTAATATATATGTAACGTACGCTTGCCGTATATTTTACATAAAGAAAGAGAGAAACAAATGAAACGATTTATGAAGCGCGAGTATCTATTGATCGCGTTTGGCGTGATACTGTTCGTCGTGCTTAATCATCTCGGCGGGATCTTCAGTTTTCTGCAGTACGTATTCGGACTTTTGCTTCCCGTTATAGCAGGATTTATTCTCGCGTTCATACTTAACGTTCCCGTTCGCGGATTTGAAAATCTTATCGGCCGTATTTTTAAAAACGTAAAGCGCGCCCCGGGGCAGAAGCTTACCCGTGCTTTAAGTATGATACTTACTTTTATCGCGCTTGCGGGAGTCGTGGTCATTGCCGTGATGCTCGTCGCGCCGATGCTTTCCGAGTCTATACAGAATATATACAAGAACTTCACCGCTCACCTGCCTGAGTTAACCGCCTTCTTCACGAAGCTCGGACTCGATTCGTCAAAGCTCACCGCGTGGGTCAGCTCTCACGACAACGTGAACGCTATTATGAAGGACGTTCTTCCGGGAGTTTTCGGCTTTGCTTCCAACGTCGTTTCGGGCATAGTATCCGTGATCATCTCCGTATTCGTGGCGATCTACGCGCTGCTCAGCAAGGATAAGCTCTTGATCCAATCAAAGCGCTTTACCAAAGCGTTTTTCAAAGAAAAAACGTGTGAGCGCCTCTATTATGCGGGAAATCTTCTTAATTATAAATATTATAAGTATCTTTCGGGGCAGTTTATCGAGGCTTGCATACTCGGCGTTCTCGGTTTTTCGGTGCTCGCCCTCTTCGGAGTTCCGAACGCTTTCGTTATCGCCTTTATCACGTCGGTGCTGGCGTTCGTGCCGTACATAGGTGCCGTAACGGCGTTTGGTGTCGGAGCGCTCCTTACTCTCATCAGCGCACCCGAAAAGCTGATAGTTTACATCGTCATTTACTTCATAGTTCAAATCGTTGAAACGCAGTTTATCTGCCCGCACGTCGTTGGAAACGCGGTAGGGCTCAGTCCTCTTTGGACGCTCGTTGCGGTCTTCGTCGGCGGCAGCCTCTTCGGTCTTTTCGGAATGATTATGTTCATTCCGCTCTTCTCGGTCACGGTAACTCTTCTTCACGAGCATATTGATAAAAGGATCGCGGCAAAAGAAGTGCTTTCCTCTTCGGTTGAATCGGATGCCGAGGATGCCGAATCACCTTCAAGCGAAAATACAGAGCTTTAAAACTTAAAGCGCTTGCCAAAATTTAAAACGGACATACCGTCTGATATTTCCCCACAAAGTCGGAGAGCATATCGGTTCGGTTTGTCCGTTTTTGATTTTATTTTGCTTTTCTGTAATTAGTGGGAGAGAGCCCGACCTCGTGCTTAAAAATCAGACTGAAATAGTTTTCTGACGAAAATCCGCATTCCTCCGCAATTTCTTTCATACCTTTCTTCGTAAAAGCCAAGAGCTCCTTCGCTTTGCTTATTCTTATAAATTGCCTGTATTTCATAACCGAGCAATTCATAAGCTTTTTGAATTCCGAGCAAAGGATATTTTTAGATATAAAAAATGTCTGGCAAATATCTTGTATTGAAAAATCTTCTTTATAGTGATCGTGCACGAAAGCTACAACTCGCATAGCCAAAGAGCTGTCAACGACAGCGTCCGTTACCTCTTGACTTTCTAACGGTTGTAAGCAATCTTGCTTTAAAAGATATAAAAGAACGTGCAAAAAAGAATCCGTGAGCTCATTGCTCGGCGTATCAGAGCGCGCCGATATAGCACTTTCCAAAAGCCTTGTGAACAAATCCGATTTTTGCGGATCAAGAGTAAATACCGCCTCTTCTCCAAGCTTGTCAAGAAAAGCCCTTTCATTTTGACTGAGAGCTTTTGGTGAAACGTTTATGTTGATTCGGCTGTATGCGTCCCCCTCTGTTTTGTGCATATAAAACGGAGGAATGATGCAGGCTACGGGTGCTGTGATATGAAAAATTTTGTCATTAACAAAGAAACGCCTCGTGCCCTTTAATAAAAAATATAATTCATAGTAATCGTGGCTTTGAAGGCTTGACATAGACCATTCGTTTTTTCGTTCTTTAAAATCAATCTCCACAAAGTGCATTGTCAGATTCCCTTACATATAACGTCAATATCATAAGTATATCAATATTTATAATGAAAGTCAAGAGAATTTTGGTACGATTTATGTAATTTTAATCATTTAAGTACTATTTTATATTTAAAATCGGCGTGCCGTGTGTTATTATTATATATTATAAAACAATTATTATTAAAGAAGGATAAAAAGTGAAAACAGCAATCAAGAACGCAAGAGTAGTTATGCTTGACGGAATATTGCAAAAAGGGAGCTGCGTATTCGAGGACGGAATAATAAAATACGTAGGCAACGATGCCCCTTCCGCCGAAGCGACGTTTGATGCTGAGGGCAAATATCTCCTTCCGGGCTTCGTTGATATTCATTGCCACGGAGGAGGTGGCTTTGAATTTATGGATGCCTCGGAGGACGAGCTTTCGGAAATAGAACGGTTTCATTTGAATCACGGCACTACCGCAATGCTCGCAACAACTCTCGCTGCAAGCGATTCGGAAACAGAGCGTGCACTTAGCACCCTTGCGGAATATATTTCTAAAAATAAAAACAGTATTTTCGCAGGTGTTCATCTGGAAGGACCGTGGTTGAATCCGGAGCAGTGCGGTGCGCAAAATGCAGAATATATGAAAAAACCAAGCTGCGCGGAGCTCGTTGCGCTGAAAAGCAAATATCCGTTCATTTTGAAAGTGAGCGCCGCCTCGGAGCTTGATGGCGGACTTGAACTCGGAAGGTGCGGAAACGATCTTGGCATCGTAATGTCCTCGGCTCATACTGACGCGGATTTCAGCCAAATTTCAGAGGCAAAAGAAAACGGCTATAAGCTGATGACGCACTTGTATTCGGGAATGAAGGGCGTAACGAGAAAAAATTCTTTCAGAATTGCGGGTGCTGTTGAGGCAGGGCTTTACTTTGATGATTTGTTCGTTGAAATTATTGCCGACGGACGGCATCTTCCAAAGGAACTTTTGCAGTTCGTATATAAATGTAAGGGTGCTGACAGGATTTGCCTTGTCACGGATGCCATTCGTGCCGCAGGACTTGAAAACGGTGTCAAGACTGTTATCGGAAGCAAGAAAAACGGCATACCCGTCGTTGTGGAGGATGACGTAGCAAAGCTTCTTGACAGACAGTCCTTCGCAGGCAGCACCGCTACAGCTGACCGACTATACAGAACGATGGCAGATGCAATAGGAAAAGATATGGTTGCATTATCAAAAATGGCGTCCTCTACTCCTGCTGCCGTAATGGGCTTGCAAGACAGAGGCGAGATCGCAGTAGGCAAACGGGCGGACGTGCTTATAGTAAATGAAAATTTAGAAATAGAAAAAATATTTTTTGGAGGAAATAAAATATGAAACTCATCGTAAGCCAAACTAAAGAGGAGCTTGGAAAAGCATCTGCAGAACACGCCGCAAGCCTTGTTAACAAAGCTATAGAAGAACAGGGCTATGCTCGCATCTTGCTTTCAACGGGCGCATCGCAATTCCCGTTTTTTGAGGAATTTGTAAAGATGAACGTTGATTGGTCGAAGGTAGAGATGTTCCACCTTGATGAATACGTTGGCATCAGCGAGAAGCATCCCGCAAGCTTCAAACGTTATCTTCTTGACAGGTTCGTTGATAAGGTGAATCTTAAATGTGCGCATCTTATAGACGGCGAGCTTGACCCCGATGAAACTATCGCTAATCTCACGAAGCTTTTAAATGAAAAGCCCGTTGACGTAGGACTTATCGGAATCGGTGAAAACGCGCATATCGCATTCAATGATCCGCCCGCTGATTTTAATGACCAAAGAGCATACAAGGTTGTAACCCTTGATGAACGATGCTTGAATCAGCAGATAGGAGAGGGATGGTTCAAAAACGTTGATGAAACCTATAAGCAGGCGATCTCTATGACCCCAAGCCAAATTATGAAATGCAAATCAATAATTTCCGTAGTTCCTTATAAGGTAAAAGCCGAGGCAATATACAAAACCCTTACCTCCGAGCTGACCCCCGATGTTCCCGCAACTCTGCTCAAGGAGCACCCCGATTGCACCGTCTATTGCGACGCCGACTCCGCATCAATGCTCGACTCCGAAACCGTAGAAAAGTACGTTTAATGAAAGGACTTGCTGAAATGAAAAAGTTAGTAATCGTAGGTACAGGCTCAAGGGCATACGGCGGCTTTGCCGAGCGCTTGGTCAAAAATTTTTCAGGCAGAGTCGAGATCGTAGGTCTTTGTGACCCCAACAAAAAGCGCTGTGAATATTTCCGTGACTCCTTGGGGCTAAACGCGGCGATCTACAAGGATTTTGATCTTATGCTCGACGAGCTTTCCCCCGATGCTGTTTTGGTAACGACTCCCGACGGCTACCACCACGAGTACATAATCCGCGCTCTTGACAAGGGCTGTGACGTATATTCCGAAAAGCCGATGACGACAACCGTGGAAAAGTGTCGCGCCATAAGAGAGGCCGAAATTAGAGCGGGCAAAAAGGTCAGAGTAACGTTCAACTGCCGCTTTATGCCGTATTTTGCCAAGCTCAAGGAGCTTTTGGCAGAGGAAATCATAGGAAAGCCGCTTTCTGTAAACTACGAGTATATGCTGAATCCGAACCATGGCGGTGATTATTTCAAGCGTTGGCACCGCTTTATGGAAATGAGCGGCGGAATGATGGTGCATAAGGCAACTCACCACTTCGATATAATAAATTGGCTGCTCGACGACGAGCCGACAAGCGTTTGTGCCGAGGGAGCAAGGCTCTATTTCGGAAATGAAAGCCACCCTCACGGTGAGCGTTGTATGACTTGTCCTCACAAGACCGCCTGCGAGTCATACGGCTCTGTTTGCGAAAACGATCATCTTAAAAAGATGTACTTTGATGCGGAAAAAGAGGACGGCTATCAAAGAGATCACTGCGCATTCAGGGCGGACACGGATATATATGACAGCATGTCGGTTTCCGTTTCGTATAAAAAAGGCACACTCTTAACCTACTCACTCAATCTTTTTAACACCGACGAGGGCTTTAATATGCACATCATAGGTGAAAAAGGACGTCTTGAATTTTCCAATCTCTTCGAGGGCGAAAAACACAAGATCACGGTGCGCCACCGCGACGGTTCGGTAAATGAAATCTATTTCCCGAAGGGCACAGGCTCACATTCGGGCGGTGACGACAGGATGATGGAAATGCTCTTTGGCAACGTGAGCGAGGACGATGTGCTCGGACAGTGCGCCGACAGCTTTGACGGCATCAAGTCCGCAATGATAGGAATCGGAGCAAATAAGAGTATTAAAGACGGCATTCGCGTAGAGCTTACCCCGATTCTTGACAGCTTAAGATAAAGTAACAAAATAGCGGAATGCAAAGAGGTAAAAATGGTAAACGATTATAATTTCGTCACGCCCGAGTCGGAGGGGATATCTTCCAACAAAATACTCGAATTTATCGAATTTTTTGATGAGCTTCGAATAAACATTCATTCTTTTATGATCGTAAGGCACGGAAATATTGTGGCAGAAGGCTATTACAAGCCCTTCGACAAGAACACAAGGCACAGGCTCTATTCCTGCTCAAAATCGGTAGTTTCACTTGCTGTAGGCAAGCTGTGCGCCGAAGGACTCGTAGATCTGAACGCACCCTTGTGCTCTTACTTCAAAGACGTCGAAAAAGATCCGGTAATGGCAGAGGTAACGGTCGAGGATGCGCTTAAGATGTGCGTCCCGCGCAAAGATCTTTACTATTGCAAGTTTCCGATGCCCTCTGACCCAAAAGCCGTAGAGAACGCTGATTTCGCAAAAACCTTCTTTTCGGATGAGGGTGTCGCAGACAAGCCGCGAGGAAGTTTGTTCAGGTATAACTCTCACGCTTCGTCCGTTTTGGCAGAACTCGTTCTTCGCGTTTCGGGCAAGAATTTTCTTGATTATCTACGCCCCGTATTTGATAAGATAGGGGTTTCTCCTGATATCGAATGCATTAAAACGCCCTTTGGTGTAGATTGGGGCGCAAGCGGTGTTCTTGCCACAACGCGTGATTTTGCAAAAATAGGTGAGCTGGTTCTCAATAAGGGCGAATATAAGGGCAAAGAGCTTCTTCCAAGAGCTTATATGGAGCGTGCGACCTCAAAGCTCGCTGACACTGTTTTCGGTGAGAACGTCAATCCGAGATGCTACGGCTACGGTTATCAGATATGGACTGAGCCTTACGGCTTCGGACTTCACGGAATGCGCGGACAGGTCGTATTTTGCTTCCCCGATAAGGATATTATGGTCGTGATAAACTCTAACGAACCCGATTTTTTGTCCAAATATTATTACGCTGCAAGCCGCATATATAAAAGTGCTGCTGATGCACCTCTCATAGAAAACAAAAAAAGCCTTAAAAAGCTTTCTGACGTCATATCAAGCTTGAAAATCGACCGCTCCTTCGGAAAAGCGCACTCTGCGCTTGAAAGAGAAATATCCGATAAAAAATATGTCTTGAATGAAAATTCTATGGGCATCAGCGAATTTACACTCGGATTTAATGAGAACGAAGGGCAGCTTCGCTTTGTTATGGGGGGAGAGGAAAAGACGCTCTCTTTCGGATGCGGAACGTATCTTGATACCTCCTTCCCCGACAAAAGCTTTTACGGTAAATTCCTTAATCTCAAAAGTGACAGAGAGTTCCGCACCCTTTCGACGGGCTCTTGGACTATGGAAAACAGACTCTTGATTATGGCTGACATAAGTGACGACACTCTCGGCTCGCTCGGAATAGTATTCGAGTTTTCGGGTGACACGGTTGCTCTTGAAATGCGTGCGGGCGGGGAGGGAATACTCACCGATTATAACGGCACAGCCTCGGGCAGACAAGAGTGAGCGCTCCAACTTGATCAGCAATGACAGCCCTACGTTTGATATTAAAACAGCTCCTCGCATATAGTGAGGAGCTGTAACTATATATATTACTTTTTATACATCGGACCGTACGCGGCGCAGGCTCTGTAATCCTGTCCTTCCTTGTCCATACCGAATGCGTTCCAAGCCGCGGGGCGGAAGATGTCCTCCTCGGGCACGTTGTGAAGGCAAACGGGGATGCGGAGAATGGAGCAGAGGGTGATGAGATCTGCACCGATGTGTCCGTAGCTTATAGCGCCGTGATTCGCGCCCCAATTATTCATTACCTCGTACGCGGTCTTGAACGGGCTGCCGTCCTTACCGTCGCATCTCGGAGCGAACCAGGTGCAGGGCCAGGTGTAATCCGTGCGCTTCCAAAGTGTGTCGGTGACCTCGGCGGGAAGGTTGACCGTCCAGCCCTCTGCTATCTGCATAACGGGGCCGAGCCCCTTGACGAAGTTGAGCCTTATCATAGTGCAGGGGATTTCAGCCTCGGTAACGAAGCGGGAGGAGAATCCGCCGCCCCTGAAATATCCGCAATCGGCAGGCGCCCATTCCGTAGCACCCATAATAGCCTTCGCGTCAGCTTCGTTGACGTCATACCACTCTTTCATAGCGGGTTTGCCGTCTTCATCCTTTGCCTGACAGTTAGCGTCAAGACACGCGGCACCGGAGTTGATGAGGTGTATAAATCCGTCGGCATCCTTCGCCTTGCCCTCTATTTCATAACCCGTAACTCTCTTGACAGCGTCCCCCGACCAATAGGTACGAACGTCGGCAAATATCTGCGCGCGGTTTGTAAGGAGCTTCATAAGAAGCATTCCTATACCGTTAAGAGTATCGTTCTCGGTTGCGAGTATGTAAGGCTCTCTCGTGCCGTTCCAGTCAAAGGACGTGTTGAGCATAGCCTCGGCAAAGTCGCAGTTGGGGTAGAAGTCCGTCCACTGTCTTTGACCCTGGAAGCCTGCCGCGATGGCGTTGTGTCCAACCATCTCCTCCTTTGCAAAATCGGGAAGATTTTCGTTTCCGTTCATAAGGTCCTTGATTATCATAGCGGTGAGCACGCAGAACTCAAAGTCCTTTTCTTTCTCTTCGTCGGACTTTCTTATGAACTCGGGATTCTTGTCAAAGCCGAATTTGCAGTTTTCTTTAGCCCAGAGAAGCGCGCGTGCAAGCTCGTCCTTGTCGTAAATGCCCTCCGTCATTCGACGGATTATCTCAACCTCGTCCACCGATTCAACGCGAAGACCGAGATAGTCCTCCATAAAATCGGGGTTGATCTGCGAGCCCGCAATACCCATACAAAGCGAGCCTATCTGAAGATACGACTTGCCCTTCATCGTTGCCGCCGCGACAGCCGCGCGACCGAAGCGCAACAGCTTTGCCTTTACGTCCTCGGGGATAGCGGTGTCATCCGCGTCGCAAACCTCGTGACCGTAAATGCCGAAGGCAGGCAAGCCCTTTTGCGCGTGAGCCGCGAGAACTGCCGCAAGATATACGGCTCCGGGTCTTTCCGTTCCGTTGAAGCCCCAAACGCCCTTGATGGTCTCCTTTTCCATATCCATAGTCTCAGAGCCGTAGCACCAGCAGGGGGTAACGGTGAGAGTTATTGCAACGCCCTCTCTCTTGAATTTTTCGGCGCAAGCCGCCGCCTCGGCAACTCTGCCTATCGTAGTGTCTGCGATAACGACCTTGACGGGCTCGCCGTTTGAATAACGGAGATTTTCACGGAAGAGTGCCGCCGCGCTCTTTGCCATATTCATAGTCTGCTCTTCAAGGGATTCGCGGACGCCGAGTGCTCCGCGTCTGCCGTCGATGGTAGGACGAATTCCTATAACGGGATATTCGCCGATAAGTCTGCTTTTTGCCATAATATCCTCCAAAAATATAATTTCTATTTTTATTATATAATATCGGAGACTCGATTTCAATATAAAAAACACACTTATTTCTTAACAAAACTTACATTTTAAAAAATGAACCTGCCGAGTGCTGTCAGAAGCGCTCGGCAGGTTTACCTTCAGATTTAAGCAATATAAGCTCTCTTGATTCTGACGGCGATTTTGGGTCTGTCGCTGTAATCGGTGGGGATAGACGCGATCTCGTCGACCGCCTCGATGCCCTCTACCACTTTTCCGAATGCCGCATACTGACCGTCAAGATGGGGCGCGTCAGCGTGCATAATGAAGAATTGGCTCGACGCCGAATTGGGGTCGAAGGCTCTTGCCATAGAGATAACGCCGCGCTCGTGCTTTATGGGGTTGTCGTGACCGTTTGCGCGGAATTCGCCCTTGATCTTCTCAGGGGCGCCGCCCATACCGTTTCCGAGCGGGTCGCCGCCTTGGATCATAAATCCGGGAATTATGCGGTGGAAGGTAAGACCGTCGTAAAAGCCCTCGCTGACGAGCTTCTCAAAATTCTTTACCGTGACGGGAGCCGCCTCGGGGCAGAGCTCTATTTTGATATTTGCTCCGTTTTCCATTTCAATGATTACCATTTTGTTTTTCTCCTTATATAATAAAATTTGTTTTTTTGGATATAATTGTATAAACGGTAAAAAGTAGCGGGTGATATATGAAAGCAAAAATAGATCTTTTTTCAAAAATAATTATATGTGTTCTCGGCGCTGTGATATTCGGGTATATATTTTTCAAGCATCTTTTCTTTATTCTTCTGCCGTTTCTCATAGCGTGGGGAATGGCGTTTGCCGTCCGTCCGCCCGCGCATTATCTTTCCTCGCGTATTCACGTACCCGAGGGGATACTGCGTTTGGTCCTGTCGCTCGGCATAGGCACGGTCGGGCTTGGACTTTCGTTCTTTTTGATATGGAAGCTGTTGCTGCAAGGATGGCGCATTCTCACCGCTATCGGTGAAGACGGTGAGATGTTGGCCGCGTTCGGCCGCGTTATGGACCCGGGCAGTACGCTCGCAAGGCTTTTGCCCGAGGGCATATCCGAGGCTATATCGGGTGCCCTGGAAGCAACCGTTTCGTCGCTTACGGAGTCGTTTGCATCTTTTGCCGCCCGTTTCGTCGGTGCCATACCTACCTTTTTCATATTTCTGCTCGTCACGCTCATCTCCGCGGTGTATTTCGCGCTTGATCTTGAAAGGGTCAATTCCTTCGTCAAGTCCGCTTTGCCGAAATCGCTCTTTTCGTGGCTCGTAAGGTTCAAGGACGGCATTCTGTCCGTCGGGGTAAAATACGCAAAGGCGTACGTCACTATTATGTTGATAACCTTCGCCCTGATATTCACGGGGTTGCTTCTTCTCGGCGCAGAGTACGCGTTTTTAGCGTCCGTCGTGATAGCCGTGCTCGACGTTTTACCCGTCATAGGCATAGGCACTATCCTCGTGCCGTGGGCTGTATTTCACTTCTTTTTCGGCTCCCGCGCCTTCGGTATAGGGCTCGTAGTTCTTTTCCTTATAGCGGAATTCGTCCGTCAGCTCCTTGAGCCTAAAATTATGGGTAAAAACTTAGGGCTCCATCCCATAGTCAGCCTCGTTTTGCTTTTCGCTTCTTATTCGCTGTTCGGCATTCTCGGAATACTGTTGATCCCGTGCGCCGTCGTGGTCATCAACGCTCTGATCCGCAAAAAGTATCCGTCCGAGGTCAAGGAGGGGCGAGTCGATGAGGGAAACGGCGCGTAGTCCCGCGCGCTCAACGGCACCGAGTATCAGATCGGCGCACGCGTGCTTTTCGGGATCTCCGAGGAAATATACGCGCCCGTCAAAGACGCCCGCCGCGCCGCCGATGAATCCGTATTCGTACGGGGGAAGGGAAATGCCGCCGTTTTCTATAAGCGTCACGTCTATTCCTTCGCGCTCAAGCACCCGCGCCATTCCTTTGTCTGCCGTAATGGCGGCACCGTCACCAAGCGGAAGGACGGTGCAGGCAGGGTAGCCCTGATTCACGTGCACGGTCTTAAATCCTTGCCTCCGTGCGACCTCTATAACGGAGGGGCTTACGCTGTCGGTTTTGCAAAACAGTCTTTTTCCTACCGTAAGCGCGTTGAATATGCAGTCGCGCGGATAAACGTCTCCGAATTCGTCCGCCGTAACGGTGAAGTTGAGCGCCGTCTGATGAGCAAGGTCGTCAAAGAGCGTCAGCGCCTCGTCTACGTAATCGGCGGAGGAAACGAGGGTCTTTCCGATAATGCACATCAGCATATCGGGATGCGAGGCAAGCGGGGCGGGGAGCTTTTTTGACGGCGGTGCTCTCAGGACCGAAAAGCCAAGCTTCAGAAGCGCTCTTTCCGCTTCATTCGGCGTTCTTATGTCAATTATCGCAGTTTTCATAAATAATAAAAGGAAAACTCCGCCCCACTCGGGCGGAGTTTAAACCTTATGCACGCTCGATCTTTCCCGAACGAAGGCAACGAGAGCAAACATAAAGAGTAGTGTTTGTTCCGTTAACGACAGCCTTTACCTTACGGATGTTAGGCTTCCAGGTTCTGTTGGTCTTACGGTTAGAGTGAGAAACGTTGTGTCCGAATGTAACGCCCTTACCGCATACGCTGCACTTAGCCATTTGTACACCTCCTGAAATCTCGTCCTCTTGGGACGGGGTTTATCTTTATTTTTTTGATTAACACAAATCAACATTTGATATTATACCACAAACTCTTCAAAATTGCAAGAGTTTTTTTAAAAAAAAACGCACTTTTCACAAATTTTAATTCTTATATAAAAAGAATGCGGCGTTTTTTCCGTGTTTTTCGCATTTTGACGAAAGTCAGTGTTGTCAAAGGATCTTTTCCATCGTGACCTTGAGCGGAGTCATACCCATCTTTTCGTAGAATTTCATCGCTCCGGGGTTTAAGCACCAGACGTTGAGCGTCACGTGATAGCAACCGAGCTCCTTCGCTACTGCCGTCACGTAATTGTAAAGAGCCTCCCCGATATGAGTGCCGCGCCGTTTTTCATCGACGCAGATATCGTCGATATAAAGGCTCTTTCTGTCCTCGAGGCTTCCGTCGTCCTTTATTTCTTCAAGCACGCAGAAGGCGTATCCGACGACCTCGCCCGCGTCGTCGGCAACGAAGATCGGACGCCCGTCGTCCGCAATGATTTCGGAAAGCTCGTCCTCCGTATATTTTTTCGACCCGCGTCTGAAGATGTCGGGGCGTCCCGTAGAATGAACGAGGTGCACCTGAAGAAGAAGGTCGATGATCTTTGGGATATCCTTTATTTCTGCTCTTCTTATGTACATTTTATTTTCCCATTTTTAACGTCTTTTCGTAAGCGGCGCTAACCGCGTTTATCACGGCGCCTCTGAACGCTCCGTTTTCAAGTGCCGTAACGCCTTCAATGGTCGTTCCGCCGGGTGAGCATACGGCATCCTTGAGTGCACCGGGGTTTTGCTTTGTCTTGAGTGCGAGCGTCGCCGCGCCTCTGACGGTCGCCTCCGCGTAGAGCATAGCCTTGTCGCGGGGAAGACCGCACCTGACACCGCCGTCAGCAAGTGCCTCTATGAACATATAAACGAAAGCGGGGCCGCATCCCGAAACGGCGGATGCCGCGTCTATCAGACGCTCGTCGATAAAGTCGCAGGTTCCCGCATCCTTCATAGCCTCAAGGAAATCGAGAATATTTCCGTGCGTTACGTGCTTGTTGTGGCTCACGAGTATCATTCCCTCGCCGACGGAGGCGGGGGTATTGGGCATTATTCTGATGATAGGTGCGGATTGACCGAGTGCGCTTTCTATTGACTCTATCGACACTCCCGCAGCCATAGAAACGACGGTGCATTTGACCTCGTCAAGCACCGAACGAAGCTCTTCAAGAACGGAGGGAATTATCGCGGGCTTAACTCCGAGGAAGAGGAAATCCGCTTCAAGCGCCACGTCCTTGGCTGTCGGAAGAACTCTTGCGCCGATCTTTTCGCCGAGAGCCTTTGAAACGCTTTCGTTCTTGTCGTAGAGCAAGACCTCGCCCGATGCCGCCTTAGCAAGCGCGCCACCCATATTTCCGCATCCTATAAATCCTATTTTCATATAAAAACCTTACCTTATCTGTCCGTTTCCGCGGACGATGTATTTGTACGTCGTGAGCTCTTCTATTCCGAGCGGACCTCTTGCGTGCATCTTCTGCGTCGAGATGCCCATCTCGCACCCGAGTCCGAACTCGCCTCCGTCAGTGAAGCGCGTAGAGGCGTTTACGTATACCGCGGCTGAGTCCACGTTGTCCGTGAAATAATTTGCCGCCGCCTCGTCCTCGGTTATTATCGCTTCGCTGTGGTGAGTCGAGTGAGCTTCAATATGTGCGACCGCCTCTTCCTTTGAGGAAACGACCTTGACCGCCATTATATAATCAAGGAATTCCGTATCAAAATCTGCATCACGCGCGGGAGTGCCGTCTATTACGCGCATTGCCGCCTCGTCAAGCCTCAGCTCTACGGGCACGGCTCTTTGCACGAGTCTATCTCTCATAAGCGGCAAAAACTCCTCCGCCACGTCCTCGTGCACGAGGCATACCTCAAGCGCGTTACATACCGACGGGCGCGAGGTCTTTCCGTTTTCGACTATATCAAGGGCTTTCTTTATATCCGCAGACTTGTCGACGTAGAGATGGCAGATCCCCGTTCCCGTTTCGAGACAGGGTACCTTCGCGTTTTCAACGCACGCGTTTATGAGTCCCGCGCCGCCCCTCGGTATAAGAAGGTCGACGTAGCCTCTGGCGCTCATAAGCTCCGCAGCTCCCGCCCTCGTAGTGTCGTAAAGCAGCTCTACCGAGCTTTCGGGAAGTCCCGCCTTTTTTATTCCCGACGAGAGCGCGTCGGTGATCGCTCTTGCGGAATTGTAAGCCTCCTTGCCGCCTCGAAGAACGCAAGCGTTTCCGCTCTTCAGCGCAAGGGCTGCCGCGTCGGAGGTGACGTTGGGGCGCGATTCGTATATTATCGCGATAACGCCGATGGGCGCGCTGACTCTTTCTATAACGAGTCCGTTTGGACGCTCTGTGTGCTTCAAGACCTTTCCGAGAGGAGAGGGAAGTGCCGCGATCTCGCGTATTCCTCTTGCCATTGCGGCAATTCTGTCCTCCGTCAGCTTCAAGCGGTCTATCATAACGTCGGAGATGACGCCCGTCGCCGCCGCGACGTCCTTTTCGTTTGCTTCAAGTATTTTATCCTTGTTTTCTATCAAAGCCGACGCCATAGATATGAGCGCGGCGTTTATCTTATTCTCAGACGCACAGCGCAGTTCCCGTGCCGCCGCCTTTGCAAGGACGAGTATTTCCTTCGTGGTTTTCATATCGGACCTTATCCTTTTTTTGAATAGAATTTTGTTCCTGAGGGCACCCCGTCAAGTATATCGTAGAGTATCTCAGGCTCCGCGCCGTTTGCGATTATCATATCGCAGCCCGCTTCCGTTGCGATTTTCGCCGCCTTCAGCTTCGTATGCATTCCGCCCGTGCCGAGCTCCGAGCCTGCCGCGCCGCCAAGCGCCATTATCTCGTCGGTCAGCTCCCTTACCTCGGGAATGAGCACGGCGCCGTCGTCGGTCTTGGGATTTCCCGTATAAAGTCCGTCAATGTCGGACAGAAGAACGAGTAGGTCTGCCTTTGCGCTGACCGCAACCTCTGCGGCAAGAGTATCGTTGTCACCGAAAACTATCTCCTCGGTCGCAACGGTGTCGTTTTCGTTTATTATCGGCAGAACGCCGAATTCAAGAAGCTTGGTCAGCGTGTTCTCAAACTTTTCGTGTCTGTCGGGATTTTTTAAATCGGGCGCGGTCAGGAGTATCTGAGCCACCGTGTGATTGTGCTCGGCAAATTCTTTGTCGTATATGTACATAAGCTCGCACTGTCCGACGGCGGCAGCCGCTTGCTTTCCCGAAATATCCTTCGGTCTTTCTTTAAGATGCAGCTTTCCGACGCCCATACCGATAGCGCCCGAGGACACGAGAATGACCTCGTTGCCCGCGTTCATTATATCACTTACCGCTCGGCAAAGTGCGGCAAAGCGTCTTATGTTGACGCGTCCTCCCGCGTAAGTAAGCGTCGAAGTTCCGACCTTTATAACAATTCTCATATCAGAAAACGTCCTTTAAATTCGTTTATTTAATGATTATAACATATTTTTTTTCGTTTTACAAGATAAATCTTATGTTTTTTATATATTTGCGCGAAATTAAATACGTTTTTTTGCAAAATTCCGTGCCCGTGATTGATTTTCTCCTTATTTTGTGTTAAAATGTTAAGAAGAGAACATCTTTCGGAGTTTTACGATTTTTATGAAAAAAATATTATTGATTTTATGTATTGCGACGCTTTGTCTCAGCGCTTTGCCGTCGTGCGGCGAGGACCGAGCGGAGGAGGGGGCGTTTTATACCTTTAAGGACTCACTTGGAAACGAGGTCGCGCTCGATGAGCGTCCTCGGCGCGTTGCCGTGCTTTTCTCCTCTTTTGCCGATATATGGCAGCTCGCGGGCGGACGGGTGGATATCACCGTCGGTGACGCCGTCGAGGCAGGGCACGCCCCGAAGGACGCCGTAACGGTCGACGAGGGCTCGGGTCACTCGGGCATAAACACGGAGCTTCTTGCCGCAGCCTCCCCCGACCTTGTGATAGGCACCGCCGATTACCCCGCACAGGTGCAGGCGTGTGACGTTATGCGCTCGCTCGGCGTGCCCGCGGCAGCGCTCCGCGTTGAATCCTTTGACGATTATCTGCGCACGCTAAAGATTTTCACGGATATCCTTGGCACCGACCAAAGATACGTTCAGTACGGTCAGTCGCTGTCGGAAAAAATAGCACGTCTTAAGAGCGAATATTCGCCTGCGTCGGAGTGCGATATGCTCTTTTTGCGCGTGACGAAAAGCTCACATAAGGCGATGAGCACCGATAAGCACTTTGCCGCGTCGATGATAGAGGAGCTCGGTGTCGTGAACATAGCAAACGGTGCGGACTCTTTCGTCGGCGGCGATCTTCTTGAGCTTGCGCTGAGGTGCGACCCGTGTTACGTTTTCGTGAGCTTTATGGGGGATGAGGACTCGGCGCGCGCCTATATCGATTCGGTGCTCGCGACCGATGCCTGGAGCTCGCTCAGCGCTGTAAAGGAGGGGCGGGTCATCTATCTGCCGAAGACGCTTTTCCAGCTTAAGCCGAACGAGCTTTGGGCTGACGCTTACGGCTTTCTGATCGACGCGATATCTTCCGAGGGGGTGCACTATGCTCATAAGAATACTTAAAAACCGCGCGGTCATACTCTCGCTTGCGGCTGTCGTCACCTTTTTCGCGCTCGTACTCGGCGTCGGATTCGGCTCGGTCAAGCTCACCTTTGGAGAATGTATTCGAGGACTTTTCTTCGGTACGGGCACGGAGGGGATAATAATAAGGTCACTCAGGCTTCCGAGAGTCCTCGGAGCTCTTCTTTCGGGCGCGGCGCTCGGCGGTGCGGGGCTTCTTCTCCAAAGCGCCGTCGCAAACCCTCTTGCGGCTCCTAATACGATAGGAATAAACGCAGGGGCGGGTGCTGCCGTGATGCTCTCGCTCGTATTTATAAAAAATTCTTTCGTTTTCCAAAGCGTGTTCGCATTTCTCGGCGCTCTTGCCGCCGCTCTCGTTACGCTCTTTATCGCTTCTCGTTTCGGCGGAATGTCGAGGGGGACAGTCGTTTTGGCGGGTGTTGCCGTGGGAGCCGTATTTAACGCCGTAATATCGTATCTTTCGGTGAGATTTCCCGACGTTCTTTCGTCGTATGCGTCGTTTTCCGTCGGAGGCTTTTCGGGTATTCTTTGGAAGGATATAACGGCGCCGTCCGCTGTTATTCTTTTTATGCTCGCGCTCGGAATGCTCTTAGCGCCCTTGATGAATCTTCTCGATCTCGGTGACGAGCTTGCCGCAAGCTTCGGTGTAAAAACACGAGCGCTCAGGTTTTTATTGGTAGTAATATCCGCGGCTCTTGCCTCGGCGTCGGTTTCCTACGCGGGGCTTATCGGCTTCGTCGGACTCATAGCACCGCACGTATCAGCGCGTCTGATAGGCTCGGACAAGCGATTTTTATATCCGATGACTCTTCTTTTCGGTTCTTCGCTTACCGTGCTTTCCGATCTTCTCGCAAGAGTGCTGTTTGCGCCCTCCGAGCTTCCCTCGGGCATACTTTTAAACGCCGTCGGCGCACCGTTCTTCTTAGCACTTCTCATCTTTGGAAGAAGAAAGGGGGACGTATGATAGAATTTAAAAGCGTATCGCTTAAAAAAGGCGGTAAAGAGATATTGAAAAACGTTTCTCTGAGAGCCCCCGACTCATCCGTTACGGTTATAATAGGAAAGAACGGCAGCGGAAAGACCACGCTCCTTCGCTCTCTCTATTCGTCTCGCGATATTACGGGCGAGGTGCTCGTGGACGGAGCGCCCGCAAAA
Source organism: Clostridia bacterium (assembly GCA_017503105.1). Lineage (GTDB taxonomy): Bacteria > Bacillota > Clostridia > Oscillospirales > CAG-272 > UBA1740. The sequence goes on from JAFVTS010000011.1 coordinate 71,181, forward strand.
GAAATGTCGGGGCGCGAGCTTTCGCGCGCCGTGTCCTTTATGCCGCAAACGCTTCCAAATCCCGACATTCGCGTGCGTGAGCTCGTTCGCCTTGGAAGAACTCCTTTTGCCGGGGCGTTCGGCGCGCTTTCCGAAGCGGATGCGGAGGCTGCCGACCGCGCGATAGAGCTGACGGGACTGTCTTCGCTCGCCGACGCGCGCATTCCCACGCTCTCGGGAGGTGAGAGACAGCGAGCCTTTTTCGCGATGCTCCTTGCAAAGGATTCGAAAACCGTCCTGCTTGACGAGCCGTCCTCGTCGCTTGACGCGCCGAGCAGAGCAATGCTTGCCGAGTTCGTAAGAGCTCTTCGCGCGGACGGGCGGTGCGTCGTGCTCGTTATGCACGATCTTTCCGACGCTGTCGCGCTTGCCGACACGGTATACGTTATGGAGGAGGGCAAAGCTTCCTTGCCTATGACGCCCGATGAATTCTGCGAGTCCGATATACCTCGGCGAGTTTTCGCCTCGTCGGTCTATAAAGTATGGACCGAGAACGGCGAGCGCTACGTTTTCAGACCCGCCGACTTATAATTTTTTATGAAAAAGCTCCCCGTACGGCATTTTGAAGCCGCGGGGAGCGCGTTTTTTTATTTTACAACTCTGATCTTTTCCGTTCCGTAGTATTCAAAGCATTCGCAGGCCTCTTTCGTGATGATCTCGCCCGACATAAGTATAGGCACCGCGGGCGGACAGGAAACCGATGCCGAGGCAAGCACGCGACCGACGCTTTCTTTTACGTCGACCGTTAACGAAGGCGCAAGCACCGCGTCCCTTGGGCGCATCGCGGATACTGCCCTCGGGGGCTTTGGCGGCTCTGATTTGATCGGCGATTTTCTCTGAAGTGAAAGAAAGGCGTTCTCAAGCGCCGAAAGCTCCTCTTCACCGAATTCGGGCGAGAACATAAGAGTCAGAAAATCGGGGTCTGAAAATTCCGACACAAAGCCCCGTTTTTCAAGATACGATGACAGCTCCGTTCCCAAATATCCGCAGTCCTTCGCGAGGAGCGTCATCTTAAGAGCCTCGTCGCCGACAAGCGTGAACCCCGCCGCTTCAAGCCTTTTCTTCATTCCGTCAAGACGTTCTTTGAAAAGACCGAGCTTTTCTCCGAATCCGTCGGAAAGATAAGCGTTCGCAGCATCAAGCGATTCAAGTATAAGATAAGACGGACTCGTAGAGGCGAAAAGCGCCATAGCCTCGTCTGCTCGCTCCGCGAAAATACTCGGTGCGTTTTTTGACACGTGGAGGTATCCCGCACCCGTAATGGCGGGAAGCGTTTTGTGTGCCGAATCGCAGGAAAGGTCAGCTCCGAGCGTTATCGGGTGGATATCCTCGGGCAGAAATCTTAAATACGCTCCGTGAGCGTTGTCTACGAGCAAGAGAATGCCGTGCTCGTGGCAGACATCCGCAAGGGGACGTATATCGCATATGTTTCCGAGATAGTCGGGGGACGTGACGTAAAGCGCCGTCGGCTTTCTGCCAAGACGCTTTATCGCATCCTCCAAAACGGAAGCGTTGACGGGGCAATGGATGAGGCTGTCGCCCCATATCCATTCTACGTCAAAATCCAAAAGCGCCGCCGCGTTCACGAACGTCTTGTGCGCGTTCCTTGCCGCAAGGATGAGCGGTCTTTCTCCGCGTTCCCTTGCGTACGTTACCGTAAGCGCCAGCATCGCCTTTATAGAAAGGGAAGAGCCCTCCGCGGAATATACGGTCCGCGCCGTGCCGAAAAGCTCGGCAGCGTACGTCTCGCTCTCCTTTATTATTCCCGAGGGGGAATAGAGGACGTCGGCGCCGTCGATTTCGGTTATATCGTGCGGATGACCGAAAAGCCCCTTATGCCCCGGCATATGTAAGCGAGTGGTACGTCTTGACGTATACTCTTCCAAAAAATCTTTTATCGGTGTTTTCATTCTTCGTCCAAGGTCTTTGCCGCCTCGAGCGCTATGGCGCATTCCATACGCTTTTTAAAGAGCTCACAGCCGCTTTTGTAAATTCCCGTGACGGAGCCCGTCGCGTGGTATGCGTTTGCCGCGCATCCGCCCGAGCAATATAGCTTTGCCCAACAGTCGGCGCACTCGGGCTTCGCGTATACGTTGCAGGCGGCAAATTCGTCCTGTGCCGACTTGTTGGTAACGCCCTCGTAAATGCTTCCGAGCTTATACTTCTCGTCGCCGACGAACTGATGGCAGGGGTAGAGGTCGCCCCACGGCGTCACCGCCATATATTCCGTTCCCGAGCCGCAACCCGAGATGCGCTTGTAGATGCAGGGGCCGCCCTTGAGGTCTATCATATAGTGATAGAACGTAAACGGATCCCCCTCTCTGTGCTTCTTAAGCATAAGCTCCGCAAGCTTTTCATACTGCTCCTTGACGATCTCTATATCACTCTTTGTAAGCGCCGAGGGATCGCCCTCCGCGCACACGACGGGCTCCATCGAAAGCTCCTTAAAGCCAAGATCGAGCATCACCTTTATATCTTCAAGAAAATCGGGATTGGCGTGTGTGAAGGTGCCGCGCATATAGTAGCTTTTATCACCGCGCTCCTTGACGAATTTCTGAAACTTCGGCACTATTTTGTCAAAGCTTCCGTTACCCGCGAAGTCTACTCTAAATCTGTCGTGTATCTCGCGTCTGCCGTCAAGGCTGAGAACTACGTTCGCGCACTCGCGGTTTGCAAAATCGATAACGTCGTCGTCAACGAGCACGCCGTTTGTCGTCAGGGTGAAGCGGAAGTTCTTGCCCGCCGCCTTTTCTCGCTCACGCGCGTACTTGACGAGCTCCTTCACGACGTCGAAGTTCATAAGCGGCTCGCCGCCGAAGAAGTCCACCTCAAGGTTGTGTCTGCTACCCGAGTTTTCAATAAGGAAATCGAGCGCTCTCTTTCCGACCTCAAGACTCATAACAGCCCTCTCGCCGTGGTACTTGCCCTGACTTGCAAAGCAGTAAGAACAGTTGAGATTGCAGGTGTGCGCCACGTGAAGGCAAAGCGCCTTTATAACGCCCGAGGTCTTCTTTTTAAGGTCGCCCGCCATAGATCGGAACGTGTCGGGCACAAAGAGCTTTCCCGCCTCTTTGAGCTCCTCTATATCGGAGAAGCAGTCTTCAATATCAGCCTCCGTCACGTCGTCACGGTCCTTATATTTTTCAAGTATCATAGCCTTGATCTCTTCCTTCGGCAAACTCTCGTACGTCTCGATGATGTCGTACGCGACCTCGTCCACCAGATGCACCGAGCCCGAAGATGTGTCAAGCACGATGTTAAGTCCCAAAAGCTTGTAGCAATGTATCATTTTTTATCTCCAAAAGGTTTCCTTTATTTTGCAATAAATATATTATACAACATTTCCGTCCGAGCGTCAATGACTTTTTGAGATTTTCTTTTACATAAGAAATTCTGTTTTAAAAATATCCGCTCAAAATCTGCCGAAGAATTTTTTCGAAATTTCGTTTTTATCAGCGGCGGCAAGTTTTTTAAGAGCGTCTTTTATAATCAAAGCTCGTTTTTCTGTACCCACTCGGCGAGATCCCGAATTGTCGGCGGAATACGCGTGAGAAATAATTATAGTCGTCAAAGCCGCAAAAAGCGGCAACCTCTGCTACGCTTTTTTCTTCGTTCATCAGTTCTGCCGCGCTTGCGGTGAGCTTTAATTCGTTTAAAGCCGCCATAGGCGTCTTACCCGTTTCTCTTTTGAAAACGCGGATTATGTACTGCTTTGAATATCCAAAATGCAGAGCGATCTCGTCGAGAGAAAGTCTGTCGTACAGGTGAACTGAGAAATATGTGTTTATCTCTCTTACAAGGCGGCTTTCGCTTTTTCTTTCCGTAAGGCGGCAAAGCGCAAGAAGCGTGCTCAAAAGTGTGCATCTGCGCTCGTAGCCGACTATTTCGTCATCGGAAAGCTCGACCTTAGCCGCTCGCTCAAGCCTGACCCTGACGCTCGTGTCCACCACGTTATATTCGGAAAAGGGAAGCGCCTGCGGTGAGTCTTTTTCCTCTCTTATATCCGCATCGAAATGTATGACCACGTGCTCAAAGGAACTGTGGCTCTCAAGTGCGTACGGTGTGTTTTTCGGGATAAAGAGTACCGAGTCCTTTTCCATAACGAATTTTTCGCCGTTTACGTAAATATCAAAGCTGCCCGTATTCGCCATAACGAGAAGATGCTTCGGCTTCGTAACGTTACCGTGTCCCCAACCGCCCGTGCGCAAAAGCTTGCCGAAAAAGGAAATTTCAGGTAGCTTCTCGGGATTTAAAAAGTGCATTTTATCCCTCCTTTTTATTTGATTATATCACACGTGTCCCGTTTTTGTCAATAAGCGTAGTTTAATAAAATGCTAAAATTGGTCTATTTTGTTCTTTTATACTTGTCACCTTTCTTGTATAATAAAATAAAAAAGCAAAGGAGATACTTGAAAAAATGGCAGTAGCAAAGGTTGAATATTACAACGGTGCGCCCGCTCTTACGATCGACGGCAAGGTCTATCCGCCGATGTACGCGACCATAAGAACGATCAACGGCACCGAAAACGTCATTGACGAGGAATACTATAAAAAGCTCGGCGAAGCGGGCATAAAGGTGTTCTTCCTCATCTGTGACACGGAGTGGATAAAGAAGGGCGCGTTCGAGCTTTTCAGAAACGAAGCGGAGATACTTCTTCGCGCAGTTCCCGACGCTTACATAGTAATGCGTATCAGTATGCACGCGCCGCCCGAGTGGTGTGATGAAAACCCCGATGAGACCATCACATATTCCGACGGAAAGAAGAAGACGGCAAATCTTTGGACCGAGTCGTACAGAAAGGATTATCCCGGCGGAATTTATTCCTTCTGCTCCGAGAAGTGGAGACGTGATGCAACAGCCGCCCTTGCCGAAATACACGAGCTCGTAAAGGCGTCGCCGTTTGCCGACAGAGTTATAGGCTATTTCTTCGCCGCAGGCGGAACGAGCGAGTGGTACTATCTTACTCCTATGTTCTTTGATGAAAAAGTCAACTACGGCGATTCGGGCGGCTTCAAGTGCACTCAAAGCTTCCCCGAATATAACGGTGTTTACGGTGATCTTTCACCCGCTTATATGAAAACGTTTTCGTCTTATCTTCGCGCAAAATATAAGACCGACGAAGCTCTCAGGGCGGCGTGGGGCGACGACAGCGTCAGCATAGATTCGCCGAAGATCCCCGACTGCGATGCAAGATACGTCCTTTACGGTGTGGACTACGATCTTAAATTCCAGTCTTCGCTTTCGAATCTTCCCGCACCGGGAATACCCACCAACGGCACCAATATCGGTCAGTTCCTTAACATAGACCAAAGACAGGACGTCTTTGATTTTTACAGAGCTCTTCATAAGGGCACGGCAGATGCGGTCATCCATTTCGCGAAGGCGGTCAAGGAACTTGACCCGACCAAGGTTACGGGCGCGTTCTACGGCTCCTCGACGAACACCCGTTATTACGATTACGGCAAGATCGGCTTCGTGCGCGAGGTGCTTGAATCGGGCGTCGTAGACTTCCTTGCGACCCCAAGCTCTTATGAAAACCGTCAGCCGGGCGGCTTCTCGGGTCAAAGACAGACCTTCGACACGTATAAGCTCCACGGCTCACTCTATACCGTCGAGGACGACGTAAGAACCCATATGGAGAACCATACTTGGCGCGCGGCTTACGAGGTATACACGCTTGAGGATTCCGTGAACGTAATGAAGCGTGACTTCGGACGTAATATATGCTGTGATCTTCAGAGCTGGTGGTTCGACCAGATCCTCGGTGGAAGAAGATATAAGCACCCAGAGCTTTATAAGCTTATGAAGAGAATGCAGGAGATCTCCGCCGAGTCTTACGAGCTTGACAGAAGAAAGAACAGCGAGATAGCCGTAATTTACGACGAGGAGAGCCACCACGTTATAAGCGAGGCGTTTAACCAACAGCTCATCGACGTTTTCAGAAATTACGAGGTCGATATCGTCGGCGCACCCATAGACAGGTATTTCCACCACGATATGGGCGATCCCAATATGCCTGATTACAAGCTCTATATCTTTATGAACGACATCTACCTTTCGACCGAGGAGAGGGAAGTGATAAGAAAGAAGCTTGCGAAAAATCACGCAACAGCCCTCTTCCTCTACGGCGCGGGAATAATGAACCCCGACAAGAAGCCGATCTTCGACGTTGGGCACGCCGAGGAGCTTGTCGGAATGAAGCTTGAATACACCGACGGTGTCTTTGACGGAAAGTTCCGCGTCTTCGGCGATCACCCGATAGCAAAGGGGCTTCTTGACGACGTCAATTACGGCTCCTTTGACAGACGTATGCGCTATAATTCAAGCGGATATCGCGCCAAGGTGCGCGAGATAGACAACAATCTCTTGCCTCTTATTACCGAAAACGACGAGAGTGCCGAGAGCGTTGCATACTTCCTTGACAGCGGAAAGAACGCTCTTTCCGTCAAGGATCTCGGTGATTTCACGTCCGTTTACTGCGGCTCGAAATACGTGAATAACGAGGTCGTTCGCGCTGTTGCCGCCTTTGCGGGCTGTCATATTTACTGTGACACTAACGACGTCCTCTACGCGAATAAGAACTATATCACCTTCCACGCATCCTCAGGCGGAGAAAAGCTTATACGCTTACCGAAAAAGGCAACCGTCACGGAGCTTTACGAGGGAAAGGTCTACGCTGAGGGGGCGGATGAGATACGCTTTAAGATAAAGCGCGGCGAAACGAAGATGTTCAGAGTTATTTATGAATAAAAAGCAAAAAGACGCCTTTTGAAAAGGCGTCTTTTTTTAGAAACAAGAGGTTAAATTACTTGCTTTTCTTTTCGCACTGCTGGTTAGCGATACCGCAGCTGGTCTTGCAAGCGGACTGGCAAGAGGTCTGGCACTCACCGCAGCCGCCGTTCTTTGCGCTTGCGCAAAGATTCTTCGTTTCAAGGGTCTTAATACGCTTCATTTTTATATCCTCCGAAAATGTTTTTCTTAATTATATCACATAAAATGCGATAAGTCAATCATAAAATAAGATTTTTCTTTAAAAAATCAGTTGTCCCAGTTGGTGAACACCGCGTTGACGTCGTCGTCCTCGTCGAACTTCTCAAGCATTTTTTCCATATTTTCAATATCCTCTTCGCTCGTAAGCTCCACGTAAGTCGTAGGAACCTTTGCAAGGTCTGCCGTGTCGATCTTATAGCCTGCTGCGATTATAGCGTCTCTTACGGCGTCAAGATCGGAGGGAACGGTGTAGATGGTATACTCGCCCTCGTCGCACTTGATGTCGTCAGCGCCGCACTCAAGCGCGTCCTCCATAATCTTGTCCTCGTCGATCTCATCGTCCTCGTCAACGATGGTGATAACGCCCTTTTCCTCAAAGAGGAAGGAAACCGAGCCCGTCTGACCGAGATTTCCGCCGTACTTGTTGAACCACGCGCGCACGTTGCCCGCGGTCCTGTTTCTGTTGTCGGTGGAGGTCTCGACGATTATAGCCACGCCCGAAGGACCGTAGCCCTCGTAGGTGATCTCCTCAAAGTCAGCGCCGTTACCCTCGGAGAACTTCTTTATAGTTCTTTGAATGTTGTCGTTGGGCACGTTGTTCGCCTTTGCCTTTGCGATAAGGTCGCGGAGTCTTGAGTTTACGTTAGGGTCTGCGCCGCCCGCCTTGATGGCAACGGCCATCTCCTTACCTATCTTGGTGAAGATCTTCGCCTTAGCGGCGTCAGCCTTCTCCTTCTTGTGCTTGATGTTGTTCCATTTTGAATGTCCTGACATATATATTCTCCTTAAAATTTAATACGAAAGCTTAGATCTTCTCGGGGCTTTGCATACAGATGAGCCCGAGAGCCGTTTTAAGAACTCTGTTGGTCGCGCGGGTGAGAGCTATTCTGCTCGATCTCAGCGCCTCGTCCTCGCAGCTTACTATCTTGCAGTCGTGATAGAAGCGGTTGTACGCCGCTGAAAGATCGAGAATGTATCTTGTAACGATACTTGGCTCGTATTCCGCGATAGCCGCGCTTACGCGCTCGGGGAACATAGAGAGCACCTTTGAAAGCTCAAACTCAAGCTCCGAGAGCGGAGCGTCCGTCATCTCTGCGGCACTTCCCGCCTTTTCAAGCACGGAGCAGGTGCGCGCGTAGGTGTACTGAACGTAAGGACCCGTGTTTCCGTCGAAGGAAAGCGCGTCCTCCATCATAAAGTTGATGTCCCTTATTCGGTTGTTCGAAAGATAGTAGAATACTATGGCGCCAACGCCCACCTTCTCGGCAATAGCGCGGCATTCCGCATCGTCGGGGTGCTTCTCCTTCGCTATATCGTAAACGCGGGAAATCGCCTCCTCGAAGAGGTCCTTTAAGAGAATGACGTTGCCTGTTCTCGTCGCAAGCTTCGCGCCGTTTATGCTGACCGTGCCGTACGGAACGTGCACGAGCTTATCGAACCATTCGTAGCCCATAAGCTCGACGACCTTGAACCACTGCGCGAAGTGAAGCGACTGCGCCGCACTCGTAACGTATATCATCTTGTCAAAGTCGTAGGTCTCTTTTCTGTATACCGCCGCGGCAATGTCACGGGTGGGGTAAAGGGTAGTGCCGTCGCTCTTCAGGATCAGGCAGACGGGCATCTTCCACTCGTCGAGATTTACGATAGACGCTCCGTTGTCTATCTTGAGAAGCCCCATATTGCGGAGCTTTTCGACCTGGGCGGGCATCTTGTCGGTGTAGAAGGATTCACCCTTGTAGCTGTCAAATTCTATGCCGAGGAGCTTGTACGTCTTCTGATATTCTTCAAGGCTGACTGACACGAACCAACGCCAAAGAGCAAGGTTCTCCTCGTCCGACGCCTCAAGCTTTGCGAATTCCGCGCGCGCTGCATCGGCAAGGTCGGAGTGCTTCGCCTTCTTTGCCTCTTCTTCGGAAAGACCCGCGACGCTCGCGTCCTCCTCAGCCTTTATTTCGTTGTTTATTCTGACGTAGAGCTTGACGAGCTCGTCAACGCCGCCGTCCTCGATAGTTTTCTTGTCGCCCCAGAGCTTGTAAGCCACGATGAGCTTTCCGAACTGCGTGCCCCAGTCGCCGAGGTAGTTGATTCCGACGCACTTGTAGCCCGCGAACTCGTGAAGGAGCTTTAAGGAGTGACCGATCACGGTCGTGCCGAGGTGTCCGATGTGGAAGGGCTTCGCGACGTTTGGCGAAGAATAGTCGAGCACGACGGTCTTACCCTCGCCGTTCATAGGCGAGCCGTACTTCTCACCGAGGGTGAGCACGTCTGAAACGACTCTTTTTCCGAAAGCCGTCATATCTATCTTTATATTAAGATAACCGTTCAGTGCCGAAACGGATGAAAATTCCTCGCAAGCAAGAGCCGCCGCGAGCGTCTCGGCAATCTGCACGGGCGAGCGCCTTAACGTCTTTGAAAGCTTGAAGCAGGGCAGGGCAATGTCGCCCATCGTCTTGTCGGGTGGATATTCGAGCATTGCCGCTATCTCGTCTGCCGAAAGCAGTCCCTCGCCGAAGCTCGTACTTACCGCCGCCGAAAGAAGCTCGGCGGTCTTTTTCTTTAATTTTATCATATCTGTCTCCTGAAAGATTAAAGAGAATTGCTCATTCTCACGTATTTTTTGTCAGTGCTGTCCGAGGGCTCTTCGATGAGCGTGCAAGGAATGTGGCACGCCATATTGAGCGAGTATGCAAGAACGGATTCGACACCCTCAAGGACGAAGAAATCGCCGTCCCTTTCAAAGACCTTGATCTCGGGAATATCCTCGCCTCTGTCAAGTGCCTCGGCAAAAGCTTCAACGCTCGGCACCTCTGCCGCGTCGTCCTCGTAATAAAGCCTCTCGGGGCAGAGCATACAGCGTCTGTAAGTCCTGTCGCTCTTCCACGTGTCAAACGCTGCCGTGAGCGTTTCGGCAACCTCCTCGGGGCTTGCGTACGTAGTGTCAAGCACGAGCGAGTAGTTCGAAAGGTCCTTGATGTTCTGTCCGTACTGATCAAAGTATCTCTTCTTTTCGCTCTCGCGCCTTGCTCTCGTGTCACGGACGGTCTCTTCAAGCGAAGCTGCGTGCTCACCGACTCTGTTCGCGCCCATTATCCTCGCCGCCGCAGTTTCTATGTCACAGGAGAGGTACACCTTGAACGTTCCCTCCGTGAAGTGCCACGCCATACGCGAGTCTATTATAAGGAATTTATCGACGTCCGAAAGAGCCTTGAGCCCGTCGTCTATCTCGTGGTCTATCTCGGGATGCGTTTCCATATAGACGTTGAAGTCCTTAACGTCCATACCGTATCTTGACGCTATCTCGCGCACTATCCTGCCCGTCGAGTAATATTCCGCGCCGAGCCTTTCTATAAGTATGTCGGAAACGGTGCTCTTTCCGCTTCCGAGGTCACCCGCAAGGGAGATCTTGTCCTGCATTGCCGTCCGTCCTTTCGGTAGATAAAGGTATTTAACTTATATATTATAATATATTCTTTTGAAAAAGTCAACCGTTTGGCTTTAGAATTTTCTTTTTGATAGATCTTGACTTCATTTGGAGTTCAAGACTCTTCTTATCATAAAATCGGCATCCCCCGAAGCACCCGTCGCGTTGAGTCTGACGTCGGGGTTGTTTCTTTGCCATACTATAAATAATTCGTGCACGAACGCCTGACCGAGCTCCTCGACGTTTGTAAAATCAAGCTCGACCTCCTGAAAGCTTTCGATCAGCGACCCGAGTCGCCTCGCCTCAGACCTTGAAACGGGACCCGCACCGGGGAAAATGTGCGCGATGGGAATTTGCGTTTTTATAAATCCGTCGTCAACGCTTGAAAATCTGTCGAAAACCTCTCTCGTCGTTTTTTTCGTGCTGTTATCAAGCTCCATTATAACCGTAGTGCTTTGCTCGGCGGGGGTGAGCTTTTCATAATTAAAATCGGTGAAATTATCTCTTGAAAATACGACTCCGTCCGAAATTATCCTGAACGAATCCATAAGATGAGAGGTAAAGAATATTCCTTCGCCCGAGTGCATACTTTTTGCAGTTGTAAATTTTCCCGCAAAAAGAAGTGTGGCACACTCCGCATAACTCATATCCTCGCCACGCTCGCTTAACATAAATTGCCGTATGTTTTCAAAAATTCCTTTACCGTTATCTCCGATGATTATAGCCGTCTTTACCGCATTTCTCAGCACCGACACCGTGATCAGTGTGGCGGAAGAGTGCTCAATAGCGTTGTTCATCATCTCGGTGAAGGCGTAACGCCAAGCGGAAAGAACGTTTTTCGAGAGATCGGAGAGCAGGGGTTCTATATCACTTGAAAACACTCTGTCCTCTTCAAGGTGCGCGGTGTTGTCGTAAGTGAATAAATAACTTTTTTCGGAAAGCTCGTAGCCCGAGTCCGCCTTGTTTATTATCCCCCCCTCGCAAAGCTCCGCAAGATAATTGTACACGGATGATTTCGAGATCTCGCCCTCAAAGGCTTCCATAGTCTTTGCCGCAAGTTTTTCATCCTTCGCGGCAATAAGCTTTAACATATACTGTAATATTTGCTCTTTGTTTGCCATTTTTCCACTCCGTATTGCTTGTTTTTCTATTATATTCTAACACAATTTCTAAAAAATATCAATACAATTCCAAAAAATAATATAAAAATGTCAATAAAAATCCAAAATAGCGACTGCAAAATCCCAAATCCGTATAGGAATAAAACACAAAATCAAAAGATATACGGTATAAATCAAGTGTAAAGCAAACAAAAAGCCGAGCGGCTTTTACACCGCTCGGCTCCCTTATGAGATTTTTAAAACGGTAATTTGCGAAAGTTAATTGCTCTCAAAGCACCACTTCAAGGGGGAACACCTCGCCCCTATATACGACCTTGATGTCTTGCGCTTTAAGGTTATAGAATTTCACGCCCTCAAGAAAACTGTACGCAACGGTTTTTATGTTGAATTTCCCATCTTCAAGAGGCAAATAATCGTCGTAATAAACCGTTATATCGCGTACCGTCACGTCGTGAACTCCTCCGTTTTCAACTCCCGAAAAATCAACGTCGGTCAGGTACTCCATCGGAAGCCCCCATATCACCTCGTTTTCCTTCGTTCGCCACCTGTTATTTTTTATGGAAATAAGGTAGGGATATGCCGTTTCGTTCATCCTGTCGTATTTCACCTCGTCGCTTGACTGATATACTTCGGGCGTGTCAAAGGCGTTGTATTCTACGCGGATGTTTTTGAACGTGACGTTTGAGATCTCCGCCGTATCGCCGTTCTGAATATCAAGCGCGGTGTTGCCCGCGCGGAGAATGTCGCAGTTGTCGAAAACCATGTCGTTATATCTGCGGCAGGCTGTTTCTATACCTATCTCGCACGTTCTTCCCCAATCGCACCAAAGGGTGCAGTTTTCGATTAGGATGTGCTCGTTGTCGGTGCCCGCAAAGCGGTCTATTCCCTTGATAGTTACGGTGTCATCGAACGAGTGTATGAAGGAATTTTTCACCGTGACGTAACGGCTGTTTACGATATCAACTCCGTCGGTGTTGTATTTCCACTGTCCGAACACGCGTATGCCGTCGAGGGTGACGTTTCGGCAGTTAAAGACGTTGACACACCATATCGCGGAATTGCGGAACGAAACGCCTTCGACGCTTACGTTTTCGCAGCTGTAAAACTTAATGTTACCGTTGGTGAATTCCTCGTAACAGCAGTTGTGGAAGCGCCCCTCCGCCGAGTCGTCGAATATACCGTTTCCGAAAATCCGTATATTCTTCGCTCCGTCCGCAAATATGCACCCGAAGACCAGAGCGTCCTTGTCAACGTAGACGCTTTCGCCGTCGTTGAGAGTTATTTTGCCCGTCATATGTATGCCGGGGCCGAAGAAGTGCGTGACCTCGGTGGGTGCGGGGGCGGGTATAGGCTTTGAATTGAATATATAAAGGCAATGATGATAGCTGTCTGCCTCAAAAACGAACGCGCCGTTTTCTTTAAGCTCAAAGGAAACGTCCTCGCCCCTTTCCGTGAAGCTTATTCCCTTCGAGTACGGCTTTATAAGTATTCTTGAATATTTTCTTTTCACCTTCACCGTCAGGCTGATAGGCTCGTCGCTCACGAGATTCACAAACGACGCAAGCTCGGTTTGCGTGGCAGGTCTTTGCTCCCCGGGCCAGACGCGGTTTATCGGGTATTTCGAAATGCGACACGTGTAGACGGGAACGCTCTCGCCGTTTACGGTGAGCTCAAAGTCCTCTGAAAGCGGCTCTGTATACTTGAAATAAGACTTGTCGTAGCCGTGCTCAAATTTGGAATACGAAAACATAAAGATTACTTCCTTTTTCGCTTTTTTATAAATTAAATAATAAACTTGTCGCTCTCTTTAAGCTCAAGGCAGTCGATCGCCCACTCGAACGTTCCCTTCGCGATATCAAACGCCTTCGGGTGATGGGCATCTGTGCCGAGGTAGAACTTGCAGCCGCACTCCTTTGCGATAACGAAGGGCTTCATCAATATCTCGGGACACTTCATAGCAGAGCGCATATCGGACGCGTTAAGCTCGATTCCGACACCTACCTCGGCTGACCTTTTAAAGAGGCGGTACATCTCGGACTCGGGAATTGCAGCCACCGTTTCGTGCACCGTGTCCTTCGTCATACCGATAAAGGCGCAGATGAGATGCGCGACGCCGACCTTCTCAAAGGGAATATCGAGCGAGAGCAGGGTGTCGAAGCGTCTTACCCACGCCTCGGCGCGTGACTTTGGGCTTTCAAGCTCCTCGTCCGTCAGCGTGTAGCCCCTCATATGAAAATGCGTCGTCGGAATTATAACGAAGTCAAATTCGTCGTAAAGCTCGCGAAAGATGCCGACCGTGCCGAAGCGGTTCATCTCCGTCTCACATCCGAAAAGAAAACGCGTGCCGTCGTCCTTCGGCAGGGGAAGTATCTTCTTTATATGCTCGAAATTCTGACCCGAGTACCAATCCGACGCCCCGTCGACAGAAGAGTCCCAGAAGTGGTCCGTCACGCAAACGGTGGAGAGGGAGTACCTCTTTGCGTAATTCAGAATGTTCTCTGCCGACTGCTCAGGGTCGTCCGAGCAAAGCGAGAGGTGTGAGTGTATATGCAGATCGTGGTCAAACTTGTACTTCATTTTTTTGAGCTCTTCCTTAAAGCTTTTAAATTATTGAAACAAATCACTTTTCGCGGTTATTATATCATAAATATATAGCAGTGTCAAGGTTAAGAGCAGGAAAATCCGCGACTTGCTCGCGGTATGGAATCTCGCCGGAGGCGAGTATGTGATCAAGACCGAAGCAAAAAGAAAATCAGCCTTTCGGCTGATGCCATTCGAGGACGAGCCGCGATCCCATGCAATTTGCTTTGCGAATTGATGCCGTGCCAAGCTCTTCGGTCTTTAATAAATAAAAAAACGAACCGAAGTTCGTTTTTATTTGGTGGGGGAAGCTGGATTCGGACCAGCGAAGTCAGTGACAACAGATTTACAGTCTGCCCCCTTTGGCCGCTCGGGAATTCCCCCATATAATTATATTTAATTGGAGCTGGTGAACGGAGTCGAACCATCAACCTGCTGATTACAAATCAGCTGCTCTGCCATTGAGCCACACCAGCACTCGTAACGGTTAATATTATAACAGAAAGTTTCAGGTTTGTCAAGGGGTTTTTTGAAAAAAATATTTTTTTTTGAAAACGCAAAAAAATCACTTCGTTTTTGCCCTCGGAAGGGCGGATTCCGTTGACATTACAGCCCTTTTGTGATATACTTATTACTGTAAAATCTTCAAGCGAGGTTCTTGAAATGAAAATTAAGTTAAACACCGTTATGTCGGGATTTTCCGAGGGGAAATGCAAGGTGCACGCCCGCGTCGGAGCGACCGCGGACGGCGGATTCGTTATGACGTATCAGATGCTCGCGACCGACGGCTGCGATTATTTTGAAACACCGCGTGTCCGTGTAATAAATAATGATAATTTTGCTTCGTTTACCGATGCTCCCGAGCATACGCCCGTCGGCTTTGACATAGAAAGCGGCGTATTTGCGAACACCGTGCCCGCGCTTCATAAGCCCTCGGGCAAGCTTCTTTTGCTCGGCGATAACGTGAATTATCTCCCCGGGACAAAGCGCCCCGACAAGTCACGACCGAAGGGCACGTATTATTCCGTATTTGATGAGCAGAATAAGACTTATCTGCCTCTGCGACCTCTTCGCTATGAGGACGGAGCGCCGCTTGCTGGCAATTTTGCCGCATCGTGCTCGGACAGATGCGACCTCCCCGACGGAAGGATTTTCGTCCCCACATACGGATGGCAGCCCTCGGGCAAGCTTGAAGTGAAAATATACGAATGCCGCTTTGCGGGTGACGTGCTCTTCGCCACGGGCAGAGAATCCGAATCCATAAAGAAAGAGGATTCGAAAAGAGGCGTTGGCGAGCCCTCGCTCACCTATACCGACGGGCAGTATTTTATCACGCTGAGAACGGACGAGCAGGCGATGTTCTCCGTTTCCGACGACCCCTTGAATTTCAGCAAGATCGCTCCCGTCAGATGGGACACGGGCGAATGCGTTCCAAGCTACAATACGCAAACGAAATGGCTTCGCCTCGGCGGAAGGCTCTATCTCGTATACACGCGAAAAGCGGAGAATAACTCTCACGTCTTTCGCCACAGAGCGCCGCTTTGGATCGCGGAATTTGACACGGGTAGGCACGTCCTTATAAAAGACACCGAGATGGCTCTCACGCCGAACAGGGGCGCAAGGTGCGGCAATTTCGGCGTTGCGGAGCTCTCTGACACCCGAGCTCTTGTGACCGTGGCGGAGTGGATGCAGCCCGTGGGCTGTGAAAAATACGGCTCGGATAATTCCGTGTTTATAGCAGATATAAGCGTTTAACATTTAAAAAGCGAGGTCCTCTTATGAGAGATGAAAAATTCAAGCTGAAAAGTGAATATAAGCCAACGGGCGACCAGCCCGAGGCGATACGCTCTCTCACGGAGGGCATACTTGCAGGCGAGCGGGCGCAGACCCTCGTCGGCGTTACGGGCTCGGGCAAGACCTTTACTATGGCAAACGTAATAGCCAACGTAAACCGTCCGACCGTCGTCCTCGCGCACAACAAAACTCTTGCCGCGCAGCTTTGCACGGAGTTTCGCGAGTTCTTCCCCGAAAACGCGGTGGAATACTTCGTTTCCTACTACGATTACTACCAACCCGAGGCGTATATCCCCGGTAAGGATATGTATATCGAAAAGGACGCGATGATAAACGACGAGATAGATATGCTTCGCCACAGCGCGACCTCGGCTCTTTTTGAGCGGCGCGACGTCATAATCGTAGCGTCGGTTTCGTGCATTTACTCGCTCGGTGACCCGCTTGAGTATCAGAGCCTGCTCGTTGCCGTGAGGGAAGGAATGGAAATGTCGCGCGACGAGCTCGTGCGCAAGCTCGTTTCAATAAGCTACGAGCGCAACGACGTGAATTTTACGAGAAATAAATTCCGCATCCGCGGTGACGTCGTCGAAATATTCCCCGCATCGAGCACGGATAAGGCTATAAGAGTGGAGTTCTTCGGTGACGAGATAGACCGCATATCAAGGATAAACACTCTCACGGGCGAGGTCATAGAGCACCTCTCCTACGCCGCCGTTTTCCCCGCGACGCACTACGCCGTTTCCGAGGAGCACAAGGAGGCGGCTCTTGCCGAAATTGAGGCGGAAATGCGCACCCGTGTCGAGTTTTTCAAAAGTCAGGGCAAGCTTATCGAGGCGCAGAGAATAGAGGAAAGAACGAAATACGATATAGAAATGCTCCGCGAGGTGGGCTTCTGCTCGGGCGTTGAAAACTACTCGCGCATTCTCTCGGGCAGACCCGAGGGCTCAACGCCGTACACCCTGCTTGACTACC
Source organism: Clostridia bacterium (assembly GCA_017503105.1). Classification (GTDB taxonomy): domain Bacteria; phylum Bacillota; class Clostridia; order Oscillospirales; family CAG-272; genus UBA1740. The sequence continues at coordinate 88,099 of JAFVTS010000011.1, forward strand.
TTCCCGACGATTATATAATGTTTATAGACGAGTCGCACGTGACCTTGCCGCAGGTGAGGGGAATGAGCGGCGGCGATTTCGCAAGGAAGAAAAATCTCGTGGAGTTCGGATTCCGCCTTCCCTCGGCGTTTGACAACAGACCCCTCTTCTTTGATGAGTTTGAGTCAAAGCTCCGTCAGGTCGTTTACGTCAGCGCGACGCCGGGTGAATACGAATTTTCCGAGAGCACCAATCACGTAGAGCAGCTCATCCGCCCGACGGGACTCGTTGACCCCGAGATCTCAGTGCGCCCGATAGAAGGGCAGATAGACGATCTGCTCGGAGAGATACGCGCAGTCGCCGAGAGGGGAGAGAAGGTGCTCGTCACCACTCTTACCACGAAAATGGCAGAGGACCTGACCGAATACCTTGCCACCCACGCGGTAAAGGTCAAGTATATCCACCATAAGATAGAAACCATTGAACGAATGGAAATAATACGCTCGCTCCGTCTCGGAGAGTTTGACTGCCTTGTGGGAATAAACCTGCTCCGAGAGGGACTTGACATTCCCGAGGTCTCCCTCGTCGCGATACTTGACGCGGATAAAGAGGGCTTCCTTAGAAGCGAGACCTCGCTCATCCAGACCGTCGGACGCGCCGCGAGAAATATAAACGGCAAAGTAATTATGTACGCCGACACCGTAACGCGTTCAATGAAGGGCGCGATAGACGAGACCAATCGCCGCCGCGAGATACAGAGCCGTTATAACGCCGAGCACGGCATTACGCCGCAGGGCATCAAAAAGAAGGTCGGCGATATTATAGAAATCGGAAGAAAAGCGAAGAGCGAGGTCGAAAACAAGAAGCTCACCAAGCTTGAGCGCGAAAGGCTCATCGCCGAGCTTACCGCTGAAATGCGCGCCGCCGCAAAGACTCTTGAATTTGAAAAGGCGGCATACCTTCGCGACAGGATAAACGAGCTTAGAAAATAAAAAAACTTAAGGCGGCGAGGCAAAGTCCCCGCCGTCTTGCTCGTATATGAAAAGCGCAGAGCTCTCGGAAACGGGAACTCTGCGCTGCTTTTAAAAGTGATCAGGTGTTGTATGACGATTCGTTTACGCCGTAGGACATAGGAGAGTATGATGCATCATCCGCTCCGTATGCAAACGGAATTTTACCCGTCTCAACCTCGGAGGAGGTGGAAACGACGTCACCCGATTCGCTGATCTCAATAGAAATGCGTTCGTATTTTTTCATTTTTTGCCTTCTTTCGTTATGCTATCAAGCCTTAGTGAGGGTTACAATTCCCGAGTCGGGAAGAACGTTAACAAGCACGTACTTAGCGCCTGCCTCGCCCATTACCTCAAGCACCTCGGTTTCGGAGCCCTGAGCCGCAACAACGCTCGTCCAGGAGTCGTCAACGCTTACCTTTACGGTGAGAGCCATATCAAAGATATTGTCATCCTCTTCGTCGGTGAGGCTTACTGCGAGCATCCCGTCGTTTATCTTCCTTACGTCAAGGGTGGAGGTGTTCCACTCGCAGAAGTAGATTACAGCTTCGCTGTACGTCGTAGACCAGAGCTCGCCCGTCTCGGCTTTCTTCTGAACGTACTCGAATATAGCGTCAGCCTGCTCGTCGTAAGTCTTGAGAGTCGAGGTAGAAGTTGATTCGTAGGGGACTATTCCGTGAATGCAGAAGCCTGCAAGTGCGCCGTTCTCCATAGCTGCGTCGATGAACTTTTCAACGTGTGAAACGTCAGCCTTGCCGTTCTCGTCGAGCTTCAGAAGATCGTCAAGAGATATGTCGATGTTGTCGGGGAATACCTCCTTGCCCTCTTCGTTTACGTAGGTCCACATTCTGTTGTATTGGATCATAAAGGAGTCAAGGCGTTTTCTCTTGTCCTTGTCAAATTCCGAAAGCGTGTTGAGCATAGCGACGGCGTTGACCGATGCGTTCGTTCCTCTTGATGCGATGAAGGTCTCCATTTTTACGTCATCGTAACCTTCCATATTGTCAAATCCGCCGGGCGCGATGAACGCGGGAGAATCGTAGCCGAACAGGCCCTCGAGAATGTGTCTTGAACCGAGAAGCTCCGCGTAAAGGTTTCCGTCCGTGGGATTGTTGTGCGTGTGCGAGTGGCTGATGAGCTCAACTCTCGGAGCAAGCTCGTTGCCGTTTACGTCCTTCGTCGCAAGAAGATTGTACCAATAGTTGGCGGCAAGCTTTTGAGCATCGGTTTGCGTGTAAGTGAACTTGCCGTCCTCGCTCATAACGTAGTTGCCTTCGGAATCCTTGGCGAAGGTAGCATAGTTCTTCGTGTTAAGAGCGAACGTTACGTTTACTTTGTCGTACTTCTGCATATAGGATGCAGCGTAATCCGCTGCCTCCACCGTGCCGTCGTCAAGCACGAGGGCAACAGCACCCTTTGCGTCGTCCTTTACAACTACCTGTGCCTCCGATTTCTCGGCGGTGTACATAACAGCCGCAAGGTTGTAAAGGTAGATAGCCTTGCCAAGAGCCTTGAAGCTGTCAGACTCGCCCGAAATGAGAAGCGCGTGAACTGCCGTAAGCACGCTTATCTCGGAAGTGACGGTTTTGCCGTCTACGGTTATTGCAACCGTAAACGCGTCGTCAAGATGCTGAGGAAGAAGTCCACCTATCTCAACGAAGTATTCGTGGCCGTATGCGTTGGGAGTTACCGCGTTTCCGTCAACGGCGACCTCGGCATCCGCAGGTGCCGTGAAGAATATCTTGAGGGTGGTATCGGTGTCAAGTATAAGAGTCGCACCCGTGAACGCTGCTCCGTTTTCGACACCCGAGGTACTGAAAGCGTGAGCCGCAAGCGTGCTTTCCGTAACGTAAGATACGTCGGTATACTTCTCGTCAAGAAGAGCGTTTGCGAGGCTTTCCGCTACGGACGCGTCACCGCGCTTTTCCGCAAAGTATTTCTGCGCGTAAGCACCGTAGTTGAGCATTGCGCGGCAGAGCTCCTTTTCATACTCGGACTCGCTCGTTTCAAGAAGCGACATAGCGTAGTCGCGCACGTTCGTGGTATACGCGTTTCCGAGCTCTCCGTCCACTTCAAGGGCTACGGAAACGTCGGTGCTCATTTCAACAGACGTAAGCTGAACGTCGAACTCATATTCGCCGTTTTCGTTCTTCGTCATTTCGGAGGGGATAAACTCGTAAGTGTTTTCGCCGTAAGTAACGATGACCTTTACCGTCGGGTCGTTTACGAGGTCGCTGTGGATCTTAGCGAAGAGCTTAAGCTTGATAAGGTCGCCGAGAATTACCTGGCGTCCCGTTACCTCGGCTCCGCCTGAAAGGAGATATGCACCGCAAGTGTCGCACTTGCCGTTGCCGACGGTGTCGATGGGAAGTCTGATCTCGTCGCATTCGCCGCAGGGGCAGGTAAGCTCTATAACGATCTCTCCGTTTTCAAGATCGTGAGTGTGCTCGGACATTGTAAACTTGTGCTCCGCGCACTCAATGAACTTGTCGGAGTAGTAAAGCTTCGGGTTGTCAAGGCTTAAGAAGTCGGTAACTGTGCTCGCAAGCGTTGCACCGGGGAAGAGAGGGCAAGATCTGATGAAACCGAGCGTGAAGTCCTTTGCACCCTGAGAAGACTTGCCGTTTGCCATAGTCCAAGTCATCGAGTCGCTTTCGGTTTTTGTGAGGAACGGAATGTCGGGAACGACGCACTTGCCGTCTATGTAAATGGAGTAAAGACCGTAATCACCCTTGGTGGGTTGTACGTGCATAGCGATCGTGGTGAATTTCTCGGCACCCTTTTCAAGCGTGAAGTTCGGAACGATCTTGTATGAGGAAGACGTCTCACCCGCCACGCGGTACTGTAACTGTCCGGCGGAGTTAACGATCGTGAAGACTTGGTTGAGCGATTTGAAGCTCGTGGGCTGTCCTGCCTCGTTTTTAGCGTCGGGCACCATGTAGCAAAGCGTCTGTGAAAGGTTCACCGACTGGTTGAACTCCGTGCCGAGTCTTATGTCCATAGAGAAGACGTAGGACTTGCCGTTGTATCCTTTATTGTTGTTGAAGTTGTTGAGTGTACCGGAGCTGCCGCTGACCGAGGTGTTAAGGTTGACGTAAGATTCGCCGGTAGCTTGCTTACCTATATACTGTATATAAGTGTTCCCGTTCTCGGTTTTCGTCGTAATGCATCCCGCGCTGTTCGCAACACTCGAGAAGCCGAAGGGGGAGGTCTCTGTTATCGTGGAAGAGATAACCACGTTTGATGCGCCGATGAGGTCCTTAAGATCGGCAGGGTCGATAATTCCGTCCGCGGTGGTGTCTATCTGCTCGTTTACACAAATGTCGCAAAGCTTATCGCCGTTCTTATCAAGAATAGCCACACCGCCGTCACCTGCGCCGCAAAGCGTGCAGTACGAGCCGTAGGTCGTGCAATTCTCTGAGTAGTCGTGAACGTGCTCGGAGAACATCTCGTGCTGAGTGTAATCGTCGACGTACTCGTCGGCAAAATAGCTTAAACAGTTGTCGATATGGAGAACGTCAGCGGTGGGAATGGACGTTCCTCCGTAGTTATGGAAGAGTCTTGTGAAAGCGTAGCAGTAATCCTTAATGCCGTCGATCTTTATAGCCGTTCCGTTAACCGTGGCGTCAACGTGGAGCAGAGCCTCTTCTGTGGCTGTAAGGTACTGAACGTTCGCTCTTTTGAGCTCGCCGTCAACGTAAACGTCGAAAAGACCGCAGCTGTTAACGTCAGCCGCATCGGCGGTCTTTACGTGAAGCGCAATGCTCGTAAATTTATCTGTGCTGAGCGAGCAAACGGTCTCGTTCGAGCCCGTTGCGCCGTTGCGTATTTTCAATTCACCCGAGTTTGAGATTGTCGCGTGAACCTTGTAAAGGCTGTCAAGAGCGGTGTTGGTGGTGTTGCTGTCCGTGCAATAGGTGAAGATCTTAAAGAGCTCAAAGCCTTGGTTTTCAGTCTTGAAGCCCGAGCCGAGCCTTACGTCCGCCTGTACAACGAAGCTCTTGCCCTTATAAGGCGTGGTGGCGAATTGGCTGAGCGTTTTTGCCGCGTTGCTCGTGTCGGATACCGTAAGCGTTCCGAAGAATTCGTTGGTCGATTCGCCGATGACGGAATAGGTGTTTCCGTTTTCGGTTGCGGATTTCAAATACTGCTGATAGTTGCCGAAGACCGTACCCTCGTCGTTCATCGTTACGTTACCGACGGAGGTCTTGATGAACGAAATTACCTCGTCCATAGAATGGAAGGTGCCGACGCTGTCCGAATTTGCGTTATTGATCTCGCAAAGGTCGCAAAGCGCGTTGCCTGTCTGGTCCATAGGAACCGTAACGTTCCATTTGCCGCCGCAGTTCTTACAGGTGAAGTTTGCAGAGGCGGTTAAATTTTCTTCGTCATGAGTATGCTCTGCTACTTCGATGTCGTGCTCGGAGCACTCAAGATAAAGGTCGGAATAGTAGAGCTTGAGGTTGTCGTAAGAATAAATGTCGCCGGTAAGATTCATAAGGAAAGGATTAGAGCTGCTCGAATAATGCGCAAACATTCTTGCCATTCCGAGAACATAATCGGTCTCCGTAAAATCGTAAGACGAGGTATAATTTTTGTTGTTGTAAGGGTACGTTTCGCCCTCATCTATAGCGGCAATAAGAGCCTGCTGTTCCGCAGTAAGGAAAACGATATCCTTTGCCACGCTCACACCGTTCGCATAAACGTCATAGGTGTTCGCCTTGGGGTTAACGTGTACGGCAAGTGTGGTGAACGGTGCCTTCGTAACCGTTCCGTCCTCGGCAACGGTGGATTTGGGAAGCGTGTAGTCAAGATTCTTAGCGGGACGCTCCGAGCCGTTTTTGGGAATATAAAGTTTACCGTTTGCCAATACGGTAAGTGTTGCTGTGCTATAGGACTTTATCGTGGGGTCGGTGCTCGACGTGACGTTAGCGTATGAATATAAATTCATAGTTGCAAGGTTGCTGGAAAAGTTCTCGTCAAGACGAAGGTCAAATGAAACGACGAAGGAAGCGCCCTTGTATGTTGCAACGTCCTTGTGAGTGATCGAGCTTATACCCGAGAAATCGTTTGTCAGGTTCTCGGCGATCTGCGGCTTTGTGCTCGAGGTTATAGCCGCAAGCAAATCGGCGTCGGGTGCGCCAACGGTGCGGTAAGTTCTGCCGCCATCGCTGTTGACTCTAACGTTGCCGATTGTGTTCCATGTTGAGCCGGGGGTGGGACGCGTGTCGGCTGTGTTTGATTTGATGAGAGTAACGAGGTCTTTAAGCTCGTCAATGCTCAAAATTCCGTTTGCAGTGGGGATCTTGCTTGTAAGAGCGTCGGTCTCGCCCGCTGCAACGTCTTCTTCCGTTATCTCACCGCCCGTAAGCTCTTCGGGCACGACGTCTGCCGCAAACAGGGTCAAGGGCAGGCATCCGAAGATGAGCGCTAAGGAAAGAATGAGTGAAATGATGCGCGTTCTTCTTTTCATTGAGTTTTCTCCTTTTAGGTTGTAGATTTTTACGTTGTATATTTTTTTGCACCGAATAAAGTCTATCACTCAAAATTAAAAAAGTCAACATCTTTTTCACAATAAAAAAACATTTATCAAATTTATTTAGTAATATTTTACAAATAAAAAATTAATTTTTGTGGAAGTTGTACAGCAGGGGGGCTGACGTCAAGGACGGTCCGTGAATGCAAAATTGAGATAGATCCGTAGGGCGGGGTAGAGAATCGCCGTTTCCCGAGCCTTCCCGCACGGGAAAGCTGATAAACGCAGCCGTCGGCGAAAGATAATTTAAAATGCAAAAAACAGAGCAATTCCTCTTTACATTTTTCTCGTTATGTGGTACAATAATAAGAAGCAAACGAAAAAACGAAAGGAGAAGTTTATGAAGCTTTCGAAAATCAAAAAGGAAGAGCTTGAACTTCTTTCCGATGAACAAATAGCGGAAATTTTGTGCGGATTTAATTTGGGGGCAGCAGAAGACGCAGACGTCGCGCTGGTGCTTGGCGGAAACCCAAAGCATTGCGCAGAGCGCGGTTATAAGGCGTCGGAGATCTGGAAAGCGGGAAGAGTCAAGACTCTGATTCCCAGCGGTGGCGTGAAGTGGAATTTTGACGGCGTAGAGATCAGTGAGGCAGAATACTTGGCAGATATTATGCGCCGCGACGGAGTGCCGAAGGAGGCGATCCTCGTGGAGGACCGTGCCACTACTACTATGGAGAATATGCTTTATGCAACCATTCTCTTTGACAAGGTCTTCAGGATGCAAAACGTAAAGAGCGTGATCGTCGTTACCTCTGCGTCACACCTTCGTCGGAGTCTCGGGCTCGCTAAGCTTCTTTTGCCGCGTTCGGTGAAGGTGATGGGCTGTCCCGCCTCTGCTATGGATAATCCGCTCGACGTCTTAAATACGGAGCACAGAAAATATCAGGCAAAGCGAGAGCTTCCGCTCTTAAAGAATCTGGTAGATTTCGGTCTTATTGACGATATTGAATTTTAAATTGTATTCAAAGAGGCATCTTCGGTCAGTCTTGGCGAGAAAGAGAACCGCGGTACCGTAAAATAACGTATCACTCCATCAGCTTCCCACGTGGGAATCTTAAGAGATAACGTAAAAACAGAGTATTTTCTCTTTACATTTTTTCGGTTTGCGGTACAATAATAAGAAGCAAACGAAAAAGAAGGCATAGGTAATGGAAAGAAAAATAATTATAAAAGGCGCAAGAGTCAATAATTTAAAAAACATCGACCTTGAGATCCCGCGCGACAAGCTCGTCATACTGACGGGTCTTTCGGGCTCGGGAAAGTCGTCGCTTGCCTTTGACACGCTCTACGCCGAGGGGCACAGGCGCTTTGTCGAAAGCCTTTCGTCATATGCAAGAATGTTCATAGGGCAGATGGACAAGCCCGACGTCGACCTCATCGAGGGGCTTTCTCCGTCAATATCAATAGACCAGAAGACCACGTCCAAAAATCCGCGCTCCACCGTCGGCACGGTCACGGAGATATACGATTATCTGAGGCTTCTTTACGCGCGCTGCGGAACGCCGCACTGTCCCGTTTGCGGAAAAGAGATAAAGCAGCAATCCCTTGACCAGATAGTTGACAAAATAATGTCCCTCCCCGAGGGCACGCGCTTTATGGTGCTCGCGCCGATCGTAAAGGCGCAAAAGGGAATGCACGAAAAGGTCTTTGCCTCCGCGAGAAAAAGCGGCTACGCAAGAGTGCGCGTCGACGGGATAATGTACGACCTCTCCGAGGAAATAAACCTTGACAAAAATAAAAAGCACACAGTTGACATCGTGCTTGACCGCCTCGTAATAAAAGGCGATATCCGCTCGCGCCTCTCCGATTCGGTGGAAAGCGCTCTGCGCGCTGCCGACGGACGCGTGAGCGTCGCCGTCGTTGCAAGGGACGGGGATGGCGAGGAGCTTGAGTTTTCTCAGAAATACGCCTGCGAGGAGCACGGCGTAAGCTTCCCCGAGCTTGAGCCGAGAATGTTTTCCTTTAATAATCCCATAGGCGCGTGCCCCGAGTGCGCGGGCATCGGAAATATGCAAAGACTCTCGGAAAAGAAGCTCATTCCGCGAATGGAGCTTTCGCTGAGAGAGGGCGCAATTGCCGCAAACGGATTTAAAAGTATGAGCGAGGAATCGTGGACGGGGCCTCTCGTCGCGGCAGCGATGGACTCTCTCGGAATAACGCTTGACACGCCGCTCTCCGAATATTCCGAGGAGGCGATGCGCGCTCTTATGTACGGTACTGGCGACAGAAAATACACCGTGATGCGCTATTTCGGCAAGGAGGGGCGGATGCAGACCTCTTCCTTCGACGGCATAATCCCTATCATAGAAAAGCGTATGAGAATGGCAGGCGGTGATTATTACCAGGAATTCGTCGAGGAGGTCGCTTGCCCGATGTGCAAGGGCAGAAGGCTCTCGGATCTCGTGCTCGGAGTCACCGTCGGCGGACTCAACATAGATGAGATATGCCACCTTTCGGTAGATAAAATGCTGGCATTCCTTGAGGGCGTCGAGCTTGACGAGGAGCAAAGAAAGATAGCAAAGGACGTCCTGAAAGAGATAAAAGCAAGGCTCAACTTCCTTATAAGAGTCGGACTTGATTACCTTGACCTTGCAAGAACCGCAGGCACCCTTTCGGGCGGCGAGGCGCAGAGAATAAGGCTTGCCACGCAGATCGGATCGGCTCTTACGGGTGTGCTTTATATTCTTGACGAGCCGAGCATCGGACTTCATCAAAGAGATAACAGCAAGCTCATAGCCACCCTGAAAAATCTGCGCGATCTTGGAAACAGCGTTATCGTCGTTGAGCACGACGAGGACACGATGAGGGCGGCTGATTTCATCGCCGATATCGGTCCGGGAGCGGGGATCCACGGCGGCGAGGTAGTAGCTTTCGGCACGCCCGACGAGGTCGCAGCGTGTGAAAAATCTTACACGGGTGCCTACCTTTCGGGCAGAAAGTGCATACCCGTGCCGAAAGAAAGACGCACGGGCAACGGCGCTTTTCTTTCTATAATAGGAGCGAGAGAAAACAACCTGAAGAGTCTTGACGTCGATATTCCGCTCGGATGCTTCGTTGCGGTAACGGGTGTCTCGGGCTCGGGAAAATCTTCACTTATAAATTCCGTTCTTTATAACACGCTCGCAAAGGAGCTCAACCGAGCCAACGCCTATCCGGGCAAGGTCGACAGAATAGAAGGACTTGAAAACCTTGACAAGGTAATAGCAATAGACCAAAGCCCGATCGGAAGGACGCCGAGATCAAACCCCGCGACATACACGGGTCTTTTCGCGGATATACGAAATCTCTTTGCCAAGACGAAGGACGCGAAGGCAAAGGGCTACGACGCGGGTCGCTTCTCCTTCAACGTAAGAGGCGGAAGATGCGAGGCGTGCGAGGGTGACGGCGTTAAGTGTATCGAGATGAATTTCCTCCCCGACGTCTACGTGAAGTGCGACGTTTGTAAGGGCAAACGCTATAACCGCGATACTCTTGAAGTAAAGTATAAGGGCAAGAGCATCTACGACGTGCTTGAGATGTCGGTCGAGGAGGGAATAAGCTTCTTTGACGGCATACCTCAGCTTCAAAGAAAATTGCAAACGCTCTTTGACGTCGGACTCGGATATATAAAGATCGGTCAGTCCTCTACCACCCTTTCGGGAGGCGAGGCGCAGAGAGTCAAGCTTGCGACGGAGCTTTCAAAGCGCTCGACGGGCAAGACGATATATATTCTCGACGAGCCGACAACGGGTCTTCACACCGAGGACGTCGCAAAGCTCATAGCAATACTTCAAAGACTTGCGGACGGCGGAAACACCGTAGTCGTCATAGAGCATAATCTCGACCTTATAAAAACGGCGGATTACATCATCGACCTCGGCCCCGAGGGCGGTGACGGCGGCGGAACTCTCGTTGCAAAGGGCACGCCCGAAGAAATAGTAAAATGCGAAAAATCTTACACGGGTGCCTTCTTAAAAGAAAAACTTGAGCAAAAATGTAAACAATAATTTACAATAATATTTTACAGGAGCATCAAAATGCAGTTTAAGGTTAAAAAACTCGATGAGCGCGCGATAATTCCCACGTACGCCACGGAGCATTCCGCGGGCGCAGACCTTTATAATATGAAGAACTCTCCCGTGACGGTGGGAGCGCACGAGACCGTGATGATAAAAACGGGTCTTGCCGTAGAAATTCCCGAGGGCTACGTAGGTCTTGTTTTCGCAAGAAGCGGAATCGCCTCGAAAAGAGGACTCGCTCCCGCTAATAAGGTTGGCGTCATCGACTCGGATTACAGAGGTGAGTGGATGGTGGCTCTTCATAACCACTCCGACGTCCCCGCCACGGTGGACGGCGGTGAAAGAATTGCCCAGGTCGTGGTCGTTCCTTATATCACGGGCACGTTTTCGGAGGTCGAGGAGCTTTCGGAAACGGAGCGCGGCGCAGGCGGCTTCGGCTCAACGGGAAGCAAGTGATTAAATGCGAAATGCGGAATGCAAAATGCAAAATTAAGATAAATCCGTAGGGACCGACGTTCTCTCGCGGTCCGTGAATGCAAAATTAAAATATTCCCGTCGGGCGAGACCTCGGCTCCCGACGAACGCTGACTAATTAAAAGCAAAAAAACGGCTCGCGGAGCAATCACGCTCCGTGAGCCGTTTCGTTATTCAAAATATTCTTTTGTGAAATAAACGTCGCGCTTGTTTATCGAGAACTCCTTACCGCTAAGATAGTCGAGCACCGTCGGCTCGCCTTCAAAGGAAAAACGAAGCTTGTAAGAATAAAGCGCTTGGTATTTATACCCCTTTGCTCTGTCGTCCTTGTTTATTCCGTATTTTCCGTCACCGACGAGGGGATGACCTACGTGCGCCATATGAGCTCTTATCTGATGCGTTCTTCCCGTCAGAAGCTCGACCTCAAGAAGGGCGGTGTCGTTTTTTTGCGCTATGACCTTGTATTTCGTGACGATGCTTTTTGCGCCGCGCGGCGGGTCTTTATCAAAGACCTTTACCGTTTTCGTCTTTTCATCCTTTAAAAGATATCCGCGCAGGGTGTCCTCTTCCTTTTTTGGAACGCCCTTGACCGCGGCAAGGTAAAACTTGTCTATCTGCCTTAGTTTTATCTTCTCGTTCATAACGCGCAGAGCTTCCGCGTTTTTTGCCGCTATAACTATGCCGCCCGTGTTTCTGTCTATGCGGTTGCAAAGCGCGGGCGCAAAGCTCTGTTCCCGTTCGGGGTCGTATTCGCCTTTTGCGTAAAGGTATGCCTGAACGTGAGTTATCAGCGTGTCCTGCGAGCCGTTTTCGTCCTCGTGTACGGCAACGCCGGGGCGCTTGTCGAGGAGCAGAACGTTTTCGTCCTCGTAAATTATCGACAGCTTCGGTTTTATACGGGCAAGGGAATGCTCGGTCGTCTTCTTCTCAAAGAATTCCTCGGCAAGGAAGCACTGAAGCACGTCCCCCTCGGAAAGGATAGCGGACGGCTCGGTGCGCTTTCTGTTGAGCTTGATCTTCTTGAGCCTTATGGACTTGTAGAGCAGCCCCGTCGGCAGCCCCAAGGACTTGGTGATGAATTTATCGACCCTCTGTCCCGCGTCGTTTTTGCCTATCTTTATCTCGCGCATACCGAACTCACTCTCCCTTCCTTATTCGCAAAATATATTATACACTATTTTTTTCCGTTTTGCAAGTAGAAATAAAAAAGAGAGAACGAAAGCGCAAAACAGGGCTGAATTCTGTAATAAAATAAAGATTTTCTCCTTAAAAACACGGGCAGAACGGGTAGTGTGGGCTTTGCTTTTATACGGTAGCAGTCTTTTTTACAAAATAAATGTGCAAAAATACCTTGCATTTCTTTTTCACTTCGTGTATAATAAAACCGAAATACAAAACTTTTAAGGAGATTTGAAAGATATGAAAAATCCTCATCTCGTAATAATGGCGGCGGGTATGGGCAGCCGCTACGGCGGTCTTAAGCAGATTGACCCCGTTGACGATAAAGGTCACATCATCATTGATTATTCTATTCACGACGCTATGAAGGCGGGCTTCAAGAACATCACCTTCATCATCAAAAAGACTATCGAAAAGGATTTCCGCGAGGTCATCGATCCCCACCTTGCAGGCAAGGACGTTACCGTCCGCTACGTGTTCCAAGAGCTTGACAAGCTCCCCGAAGGATATACCGTTCCCGAGGGAAGAACAAAGCCCTTCGGCACCGCTCACGCGCTTCTTTGCTGTCTTGGCACGGTCGATCAGCCCTTTGCCGTCATCAACGCCGACGACTACTACGGCGCAAACGCGTTCAAGAAGATCTACGATTTCCTTATGAACACCGACGACGATTCAAAGTATCACTTCGCTATGGTCGGATACCGCATCAAGAACACCGTAACGGAGCAGGGCACCGTTGCAAGAGGCGTTTGCGAGTACGATGAAAATTCTATGCTCACGCGCGTCACCGAGCGCACCAAGATCAGCACCGATAAGGACGGCAGGATCTGGTATACGGAGGACGAAAAGGACTACGACCTCGACCCCGAAACGCTCGTTTCGATGAACCTTTGGGGCTTCACTCCCGCTTATCTTAAGGAATGCGAGGCGCGTTTCCCTAAGTTCCTTGAAGAAAACCTTCCGAAGAACCCCGAAAAGTGCGAGTTCTTCCTCCCCTCCGTCGTTTCCGAGCTTATCGCCGAGGGCAAGGCTGACGTAAAGGTCCTTGATAACACCGACAAGTGGTATGGCGTTACGTACAAAGAGGACAAGGCAACCGTTGTTGAAGCCTTCAAAAACCTTAAGGCACAGGGCGTTTATCCCGAAAACTTCTGATAAATTACATATAGCAAAACCGAGCCGCTTTCGAGCGGCTCGGTCTTTGTTTATTTTGAGAAAATGCTTTCTTCGAAAAAAATAATTTTTTTGTTCAAAAGTGCCTTTGACTTTTTTTTAAAAAAATGTTAAAATATTTATGTCGAACAGCCTCAGCGCGCAGAATCACGGCAAGATTCTTCGTGTTGCTTTTTTTTGACGCAGTTTTCAGGTAGCTTTCCTCCGATAAAGACTCCTAAAATATATTTTCGGAGGATCGTATGGATCACGTACAAACGGCAGAATTTCTTGGAAAAGAGAAAATTACAAAGCTTATGCTGAAATTTTCAATTCCTTGCGTGCTTTCCTTGCTTGTAAGCGCGCTATATAACATCGTAGACCAAATATTTATCGGAAACAGTGAGCTTTCCGCCCTTGGAAACGCCGCAACGGGAGTAGTGTTTCCGATATTCATAATTTCGCAAGCCTTTGCCTGGTGCTTCGGTGACGGATGTGCCGCTTACCTGAATATTTGCCAAGGCAGAGGCGACACGAAAAGCGCGGAACGCGCCATAGGAACGGGCATCATCGTAACTATCCTTTCTTCACTTTTGCTGATGGCGGTCTTTTATCCGCTGAAGCTTGAACTTCTTACGCTTTTCGGAGCCTCGGAGAACAGCATCGGCTACGCGACAGAGTATTTCGATGTTATTCTCGCGTTCTTCCCGATATATATGCTTTCCAATATGATGAACGCTGTTATCCGTGCCGACGGAAGCCCTGCTTGGTCTATGATATCAATGCTCGCAGGCGCCATAGTTAATATCATACTTGACCCTGTGTTTATTTTCGGCACGAAATGGGGAATGAGCGGCGCGGCTTTAGCGACCGTTATAGGACAAACGGTATCATTCATCATCAGCCTTGTGTACTTCTTCCGTACGAAGACCTTTAAACTGAACATAAGAAGCTTTATCCCTTCACTTAAAGCTTTTTCCGAAGCACTTAAGCTTGGCGCCTCTTCGTTTATAACCCAGATGACTATCGTCGTAATTTCCTTGGTCTGCAATATACTTCTCGCAAAATACGGAGCGGCGTCGCACTACGGAGCCGATATTCCGATAGCTATAATAGGAATCGAAAGCAAGGTATTTACCGTGGTCATCAATCTCGTTGTCGGTATCGTTCTCGGTTGCCAGCCTATAATCAGCTATAATATGGGAGCGAAAAACTACGGACGCGTACGGGAGCTTTACGGAAAAATATTGCTTTGCACAGCTGTTATAGGTCTTGCTTCCACGGCGCTCTTCCTCTTTGCTCCCCGCGCTGTCGTCGGTCTGTTCGGTGTTCCGACCAATATTCCAAACCCCGAGGATTATTGGACGTTTGGCGAAAAGACGTTTCGTATATTCCTTTCTCTTGTGACCTTTACTTGTATCGTAAAGATGACGTCTATTTTCTTTCAAGCGGTGGGAAGACCCGTGCGTGCGGTAGTTGCTTCTATGATACGTGACATCGTGTGCTTCATTCCTCTCATAATAATATATCCCATCGCGTTTGGCGGTGTTGAAGCGATTCTTTATGCCGCACCGACGGCAGATTTTCTTGCTATGGCAGTAGCCACAGCTCTCACGGTACCGTTTTTAAAGCAACTCGGACGGGAAGAAAAAGAGCTTAACGCGATACTTGTAAAAGAACGGGAGGTTGATGAGAAATGACGCTTTTAGATCAGATAAAGGACGGGATAAAAGTGCTTTACGAAGAAGGCAAAACCGTGCATTTCGGTGCGAAGATATCGCATTCGAGTGATATTTTCAATGCACCTGCGAAAATTATAGGCGTGTATCCGCATATCTTTCGTATACAATTTACAGACGGCGGGCGTTCTTCTTTCCGCTCCGTTCAGTATGCAGAGATCCTGACAGGACAGGCGGTTATTTCAGAGCTTGACTATGCTGTGCCGAAGAGTGGATATAAAAGATAAAAAAAGCTGCCAAAGGAATTTCCGAATGGCAGCTCTTTTTAAATCACCAAACAAAAAACGGTGAGTATCGCCAAGAAGGCGAAATTGAACGCCGAGAATTTAAGCAGATAAGAGCCCGATTTCCCGGGGTTGTGCATTGCGTACGAGCGGAAGGTTATAAGGCTCGCCAACGAGGCGATTATCGTTCCCGTGCCGCCGACGTTGACGCCGAGGAGCAGCTCGCGGTAGTTCTCCGTAAACTGCGAGAGAAGTATAGCGGAGGGAACGTTGCTTATGAATTGGCAGGAAAGGGCGGAGAAGACGAGCGTGTTCTTGTCAAGAAGCCACGAGAAAAAGTCGCGCACAGCCTCTATTCTTGCCATATTCCCCGAGAAGATGAAGAAGAAAACAAAGGTAAGGAGCAGACCGTAGTCCACGTTTAAAAGCGCGCGTCTGTCAATGAAGAGCAGCACTATCGGAATGACGGCAAGCCCGATCCAGAAGGGAATAACTCTGAAAACTATTACGATAGAGAGCGCGAAGAGCGCAAGGTATACCGCCACCCGTCCCCACGGTGTGTTGTAGTCGTCACCCTCAAGGGAAAGCGGCTCGGGCTTTACGAAAATTATGCAACAGAGCGTGATGAGCCCGACGGAGAGGAGAAACGGCGGAAGCATTATTCCCATAAACTCAAGGTCGGGAATATTGAATTTTGAATAAAGGTAGAGGTTTTGCGGATTTCCGAACGGAGTCAGCATACCGCCGAGGTTTGCCGCTATGTTCTGCATAATAAAAGTGAACGCCATATATTTTTCCTTGCCCGTCGTGTGAAGGACGAAGAATCCGAGCGGCAGGAAAGTTAAAAGCGCCATATCGTTGGCAAGAAGCATCGAGCCCAAAAACGTTATGTAAACTATGCCGATAACGCTCATACGCGCGGTCTTGAAGCCCTTGACTATCTTTCTTGCAAGGGTGTAGAAGAAGCGCACGTTTCTTAAAGCGCAAACGACCGCAAGAGTGCAGAAAAGGCAGGTGAGCGTCTTGAAATCAAAGTATCCTATATATTCTCCGTCGGGAGGCACGATAAAGGCGGTCGCGAGCGCGAGCACGAAGGCTATGCACGTCACGGCGTTGTTTTTTATTACCGCCCTCAAAAATTGCAGTTTCGTCATTGAATGCTCCTGTGATTTACGAGTATGTCAAAATAATTATACACCTTTTTTCGGAAAAATCAAGATAAGAATACAAAAAACACGCGGGAAAGGCGCGACGTTCTTAACGAAGAAATCACACCGAAGCGATGCCTTGGGCGGAAACGATCAGGCGCTTGTTTAAGAAAAATTCGGAGAAGTATAGGGAAAAATTCGCCTCTCAAAACCTTGTGTGTTTGACTTCGCTGCGGCTGCTCTCTTTCACGAGCTTGGCGAACTTCAAGGGCGTGATCCCCTTTACCTTTTTGAAGACTGCCGAGAAATAGTTGCTGTCGTTGAAACCGCATCTCGCCGCAACCTCGGTTATAGAAACGTCCTCCGTGCGAAGTATCTGTTCGGCGTTCATAATACGGACGAAGGTGATATACTCTTTGATGCCCACGCCTGCGACCGATTTGAATTTGCGCGAAAGGTGGCTCTCGCTGATTGAGAATTTGCGACCGAGCTTGTCAAGAGCAAGCTCCTCGCCGTAATGGCGGTTGATGTATTCGGATATCTCGTGAACCACCTTGTCAGACTCGCTTATCTTTACCACGGCCTCCGTGCTATAATGATAAATGAAGGAAACAAGCTCGAGTATGTGTATCTTGACGGTAGCCATACCGACGGGATTCTCTCTGTCGTAGTGACGCCCGATGGCGTGAAGTATTCGCTCAAACTCCTCGCGTCTGTTATCGGGAATGTGAACCAGACGGTGAGACAAAAGATGCTCAAGGAGGCAGGCGGTCTGCTCGTCGAAGAGATCGTCGTTGAATGACAGGAGAAAACGCTCGTTGTGCATACATTCCTCGCTATCGGTGGTATGAAAGGTGTCTTTGGGAATTATCACCACGTCGCCCTTGACCACGTTGAATATCTCGTCGCCCACGACGTACTTCGTCGTTCCGTTGACGAGATAATATATTTCGTGATTGCGGTGCTTGTGCATTCGAACTATCTTTCTGTGCTTGTTCACCTTATCGTATGAAAAGAATATGTATGCCATAGTTTTTCCTTCGTTTCTTTTTTGCTATTATCATATCACAAGCAGCGGAAAAAATCAAGCAATTTTTTCGTGTTTTTAGTCATATAAGGCAATTTATTCAAGGAAAAAGATAAAAAAACGTTATATAATGTACTTGTAAACTAAATTGTTGGAGGTATACAAAAATGAAGTACGTTGATAAGAAAGTAAAGGACATCAAGATCGCCTACGTTGGCGGCGGCTCGCGCGGATGGGCGTGGGGACTTATGAGCGATCTCGTATCCTGCGACGACATAAGCGGTGACGTTTATCTCTACGACATCGATTACGAGGCTGCGCAGGCAAACGAAATTATCGGTAACAAGTACAATTCGGTAGAGGGCGCTAAGAGCGTGTGGAACTATCACGCGGTAAAAACCGCAAAGGAAGCTATGGTGGGAGCCGATTTCGTAATCATCTCCATTCTTCCCGGCACCTTTGACGAGATGGGCTCGGACGTCCACGCGCCCGAAAAGTACGGCATCTATCAGTCGGTAGGCGACACCACGGGCCCCGGCGGCATCATCAGAGCTATGCGCACCATTCCTATGTTCGAGCAGATCGCAGGCTACATAAAGGAATATTGCCCCAACGCCTGGGTAATTAACTACACGAACCCTATGACGCTCTGCGTCAAAACTCTCTACAGAGTGTTCCCCGAGATCAAGGCGTTCGGCTGCTGCCACGAGGTGTTTGGCACTCAAAGGCTCCTGAAGTCGGTAGTCAAAGAATACTTCGGCGTTGATGCAAAGAGAAGCGAGATCAAGGTAAATCCCGTTTCGGTCAATCACTTCACCTGGCTCACCGAGGCGAAGTTCAGAGACGTTGACCTCTTCCCTTACTACAAGAAGTTCTGCGAGAAGTATGCTGAATCGGGCTACGTTACCGAGGAGCACCAACAAAAGAAAGCCGCCAGCGTCACGACGCCCTGGTTCTTCACCTCCGAGAAGGTCAAGATGGAGCTTTTCCTCCGCTTTGGCGTGATTGCGGCGGCAGGTGACAGACATCTGGCAGAGTTCTGCCCGGGCAAGTGGTATCTCGAATCTCCCGAGCAGGTTGAAGCTATGGGCTTCGCTCTCACACCTATATCTTATAGATATAGAAACCTCGCAAACAGACTTGCAAAGAGCGAGCGCCTGAAGAGCGGCGAGGAGAAACTCGAAATATCGGTTACCGGTGAGGAGGGCACTCATCAGATGAGAGCGCTTCTCGGTCTTTGCGATCTCGTTACGAACGTAAACATCCCCAACCGCGGACAGATACCCAATCTCCCGCTCGGAGCCGTAGTTGAGACCAACGCCGTATTCAGATCGGGCTCGCTTACTCCCGTGTTTGCAGGTCCCGTTCCCGCAAGCATTCATCCCCTCGTATCGAGAGTTTCCGCTCAGCAGGAAAACATTTCCGCAGCTATCGCAGAGCGCGATCTTGAAAAGATCTTCGCTTGTTTCGTAAACGATCCTCTCGTCACGTGCTCTATATCCGACGCACGCAAGCTCTTTATTGAGATGTGTGAGAATACAAAGAAATATCTTGACTCTTACGATCTTGACAGCCTGAAGGGATAAAAGGTGTTCGTAAAGAGAACGAAAAACGCATCGGTTTGACGGTGACGGATGAAAGGACAAAGCCTTCTGCTCTTTGGCTGCCGCAACGCAAATATTGATGAGCTAAGGCGTAAAATGCCCGTCGCGTTCAAAGATAACCGAATAAAAAACAGACGGAGACACTGTATCACAGTGTCTCCGTCTTTGCGTTGAATGAATTCAACCGATTTTAAGGCTTAAAACCTATGGTTTTATTCGTTTCGTTTTAGTTTTTTATTACAGTTATTTTCCGTATGCTTCAAACGCTCGCCTTAAGACGAAGTCGTTTTCCACGAGCAATTTTTCGGCGGCTTCGGCGTCAAGACCGAGCACGTCCGTGACTATTCCTATCATTCTTTTTCTGAGCTTGATGTTCGTCGGACGCAGGTTTATCATAAGGTTTTCATATACGTGACCGAGCTTGATCATCACCGCCGTCGAGATCATATTGAGTATCATCTTGTGCGCAGAGCCCGCCTTCATTCTCGTGGAGCCCGTGACAGCCTCCGCTCCCGTGTCGGGATGGATGGCGAGGTCTGCCGCCGCTTCAAGAGGCGTGTCGGTGTTGGAGGTCAGAGAGATCTTGAGCGCTCCGACCCTCGTCGCCTCGGAAAATGCTCCGAGCACGTATGCGGCACCGCCCGCAGCGGAGATTCCGACAACGGAGTCTTTTTCGGTGAGCCCGTAAGCCGCAATATCGGAAACGCCCGCGTCAAAGCTGTCCTCAGCGCCCTCTGCCGCCGTTCTTATCGCCTTGTCGCCGCCCGCGATTATTCCAACGACAAGACCGTGGGGCACGCCGTAGGTCGGCGGACATTCGGAGGCGTCAACGACGCCGAGCCTTCCCGACGTGCCGCATCCGACGTAGAAGAGTCTTCCGCCCTCCTTCATTCTTTCGTAAATAGCGTCGACCGCGCGAGTTATTCTGTCAAGCTCGGGGGTGATGGATTCTGCGGCTATTATGTTCTCCCTCTGTATAGCCGCTATCATCTCGCCCGTAGTCATCTTGTCTATGTGCGTGGTGTTTTCGTTTCTCATTTCCGTTTTTAACATCTTTATATCTCCTTTATGTTTTCTGCTCCCGCAAGCATCAGAGCACCGTATATCGGTGCACCCGTGTTTGCGCTTATATCGTATTTATCCGCGTCCTTCAAATGCTTTTTGATAAGAGGCAGCAATAGCCTGAATTCCTTGACGAGTCCGCCGACGAGCACCGCGCGCACTCTTCCGTCCGCGCTCCTCGGAGCATTTTCTATGAGCCTTGCTATCGCCCGCATATTCTCGTCGATTATACGCGTCGCAACAGCGTCCCCTTCCTTAAAAGCCGAAAAAACGATAGGCGCGAAGGATGCCGTTGTCCGTTTTCCGCCCTTGTAAAGCGTACCGAGCGAGTCTATCAGCTTCTCTGCGCCGAGCGACTCCCGCAGTTTTTCTAAAAGAACCGTTTGCTCGCCGCGTCCCTCTTCAAAATTCAAAGCGGCGATAAGGGCGTCGCGCCCGATGGCAAAGCCCGAGCCTCCGTCGTCAAAGAGGTAACCGTATCCGCCGTTTCTTACGAGCTTTCCGTTATGGCGGCTGAACGCTATCGAGCCCGTTCCCATAATCACCGCCGTGCCCTCGCCCCTGCCGAGCGCAAGAGCGACAGCGTTTTCGGCGTCGCTGCCGTTTTCGGCGGAAGCAAAGCCGTAATTTTCAAGAAACGTTCGTATGCGAGCCTTGTAATCGCCCGTTATTCCTCCCGAGATGCCCGCAAAAACGGAGATCTTTGAGTACGGAATGCTCGCGCACACCGTTTTGATGCCGTCGGCAAGCACCTCGAAGGTGCGCTCAATGCCGATATCGACGGGATTCGAGCCGACGAGGGTGGTTTTGTAAAGCACGCTGCCGTCGGAATCCGCTAAGGCAAACGTCGTTTTCGTTCCGCCGCCGTCAATTCCGAGGTAGTATCTTTGATCGCTGTTCTCGGAGAGCAGGGAATCTATGCTTGTCCCCAGCTTTTTCGCAAGAATGGGCAACACCGCGCTCGGAGCTATGACCGCGCCGCTTTCCCATTTGCTGACCGATTTTTCGGAATAGCCGATGAGCTCGGCAAGCTCCTTTTGCGTGTATCCGAGCTCTCTCCGACGCTCTTTCAGATTTTTCGCGAAAGCTTCGCTCTGAAGATTCATATTTTGCGTCCTCTCTTTTTTGTTCTTTTGTCTACATTATATACCATTTTTTTTGAAAAATCTACCCCTAAGCGCGAGAATTTAAAAAATAAACTCCACAAATCGTAGAGTTTATTTTTGTTCTTGCAATATTTTTTACCGTGTGATAAAATATTTATGTAACTTAAATGAATAGCAATATCAGAAGCATAACGGCGCACTCTCTGTCGCCTTCTTTTGAGAAGAAGAGCAGTGCCGCTGCGGCAATTATAAGGATCTCTTCGGTTCCTATGCCCGAGATGAACGATTTTATACCGCCGCCCGAAAACAGTCTTGTAATAGGACTTTCGCCACGGAAAAGCGAGGAGAAAACGCTCACGCTTTCGGTATTTTCGTTATCGCTTTGCGACTCTTCCGTCATCACGCTCGCCACCGCATCCCGCCCGTTTTCCTCTCGCTCACACGCCTCCTCGGCAAGAGCGGTGCCCGAGTAATTCTCGGGAGGCGTCGGCTGGACGTCCGTGTCCCTGAAATAACTTCTTGAATACATAAGAGCCTCCCTTTTTTTACTTTTTCGCCTTCATCATATCAAATATCTCACCGAAGGTAAGCATAGAGTCTATCGCGCGAGCCCTTTTGTCCGAAAGGTAAGGTTTCAGCGCGCAGAGCAGGCGGCTTCGCCTCTCGTCTCCGCTCGGCTGTGCCTGAACGGGTTCTGCTCGCGGTGCTTTCTCCTCGGGCGCTTCCGCGCTCACGTCTATCTCGTCCTTTTTCTCCTCGGGCGTCTGATCGCCTCCCGCAAGGCGGGAGATCTGTTCTATAAGCTCGGGGTGCTCCATTATAGCGCTTACAAGACCTGCAAGGTCGGTCCTTCCGTCTGTCGCGGTACTCATATCACTTCACACCCTTTCTGTAATCGTTCAGTATCTTTGCCGCTCTGGCAAGGTCCATAGCGCCCCCGCCCGACACCGCCGAGCGCATCTTATCCATTTCTGCCTTTGGAGGCGGTGCTTTCGGAAGCTCGAAGCCTTTTTCCGAAGCCATTCTGACTACGTCTGCCCAAAGCTCCTCGTCGTTCTTTTCCAAGAGTTTTGCAAGCTTTTCCTTATCTACTCTCATAAAATACCCCTCTCCGCACTTCCGTTTTTCGGGGAAGCGCAATAAGCATTTCGCACGGCAAAAAGCGCGGTGCGATCATCCGATTACAGTATATGCGGCATCGGAATTTGCCGTTACATCAAGGAGATTTTTAAAATGAAATGTATCGTTATATCCGATTCTCACCGCTCCGAGGAGAATATAAGCCGCGCCCTATCGAAAAATCCCGATGCCGATATGGTCTTTTTCCTCGGTGACGGGATAGGCGGCGTAGAGAAACACGTGGAGCGGCGCGATAAGCAGTGGGTATGCGTGCTCGGCAACTGCGACAGACCCACCGTTATTGACGGCTCTTTCGTGAAAAAGGTGGAGTGCGTCAGCTTCTTCGGTAAAAAAATAGTTCTGACTCACGGCGACCTGTACGGCGCTAAGTACGGCTCGGGCGGACTTCTCGCTCTTGCGAAGGAGCAGGGCGCAGCCGCCGTTCTTTACGGTCACACCCACGTGGCAAAAGAGGAATATTTCCCCGAGCTCGGAGTCACACTCTTTAATCCAGGGAGCCTTGAGGCGGGGTGGGGCGCGCAGCCGTCCTTCGGACTTCTCACCGTATCGGAGCAGGGAGAGCTTCTGTTTTCTCACGGAACTCTTTGACAGAGGTCTTTTCGCGCGGCGGTGCTGTAAAAAAAAGAAGCGATTTTGAATTTTCGTATCCTACAAACCTTGAAATATTCATAAATTTGTGATAAAATATAATATTATGCTATAAAACTTAAGAAAGGAAACGCGAGTGGAGGATATAAGAGCGGCTATTGCCGAGAATATAACGGAGCTGCGCCAGGGCGCAAAGCTCACACAGAGCAATCTTGCCGACGTTTTGAATTATTCCGATAAAGCGGTCTCAAAGTGGGAGCGGGCGGAGGCTGTGCCCGATATTACCGTCTTGAAGCAGATCGCCGATTATTTCGACGTCAGCGTCGATTACCTTCTGACGCGCAAGCACGACAAGGGTGAGCACCCGAGCAACGAGCGCGCGGAGCTGAAAAGAAAAAATCATTTTATAATATCCGCGCTTTCCGTGATGCTCGTCTGGCTTTTAACGGTGCTCGCGTTCACGATACTCTCGCTTTGCGGGCTTTCAAATCATTGGAGCGTTTTTCTGATAGCCGTACCCGTGTCGCTCATCGTTATTCTCGTATTTAATTCGATATGGGGCGTAAGACGGATGAATTTCTTTATCATCAGTCTTCTGACGTGGTCTTTGATCGCGGCTCTTCACGTAACGATCCTCGTATACGCTAAAAGCAATCTTTGGCGCCTTTATCTCATCGGGGTCCCCGCTCAGCTGATCATAATTCTCTCGGGATTTATAAAATTCAAGAAAAAATAATATTAAGGGAGGTGCGGCTTTTATGCACGGCTTCGGACCGCCGCCCCGTATGTATCGCCCGACGGATGGGCTTGAAAAACCGAAATCGCTAAAGGAGATCCCGTCTTATCTTTTTAAAAGGGCAAAGGGATTCCTCGTTCGTCTTTTTTACATAATAGGACTCGTCTGGCAGACGGCGCCCGCTATTCTTGTGTTTATGGCGCTCTTCTGTCTTGCAGACGGTCTTTTGCCCGTTGCGGGAGCTTATATTTCAAGCGAGCTTCTTAACGAGATCGCCGTTTTGATAGGTGAGTCGGGAACGGACAGTATTCTTGATAACATCTTCGTCGTTATGCGTCCGCTCATTCTCTTGTTCGCGCTTTATTTCATATATCTTTTCGTAAAGAAGATATTAACGCACGTTAATACTATGGTAACGGGCATCGCGGGCGAGCTTGTGAGCAATCATATAAAAATGAAGATACTCGCAAAGTCAAAGACGGTCGATCTTCGCTCGTTTGACAGACCCGAATTTTATGAAAAGCTTGAAAACGCCAACCGCGAGGCGTCGATGCGACCGATAGGCATTCTCAGCGCGACCTTCAGAGTCATAAGCTCGCTTATAAGCGTCGTTTCCTTCATCGTCGTCCTCGCGACGCTCAGTCCCGTGGCACCGCTTATCATCATAATCGCCTCCGTCCCCGGCGCGATAGTAAATTACGTTTTCAGAAACCGCAACTTCAGATATATCCGCCGACATTCCAAGGATCGCCGCCAGATGCAGTATTATTCGTCCCTTATGGTAAATAAGGATATGGCGAAGGAGATAAAGCTCTTGGGGCTTGGCGACACCTTGACGGCAAAGTATAAAAGCGTTTTCAGAAAATACTATAAAGGCCTGAAGTCGCTTATAATCAGAGAGGGAATAACGCAGACCGTCGTAGGACTCGTTACGGTCACGGCAAACTGCGCGCTCTTCCTTTACGTTGCTTATACCGTCGTGTTCGGAAACGGCAGAATAGGCGATTATTCGCTCTACACGGGTGCCCTCACTTCAATAGCGGGGCACGTCGCGACTCTCGTCGCCTCGACGGCAACCATCTACGAGGGAACGCTTTTCATAAATAATATGATGGAATTTATGAATGAAGAGCCGACCGTCGTTCCGACGATTACCCCTCCGCGTATACCTGAGCGAGGCTGCGCTCACACGGTTGAGTTCAAGAACGTTTCGTTCTCTTATCCCGGGACGGACAGATGCGTTATAAAAAACGTGAATCTGACCCTCCGCCCGTCGGAATCCGTCGTTCTCGTAGGTCTTAACGGAGCGGGAAAAACCACCCTTATCAAGCTGTTAACGAGGCTCTATGACCCTACCGAGGGCGTTATCCTTCTTGACGGACACGACATTCGTGAGTATGACGTCGACGCGCTTTACGATATGTACGGAATAGTCTTCCAGGACTTCGGCAAATATGCCGAGAGCGCCGCTGAGAATATTGAATTCGGTGACGTTCGGCGTGATCACGACAGAGAGGACGTGAAGGCTGCCGCGAAAAGAGGTAATTCCGCGGACTTTATAGAACGTCTGCCCCTTGGGTACGATACGCCGCTTACCCGCATATTTGAGGAGGACGGAATCGAGCTTTCCGTCGGACAGTGGCAGAAGCTCTCCATCTCTCGCGCGTTTTATAAATCCTCCGATATACTCATTCTCGACGAGCCCACCGCTTCTCTTGACCCGATGGCGGAGCAGGAGGTCTTTGACAGATTTGCGGAGCTCACTCGCGATAAGATCAGCATATTCGTTTCTCACAGACTCTCAAGCGCTACGACGGCAGGCAAGATAGTGGTTCTCGAAAACGGTCAGATAGTGGAGGAGGGAACGCACGAGGAGCTGATGTCGCTCGGAGGTAAGTACCACAAGCTGTTTACCACCCAAGCGCAAAGGTATACCGAGTCGTTTTCTTCCGAGCAAAGAGACGGTATCGTGCACCCTTCGCGTACCAAGGGCACTGATGAAATGCACTTTAATTGAACTTTCGTTTAAAGCAAAACTACGGAAAACCAAGCGGTTTTCCGTAGTTTTTTATTGTTTTGTTATGTTTTTGCGTGGATTATTTGCCAAGACCTGCAGCGCCGATGATGCCTGCGTCGTTTCCAAGCTCGGCAATCACTATCTTGGTTTTTACAGCGTTTCCTCTCGTATACTGCTCCTTATTAACGAGCTCGATAAGAGGCTTCGTGAGGTATTCCTTTTCGTTGCAAACACCGCCGCCGATGGAAAGAACCTCGGGCTGGAAGATGTTTATCATATCGGTGATACCCGTTGCGAGGTATTCGATATACTCGTCGACGATCTTTGCGCCGTACTTGTCTCCGCGCTTCATTGCGTTGAACGCGGTGCGCGCGCTGATCTTGCCTTCCTTCTCGGCTTCCTCGAAGAGGAGAGAGGGGATCTCTTGGAGCTCAAGCTCCTTCATCTTTTCCTTCGTGGTAAGGGCAAGACCCGTTGCGGAGGAGTAGGTCTCCCAGCATCCGCGTCTGCCGCAGGAGCACTGACGGCCGCCCTTCTCAATTACTATGTGACCAAGCTCCGTGCCGGAGTCGTTGATGCCGCCCGTGAAGATCTTGCCGTCGATGATAACGCCGCCGCCGACGCCCGTACCGAGGGTGATCATAACGGACGTGCTCGCCCCCTTAGCCGCGCCTGCAAGTGCCTCTGCAAGTGCCGCCGCGTTTGCGTCGTTCGCGATAAGAACCTTGTTTACGGGGAGGAACTTCTTGAAGATGTCGGCAATGTGGAAATCGCGGAAGGGAAGGTTGTTCGCGTATTCAACGATACCTTTCTTTACGTTCGTGCTTCCGGGAGTCGCTATTCCGACGTACTCAATGTCGGAGAGGGTAAGACCGTTCTTTTCAATGAGCTTCTTTGCAAGCTCAGCCATATCCTTTACGATGAGCTCGCCGTCTCTGTCAGCGCCCGTAGGCACCGATGCCTTGTCAACGATCTTGAGGTTTTCGTCGCAGAGTCCGACGGCGATGTTCGTGCCGCCAAGGTCAACGCCTATTGTGTACATAATTTTTCTCGCTTTCTTGTTTTTTATCTTTCACGGCATTATTATATTATGTTTTCGGTGAAAAGTCAAGCGTTTGATGTAAAGATTTTTAAAATATACCGAATTTTGCAACCGATAAGTGCGTGATAACTCGCAACCGCAGGGTTACAATTTCGCAAAATCCATCCGACACGGCTTTTGTTCACATAAAATTAACATTTTTTGTTTGCTAACCTATTGAAATATCCACAAAATTGGTATACAATATACGAGGAAAAATAAAGTGCGCGCGAAGATGACGTTTTTTAACCTTTTCGCGCGAAAAAGGAAAGAAAATGTCAAGATTCGTTTATGCTGATAACGCGGCGACCACCCCCGTCAGCCGTGAAGTAATAGAAGCGATGCAGCCCTGCTTCACCGACGTGTGGGGCAATCCGTCGAGCCAGCACGCCAAGGGCGCTGAGGCGAAGAATATGCTTGATGACGCGCGTGCGCGCATAGCGGCAGTCTTCAACTGTAAGCCGAGTGAGATATATTTTACCTCTTGCGGAACAGAGTCCGACAACTGGGCTATCCGCGGCGCGGCGTACAGAGCGCGCGCAAAGGGCAGAACTCACATAGTCACGAGCGCAATCGAGCATCACGCGGTGCTCCACACTTGTAAGGCTCTTGAAAAAGAGGGCTTCACCGTTACCTACGTCGGAGTTGACGAGTTCGGTGTTGTAAAGCTTGACGAGCTTCGCGAGGCGGTGACGGAAAAGACCGCCGTAGTTGCGATAATGTACGCGAATAACGAGGTCGGAACCATCGAGCCGATAGAAGAAATAGCGAACATCGCTCACGCGGCGGGCGCACTTATGTTCACGGACGCCGTTCAAGCCGTCGGAAACGTTGATATCGACCTTGAAAAGCTCCCCGTCGATATGCTCTCCGTTTCGGGTCACAAGATCCACGCCCCCAAGGGTATAGGGCTTCTTTATATAAGGAAGGGAGTCGTTATCAACAATCTCATCGAGGGCGGCGGTCAGGAAAAGCGCAAGCGCCCCGGAACCGAGAATCTTCCTTACATCGTCGGCTTGGCAAAGGCTCTTGAGGTGGCAAAGGCTCGCCTCCCCGAGCTTGATAGGGTCAGAAAGATGCGTGACCGTCTTATCGACGCGCTGACCGAGATCCCTTATTCGAGGCTCAACGGTCACAGAACCGATCGCCTCGCGGGAAACGTGAACGTCGGATTTGAATTTATAGAGGGCGAGAGTATGCTTCTTTGGCTTGACATCGCGGGTATCTGCGTGTCCACGGGCTCCGCTTGCTCATCCGAGTCGCTTGAGGCGTCGCACGTCTTACTTGCTATGGGCGTTCCGCACGAGCAGGCGCACGGCTCGGTCAGAATTTCAATAACGCACGAAAATACAGAAGAAGAGATAGACTATATTATAGAACAGCTTCCCCCGATAGTTGAAAGGCTCCGCAATATGAGCCCGCTTTGGGAGGACGTCGTAAAAAACAAGTAAAACACGGGAAGGAAATTTAAAATGCAGTACAGTGAAAAGGTAATGGATCATTTCACGCATCCGAGAAACGTCGGAGAAATAGAAAACGCGGACGGTGTAGGAACCGTCGGAAACGCCAAATGCGGCGATATAATGAAGATATATCTTAAAATAGATGAAAACGATATTATAACAGACTGCAAGTTCAAGACCTTCGGCTGCGGCGCCGCGATAGCAACGTCGTCTATGGCGACCGAGCTTATAAAGGGTCGTTCGATCAAGGACGCGCTTGCTCTTACCAACAGCGTGGTCGTTGAGGCCCTTGAGGGGCTTCCGCCCGTAAAGGTTCACTGCTCGGTCCTCGCTGAGGAGGCGGTGAAGAGCGCTATTGCCGATTATTACGGCAAGATCGGACGCCCTATCGATTTTGAGATCGAAAAGGCGCACGAGGATGAGGAATGATAATTTCCGAAAGCGGCAGAGTGATCACCCTGCCGTTTGTTGTTTTAGGAGGAAAGTAAATGAAAAAAAGAGTTCTTCTCGGTCTTAGCGGAGGACTTGACAGCACTTACGCCGCAAAGGTCCTTGCCGACGAGGGATACTCGGTCGAGGGCGCGGTGCTTAAAATGCACGGATATACGGAGACCGAAGCCGCACGCGTATCTGCGAAGGAGCTTGGAATTCCGCTTCACGAAATAGACTGTACGGACGCTTTCGAAAAGACCGTCGTAGAAAACTTCCTCGACGAATATACGGGCGGACGCACTCCGAACCCCTGTATAATTTGCAACAGGGAAGTGAAGTTCCGCTTTCTTTACGAGTACGCTATGAAAAACGGATTTGACAAAATAGCCACGGGTCATTACGCAAGGGTCGTGAAGCTCGGCTCGGGAGCTGAGACACGCTACGCCGTCGCAAGAGCGAGTGATCCCTCCAAGGACCAGACGTATATGCTCTGGCGCTTATCGCAAGAGCAGCTCGCGCACCTCGTTTTTCCTCTTTCGGAAATGAAAAAAGAGGACGTCAGGGCGCTTTCTCGAAACATCGGTCTTTCCGCCGCGCAAAGGCGCGACAGCCAGGAAATATGCTTCATTCCCGACGCGGATCACGTTTCGTTTATAGAAAAACACAGACCCGCCGCAGGGAGCGGGAGTTTCAAGGATGAGAACGGACGCGTCATCGGGGAGCACGGAGGCTTCTATAAATACACGGTAGGGCAGAGAAAGGGGCTCGGTATCTCGCTCGGTCAGAGAGCTTTCGTCAGGGAGATAGACCCGTTTACGAACACGGTCGTAGTTGGATGCGAGCCTAAAAAAAGCAGTACCGTACACATATCGGAAATGGTCTTTTCGGGACTTGCGGCTCCACTCGGGGAGACGTGCTGCGTGTCGGCTTTCGTCAAGCTGCGGTACAGAGCGAAGCCTGTGCGAGCTGTGGCAAATATAAGTCCCGACGGAAGCGCGGTGCTTCATCTTGACGAGCCGCAGGACTCTGTCACACCGGGGCAATCGGCGGTGCTTTACGACGGTGATACCGTTCTCGCGGGTGGATTTATTCGCCTTGCGGAGTAGAAAAAAGTGCGCAAAAAACGCGAAAATCGGCTTAAAAAGCCTGTTTTGAGAGCTTTTTTGAAAAATCTTTGTGTAGAAAAAAACGTTCACAATTTGTGCAATCTGCACAAACTCTTACGGCGGCAATTGTACAAGTCGAAAAACGCAAAACACACGAAAAAAGTAAATATGATTTACCTAATCACGCATTTTTTGATAAAATGCGTGATTTTTCCGTCTAAAATGCCGCTTTTATTTACTTTTTTTGAAAAGAACGGAGGCGGAGATTTTCGGTTCGTGTAAACTTTTGTTTACATTGGTAAAAAATGTCGTTTTTTGAACCTTTTATTCCCCTATATGAGAGTTTTTGACGTCTTTAGTAGCTATTGACTTTCTTTATTTATTGTGCTATAATCTTTTATGTTAATGTGGCATACGCGGAACGCGCGGCGGTATCATCAAGCGGCCCGACCTTTAAGGTCCTCTACGGAATGGGGCAACTTGATGACATCGTCGGCGGGCATCTTTACCGAAATGCCCACAAAAAAATCTTGGAGGAATACCAAATGAAAAGAACCGTCTCACAAAGAGTCCTCTGTCTTCTTCTCACTGTGGCTACGCTGTTTGGCGCGCTCGGTATCACCGTCGGCGCTTCGAACGGTGAGTACAAGGGTGAGAACAGTACCGCTGCGACTCTTGAAGAAATGCAGAATCTTGTAGGCGTTACGTCGTACGAGCAGTACCTTGCCGAGTACGCTACGCTTGCTAAGACTCCGAACAGGAAGACTCCCATCAAGATCTTCTTCAGCACCGATCCCGATTACGTTTACAAGGATGGAGAATACAACATTCTTGATTTTGCGAGGGAATGGGATCAGAACGGAAAGCAGAAATACACCGATTTCATTGACGAGAAGAACGAGCAGAACGCCGTTCTCGTAAAGGACAGCCCTATATGCGGTCCCGATAAGGATTCTCTCGGATATGAGACCTGGAACGACTTTACCGCTGAGGATGCTGCCACCTCCGTTTATCTTCCTTCAATGGGAACTGCGGCGTGGAAGATCAACATCACGGACGACGACATCGGAATGTACTACATAAAGTTTACTTACTATTCCGCTAAAACGTCCGAGAGCAGTACGAGCTCTATCGAAAAAAAGTTCCTGATAGACGACAAGATTCCTTTCGATGAAGCTGGCCGTATCACTCTTGACAAGTCCTGGGAATACGATTACAATTCCAAGGTTACGAAGGTTGAGATCAGCGCCGCTGAGTACTCTCAGGGTAAGGCGTCCATTTCATACAATAACCCCGTAGATGAAGACGGCGGATACGTTAAGACCGTCGTTCATTACGAAAGAAACGAGTATACGGGTAAGTTCTATCGGGTCACCACCGTTTCCAGCATCCGTTCCGATAAGAACAACAACTCGATGGCGCCCGAGGCTGTAGCAGTCCCCACGTGGAGCACGTATACCATTAAGGATTCCAGCGGTTATTACACCGAGGACTTCATGTTCTTTATGGGTAAGGGCGACCACTTCATCTCGCTCGTCGCTGAGCGTGACCCCGTCGTGCTCAAGTCTATCGAGCTTATCCCCGTTGAAGTTTTCTCGGATTCTACCTCGAGCACTCTTAAAGCTTACTCCGAGTATCGCGCGCAGCATTCCGGCAAGCCGCAGGGCTCGGGTGAGGTCCAGCTTGAGGCTGAATTCCCCGATTACGTTTCCGACGCGTCGGTTGCGGCATCGAACGACAACACCTCTGCGGGAACCTTCCCGACCAACCACTCCTCTCAGCTTTATAATGTAATAGGAGAAAACGGTTACAGCACCGTAGGTCAGTGGGCGGCTTACAATTTCTACGTTCCCACGAGCGGTATGTACAAGATCTCGATGAGATTTATTCAGAACGCTCTTCAGGGTATGTTCGTCTGCCGCACCATCAAGATCGCGGGAAAGGGATATACCAACGCGGGTGAGGCTGCTATAATTCCCTTCAAGGAGGCGGCTGACCTTAAGTTCAATTACAGCAAGGAATGGCAGTCGGAGTTCCTTGGTGACGGAAACGGAACTGATTTTGAATTCTATTTTGAAGCGGGACAGAAATATACGCTTTACCTTGAGTGCTCTCTCGGTTCTCTCAAGCAGAGCATTCAGGCGGTTGAGCATTCTCTCTCTATCATAAACGATTGCTACCTTCAGGTCCTTCAGCTCACGGGCGCGGACGCCGACGAAAACCGTGACTACCGATTCGACGAGATCCTTCCCGGCGTTCTCCGTTCCTTCCTTGAACAGGCAAAGGCTCTCGCGACCGAAAAGCAAAAGCTCGAGGAGCTCTGCGGCTCTAACGGTTCTCATATAGCAACGCTTGACACGATAGCGCTTCTTCTTGTGCAGATGGGCTCCGACAACGGCGATAACGTAGCTAAGAATATGGGCTCGCTCAAATCTTACCTCGGTACTCTCGGTACCTGGATCAACAACTCTAAGCAGAGCAAGATTATGGTCGACGCCTTGTTCATCGTTCCCTCGGGAACCGAAGAGGTTCCGCGCGAGGCTGATGCGGGCTTCTGGTCTTCGCTCTGGTTTGAGATCAAGTCCTTCTTCGCTTCCTTCTGGGTAAACTACGATGAGATGGGACTTACCGGCGAGATCTCCGAGGACGTTCAGAAGATCGACGTTTGGCTTGCAACGGGTCGTGACCAGTCTCAGATCTGGCGTTCTATGATAGACGCTAACGACGGTTACACCAACTCTACGGGCACCGCCGCGGCACTTAAGCTCGTTACGGGCGGTACGCTTCTTCCCTCGATACTTTCGGGCAAGGGCCCTGACGTTTACATAGGACTCGGCGCAGCGGACGTTATCAACTACGCTATCCGTGGTGCTGTCCGAGGTATCAGCGGCAACGACCCCGACCTTTCGGCGGAAGATAACTCGCAGTTCACTACAAAATATTATACTTACCGTGACGAAAGCAGCAATTACACTACAACGACGGAAGAGCGCACCGACAAGGGCGAGCTCACGTTCGTTACCAAGCCTTATTCCGAACTCGTCCTGACTGAGAAGACTAAATCCGTTATAGAAGGCAAGGAAGAGCAGGTGTTTGCCGAGGCGGCAGTGGACACCGTCAGACTTCTCAACGTAGCTTACGGAATTCCTCAGACGATGAGCTTCTCTATGATGTTCTACCGTATGGACGTTCTTGCGAACCTTAACGTCGGCGTTCCCGAAACGTGGAGCGATCTTCTCTCCTGCTTGCCCATCATTCAGGCAAACAATATGTCGATCGGCGTTGACTATATCGCAGCCCTCGACTTTATGATCTACCAGAAGGGCGGAAGCCTTTGGAAGTATACCGACGCATCCAAGTACGATCCTATGTACGCGGGTGCTAAGATCGACCTTGACTCCGATATCGCGCTTGAGGCGTTTGAGTACGTATGCCGTCTTTACAGCGACTACTCATTCCCCGTAGCGTACGATGCGGCAAACCGTTTCAGAACGGGTGAGATGCCCATTCTTATCGGTGGATATTGCGCACTTTACAACCAGCTCGTCGTTTACGCGACGGAGATAGAAGGTCTTTGGGAATTCTGCTCGCTTCCCGGCGACTTCAGAGACGCTGACGGCGACGGAATAGAGGAGCTTCACTACGAATCTCTTGCAGGCGTTGGCGCAACGGTCATTCTGAGAGGCTGTAAGGGCGATGAGCTCCGTGCGGCTTGGCAGTTCGTTCAGTGGAACAGCAGCGCGGACGTTCAGGCGACCTACGGTAACAAGATGGTTGCTCTTATAGGTCCCTCCGCTAAATATGAGGCTGCAAACCTTCAGGCACTTGAGGATCTTTCCTGGACCGCGAGCGAGAAGCTTGCCATCAGGGATCAGATGAACAATATGTGCTCTATCGTTAACTATCCCGGTTCCTACATTTATAATAGATATATGAAGTTTGCGTTCCTCGACGTTGTTAACGAGGGCGCAAACGCCAAGGAATCTCTTCTTGGTTATATCGACGCGATAAACTCCGAGATCACGAGAAAGCGCGAGGAGTTTAAGGACAGAGGTATCTGGTACGTCGGCAAGGACGGCCAGGAGACCCCGATAGAAAAATCTTGAGACTAACGAAAAGGAGATAATTAAATGTCACGTTCAAAGACAGAGGCTAAGCGTCCTACACAGCGCAGCGAAATGTCTAAATGGCAGTGGACGTGGAAGGAAATGAAGAGAAACAAGACGGCGTACTTTATGCTCGCTCCGTTCCTTATCCTCTTCATCGTCTTCACGGTCTTGCCCGTTGTACTGTCGATGATACTCAGCCTTACTAACTTCGATATGCTTAATATACCCGATTTCGTTGGTGCAAAGAACTTCACCAGACTGTTCCTTGATGACGAAATATTCATCCTCGCGTGTCAGAACACTCTGATCTTCGCGTGTATCACGGGTCCCGTATCCTACATACTTTCGCTCTTGATAGCTTGGTTTATCAACGAGCTTCCTCCTAAGATCCGAGCGGTCGTAACGCTTATATTCTACGCCCCCTCGATCTCGGGTCAGGTTTACCTCATTTGGAAGACGCTGTTCTCCTCCGACTCTTACGGATGGGTCAACGCGACGCTTATGAAATGGGGACTACAGTCAGAGGCGATACTGTGGTTTGAAAACGCTGATTACGTAATGCCGCTTTGTATAGTAGTCGCGCTCTGGACGTCTCTCGGAACCGCGTTCCTTTCGTTCATCGCGGGACTTCAGACTATAGACCGCTCGATGTACGAGGCAGCGGCGGTTGACGGAATCAAGAACCGTTGGCAGGAGCTTTGGTATATCACTCTCCCGACTATGCGTCCTCAGCTTATGTTCGGTGCCGTGCTTTCCATCACTCAGGCGTTCGGCTTCGGTGCTGTCGTTGACGCACTTTGCGGATTCCCCTCGGTCGACTATGCCGCTCATACCATAATGCACCACCTCAGTGACTACGGTGGACAGCGTTATGAGATAGGTTACGCCTCGGCAATTGCAGTTATCCTCTTTATTATAATGTTCGGTTGTAACATAGTAATAAAGAAAGCGCTTTCGAAGGTAGGTGAGTAACATGGCACAGAAATTAAGAACAAGAGGTCACAGAGTCGTTCTCAACCGTTCTAAGGGCGGTGACGGCGGAATCACCTTCCTACTCGTAATTCTCGGAGCGTTTATGTTCCTCCCTATGTACTACGTCGTAGTACAGTCCTTGAAGCCGCTCGATGAGCTGTTTATGTTCCCCCCGAAGTTCTACGTAATAGACCCTTCCTTCGATAACTTCAAGGATCTGTTTACGCTTATGGGTGACTCTTGGGTCCCCTTCTCAAGGTACATATTCAATACCGTATTCATTACGATCTGCGGTACTGTAGGTAACCTTATCTTCGCTTCGATGGCAGCGTACTCGCTCGCGAAGCTCAGATTCCCCGGAAGAAACGCGATCTTCCAGCTCATAGTTATGTCACTTATGTTCCACTCCACCGTTAACCAGGTAACGCACTTCATCATTCTCTCGGCGTTCGGCTGGATAGATACTTATCTTTCCATTATCGTTCCGTCGATGGCAACGACTATGGGTCTTTACCTGATGAAGCAGTTTATGGAGTCCTCTGTTCCCGACACGGTCCTTGAGTCCGCAAGACTTGACGGTGCCAGCGAGTTCAGAACCTTCCTTACCATAGCGATGCCGATGGTTAAGCCCGCGTGGCTCACCCTTATCATCGAGTCGTTCAAGGGACTTTGGAACGCAGGTGCGTCAGTATACGTTCATTCGGAAGAGCTTAAGACCTTCAACTACGCGATAGGTCAGATCTTAAGCGGCGGTATTGCCCGTTCGGGCGCGGCTGCTGCGGCAACGGTCGTAATGATGATAGTTCCCATTGCGGTCTTCGTCCTCAACCAGAGTAAGATCATAGAAACGATGGGCTCCTCCGGTATGAAGGATTAAGGAGGAAATATGAAAAGTAAAATTACTAAAATTTTAATATTTGCCGTAATTGCGATAATGCTTTTCGGAACGTTCTCCGCATCCGCATTCGATGCCTATGACACGTATACCTATTCTATCGACGGCGAACCTATGATGTCTCCTCACGCTTATACCGCGAGCACCTCTCTTTCCTTCCAGGATATGAAGGTTGATTACGCGGGAACCGACGAGGAAGGTAAGATGAAGATAATCCAGGGTGCTCAGGACGTTGTTTCCGACGAGCGCGGATATATCTATCTTGCCGATAAAACAAATAACAGTATAGTTGTTCTTGATGCTTATTATCGTCACGTAAAAACTATCAGCACGTATTTTGATGACAGAGGTCAGCAAAAGCAGCTTAAAGAACCCGAGGGCGTATTCGTTACTCCCGACAGGAACCTTTACGATGACACTGATGACGGTCGTATCTACATATGCGACACGGGAAACAAGCAGATCCAGGTCTTCGACAGAGAGTACAATTACGAGCGTACTATCTATAAGCCCGCAGACAGGATCATCGACGCCGATTCCTTCGTTCCTCAGGCTATCGCAGTAGACCTTTACGGACGTATTTTCATCTCCTCTCAGCAGTGCTTCGAGGGTATCATCGTTCTTGCGAACGACGGTTCCTTCACGGGATTTATCGGAGCGCAGAAGGTTACTTACAGTATCCTTGACCGTATTTGGAGTATGTTCCAGTCGGAAGAGCAGAGAAAGAGGACGGAGCTCAACATTCCCACGGCTTACAATAACGTAACCGTTGACGAGTACGGCTTCGTGTATGCGACCATCAATTTCAAGGAAGCAGACGACCGCGAATCTCAGCTTTCCTCCATTGAGTCAAAGACGGCAACGTATTCTCCCGTTAAAAAGCTCAACTCTATGGGTAAGCAGATAATGAAGCGTAACGGCTTCTTTGACTGCGGCGGTGAAGTTGGCATTCTTTCGACGGCTCTTCTCTCGACCATCGTCGACGTAGCCATAGGTCCCGCAGGCTCTTGGACCATCCTCGACAGTAATACTCAGAAGATCAAGCGTGCGAGAACCTTCACCTACAATTCCAACGGTGAGCTTCTCTTCGCTTTCGGTGACGTTGGCGGACAGCTCGGTAACTGCGTAAACCCCAAAGCTATCACGTATCAGCCCGTCAAGGTGTCGGAACCCGTTTACGATGAACAAGGCGGACTTCTCGTTCCCGCTGAGTACGAATACCGTCTTCTCATCCTTGATAAGGGCGGTCAAAGAGGTGACGAGCTCATCGTCTACTCTCCTACGGAATATTGCAACACTATAATAGACGCTCTTGAAAATGAGAACGAACACAAGTATTCGCAGTCTATCGAGTGCTGGCAGGACGTTCTTACGATGAACAACAACTTCGACCTTGCGTATATCGGTATAGGTAAGGCTCTTTACAATCAGGGTAACTACGAAGAAGCAAAGGAATACCTCGAGGTTGCTTATGAGGTTGATTTCTGGGCAAAAGCGCAGAACGCACTCAGCAAGGACTTCACGTCCAAGTGGATGATTCCGATGGTTGTTCTCGTAATTCTCGTTCTCGTTCTGTTCTTCAAGTTCCTCGGTTGGGCAAAGAAGAAGAACAAGGCAACGGCTCTCAAGGTCGGAAGAAAGACTTACGCGGAAGAGTTGCTTTACGTATTCCATCTTGTATTCCACCCGTTCGATGGCTTCTGGGATCTCAAGCACGAAAAGCGCGGCTCTGTAAGAGCAGCGACGACGTTCTTGGCGATCACGGTCATAGCCTTCTTCTATCAATCTGTCGGACAGGGTTATTACTTCAACCCGAAGGGAGAATCGACGTCGATTCTCGTACAGCTCGCGGCGGTTCTTGTTCCCGTATTCCTCTTTATCATCGCAAACTGGTGCCTTACGACACTCTTTGACGGTGAGGGAAGCTTCAAGGACATTTATATCGCTTGCTGTTATGCAATAGCGCCCCTTCCTTTGTTCGTAATTCTTTCCACCATTCTTACGAACGTAATGACCGGAGGCTCTATCGTTTCTCTTCTCGTAACGTTCGGTTACGTTTGGGCAGCGCTTCTTCTGTTCTTCGGTATGGTCGTCACTCACGACTACTCAATAGTCAAGAATATCATTACCATACTTGGAACGATAGTGGCAATGGTCGTAATTATGTTCGTTGTCATACTCTTCTCGGCACTTGTAGTAAAGGTTGTAAGCTTCCTTATCACTCTCGTTACCGAAATTGTAGCAAATCTTTCGTAAGCAGTAGGAGGTAAAAATGAAATTTAACAGAATATTATCTATGCTGCTTGCGGTAGTAATGCTCACGACCGCGATGATAGCGGCAGTTCCCCAGGTAACAGCGAATGCGGCGAGCAGCGCTCCCGCAGACACGTCTAACCTCGCTCCTAATATGTATATCGGAGACGATGAAGAAAACTTCAAGACGATCGCTAAGTTCAAAAACCAATTGGATTATAATTCCGCGGCAGAAATGCTCGCGACCGAGCTTGCGGCAAACCAGCTCGTTTACGCAAACTCGCCTGACGGAAATTACACGGTCTACGTAAACGTCTACACGGGCTTTATGTACTATGTGAACCGCGTAACGGGTCAGGTTCTTATGAGTAACGACTATAACTACAAGGAAACGACCGGTGTCGTTTCTGAGATGCTCTCTCAGGTAATAGTCGAGTACTATCCTGTCACGGCTACTCCCGAAACGGCAAAGCAGCTTGACAGCTACAGAGATTCCGCCATCCGTAACCAGATCCAGGTAACCAAGCTTACCAACGGTCTCAGAGTCAACTACACCCTCGGTGATACGACTCTCAGATATCTCGTTCCCGGCGCGATCTCCTCTCAGCGCTTCTATAACAACATCCTAACCCCCATCCTGAGTGCATACCTCACTGAGGTAATTAAGGGTATTGAAGCAATCGACGTTCACCCTCTGAAGCCGATTTACAATCCCGCCCGTAGGAGTGACGATCCGTATAAGTCTGCCAACGCGTTCTTCTACGACTACCTTACTTATTATAAGGCGGGCGGAAAGTATAGTGGACAGACCGATCTTTTCGATTTCGCAGCATACGTTATGGAGAAGGATGCCTCGGCTTCACAGCCACTAAAGACCGACTTCGTAAAGTCTAACGCCATTGAGCATTTTTATGAGGTTATTCACAACCTTCGCCTTCTTTTCAATATCAACGAAGAGCTGTACTTCTGCAACGCGCATAAGAGGCTCGGAGTACACAACGAGCAGACGGGCGAGCACCGTTGCCCCGAGTGTAACGCGGTACTTGAACAGAAGACCGTCGCAGATTTCCTCTTCTTCGACAAGACGGGTGCTATCAATCGTAACGCGCTTAGTATGTACCTTAGGCTCGTTAGTAAAATCGTTACCGAGTTCGACACGTTGTCCGGCACGAATAACACTATGGAGAACCCCTTGCAGGAAGAAGTTTTCGCACCTCTTCTCAACCTCGTAAACTATTACAAAAAGGCAGATGACGGCGATTATCTTCTTTGCACCATTAAGCCCGGTGCTCAAGGCGACGTCGAGTTTGAAAAAAGCGAAAAGATTATTGAAACCTATTGTCTTTTCGTTGAAAATCCTACGTACACCTTCAACGATATGTTCAGAGATGAGAAGGAGTGGGGCTACGTTCACCAGTTTGCGAGCAAGGAAGTCTTCAGGTGTGCTCTTGAGTATACCTTCAACGAGGACGGTTCGCTTTGCGTAACTCTTCCCGCAAACTCAATAGCGTTTGATGAATCATCCTTCGTTCTTAAGTCTATCACTACTCTTAAGTATTTCGGCTCGGGATCTCTCCTCGTCAAAGATGAGAACGGTCAGAAGAGCGGTTACGTCTTCTATCCCGACGGAAGCGGTGCTATCATCAACTACTCCGATTTCCTTACAAGACCTCTTGTAAGCCACGCTCAGATCTACGGTATCGACCACGCTTATTCCGATATATACAGCATTACCGGTGACTACAGAGAGCAGGTAACTCTCCCCGTTTACGGAATGGTTTATACCGAAAACGTTACCGATCCCGAAACTCTTGCGGCAACAGGCGCAACAACTCTTAACAACGGCTTCTTTGCAGTTATAGAGGAGGGAGCCGCGCTCGCAACGCTTTGGACGGAATTTAAGTCCACGAGCTGTAAGCTTGCGATAGTATACCCGCAGTATAAGCCGTATCCTTCGGATACTTACGACCTTTCTCAGACGCTTTCCGTAAGCGGACTTTCGTCCTACACGATGGTTTCTGAGTCTAAGTACAACGGTTCTTACAAGACGAGAATCACGATGCTTGCCGATGAGAAGCTTAACAGCGCTTACGGCTATGGCAATTACGATGCGTCTTACGTAGGTATGGCTGAGTGCTACCGCGATCTTCTTAAGTCTACGGGCGCTATCAGCGCGATCTCCGCACTTGGAAACGACCTTCCTCTTTATATCGAGGCGTTCGGTTCTATGGAGGTTACCGAAAAGATCCTTTCGTTCCCCGTAGAGGTTTCTATGGAGCTTACCACCTTTGACGATATTCGCACGATGTACGATCAGTTCGCAGACGCGAAGAAGGTTCTTCACGACAAGGCGACCGAGTATCAGAACAAGGCGAATGCAGAGGTGAAGGATCTCACCGTCAAGGCGCTTTACCAGCAAAAGGCTAATGAATACCTCGCTCTTGAGGCAAAGATCTCTAATATCACCAACGTCAACTTCCGTCTTACAGGTTTTGCCAACGGCGGTATGGAATATACCTACCCCTCGAAGGTGAAATGGGATTCTGTCGTAGGTGGCAAGGATGGCTTTGAGTCTCTCCTTAATTATTCCGAGGAGGTCGCAGGCAGAACCAATTCCACACTCGGCATTTATCCCGATTTCGATTTCCTTTATATTTCGAATACGTCGCTCTTCGACGGTGTGTCCACGAGCAAGGTTGCCGCGAAGCTGATAGATAACCGTTATGCGGCAAAGCAGCTTTACAATTCGGTAACTCACGCATACGAAAGCTTCCTTACCAAGATCGTTTCGGCAGATGCTCTTGCTGAACTTTATACTAAGTTTAACGCAGACTTCTCCGAGTTCAATATCAAGACGATCTCCGTTTCCACTCTCGGTTCGGACGTTAACTCCAACTTCGATGATGAAAACCCCATTAACCGTGACGATGCGACCGCGTATATCTCCGAGCTTCTCAGGGCTATGCGTGACGACGGTTACAGTATGATGGTCAATAAGGGTAATGCTTACTCCATCGAATATGCATCTCATATAATCGATGCGTACATCGATTCGAGCCATATGACCACCGCATCTTACACTATACCGTTCTACGGAATGGTTCTTCACGGATACGTTAACTATACGGGTAACGCGCTGAACTATTCGGGCGATCCTTCGTATGACGTTCTCCGTTCTATCGAGAGCGGCGCGTCGCTCTACTACATTCTTTGCTATCAGAATACCGAAAAGCTTAAAGATAATCTTGAGCTTAATAAGTATTACGGTGTCAGCTACACTAACTGGTTTGACAAGATAGTTGAGCAGTATGCAACGATCAACGGCGCAATAGGCGCTCTTCAGAATTATGAGATCGTAGATCACAAGATCCTTAAGGTCGAGCGCGTTATTGACGCGGACGAGCGCAAGGCGGCTTATGATCTTCTCGTAAGCGAGTTCATTGAGAACGTCAAGGCTCAGATCGTCTCCGACGTTTCCGCAGCGTTTGCTGAAATGACCGCAAACGGCGAGTTCGGCAAGGGCGTAAAGGTAACTATTGATAACGCGGCTGTTATCGAGGCGGCAAAGAGCTTGCTCAACCTCGTTGACAATAAGCAGATTTCCGCAGAGTTTGCAGAGAATGTTTGTGCAGAGATAGACTCTTACCTGAACGTTCTTGAAGAAGAGCTTTGCGAAAGATATATGATAGCAGGCACCGAGCCCGGACGCGAAGTGGCATTTGACCGCGTCCAAAAATACGAATCCAAGTATAACTACATCACTAACTCTTACTCTACCGATGGCGTTAATTACGTAGAAACTCAGTACACGCTTGATAACTATAACGTAGTTATGGTAACCTACAGAGATCCCAAGAGCGGTCACGAGGTCAAGTTTGTGCTCAACTTCAATATTTACAGCGTTATCGTAAATATCGAAGGCGAAGACGCGTTTGTACTTGGTAAGTATGAATTTGAAACATTAAATTAAGGAGGGACGTAAAATGAGTAATTCAAATGAAAAAACCTTGACTTTACCTAAAAGACATCGCAAAGCGTCCCTCGATGCGAAGAAGGCAAGGGCAGGATACTTATTCGTCCTCCCCTTCCTCATCGGAATTCTCTTCGTCTATCTTCCCATACTGATAGACTCTATCACGTACAGCTTTTCGAACTTCATCATCGAAATAAACGAGCAGGGAACACCGGAGCGTGTGCTTGAGTTCGTCGGCTTCGATCATTACAACTATGCGTTCACGACGTCACCCGATTTCGTCGGAAAGCTTGTATCGGGTCTTCAGAACCTTATCTTCGAGGTTCCTGCCATCATCATCTTCTCGCTCTTTATAGCAGTTGTTCTTAACCAGAAGATGCTTGGTAGAGCAGTATTCCGTGCGATCTTCTTCGTCCCCGTTATTATAGCAACGGGTATTATGGAGAGCCTTGGTGACAATATGGCTACCCAGGCAACTCAGAGCTCTGTTGAAGCAGGCGGCGCTGCCGCAGAATCGGCAACACAGACAGACGGCGCGGAGCAAACGGGCGGAGCTCAGATCATATCTATGCTTGACGTTCAGGCGCTCTTCGCAAATATGAAGGTCGGACAAGAGCTTGTTACTTACGTTGTAGATCTTGTAAATAATATTTACAACATAATCAACTACTCAGGTGTACAGATGCTTATCTTCCTTGCAGGACTTCAGTCCATCTCGCCTCAGATATACGAGGCGTGCAAGATCGACGGCGCAACGGGTTGGGAGACCTTCTGGAAGGTTACGTTCCCGATGATCTCTCCTATGATACTCGTAAACGCGGTCTACACCGTTATTGACTCCTTCACACGAACTTCGAACGTGACGATGACGTATATCTCGGGCGAGGTCGGAAGAAACCTCGGTCAGGGATCGGCAATGTATTGGATATACTTCTTGTCGGTAATTCTCATAATTGCTCTCGTCGGTGCAATTATGTCGTCGTTCATATTCTATCAGAGAAGGGATTAAGGAGGTAATCGATATGGATTCTAATAAGACAGTAATCAGAAAAGAAACCAAAAATAAGATCCACGTTGATTACGAGGGCAAGCTCTCCTTCAAGGAAAGACTCCAAGCGAAGCTGAAGACTTCCAACACCTGGATCAGGGTGCTTGTAAACATCTTCCGTTTCGTCCTTATGCTTGGTGTCTCGTTCGTAATCCTTTTCCCCTTCATCTCGAAGATCGCAGGTTCCTTTATGACGAAGGCGGACGTAATCGACCCGACCGTTTCGCTTATTGCAAAGAACTTCACGCTTGAGCAGTATAAGTACATTATTACAGAGAACCAGTATTTCACGGCTCTTGTAAATACCGCGCTTCTTTCTCTCAGCGTTGCTCTCATCCAGACCTTTATAGCCTGCCTTGTAGGTTACGGTCTTGCGAAGTTTAAGTTCAAGGGCAATAAGATCGTAATGGCGCTCGTCGTATTCACGATGGTCGTTCCGCATCAGACTCTCAGCCTTGCAATTCAGATGTGGCTTTCCGACTTCGATATAATGCAGCCGAAGTCCTGGGAATTCACTATGGGCTACAACGGAATAGTAGGAACTATCGCACAGTGGATAGACCCCACAAAAACGCAGGTATCTCTCCAGAACTCTCTCGTTCCGTACTATATCTTCTCCGTATGCGGTCTTGCGTTTAAGAACGGTCTTTACATCTACCTTCTCCGTCAGTTCTTCAAGGGCGTTCCCGACGAGCTTGAAGAGTCAGCGTACGTTGACGGTTCGGGTGTATTCCGCACGTTCTTCCGCATCATTATTCCCCTTGCAGTGCCTATGATGATCACGGTCTTCCTCTTCTCCTTCTCTTGGCAGTGGACAGACCAATTCTATCACAGCGTCTTCTTTGCGACTCAGCAAGAGGGCGAGGGAGTGTTCTTGATGCCGAACGTAATAGAACAGGTTTCTATCTCACTCGGCGCAAGTGCCGAAACGGATACGACTGCGCTTCTTTACAAGAGCGTTGTTGAAAACACCGCCGGAATGATGATCATAGCTCCGCTTATCATTATGTACCTCTTCTGCCAGAAGTACCTGGTACAGGGTATAGAGCGTTCCGGTCTTGTTGGATAAGCTTTATAGCTTTTCTCAAAAAAATCAGACTACCGTCTTTTTTGGCGGTAGTCTTTTTTGTATGTAGAATTAACGGGGGGCCTAATCAAAAAATCAATAAAATCGGTTTAATTCGTTCAAAGCAAAGGTGGAGGCACTGTATTATAATGTCTCCACCTGTTTTTTATTTGGTTATCTCTGAGTGCGACAGCCCCTTTAAACGTCTTTTAATATTAAAGCACGTCTGCAAGGTCGTAGATAAGACGCTCGGTCTTCTCCCAACCGAGGCAGGGGTCTGTGATGGATTTTCCGTACACCTCATCCTGTGAGATCTTCTGGCACCCGTCTTCGATATAGCTCTCTATCATAAGACCCTTGACTATACTCTTTATCTCGGCGGAATGACGGCAGCTGTG
The DNA here is from genome assembly GCA_017503105.1 of Clostridia bacterium. Lineage (GTDB taxonomy): Bacteria > Bacillota > Clostridia > Oscillospirales > CAG-272 > UBA1740. Next base: position 132,614 of record JAFVTS010000011.1, read on the forward strand.
GAGGATCTCTTTGGCTATTCTCGGTTGCTGATCGTATTTCTTTCCCGAGTTTGCGTGGTTGGTGTCAACTATGACCGCGGGATTGGCAAGACCCGACTTTTGGTATTCTTCCCAAAGCGTGTAAAGATCCTCGTAATGGTAATTCGAGAACGATTTCCCGTACTTATCAACGTATCCGCGAAGTATTGCGTGGGCAAGGGGGTTGCCGAGAGTCTTTGCTTCCCATCCGCGATAGCAGAAGATGTGCGAGCTCTGCGCCGCCTTGATGGAGTTCATCATAACCGAAAGGTCGCCGCTCGTCGGGTTCTTCATTCCGACGGGAACGTCGATGCCGCTGGCTGTAAGTCTGTGCTGCTGATCCTCGCTTGAACGAGCTCCGACCGCAACGTAGGTAAGAAGGTCTGAGAGGTACTTGTAATTTTCGGGGTAGAGCATCTCGTCAGCACAGCCAAAGCCCGTTTCTTCTATCGCCTTCATATGAAGCTTTCTTATAGCAACGATACCCTTCAGCATATCGGGCTCGGCGTTCGGATCGGGCTGGTGGAGCATTCCCTTATATCCTTCGCCCGTAGTTCTCGGCTTGTTCGTATAAATTCTCGGAACGATCATAATTTTGTCCTTGACCTTTTCCTGAACGCCTCTTAATCTGTAAATATAATCGAGCACCGCGTCCTCTCTGTCAGCGGAGCAGGGACCTATGACGAGAATAAGTCTGTCGTCCTCACCTTTGAATATCTTGCTGATCTCCTCGACTTTTGCTTCTCTTGCCTTAGCAACCTCGGCTGAGAGGGGGAACTGTGCTTTTATGTCCTGCGGAATAGGCAGCTTCCTGTAGAAAATCATATTCTTGTTCATTTTTTTCTTGCTTCCTTTTTTAAAAAAATTATGCTTTGGGTTTGTCGAAGAGCTTTCTTCTTTCCGTTGAAGCTCTCATCTTTTCTCTCATTTCTTCTCTGTTTTCGTTGGCGATGAGCCATCTGAAATCGGAAAATTCTTTAATAAACGTGTCCATCTGGTAGATGAGCGCGTCCTTGTTGCTGATAAACAACTCGCTCCACATCTTATCGTTTATCTTTGCTATTCTCGTAAGGTCCCTGAACGAGTCTCCCGTGTATTTCTCAAGACCGTCGGCAGTGCTGCAGTTCATAAGAGTGACGGCGATGCAGTGCGTCAGCTGGGAAAGGAAACCGATCATCACGTCGTGCTCCTTCGGGGAAAGCTCGGAGATCCTTGCAAAACCGAGCTCCTCTCCAAGCCTCTTGCAAAGCGCTATCGCTTCGGGAGTGCTTTTCTCCGTGGGAGTAACGATGTAGTTTGCACCTTTGAACACGGAGGGGTCGCTGAATTCAACGCCGCTTTGCTCACGTCCCGCCATCGGGTGCGCGGAAATAAATTCTACCCCCTCGGGCATCAGCTCCTCTATCTTGTATACTACCGAGCCCTTGACACCCGTAACGTCCGTTATCCACGAACCTTTTTTAAAGAGATGACCGTATTTCTTTATCCATTCAACGAATGCACCGGGGTAGATCGCGAATATTACGAGATCCGCATTTTTTACAAGCTCCTCTTCTACCTCGGTGGTGCCGTACCGTATCATTCCGCGCTCCTTTGCGTAGTCAATGCTCTCTCGCTCAAGAGTTATACAGTCGACCTTGTATCCTTTTTCGGTCAGCGCTTTGGCATAGCTTCCGCCAATAACGCCGAGTCCTATTATTAAAACGTTTGATTCTTTATCGAATTTCATATCTCGCTTACCTTAATTCCAAGCTCTGACAAATGTGTGAAGAATTCGGGGTAGCTCTTGCTTACCGCCTCGGCTCCGTCTATCTCGCCGCCCGTAATCGTTAAAAGCACCGCCAAAGACATAACGATCCTGTGGTCGTTGTGCCCGTAAAGCACCTCGCTCGGCGCGTGAAAATCAGCAGGGTAGACCACGACGGTGTCGTCTAAGACGCGCACCGAAGCTCCGAATTTCTTGAGCTCCTCTGCCATAGAGGAGGCTCTGTCGCTCTCCTTTATCTTCAGTCTTCTCGTTCCGTCAAAAATTCCACCCGAGCTTGCCGCCGCAACGGCGAACAAAATCGGTCCGAGGTCGGGGCAGTCCCCGATGTGCACCGTGGGCACGCCGCGTCGCAGCATCTCAAAGTATCTCTTGTATACCTTGTCGCCCTGCGTGCTGTCCTCGCGCAAGCCCTCAAGCTCTACCTCGCCGCCGAAGAGCCCGAGCGCATCGAGAAATGCGGCGCCCGAGTAATCACCCTCGACCGTTACGTCGCACGCGCTCGGTCTTTGACCGCCGGGGATGAAGAGCGTGTGCTCGTCGCTCCACTCGGCTCTTATTCCGAAGAGCCTCAGCGCCTCAAGCGTCAGATCTATATAAGAGCGGCTCTCGATGGGAGGCGTTATTTTTATCGTGCTGTCACCCTTTGCCCCGGGAAGGGCGAAGAGCAGACCGCTGATAAACTGACTGCTTATATTTCCGACGACGTTGAACTCGCCTCCCGTAAGAGGCCCCTTGACGGTTATAGTGTTGCCGTCTGCGATGAAGGTCATTCCGCGCTCACGCGCAAGCTCCTCGTAAACGCTCATTGGCCTTGTCATAAGGCTTGGAGCTCCGCTGAACATTACCGTTTTTCCCGAAAGAAGGGCTATCGGAATGAAAAATCTGAGCGTGCTGCCGCTTTCTCTGCACTCAAGCGTGCCCGACGGCTGCGAGTCTGCAAAGCTCTTGCCGTAGACTCTGACGTCGTCGCCGTCGTGCTCTATCTTTATTCCGAGCGTCCTCAAGCAGTCGATAGTTGCCGAAACGTCCTCACAGCCCGAGATGCCTCTGACCGTGCTGACACCCTCGCACATAGCGGCGCAGATGAGCATTCTGTGCGCCATACTCTTTGACGGAGGGGCTTTTACTTTGCCTTTTGCTTGTCCTTTTTCTATCCTTATTTTCATTTTTTCTCCCCGTCCTTTATGTAAGAGGCGAGGAATTCCACAGCTTCCGTATAACCGTTGATCCCGTGTCCCGTAATAGTCTTGACTGCCGCCGCTCTGATATAGCTTACCTGCCTGAAGTCCTCTCGCTCTTCGACCTTGGAGATGTGCACCTCGACAAGCGGAAGCGAAACCGATTTCGCGGCATCAAGGAGCGCGATACTCGTGTGCGTATATGCTCCGGGGTTTATAACTATTCCGTCGGCGCCCTCGAAGTACGCCTCTTGAATTTTATCAACGAGTGCTCCTTCGTGATTTGATTGGAAGAATACGGGCTCGATCTCTCTTGCGCGGCAATATCGCTCGATCACCCTGACGAGCTCGGCGTAGTCCGTTTTACCGTAATGAGTGGGCTCGCGTATTCCGAGCATATTCAGATTCGGTCCGTTTATAACGTAAATTTTCACCTCTTTACCACTATCCTTTCAGCGACCTCTTCAGCCGCGCATTCCGCGGGAATGCGTACGTCTGCCGTCGCGCAGTATATACCGTATCTCTCGGCGTATCTTTTTTCAATAGCCTCGCGGTTCTTTGCAAGCGGTCTGTCAGCCGTTGGAATAAGCTCCGAGAGCGGTCTGTCAATGAAGAACAGCTTGCCGTTCTTTTTTAAATTGTGCACGTTTCTTCGTCTGAGAACGGCACCGCCGCCCGTCGCTATAACCGAGGAGGTAAGGGAAGAGACGTCCGCGATGACCTCTTCCTCTCTGTCCCTGAAGGCAGCCTCGCCGAATTTCAAAAAGTATTCGGGAATGCTCATACCGATCTTCTTTTCTATAAGAGCGTCCGTATCAATGAAAGGAACGCCGAGCCTTTTTGCAAGAATCGCTCCGACCGTGCTTTTTCCCGACGCGGGCATTCCCGTCAGCACGACGTTTTCCTTTTGGCCCTCGATTTTTTTGAAGACCCTCTCGCACTCGGAGGCGTCGTATTTCGTATCCGTGAATATCTCCGACGCTCTTACGCCCTGAGCCACGAGCATATAAAGTCCGCCCTCGGCTTTGATCCCACGCTCCTTCGCGTTTGATATAAGCTCCGTCCTTAACGGATTGTACACGGCGTCGATAACTCCCGAAAGTCGGGGGAAGCGGTCTATATCGACCGCGCATCCGAAAACGTCGGGGTACATACCGAGCGGAGTCGTGTTTATGATTATCTCGGTGTCGGCGTGCTTTTCGTAAAGCTCCTCGTAGCTGACAGCCTTGTCCGAGGCGGTTCTTGAAACTCTGATAATTTCCGTTGCGCCAAGGTGTGCGGAAACGGCTCTTGCGGTCTTTGACGTTCCGCCACTCCCGAGTATCGCCACCTTCTTGCCGTGTAGGTCTATCCCAGCGTGCCTTATAAGCTCGGACATACCGTAAAAATCGGTATTGTATCCGTAAAGCTTGCCGCCTTTATTAACGACCGTGTTTACCGCTCCTATCGCACGCGCGGCGTCGTCTGTTTGATGAAGATAAGGAATGACAGCCTCTTTGTAGGGTATTGTCACGTTTATTGCCTTGAAATCGTGCTCGGTCATAAAATCGCCGAGCTCTTCTTTTTTTACCTCGCGAAGCTCGTAGGCGTAGTCCGCGAGGGAGTTGTGTATCTCCTTTGAAAAGCTGTGTCCGAGCTTTTCTCCTATGCATCCGTATTCCACGGCATACCTCCGTTTTAATTATCGGCAAGGAAGTCCGTGCCGTACCTCGTCGCAAGAAGATCGGCAACGGCTATCGCTGCCGCCGCGTCCACGACCGCCGCCGCTCTGTGAATTATGGCAGGATCGTGTCTGCCTTCAATTACGAGCTCTGCCGCGGTTTTTGTCTCAAGATCTACTGTTTCTTGCTTTTTATAGATCGACGGAGTCGGCTTTATCGCGGTTCGGAATACGATGGGCATTCCGTTGGTGATACCGCCGTTTATACCGCCGTTGTTATTCGTTTTCGTAAAAATACGCTCGCCGTCGGTGACGAACGCGTCGTTAGCCTCGCTCCCGTACATATCCGCGAACCCGAAGCCTCGACCGAATTCCACACCCTTAACCGCGGGAATCGAGAACAGTATGTGCGAGAGCACGCCCTCGACACTGTCAAACCAAGGCTCGCCAACCCCTGCGGGGACGCCGATGACGACGCTTTCGAGCACACCGCCGATACTGTCGCCGCACTCAGCCGCGGCTTCTGCGGCGCTCATCATTTTCTCCGCCGCCAAAGCGTCAAGCACGGGGAAGTTAAGATTTTCAAGCGCGTCGACGTCTTTTTCCGTTTTGTCAAACTCGCGGTCGTAAGCACCGCCGAGCTTTTTTATATGCGTGCCGAATTTTATTCCTTTTTTAGAAAGTGCAAAGGAAAGTATAGCACCCGCCGCGACGAGCGCCGCAGTTATTCTGCCCGAAAAATGTCCGCCACCCCTCGGATCCTGGAATCCGTGGTATTTGCACATAGCGGTGTAGTCCGCGTGTCCCGGGCGTGGGGTCTTCGAAAGGGAAGAGTAATCCGCGCTTTTCGTGCTCGTATTTGGGATGAGCAGCGTGAGCGGCGTTCCCGTCGTGCGGCCTTCAAATGCCCCGCTCACTATCAGGAATTCGTCAGTCTCGACCCTCTTGGTTGAAATCTTGCCCGACGGACGCCTTTTCGCAAGCTTCGCTTTTATATATTCCTCGTTTATCTCCATACCGGGAGCAAGCCCGTCGAGCACGGCGCCGATGTAAGGACCGTGGCTTTCGCCGAATATCGTCAGCGTTATGGAGTTTCCAAATGTGTTTTTCATATTTTCTCTCTTTTAACGTCTTATTTTCCGAGTGCTGCGCGCACCGTCTTTTCAAAATCGGAAACGCTGAGCTTTTCTATTCTGAAGCTGCCTATTTCGTCAACGAAGATGGCACCGACCGTGCCGCTTTGACATTTTTTATCGTGACAAACGAAGGAGAGCGCGCGGTCAAGATCGTATGAATAATCCATAGGAAGCCCGACCTTTTTGCAAACGGCCAAGATCCGCTCTCTTGCCTCGCCCGAAGCCATCGGGATCATTCCGAGCGCCACGCACTCGCCGTGATAAAGCCCGAGAAGCTCCTCGCACGCTTCAATTCCGTGACCGAGGGTGTGTCCGAAGTTCAAGATTCGTCTGAGACCGGATTCCCGCTCGTCCTCTTCAACGACGGCTTTTTTTATCTTGAGAGCCGCCGTGATTATCTGCTCCGCATTATCCTCCGTAAATCCTTCTTTTTCTATTTTTCCGAAAAGCTCGGCGTCGGAGGTCGCCGCCATTTTTATCGCCTCCGCAAGTCCGCCCGATATCTGCCTTTTGGGAAGAGTCTTTAACGTATCCGTGTCGATAAGAACGCCCTTCGGCTGATGGAAAGCTCCGACGACGTTTTTTATCTCTCCGAGATTTACAGCGGTCTTTCCGCCTATCGAGGAATCTACCTGTGAGAGAAGGGTGGTGGGAACGTTGTAGAAATCTATTCCGCGCATATAAGCCGATGCGCAAAATCCGCCGAGATCTCCGACGACACCGCCGCCAACCGCGACGAGAGCATCGGATCTTCCCATTTCAAAATTCATCATCTCGCAGAGCACGAGCCCGAACGTTTCAAGCGATTTAGACCTCTCGCCCATAGGCACGGTGATTATTTTAGATTCTTTTGCCTTATCCGCGATGGCTTTCGCGTATTCTTTGGGCACGCCATCGTCGGTTAAGACGAGTATTTTCCTTTGAAGGTCAAAATATTTATCGGCTGACGCGAGCAGACCTTTTCCTACCGTTATAACGTAGCTCCTCTCACCGAGCTCCATATTTAATTTCTGCATAGAACGATTCCTCTTGATTATTCCTTGATATAGGTTCCGACGGGCTTAAGTCTGTCGCAGTATTTATCAAGCTCCTTCAGCATCGCCGTACCTTCGTCGGTGTAAATGTTTCCCTCAGCCTCCACGTAGAAGTAGTACTGCCAAAGCAGCTCCTTCATCGGACGGCTTCTGAGAGTTCTCATATTGAATCCGTGCTTACCTATGATGTCAATGGCGCGCGCCAACGCTCCCGCCTCGTTTCTGACGGTGAAGAGCAGTATCGTGTGTACACCCATTTCGTTTCTCTTGTGCTCGTGGAGAGAGCGGGAGAATACGGCAAAGCGCGTCGTGTTTATTTTGCTTTCGTTTATGTTGTGGTCTATTACCCGAAGTCCGAAGATCTCCGCCGCCTCAGCACTTGCGATAGCGGCTACTGTCTTATCGTTCTTTTCGGCAACGTACTTTGCGGCAAGCGCCGTGTTTGCGTACTCGTGCTGAACGTATCCTCTCTCGTGTAGATACCCTGCGCACTGACCGAGTGCCTGGGGATGGCTCACGACCTCCTTTATAGTGTCGAGCGTCGCGCCCTCGGGAGCGATAAGGTCGTGGCTGATTGCAAGCTCGGTTATTCCGTTTACATAAAGCGAGCCCGAGAACATAAGGTCCGTGACCTGTCCTACGTCACCGTTGTAGCTGTTTTCTATCGGCAAAACGGCAACGTCGCACTCGCCCGACTCGACCGCTCTGTAAGCACCGAGGAAGTCGTTGTACGCGATCTTTCTCGCGGTGGGGTAGAGCTTGTTCGTCGCGATATGAGCGAAGGCGCCCTCCGTGCCGCTGTAAGCGACCTTCATTCCGCAGAGCAGCTTGTCCTGATACGCTCTTGAGACTGCCATATTGTTTTGAAGGAAGTTGACGTAATAAGCTCTTATCTCCTCGTCCTCAACCTTTGCCGCGTTGCGTCTTATTACCTCTTCCTCGCGCTGGGGGTCGAAGATCTTCATTCCGTGCTCGCGCTTGAACGCAGCGACCATTTCAGCCGCGCGCATACGCTTTACGAAAAGCTCTGCCATCTCGGTGTCGACTTCGTTTATGATCTTCCTGGCCTCTTCAAGTAAATTAGACATCTGAAATTTCTTCCTTAATATTATATAAGAATTATTTATAAGACTCGGCAAGAGCCAAGAACGCGGGAAGAGCTCTTTCTATTTGCTCGGTCTTAACGCAGTAAGCTATCCTGACGAATCCCGCGCATCCGAAGGAGTCGCTCGGGACGAGAAGAAGGTCGAACTTCTTCGCTCTTTCGCAAAAGGCGTTAGCATCGGGCTCAAGCGCCTTGACGAAGAGGTAGAACGCGCCGTCGGGCTTTACTACCGTATAGCCGTACTTCGTAAGCTCGGAAAGAAGAAGGCGTCTGTTCGTGTCGTAGACCGCAATGTCGGACGTCTTGCCGAGCACCGCGGGCAGGAGCTTTTGAAGCATACTCGGTGCGCAAACGAAGCCGAGCGCACGGCCCGCTCCGCAGATCGCCTGATAAGTTGCGGTGAAATCCTTCATTCTCGGGCAAACGAGAACGTAGCCTATCCTCTCACCGGGCAGGGAGAGGGATTTGCTGTAAGAGTAGCAAACGAGGGTGTCGTCATAATAATTAGTAAGGTAGGGAACCTTCACACCGTCAAACACAAGCTCGCGGTAAGGCTCGTCGGCGATGAGAAAGATGGTCTTGCCGTATTCCTCTTCCTTCCTTTTAAGAAGAGCGGTAAGAGCCTTGATGCTCTCTTCGGTAAAGACCGCGCCCGTCGGGTTGTTCGGTGAGTTTATAATAATTGCCGCCGTTTTTTCGTTTATCGCTGCCTCTATCGCAGGAATATCGGGCTGGAAGGTTTCCGTGTCGCAAAGCACCTCGCGCACTGCGGCTCCCGTTCTTTCTATAAATACTTTATACTCTGGGAAGTAAGGAGCGAGAACTATTACCTCCTCACCCGCGGACGCAACCGCTGTCAGCGAGCAAGTGAGTGCCGCCGCCGCACCGACCGTCATATAAAGGCAGTCAGCGTTGACGCCCGCGCCTTGCGTTTCGTTGATGTAATCCGCGATAGCGGCTCTCACGGACGCGTCGCCCTGAGCCGACGTGTAGCCGTGAAGAAGGACGGAGTCTTCTTCCTTCAAAAGCTTTACCAAGCTTTCGTTTACTTCCTTCGGTGCGGGAACGCTCGGATTTCCGAGCGAGAAGTCGTAGACGTTATCCTCGCCAACCTCCGCCTTTCTTTTCTTACCGTACTCAAAGAGCTCTCTTATAACGGATCTTTTTGCTCCGAGCTCTCTCATTTTTTCGTTGATCATTTTCCGAATCCTCCGTTTTGTAGTCTTTGTAATCGCTGTTAACAACCGATGTGATAAAACGCAAAGCAGGTTGAGCCATCAATTAAGTTAACGGTGTTAACTGATAATTATATTATAATCATTTTTGCTTAAAAGTCAATACTTTTTACTACATTTTCGAAGAAAAAATATTTTTTTAAAATAATACTTGCTTTTTTGAGGATAATATGGTAGAATTATAGTAACAATGTTAACATCATTTACATAAGGATATGAAGAAATGAAAAATATTTATTCCGACGAGGGGGTCCGCACCCGTCTTATTCTCGCGGCGCTTGACGAGCTTTCGTATCACGGCACGGCGGATTTTTCCTTGCGCAGGGTCGCGATATCCGCGCAGGTGTCGTGCGCCGCACCTTACAGGCACTTTAAAAGCAAGGAGGATCTCATAGTCGAAACGGCAAGGTATATCACCTCGAAGTGGTCGCTTCTTGCAAGTGAAATATGTGCCGTGAGGGGCTCAGGGTCGCGCGAGCTTCTTTCCGAGCTTGCCACGGCGGCGGTAAAATTCTGGGTCGCAAACGGAAATTTCCGCTCGCTTCTTATGCCTGCGGCAGGCTCGCCTCTTGCCGAGGAGATGCGCGCCTTCGACACGCCGATAACCGAAGCGGCGGACGCGTACCTTAAAGCGCGGGGAAAGGCGTCGGAGGATGCGGATATCTTCAAACGCAGAATACTTGCCGTGATATACGGCACGGTCCTTCTTGCCTCGACGGGAAAGCTTGATCCCGCACAGGCGGCAAGCACGGTTAAAAGCGAAATTTTAATGATTATTTAAATTTTTCTTAAACTTTAAATTTTTTTGTTGATTTTGGACGAAAAAAGTGATATACTTTTTTTGGCTTAGGCCGAAAAAAGAAAAAAGAAAGGAAAAATTATTATGGATTGGGAAGCATTGCTTCAAACCATTCTCGGTTGGGTCACCAACGTGGGAATAAAAATAGTCATTGCGCTCCTTCTTTGGTTGATAAGCTTTAAGATTATCAACAAGGTCGCAAGAAAGATTGAAAAGAAGGGAGACGGTGAAAAGCACGATAAGACCATTATGAAGGTTCTTTCGTACATCTTTAAGATCGGCGCAAAGGTGATAGTTGTCGTTTGTCTTGTAGGTTACGTTGGAATCGACACGTCGGGCTTTATGGCGCTCTTCGTTTCTGCGGGAGCCGCTATCGGTCTTGCGTTGAACGGCGCTCTCGGAAACCTTGCGGGCGGCATACTTATTATCGTTACGAAGCCCTTCCGCATAGACGATTTTATCGAGGCACAGGGTGTTTCGGGTACTGTTGAGGATATTCACATAAACACGACGAAGGTCCGTACCCCCGATAATAAAATCGTATATCTTCCGAACGGAGCTCTCTCCACGGGCAACATTATCAATTATTCCGAAAAGGATACCCGTCGAGTAGACGTCAAGTTTACCGTTGATTATTCCACCGATTGCGAAAAAGCTATTGCCGTTATCAACGAGGTCATCGGAAGATGCGATCTCGTTCTTACCGATCCTGAGGCTTTTTGCAAGGTCACGGGTTACGAGGACAGCGCTATCGCTATCACAACGAGAGTGTGGGTGAAGAGCGAGGATTATTGGACGGTTAATTTCTACCTTGTCGAAGAGATAAAGAAAGCGTTCGATAAAAACGGCATCACTATCCCCTATAATCAGCTCGACGTTCACATCAAGAACGCTTAAATCCTATTTTAAATCGAAAGGAAGCATACCCGTCAAAAGGGCACGCTTCCTTTTTTATTTCTAAAAGGACCGCATCATCTCTTCGCGACGTACTTGCGCATATCGAGCGCACAAGCAAGAAGAATTATAAGTCCTTTGATAATATACAGCATATTCTGATCGACGGAGAGGAAATTCAGCCCGACGAAGATTATCTGAAGCAAGAGGACGCCTATTACTATTCCGCCTATCTTTCCCGTTCCGCCGACGAAGGAAACTCCGCCGATGACGCACGCCGCGATAGCGTCACTCTCGTAATTCTGTCCCGTGTACGATGCGATGGACGCAATTCTCGCGCCTTCGATGAATCCCGTGATGCCGTACATTATTCCCGCAAGCATAAAGACGAGAACTATCGTTCTGAAAACGTTGACGCCCGAAACTCTTGCCGCCTCCTCGTTGGCACCTACGGCAAACATATTCTTGCCGAAGGCGGTCTTGTTCCATATCACCCACATTATCGCGGTTATTATGACGGAATAAAGAACGTACATCGGCACCGCTATTCCGAAAACGGTGAAGAGCGGGGCAGTAACGAAGGAGAGGTAGGAGTCATCAAGCCCCGAGAGCGTCTGACCGCCGTTGTCGCCTATCTGTAAATACAGAAGTATCACACCGAAGAGTATAAGCTGAGTCGAGAGAGTTACTATGAACGGATGGAGCTTGAAGCGCGCGACGAAGAATCCGTTAACGGCTCCGATGAGCGCTCCGACCGCCATCACCGCGAGGATAACGAGAGGGATGGGGATAGGTGGCAATTCGGGAAACATCTTGTTAAGATAATTCGGCATTTGTAATAGCGACGCCGCGATACAAGCCGTAAGACCTACGGCGCGTCCTGCCGAAATATCCGTTCCCGTAAGGACTATCGCGCCCCCTATTCCGAGGGCTATGGGCAGCTTTGCCGCCGTCAGAGAAATTATATTTATCAGTGAAGCGGGGGAGAGAAAGCGCGGCCGCATTGCGGCGATCGCTATTATGGCGCCGATTATCAGAATGTACATCGCGTTGTTCAAAAGAAATTCCGCAAGCATACTCCGCTTGTCGTGCGGAGGCTTTGCCATAAAATCCCCGTATTTTCGCTTTACCGACGCGCCTTTTTCGGAAAGGCGATTTTTTATTTTTACGAAAATGCCGTCGTTCATAAGTCTCTCGCTCGGCACTCCGTTATCTTTTTTCTTATCTTCCAAATCTAATCCCGCCTTTCAGACGTATTTTGCGGCAAGCGCCATTATCTTTTCCTGATCGGCGGAAGCCGTTTCAAGTATTCCCGCGGCTCTGCCTCCGCTCATTACGAGTATCCTGTCGGAAATGCCGAACAGCTCCTCCATCTCCGAGCTCACCGCTATGATGCTTTTTCCCGCCGCGCGCAGCTCCTCAAGCAGCTCGTATATCTCGTATTTCGCGCCGACGTCAATGCCTCTTGTCGGCTCGTCAAGCAAAAGTATCTCAGGCTCGGTCAAAAGCCAACGCCCGAGAATTACCTTTTGCTGATTTCCGCCCGAAAGAGCTCTTATCTTAGTTTTTTGAGAGGGAGTCTTGACGCGCATTTTCCTTATACTTTCCTCGGTGTCACGGCGCATTCCCGACTCGTTAAGAAGAAATCTCCGACTGTATTTTTTCAGGCTTGATACCGTAGTGTTCTCCTTGATATCAAGTATACCGAAGATGCCGTTTGCCCGTCTTTCCTCGGTGAGCAGAGCAAAGCCCGATCTGATAGATTCGCGCGGCGTTCTGTTAGAAACGGCCTTGCCGTCAAGGATTATCTCGCCCGAAGCTCTTCCCGAAAGACCGAAGATCGTTTCAAGAAGCTCGGTGCGCCCCGAGCCGTCAAGTCCCGCAACGCCGAGTATCTCGCCTTCCTTCAGCGTGAATGACACGTCCTTGGGAACGCCTCCGATTCCCGAAAGGCTCTTTATCTCAAGCTTTGCGCCGCTCGGCTGCCTCCGCTTTTTCGGAAAACGTCCGCCGAGCTCGCGCCCGACCATCAGCTTGATTATCTCGTCGGTGCTCAGCTCCGACGCCGCCCTCGTGGCTATATGCTTGCCGTCGCGCATCACCGTCACCTCGTCGGATATGCGAAGTATCTCCGCCATCTTGTGCGAGATGTATATTATGCCGCAACCGCGCCTCTTCAGCATCTCTATTATCTCAAAAAGCTTTTCCGCTTCCTCTGCCGTAAGGGAAGATGTGGGCTCGTCGAACACCACTATCTTAGCTCCGTACGACACTGCCTTCGCTATCTCCACCATCTGCCTTTTTGAAACCGAAAGCTCGCTCATCTTTGTGTCTGCCTTGATTTTTATGCCGAGTTCGTCAAAAAGCTCTTCGGTCAGCCGCCTTATTTTTTTCTCGCTCGTCAAAGGAACGAAGCGCCCGACCGACGGAAATCTTCCAAGCCAAAGATTGTCCCCGACGGAGAGCTTCAAGGCTTGGTTGAGCTCCTGATGCACCATTGCCACGCCGCCGTCAAGCGCCTCGCGCGAGTTCTTGAAGCTCACCTCGCGACCGTCTAAGAGTATGCGCCCCGCATCCTTTTCATATACTCCGAAAAGGCATTTCATAAGCGTGCTTTTGCCCGCTCCGTTCTCACCCATCAGGGCGTGGACCGTCCCCGCCTTGACCGTGAGCTTTGCGCCGTCAAGCGCCTTCACACCGGGAAAGCTCTTGCATATTCCTTCCATTCTTAAAAGCTCCACGCCCGTCACCCCGTCTTGTTATTCGCCTTTCTTGTAAACGGAGTAGGGGATATTCACCCTTCTTTCCGACGCGGCAAGCTCGCTGCTTATTCCGTCAAGCGCGCCCTTTCCCGCTAAGAAATTCGACGCTATCTGTGATATGGTCTTTGCCATTCCCGCAGCGTCCTGCTTTACCGTTCCCGTCATAGCTCCCGAGGCTATCTTGCTCTTTGCCGCCTCCGTCGCGTCAATACCGAAAACGGGGATATAACGCTTTCCGCTCTTGTTGTAGCCCGCCTCTTCGAGCGCGGCAAGAGCGCCGAGCGCCATCTCGTCGTTGTTCGCTATTACGAGCTCCACCATATTTCCTCCCGCCTCGCTGTATCCCGAGAGTATGGTCTTCATATAATTGTTAGCCGCCGCGTTTGACCAGTTTCCGTCCTGATCGACAAGATACCCCGAGGAGTTTGCCTTGTCGTAGAATGAAAGCTTTTGCTTGCCCGCCGCCGTCAGTATCTTGTTCGCCTCCTCTACGGCGTACTTCGTCCGCGCCTCCGCCTCAAGATTTCCTTGCTGACCCTTGAACATAACGTAGCTTATCTTGCCGTCGCCGTTTATATCAAATGAAGAATACGCCGAGCTAAGGTGCTTACCGATGAGCTCACCCTGAAGTCTGCCCGCCTCCTCGTAGTCCGTGCCGACGAAGACGCACTTGTCGTAGCTTGAAAGCACCGCGTCACTTACCGAACGGTTGAAAAATATTACGGGAATACCCGCCGCCTTCGCCTTGGAAACTATCGTTTTCGCCGCGTCGTCGGAGCCCGTGTCGACCACGTTTACGATAAGAAGCCTCGAGCCCTTCGTTATAGCCGTGTCGACCTGCTCGGTCTGCGTTGCCTGGTTGCTGCCTCCGTCATAGTTGTGGAAGTTCACTCCCGCCGCGCTCAAAAACTTGTCCATCTCGCCTCTGACGCTCGAGATGTACGCGTCACTGTACGTGTAGTAAAATACCGAAACCTCGCCGTCCTCCATACATCCGCAGGAGCTGAACGTGCCGCCAACCCCAAGAATTAAAACCAAACTCAAAATAAGTGCCAAAAAACGTTTCATAAATCTCTCCAATCTGTGCGGCAAAAACCGCTGTATCCTTCATTTTACCCGAAAAAATTGGAAGTATACCAAGCCTTTGCGATAAAAATGCAAATTGTTGTTCGGTTAAAACGTGCAGTTCTTTAAAATCTTTTTTTTATAAAATTTAATAAAATTGTTAAAAACTCTTGAAATTTTTTCGATGGGAGAGTATAATGTTTTTATCATAGAAAATATCAAAAACCGAACGTGCGACGTTGATAATTTACGACTGTGAAAAAATTGAAAGGATAAGAAAGGAAAAGATTATGAAAAATAGAATTTTAGCGGTTTTGTTTTTCGCACTTCTTTCGCTTCTCGCTTTTACGGCGTGCATAAATGAAGATGCGTTGAACACTTCACCGCAAGGTCAGGGGACTGCCCACACTCACACCTTTGGTGAGTGGACGACCGTAAAAGAAGCAACTTGTACGGAAGAAGGTAAGATGAGCCGCGTATGCCAGTGCGGTTTTGCGGAAACAAGTGTTATAAGCGCCGCAGGACACACATTGCTTGCACACGAGGCAAAGGCACCCACTTGCACGGAAAAGGGCTGGGACGCATACGCTACTTGCCTGGAGTGTAACTATACCACTTATACCGAAAAGGCTGCTTTGGGTCATTCCGCATCAGCGGCAAAGCAAGAAAATTACACCCCCGCCACCTGCACGCAAGGTGCTTGGTACGACAGTGTAGTCTATTGCTCGACGTGCGGACTCGAGCTTGAAAGAAACAAGTTCGTCGTAAGCGATCCTAAAGCTCACGAATACGGTGAGTGGAAAACGGTAAAGGATGCGACCTGCACCGCCGATGGCGAAAAAACCAAGGTCTGCTCTTGCGGTGACGCGGTAAGCGAAAAAATTCCCGCAAAGGGTCATACTGAAGAAGAAATTCCCGCAGTAGAAGCGACCTGCACCGAAACGGGTCTTACCGCAGGTGTAAAGTGTTCCGCGTGCGGTGAGGTGCTTGAAGCACAGAAAGCGGTAGCGGCAAAAGGACATACCGAGGAAGAAATCCCCGCAAAAGCTCCTACTTGCACCGAAACGGGGCTTACCGCAGGTGTTAAGTGCTCTGAGTGCGGTGAAATCCTTGCCGAACAGAATACGGTGGCTGCCACAGGTCATAGCTACGGTAATTGGATATACACCGTAAACGAGCATTTCAAGCGTTGCGATTGCGGATATGAAAGTGGCAAGGGCGCGCATAATTACGTTGGCGGCTCGACCGTGTGCACTATCTGCTCTTATAACTGGCACGAAACGCATACAGAAGGGGCTTCTGTAATAGAAAACGAAAAGGCTCCCACTTGCACCGAAAACGGATCTTACGATGTTGTTGTATACTGCAAAGTATGTAGCGCGCAGCTTAGCCGAAAAACAGAGTCTGTTCCCGCAAAGGGACATACCGAAGTCGAAATCCCCGCAGTAGAAGCGACCTGCACCGAAACAGGGCTTACCGCAGGTGTTAAGTGCTCTGTATGCGGCGAGGTGCTTGAAGCACAGAAAGCGGTAGCAGCAAAGGGACATACCGAGGAAGAAATTCCCGCAGTAGAAGCGACCTGCACCGAAACAGGGCTTACCGCAGGTGTTAAGTGCACCGTATGCGGCGAGGTGCTTGAAGCACAAAAAGTAGTAGCAGCAAAGGGACATACCGAGGAAGAAATCCCCGCGAAGGCGCCCACTTGCACCGAAACA
>JAFVTS010000012.1 GCA_017503105.1 Clostridia bacterium
GGTAAAAACGGCGAGGATGCGATACCGAACTTTGAGTTCAGAATTATCGGAAAGCATACCGTAACGGGTGCTACCGGTGTGATAACGAGCAATCTTAATTTTGCGGCAATATCGGGTGGTGTATTCTACCTCGGAAACGGCTCGGCGGCAATCGCGAGCATTGGAGATGAACCCGTCACGGTGAGAATAGTTCTTGATTTCGCCGCGGGTGAGCTTATTGCGTACGGCGATGAGGGCGAGGAGCTGGCAAGGACCGCAATGCCCGCTGTGCCTTCACAAACGGGAGCTGCCACTCATCTTGAATGGAAGAGCTGCTTCAGGAGCTATCTTTACTATATGAGAAAGACGAGCAGCTCGGGTGATATCCGAATTTACGGAATCAGAATGGAAGAGGGCAACGCCTTTTCAGGCTAAGCCCCTTCCGTCCCAAAATAGCTCAGACAAAAATCAGAAAAGGAAAAGTCGCAATGCAGACAAAAGAAAGCAAAGCAGTTCAATCGCTCAAGGACGATACCCAAAAGCGCGCGTCAAAGAAAATATTTACAGAACTTTTCCCTATTGCAATCACGGGGATACTGCTTATAGCTTGCAGTATCGTATTTAAGCAAAAATTTATCAAGCTGCTACCAACACTCGTATCTTTGATCGTAATGCTTTTGAGCGCAAGAGTGAGCCGTTTTGCTTTTTTGCTCGGAGGTTTAAATTCTGCGCTTTATTCCGTAGGATATTTTATGGAGCGATTATATCCGTCCGCGGTTTCTGCTTTGGCATTTTCGTTCCCTATTCAAATTGCAAGTTTCATTCTTTGGTCAAAAAACCAAACGGAAAAGAAAGAGGTAAAGGTCAGACGACTGAACAAAAAATCCGGTAGCGTTCTGCTCGTCGCTTCGGTCGCAGGCTGGATAGTAAGCTTTTTGGTCTACCGCGAGCTTGGTACCAAGAGTCTCGTTCTTGACAATACGATATTCGTCCTCGGCATCCTTATCACGGTAATGCAGATGTTGCGCTTTATTGAATCTCCTTTTTTGAATGTGATCTCGCTTATGGTCGGAATCGTTCAGTGGACTGTTCTGACAATAGAAAACACCGCGAATATTAACTATTTGATCTATCACGTATACTGTTTTTATTTCGCGGTCGTTGCAATATTCGAGTGGATTCGGATCTACAAAGGTCAAATAACAGATGAAAAAAGAAACAATACTTTACCCGAAGAGGAGCAAAGCTTATGAAATTAAGAAAGCAAAACGAACGAATCGTATTCCTTGGCGGAAAAAACGAGGATCTCGATTGGGGTTGGGTACAGTTCCCTAACCTTTACGCTATGCGTAACGGCAATATAGGTATGTGCTTCCACGACGATTATGACAACTGGGTGTCGCTTGACGGCGATTCAACGGAGAAGTGGCTCGTTTCCGAGGACGGCGGCGTAAGCTGGAAGAATGCAACCGAAGAAGACAAGGATATGATGGGTGTAATTTTACCAAACGGCGACGTCATTCGGTCACTCCCAAATTCTCCGACGAGCTTAAAAGGAGTGAAGGAAGCTCCGTTTGTCTTTGGAAATGCGCGCACACCGAACGATCCTCTCGTTCCCGAAAAATCAAACGATCCTAAGCAGATGCCGCATCCGATAACGGTAAGATGCGACGTGTGGCAACTGATATATAAGGTTTATTGGCTCGACACCGTCCCCGACGAGCTTGTTGAAAAACGTTTTTGCTTCCACCGCCTCAAAAACGGCGAAACGAAGGCTGAAAAATATTACACTATGCCGGATTGGAAATACAGAACGGTGCAAAGCTTTGAGCCACGTCATCCGACAAGAACGGACCTCGAGGACGTAATGCTTAACAACGCGGGACTCTATACCTGCCGCGACATAAAGGTTGCGCCCGACGGCTCTCTTTATCTTGCGCATTATCGCCCCGACGGAGCAAATCCGTTCACGGGTGTTTACGAGGGCACTTATAACACGTATATTCTCCGCTCGGTCGACAACGGCGACACGTGGAAGCTCATCAGCTATATTCCTTACAAAAATCCCGATGAAGAAAACGATCCCTTCGCAAACCTTAAAAGCGGCTTCCCTGAGCCGACGCTTGAATTTATGCCCGACGGCTCTATACTTTGCATTTTGCGCACCTGTGACGTTTTTAAAGGGGACGTCGAATGGGGTCCGACTTATATCACACGCTCGACCGACGGCGGCGTGACGTGGGAGCAGCCTAAATACTTCAAGGACAGAGGCGCTTTGCCGAAGCTCTTACAGATGAAAAACGGTGTGACCCTTGCGGTTATCACCCGCCCCGGTATCTACGTTTACGCGAGCGATGACTCGGGAAGAACTTGGTCCGAGCCTTTGGAAATAATGACGGACTCTGACAGAAGCCACCTTGCAAACGTTCCGCCCGAAAAGCCTAATTTCCATCAATGGGCAGGCAGCTGTTGCAACTGCTCGATCTATCCTCTTTCGGATAACAAAGCGCTTCTCGCATTCAGCGATTTCTATACTCCTGACGAGAACGGAGTCAAGCACAAGGGTATCAAGACCGTAGAAATAGTAATAGAATAAAAACTAAAACAAAACAAAGAAAACCGAAGGTTTTCAACCTCAAAATCGGTTAAATATTCACAAAAACAAAAGTGGAGGCACTGTGTTACAATGTCTCCACTTGTTTTTTATTCGGTTTTCCCTAACTGCGACAGTCCCGATATTTTATACGTTGTAAAGACTGCTTTCAGAACTTTCGAGAGGAATTCTTTCGGTTTCTACTTCCAGGGAAGTGGAAACCACGTCGACAAGTTTAACAAGCTCGATCTCGGGAGAGTTATAAGTTTTCATATCCGTTGTCCTCCGTTAATCTCATACTAAGTAAGCCGATGTAAGCTGACAGTATCTTGCGTAAGCGGTGATGAGAGATACCAGCTTAGAATCGGTCGTTTCATTGGCAAGAGCCGCGTGAATTGCCGTGAAAACAGAAATATCAGCACTTGCAACAGCATCGCCGTCCGTGATAACGATCTCGAATGCAGTCATCGCTTTCTGGGGAGTTGACGCGCTTAGAGCTACGTAATACCCTTCTCCGTCGGAAACCTTAGTATAAGCTTTACCGTTTACCGTAACGGTGGCGTCCGCGGATGCGGTGAAGTAAACCTTCAGATAAGTTTTTGACGAGAAGGTAAGAGTTGCGCCGGTGTACTGAACGTCAGCGGTCATACCGTTTGCCGAGAATTTGTAATCAGCAAGATCGGCAGCGGTAAGCTCTGGCACCTCTTTATCCGCTGCATCAAGTCCTTCGTTTGCAAGAACGTCGTCGAGAGCATCATCCGCGTTCCTTACAGCAAAGTATTCCTGCGCAGCTGCACCAAAGTTAAGAAGTGCCTTTGCAAGCGCGATCTCACTTTCATTTTCGCTTATTTCGATAAGATCGTTTGCGTAATCCTGAACGGAGGTAACGTAGACGTTAGAGCTTTCGCCGACCACCGTCACCTTAACGGGGGCTGTCATACGGATAGACGTAAGTTCGATCGTAAACTTGTAAAGACCGTTCTCCTCTGCCAAAACGTCTTTGAGTGCGTATTCCGCTTTTTTGTCGCCGCATTCAAGAACTATTTTCGCCTCTTCGTTTACAAGAAGTGTCTTAGCAAGTTTCATATATACGTTTATGTCTATGGTTTCGCCGAGCGAAACGCTCTTGCTTACTACCGCCGCACCCTCTGAGAGTATTCCGCCGCCGCAAGTGTTGCAAAAGTCAAGTTCTGCTTCGGCACCGCACCAATCACAAGCGAAGGAATCGGTGTAGCTGTGTGCGCATTCAAGGTTTGTGTCGCTGTAATACATCTTCACGTTGTCAAGAGCGTAAAGGTCTGCGCCGCCCCATTTGTTGTGCTTGGAATCACCTCTTACGTATCCGGGCATAAATATTCCGTCATAAAGAAGCGCGTAAACGTCATCGCTGAGAGCCTTTATATCGTCAAGAACAAGCTCGCCGTCGATATAAACGTCGTAGCTGTTGGTTTTCGGAGTGTGGTGGAAGACGATGTTGTAGAAGCGTCCAACCTCAAACTGAACCGCCTGATACTGAACGAGTACACCACCGTCGCTATAATTAAGATAGCCTGCCGAGTCGGTAAGAAGCACGTCGCTCCAAGCAAGATTAGTATTGCCCGCTCCGGTGTAGGTTCTTATTTCGCTGATGATGCGGTGCGTTCTGCCCGCTTCAAGCTTCGCATAATCAAACGAAATGACGTAAGACGCGTTGACAGACTTGTCGCTATTAGCTATAAGCGAATTTACGTTAGCTACGGTATTCTTGCCGATATTTGTAATCTGGAAATAACCGTCGGCAGCTATGCCGTCAGCCGCCATAGCACCCTGCTTTATGTAGGTGTTGCCGTCTTGGGTAACAGTTTTAAAAGTACCGCCGCCGTTCATAATAACGCCGTTGTCGCCGCCTACGTTATAGTTGCCGTTTGCCGTGATGGTAAAATCGTCAAAGTCGCAGGCGTAAACGAGATCTTCGCCCGCAACGACACCGGAAAGCTTATCGGGAGTTATTGTGCTGTTGATTCCGTGAGTGTGGACGCCAAACGCTTTGCCGCACCACTCGCATACGTTGTCTACTACGTTGTGCGCGCACTCGAGATTGGTGTCACCGTAATACATCTTCACGTTGTCAAGAGCGTAGAGGTCAGCGCCGCCCCATTTGTTGTGCTTGGAATCGCCTCTTACGTATCCGGGCATAAAGATTCCGTCATAAAGAAGCGCGTAAACGTCGTCGCCAAGAGCCTTTATACCATCAAGAACAAGCTCACCGTCGATATAAACGTCATAGCTGTTTGTTTTCGGAGTGTGGTGGAAGACGATGTTGTAGAAACGACCAACCTCAAACTGAACCGCCTGATACTGAACGAGCGTGCCGCCCGCGTTATAGTTAAGATAGCCTGCCGAGTCGGTAAGAAGCACGTCGCTCCAAGCAACGGTTGTATTGCCCGCTCCGGTGTAGGTTCTTATTTCGCTGATGATGCGGTGAGTTCTGCCCGCTTCAAGCTTTGCATAATCAAACGAAACGACGTAAGACGCGTTGACTGATTTGTCGTTATTAGCTATAAGCGAATTTACGTTAGCTACGGTATTCTTGCCTGTGTTCGTGATCTGGAAGAAGCCGTCGGCAGCTATGCCGTCAGCTGCCATAGCGCCCTGCTTTATGTAGGTGTTGCCGTCTTGGGTAACAGTTTTAAAAGTACCGCCGCCGTTCATAATGACGCCGTTATCGCCGCCTACGTTGTAGTTGCCGTTTGCCGTGATGGTAAAATCGTCAAAGTCGCAGGCGTAAACGAGATCGCTGCCGACCGCCGCTTTAAGCTCGTCGACCGTAAGTTTGTGCGTCGTGCTTTCCGTAGCGTCTGTCTCCACAGGCTCGTCCGATGCAAATACGTTCAATGCCAAGCACGAGAAGAGCACCGCGACAGCAAGCACAAGAGAAATGATTCTTCTTTTCATCTTGAAATTTCCTTCCTTTTTATTTTAAGGTACAAAGAGTTGCCCCTTTGTTAATATTATACATTTTAAAACCTTAATAATCAATGAGATTTTTGTTCAAAACAATTAAAAAAACTATACTTTTTAGTTTTTGCCCCCCAAAGCACGGTATTTATAACCGCGCAAGAACGGACGAAGATTAAATTCGCTGTGCCTGTCGGATAGAGACTCCGATCAACAGTTGAGCCGCCGAAACAATTTAAAGCTATCTTTATTTTTTATACTGCGGTGTTTGTACCTAACTGTCGAAAAATAAGAAAACAGGGGGTGCCGTGAAAAAACACAGCACCTCTCTGTCTGTAAAAATATATCGGGTAAAAACCGCGGCTCCTTATTCTGCCGCCGTTTTTATTTGAGATGAAGCGGATATTTTGCCCATTTTTGCCACGACCTTCGGGTTGGCGCTGTTTGCGCTGAGCATTACGGTTGCCACGCCCGCGATGGCGTTCACGGTCGATGGACCTATTATCCGACCGCCGACTACCTCAAACGTCACCTCGTCTTTGCAGTTATATACTCGGTTTCCCTCGCTGTCCGTGATCTCGGCGTTTACGAACACGAAGTCGTTTCCGTCTGGCTTCAATAGGGCGTATTTATCGTCGGCATTTATAACTATGGCTGCCGCCTCACCGTAGCTCGAAACCTTATGTCGGCACACTTCCTTGCCGTCGATATATCCTATCGCCTCGGCGAAGCCTCTTTCAAAGGTGACGCCTCGGAAAATAAAGGGAGGATGGAGCGCGGAGTCCGTTGACGTGCCGTCCCACATAAGATCTTCCCTGTATAGCTTTTCTGCGTCAAGGCGGTCGGCGAGGCTGTTGTTTGCGCCGCCGTCGGTTTCGATTATAACGTCGCGGATTTCCGAGCCGTTGACCCAGTAATAAGGATCGGCGTAAAGACCGCGTATCTTATACGGCGCGTGGGCACCGACGGAGGGCTTGATCCTTTCGTGCATTTTTCCGTTTACGCAAAGAGCGACCTCTTCACAGTTGGAAAAAACGACTATCTTTTCACAGTTCTCGGGCTTTTCCCAATTGTTCGCGATAAATACCGTAGGCTCCTTTGCGCCTTGAGAACGCATCATATAAAACTGGAATTTTTTCTGTCTCAAGCTGTCAAGAGCACCGCAGCGGCAAAGCGGAAATTCGGGCCAATAGCCTCGGTTGTAGTCGATGCCGACCCACGCCGCAAGACCGATGACCTCGGGCTCACCGAAACGCTCGTTATAGGTGTGCCACTGATTCCACGAGGCGAGGAGCATCTGCATATCTCCATCCTCCCTGCCCCTTCTTGACGAAGAGTAGTTTCCGCCGAAGTTGAAATCTCCGTATTCGCGGTAAAACGCGTTTCCGTTATAAGCAAGCTTATATCCATTAGGGTCGTTTTCAAGCTTTTTTCCCGGGTGGCATATATCAAGCCCTATGTAACGAGCGTCCTTATTCAAGGTGTCTCCCGAAATAAGACAATTTCCATCGGGGAACTCCTCACGTATAGCGTCCACAACGGTTTTAGCAAAGCTGTCGGGGGTATTGTGCGCCTCGTTGAGCGTTGCCTCCCAGAATACGACGCACGCACGGTTTCTGTCGCGTCTTACCATATCCTGCGCGTTTTCTATGCAAAGGCGTCGGAACTGCTCGGTGTCGTTGAACCACTGCCACCCCGGGACGGGCTCTGTGACCATAAGTCCAAGCTCATCACAAGCGGCGAGCGTGCTTTCCGACTGCGGATAATGACAAAGCCTTACGAAATTGACACCCATCTCCTTTATAAGACACATATCGCGATACTGCGCCTCGTCGCTTGCCGCGTTTCCGACGTAGGGGAAAGACTGATGTCGGTTCGTGCCGTAGATCTTTACAGGCTTTTCGTTCAGATAAAAGACTCCGTCCTCCACGCGCACGGTCCTTATGCCGATGCGCTCACGCTTTTCCTCTATAACCTTGCCGCCCGACGAGAGGCGCACGTCAAGGTCGTAAAGCGTCGGACTGTCGGGCGACCAAAGCTGCGGGTCAGTCACGGTGAGATCAAACGAAAAATCTCCGTCCTCAAATGGCGCAATGATGCAGCTCTTCTCTGCGCACGCAACGTCCCTTCCGTCAAGGGTGAGTGACACGGAAACCGACGCGTCCCTTTTCACGGAATCCGCGTTCTCCGCATTCACGCGCACACGCACCTTCGCCTCTGAGCTCGATACCTTCGGGTATGAGACGAATATTCCGCCACCCGCGCACTTCGCCTTCATTACGGGAAGGGTTATGTGAAGGCGATCAGTCTTATGCAGCCAAACGTTGCGGTATATACCGCCGAAATAGCAAAAATCAAGATTTGCAAGAGGCTTGCCCGGGGGGATATCGGGGGCATCCGTGTTATCCGTCAGCACCTCGATGATATTGTCGCCCTCTCTGAGAATGCCCGTAACGTCAGCGTACGCGGGAAGATATCCTCCAAAATGGCGGCAAACAAGCACGCCGTTTACGGTTATCTCGGCATACTGCATTATTGCCTCAAATTCAAATACCGTTCGTTTAAGAAGGTCTTCCCCACTCACGCTAAAGTGCTTTCTGTATCTGTCCTTGCCCTGATAATGCATACTTACGTCATACTCTTCTACCTTTGCGGTGTGCGGAAGCGTAACGTCCGTCCACTCTCCGTTATCAAGGAACTGCCATCCGTCGTTAAACCGTATCTTCATAAGAAAAATCTCCTTTTCTGATACTCAAATTATAGCACCCGATATTTACTTTGTCAATTGAAAACCAAGATAATTACAGTAATACAATATCGTTATATTTTTGTTATCAACGAGTAAAAACTATATATGCCTTCTTCCAATTTAAAAGAAAGCATTGAAAAAGTTTAGAAGATATGTTATAATTACTTCAACATACATCAGTGGAGATTAAAAATGATAAATTTATGCAAATTGTTAGAAATAGAAGCTGAAGATTTTAAAAAATACAAAGTACACTTTGCAATAGGCAGAGATAACAGAAAAGAACCATATAACACATTTTTAATTGATAATTTCAAAGATTGGCAAGAACGGCAAACATCTAAAAATTGGAGCAGAAAATATATTCTATCTTTAATATACTACGAAAAGGACATTTGGATGTTTGGCGGTATCTACAAAGTTCTTCCCGTTGCTCCGGTGCCTATAAATAATGGATCTAATTGGCACGGTTGGAAATATGAGACAGAACTTGTCGACAAAGCGACAGAATACATAGGAAAAGCTTTTTTTAAGTTTAAAAAAGAGTTTCGAGCGTCATATCCTACGTTGGAATTAGACCCCAAAAACGGAGAACCAATAGCACAAATGCCTTTATCTCATATTCTTGATAAGCGTGTTACATTAGCGGATTTCGTTGGATTTGACTCGGTCAATATAAGCTATAAAACGCTGAAATACATTGTTTCAGATAACATTTTATCTTGGAAATCCGCTCTTTCAAATATAAAAGGAATTTATTTAATTGTAGATACGAAAACCGGAAAACAATACGTTGGCAGCGCCTATGGTGATGATTGCATTTGGCAACGATGGTCTAATTATGCAAAAGACGGTCACGGCGGAAATGCAGAACTAAAAGAACTCATCAAAACAAACGGTATAGACTACAAATACAATTTCAAATATTCAATCCTTGAAGTTTGCAATATGAATCTTGGTAACGAATATATCATAAGTCGAGAAAAACATTGGAAAGAAGTTTTACTTACACGACAGTTTGGATTAAATTTGAATTAAAAAAGACTTGACTTTTTATAAAAAGTGTGCTATAATATGTATTGATAACTCTGTGAGGCTTTGTGCTTTTACTTGCTTCACAGCGAATTTTATGGAGGAATCATGGACGACGACGCGGACGGGGATACTTGTCAGTGTACCGTGCTTTTGGAATAGTAAATACGACTTAACCGCACTTAAAACAGGTACGGTTAGGTCTTTTTTGCTTTTTTCGCTCCGAAGACGGCGAAAAATAACACCAAACACGAAAGTACACAAGAAACAAGAAAGGACTCGTAAATTTTAAAATGGGAATATACATAATTATCATAGTAATATGCCTTATCGGTTCGGCATATTTCTCGGCAACGGAGACCGCATTCTCCACACTGAACCGAATACGTATCAAGAACCTTGCAGAAAAAGGCAGTAAAAAAGCCAAGCTCACGCTGAAGCTTGCGGACGATTACGATTCTCTGCTCTCGGCTATCCTTATAGGAAACAACATAGTAAACATTCTCTGCTCATCCGTGTCAACGCTTTTGTTCGTTGAGATCCTGCTCAAAGATTGGGATAGCGGTGAAAGCACGACCGTATCTACCCTCGTTTTGACGGTTATCGTTCTTCTCGTCGGTGAAATAACCCCGAAAACTCTCGCAAAAAAATACCCCGAGAAGTTCGCTATGTTCTCCGCTCCTATTATCAGATTTATTAAAATAATTCTCACGCCTCTCAGCCTGATATTCAACGGATGGCAACTTCTCCTTTCCAAAATATTCAAGAGCAACGATGACGATAAGGGTATGACGGAGGAGGAGCTCATCTCCATTGTCGAGGAAGCCGCTGAAGAGGGCGAATTCGACGAAGAGGAAAGCACGCTTATAAAGAGCGCTATTGAATTCGGCGATCTTGAGGTCGGAGATATTTACACTCCGAGAATCGACGTTACGGCTATCAACTCATCATCGAGCACGGATGAGATAAAGAAGATATTCATTGAATCGGGGTTCTCGCGTATTCCCGTTTACGACGATGACATTGACAACATTTCGGGTATTCTTTACTACAAGGACTTCTATGCGGCGCTCGGAAGCTCCGACGATCCCGCTATCAAGGAGATAATCAAGCCCGTAATCTACGTCGCAAAGACGCAGAAGGTCAACGACCTTATGAAGGAGCTTCAGGAAAAGCAGCTTCACCTTGCAGTCGTTACGGATGAATTCGGCTCTACCGCCGGTCTTGTAACCCTTGAGGATATACTTGAGGAGATCGTCGGTGACATCTGGGACGAACACGATGAGATCGTGGAAGAATTCAAGGAAATAGGCGAAAAAGAATATATCGCATCGGGAAAAGCCATCATATCCAAGGTGTTTGACGAGCTTGAGATAGACGAGGACCCCGAAGCGTTGACAGTCAACGGCTGGGCGATGCAGGTGCTCGGAAGAATTCCGCAGGAAAACGACGAGTTCGAAGCATCGGGGCTTTCCGTCAAGGTTCTTAAAATGAACGGCAGAAGAATTGAAAACGTGCATATCACCGACGTTCGAGTCTTTGAAGAGGACGAAGAGGACTCCAAGAGGGATAAGGACTCCGATGAGGACGAGGCACAGGCAAAATTCGAAATATAATATACCGACACCCCGAAGCGGCAATATCCGCTTCGGGGTGTCTTCCCGTTATAAGGACAAATTGCTTTTCAAATCATTCGGCGGCAGGCAAGCATCTGAGTCCGACAAGCATTTGAAACAAGTAAAAAAGACACGGTCTGCAGGTGACCGTGCCTTTTTCTTTTAAAGAGATGAAATTACTTAAGTTCAACCTCTGCGCCTGCTGCCTTAAGCTGCTCAGCGATCTTTTCAGCCTCTTCCTTAGCAACTGCTTCCTTGACAGTCTTGGGAGCTGCCTCAACGAGGTCCTTAGCGTCCTTAAGTCCGAGACCGGTGATCTCACGAACGACCTTGATAACGTTGAGCTTGGATGCGCCTGCGTCCTTAAGTACAACGTCAAACTCGGTCTTCTCCTCTGCTGCGGGAGCTGCTGCTGCGCCACCTGCTACGGGAGCTGCTGCAACGGGAGCTGCGGATACGCCGAATTCCTCCTCAAGTGCCTTAACGAGGTCAGCGAGTTCAAGAATGGTAAGACCCTTTACAAGTTCAAGGATCTGAGTAGACTTTTCGTTCATTTTACTATTCCTCCAAAAATTGTGTTAATTTTTTTAATAACTAAATCAGTTTATGCAGAAATTAAGCCTCTGCGGGAGCTTCTTGGGGAGCCTCGGCAGCCTCTGCGCCGTCGCCCTCCTTGTCGATCTTCGCCTGAAGAACGTATGCAAATCCGTAAAGAGAAGACATAAGGCTTCCCATCATCTTTGCAACGAGTACTTCCTTCGAAGGAGTCGCAGCGAGTGCCTCTACGCCTGCAGTGTCAAGAACACCGCCGTCAACGAAGCCTGCTTTGATTTCGAAGCATTCGATCTTATCAGCGTATTCCTTCATGATCTTCGCTGCTGCGAGAGGATCGTCCTGGCTGATAGCAATAGCCGTCATACCGCTGAGATGCTGCTTCATGTCACCGTAGCCTGCGATATCACAAGCTCTGCCGGTAAGGGTATTCTTCATAACCGTGTACTCTACGCCTGCCTTACGAAGAGCGGCGCGGAGCTCGGTGTCTTCAGAAACCGTAATGCCTTCGTACTTTACAAGAACGCCTGCTGCTGCGGACTGCATCTTTGCCGCGAGAGCTTCAACGACTTGCTTCTTTTCTTCAAGAATCTTGTTGCTGGGCATTTTTTCTTTCACCTCCGTAAAAATTTCAATTAAAAAATCCTTTCCGATAGCGCTCCTACAAAAACGCGCAAACCGAGAAAGGACAACCAAAATATGAATATTTCGTTGTTACGTCTTCCTCGGCAGGAAAGCGAAACCGCTTTTACCGGAACCTGCTGTCTTAGGATACCTAAAGTATTATACTATAAAGTTTTCCGTTTGTCAATACCTTTTTCAGAAAAAAATAAAAATTTTTCAGCGTTGCGCCCCAAACAGAGCGCAACGCCTTCTTTGAAAGATATTTGAGAACGGTTCGGCGGAGCGCAGGAGAAATTACGCATTCCGTTCCGCCACGCTAAATTCACTTTCTTCCTATATTATATACACTCATTACGGAGAGCTCCGACATCAGACGCTCGGCGGACACGTTTTCTGCTGTAACGAACGGAATGCGTCTTACCGACTCGTCCGTTATGTCAATACAGTTTTGTTCGAACACAGCATCCATCTTCTCAAAGCCGAATACCACGTCCTTAGCAAGGACCGACGACGTGCAGATAAGAACGAACTCGCGACCGGAACCGCTTATTTCGCAAAGTATATCGGGCTTTACGAACTCAAAGCACGCAGGTGTCACAAAGAGGTACGCACCCGAGAAGAGCTTGCCCATTTCGCTGCAAAGAATATATTCAACGTAATATTCCCTCTCGTGCCCGACGGCATACTCCGTAAGGTCCACCGTATGCGTCCTCGCCGAGGAGAACTTATCCGCGGTGATCTCAAGGGTGGATTTGAATATCTGCTTGTTGGACGCGTTCTTCAAAGACAGCTCCACGACTCCCGAAAAAGCGTGCTTTGACTCGTTGGAAAGGACGAACGCTATTCCGTACTTACCGTCACGCTCCGCAGATATACGAACAGGCGAGAAGAATTGCTTTGCCTTGTAATACGGCACCTTCAATCTGCCGTTATGATCTATCAAAGCATACGAAACCGAGGGCTCCGAGTCGTTCAATGAGGCTATGATGGATGAACCGTATCTCGTCCTCGTAACTCTTTTAACGTCGGACGCCGCCTCGTTTTCGTGGGCGCTTGATATTCCCGACATATAAGAAAGCTCCTCAAAGCCGTCGGCATATCTGTACGAGCGCGACGCGACGGAAAGCATTTCTACCACGGCGTCGGTACTCACGGTATGATAGCGCATAACACGAGAGAACATATTCAGGTCGTCCTGCTCACAAACAGAGGAAAGCGTTTTTAAATCGGGGAGAGAGACCACCGTCCTGATAAGCTCGTCCTCGTCGCCGATCTCTCTGAGCACGGCTGACGGAAGAACTTCTTCCATCACCTCTTTCAAGACCGCCGTGCGCTCGGGATCGAGAAGCGACGGCGCGTACGCGACCGAAAATACGCACGGGTGCTCGGACATCCTCGCAAAATGGAAGGAAAGCCCGCGTTTAAGCGCTCCCGTTTCCATAGAAGCGAGCACGCTCTCATCGACGACGCATTCAAGCGCTATTCCGTGAGTGTCGCAAAGTCTTAAAAACTCATCTGACGGATATCTGCCCTTGCCGATGAATCTTATAAAATTCATATTCGCCACGGATGCGGCGGATATAAGAGATGACGCGCGAGCGAACATATCGAACTCGGAGAAGCACCCCTCCGCTACGTATTCCGCTCCCATAGCGAACAGCTTCATATCGTTGACCGTAAAGGACATACCTCTCCGATCGTCAAGCGCGAGCGCCCTGAAGCCTACGGTCGTGTCTTTGGAATCGACGACCTCGTTATCGTAATAAATGTTAACTCTCAGCTTATATACGTTTTGAATGCCGTAGCCCGTGGGGCTCCAGAAAAGAGGATCGGGAACGTTAATAACGGTCTTGCCGTTCGTCACACCGCCGTAATAGATCTTTCCTGCGGGAGATATGAGCGTGGCAACCGCCTTGATATCATCCGTTTTTCCTATCATACTTACGGAAACATCGACACTGACCCCGTTCTCACCGAAAACGGGCTTTGCAGACACGTCCGATATATATGCGTTTTTAAACGTGAAAAAGCGAGGCTCCTCAAAAAGGGTCACGTCGCGGACGCGATCGGCGGCAGGTATCTTGATAAGCACCGTATTAGTACCCGAAACGGCAAGACCCGAAACGTCGACGCTGAGTGCGATATCGCCCACGGTATTAAGAACTGCTTTACCGTTAAAGAAGACCTCCGCCTCGGTGTCAAGACGCGGTATGTAAAGAAACGCGTATTTCAGTCTCGCGGCGTCGGATGAAAGATTGAACGACGCGCTGATCTCAAATTCAGATTTCAAGACGGAAAGACGCTCTTCAGCCTCATCCCTGTAATAGGGATTTTTTATATCGCCGCTTTCCTTGAGCGCGGCAAAAAGCGACGTCGGCACCGTCAAAAACAGGCGCTTGTCCCCCGTCGAGGCTACAAGCTTTTTAAGTTCGGTATTAAACATATAGACCTCTCAAATTCTAATTCCTTGCGTAAGGGCTTATGCTCATCCCTTGGCGCAAAGCATCTCCTCCGCGCGCTCGGCACACACGTTTACCTCATCGGGCGACTTAAACGTAGGTACAGCAAGCTTAAGAGCCTGCGTTATACGCTCCGAGGCGATGTTTTCCCTCTCCTCGATGACGGTTCTCATAAGCATTTCCAGCTTTTCGTTCACCTCTTCACGCGTAAACGGCGTTTCTTCTTCGATAAATATAAGATCGTTATCCGTTTTGGTAAGGTTCTCACGCTTGATCAAAAGCTCCTCGTAAAGCTTCTCACCGGGGCGAAGTCCTATCTCAACGATGTCAATATCCACGTAAGGCGTGAGTCCCGAGAGCTTTATTATAGTTTCCGCAAGTCCGAGTATCTTGACGGGATCGCCCATATCGAGCACGAAGAGCGTTCCGCGCTTCGCCATAACGCCCGCCTGAACGACGAGTCCAGCCGCCTCGGGTATCGTCATAAAGTACCTTACTATCCTTTTATCGGTGAGGGTTATAGGACCGCCCTCGTCTATCTGACGCTTAAAGAGCGGAACGACTGAGCCGTTAGAGCCGAGCACGTTTCCGAAACGAACGGCGCAAAACTCCGTTTCGCTGTCACGGCGGCAATTTATGACCATCTCGCACATACGCTTTGACGCGCCCATCACGTTAGTGGGATTTACCGCCTTGTCCGTAGAAACGAGAACGAATTTCTTGACTCCGTACTTCTCTGCTACGTCAGCGGTGTTTTTGGTGCCAAAGATATTGTTCTTTACGGCTTCGGCGTTGCTGTGCTCCATAAGAGGAACGTGCTTATGCGCGGCAGCGTGGAAAACGACCTCGGGTCTGTAATACGCAAAGACTGCGTCAAGACGCTCCTTGTCCCTGACGGAGGCTATCTCAACGGCAAGATCAAGCTTTCCCGCGTATTTACGGGTGAGCTCTTGCTGTATATCGTAGGCGTTATTTTCATATATATCAAGAATTATCAAGCGGCGCGGCTCGCACCTCGCTATCTGACGGCAGAGCTCGCTTCCTATCGAACCGCCACCGCCCGTAACGAGCACGGTCTTGCCCTTATAGTAGTCTGCCGCATCAGTATCAACGACGTCGATCTTCTTTCTGAAAAGAATATCGTCAATGCTGATATCTCTAATAACGCGTTTCTGATTATCGTGCGGTTGCTCCTCGCCTATCGGGAAGTCGTAGATCTTTACCTTGTAACCCGTTTGGCTGTAAAGGTCTATTATTCTCTTTTGAGCAGATCCCTTCGTGCCCGGGAGCGCAATTATGATCTCCTCAACGGAAAGCTTCTTGAAGAATGACGGTGCCTCTTCCTCGGAATAGACCTTGATCCCGCTCACGGTACCTCCGACCTTGCAATCGTCGCAGTCTATAAACATCACCGGACGATAGAGAGAATGCGAGCTGCAAAGAAGCTCCTCAGCAAGCATAGCGCCCGTCTGTCCCGCGCCAACTATCGCAACGCCTATACGCTCCTTGCCCCGCGGACCGTCGGATTTTCCCGAGCCAAGCTCAAGACGGCGATAATAAAGCTGATAGAGAAATCTTGAGGCAAGCGTGACGACGCAAGCGATGGAAAAGAGCGAAACTATCTCCCAAAGTCCGTACCAGATCTTAGGAAGGCAGCGCGTGATCAGAAGAGCTATGATACCGCTTATCGCATCCGTGAGAATTATTTTACAGTATGCCGCCGTATTGGCATATCGCCATACGTTCGAATATAGCCCTGCGATAATTCTCGCACCCATACAGAAAACTATGGAAAAGCCATAGTTAACAAAGAAAATAACGGGTTTGATCGTTCTTCCCGGGGTCAGCTCAGCCAAAAACATCGTTAATAAGTAAACCGACGTAAAAAGAAGAGCGTCAATCAAAAACAGAAGCGTCGTTCTTCGATTTTTAAAAATACGCATTTCATATTCCTCTTTTAATTAAGTAAAAAATTACTAACTTTATTATACTACTTTAAAAAGTTCTTGTCAACCTATTTTTAAAATCATTAAATAAATAAGTACTTTTTACCAATTACCGCACGCAAGTCATCGCCGTTTTTGTAAACTATATTTTACAAAAACGCGTCAAGGCGTTTTCAGTTCGGCAAGAAAATACTTTTTCCACTTGACTTTTTTCCTCAAAAAGGCTATACTGTTTTCACCGACAAAAAAACGGAGATCCTTTTATGACCGCGAAAGATACTCAAAAATTAGAACGCATTTACGAAATTTTTAGCTCCAACTTTCAACTTACGAGGCTCTACAAATCATATCTTGAAAACTTTCCCGAGATGATAACGGAAGAGATGATAGAGGCGCTGTGCTCCGACGGCACGACCGATAAAAAGGATGCCATAGCAGCCCTTCTCTGCGAATTTTTCGGCATCGATATTTTTCGCTCCGACGGGGAGAGATGCTTTATGCGCGATTACATATCCCCATCCGTACGGCTTCTCGACGCAAAAAGATATACCGAGGACCCGTATTACAAAAACGTCAAAATCAAGGATATAAAAGACGGCAGATGGGAGCTCAGGTGGGAGTCGTACGCCCCGTATCGCGCAGTTATCTGCGACGATATGGTGATATGCGACGATATGAAGGAATACCCACCGCTCGGATTTTTTACCGAAAAATTCGATTTCCCCGCCGTGCTTGAGGACGGAAACGAGTGGATGACCCTGACCCCCGTGGATATGGATACCTGCCAGGACGCCATAAGACGCTCGCGTGGGCGAGTAGTCACGTTTGGGCTTGGGCTCGGTTATTTCGCTTATATGGCATCGCAGAAGCCCGAGGTCGCGGAGGTTACGGTAGTAGAGCTGTCCGAGGACGTCATCAAGCTGTTCGGCACATACATCTTGCCCTACTTCCCTTACCCCGAAAAGATAAGAATAGTAAATTCGGACGCGTTCAAGTACGCCGAAGAAGTTATGCCAAAAGAGAATTTCGACTTTGCATTCGTAGACACTTGGCGTGATGCGTCCGACGGCGCTCCGATGTACAAAAAAATGAAGGCGCTTGAGCACCTTTCCGTGGGAACGGAGTTCTCATATTGGATAGAGAACTTCTTAATATCCCGTCTGCGCGCCGAAAAATACGCAGAATTGCGTGAAAAACTCGACACGGGTGTGGACTTAAGCTATGAAAGCTTCATAAACGAGCTAAGAAATCCCATATAAAATGCATCCGTATTTTTGGGAAAAAGCTCGTGCTTTTCACAGTAAGATACGCAAGAAATCTCTTTTGTAAAGAAAGAACCGCCGCGAATGCTCGCGGCGGTTTTCGTTATTTATCTCTATTATTACTCAGCCTTGGGAGCTGCGTCACGCATAGAAAGGTTCTGTCTGCCCTTCTCGTCGGTACCGAGATACTTAACTCTTACGGTGTCACCAACGCTTACGACGTCCTCGACCTTCTCGGTTCTCTCCTTCTGAAGCTTGGAGATGTGAACCATACCCTCCTTACCGGGAGCGTACTCAACGAACGCACCGATAGGAATGATCCTCGTAACGGTTCCCTCGTAGGTCTCACCGACCTCGGGCTCGAATACGATAGCGTCGATTATAGCCTTTGCCATATCTGCGCTCGCCTTATCAACGGCGGCGATGTATACGGTTCCGTCATCCTCGATGTCGATCTTCGCACCGGTGTCTGCAACGATCTTCTGAATTACCTTTCCGCCCGAGCCGATTACCTCACGGATCTTATCGGGATCTATCTTCATCGTGATCATCTTAGGAGCGTAAGCGGAAACCTCGGATCTGGGCGCGGGGATAGCGGCAAGAAGGATCTTGTCGATGATCTCGTCTCTTCCCTGGTGGGTAGTTTCGAGAGCGCGCTTGATGATCTCGGGGGTAAGACCGTCGATCTTAAGGTCCATCTGAATAGAGGTGATACCCTTGTGAGTACCTGCAACCTTGAAGTCCATATCGCCGTAGAAGTCCTCAAGACCCTGAATGTCGATCATAGTGTCCCAAGAGCCGTCCTCGGCGGTGATAAGACCGCAGGAAATACCCGCAACGGGAGCCTTGATCGGAACGCCCGCATCCATAAGCGCGAGAGTAGAGCCGCAAACGGAGCCCTGAGAGGTAGAACCGTTGGAGCTTACGACCTCGGAAACGAGACGGATAGCATAGGGGAATTCCTCCTCGGAGGGAAGAACGGGAACAAGGGAGCGCTCAGCGAGAGCACCGTGACCGATCTCGCGGCGTCCGGGGCTTCTCTGCGCCTTAGCTTCACCCGTGGAATAACCGGGCATATTGTAGTGATGCATATATCGCTTGGTCTCTTCATCGTCAAGGCCTTCAAGCTTCTGAGCGTCGGAAAGAGTGCCGAGAGTCGCGATGGTGAGGACCTGAGTCTGACCTCTGGTGAACAGACCCGAGCCGTGAACTCTGGGAAGAATTCCAACCTCGGCGGCAAGAGGACGGATCTCGTCCATTCTTCTGCCGTCAACACGCTTCTTGTCAACGAGGAGCCAACGACGAACGATCTTCTTCTGGATCTTGTAGATAAGTTCGGGAAGAACGACCTTGATGTCGGGGTACTTCTCTTCAAACTTCTCGGCGATATCGTCGATTATGGGCTGCATCTTAGCGTCGCGAACGTTCTTGTCGTCGGTGTCAAGCGCTTCCATAACACCCTTCTCGCAGTATGCAAAGATCTCGTCGAACATATCGTGATCAAGCTCACCCGAAGCATAGGAGAACTTGGGCTTGCCGATCTCGGCAACGATGCCGTTGATGAAAGCAACGAGCTTCTTGATTTCCTCGTGAGCTATCATAATAGCCTCGTACATAGTTTCGTCGGAAACCTCGTTAGCGCCTGCCTCGATCATAACGACCTTCTCAGCGGATGCGGCAACGGTGAGTTCAAGATCGCTCTTCTTTCTTTCCTCTGCGGTGGGGTTTACAACGATCTTGCCGTCAACAAGACCCATAAATACGCCACCGATAGGTCCGTTCCACGGAATATCGGAAATGGAAAGAGCGACGGACGCGCCGATCATCGCGGTGATCTCAGGCGAGCAATCAGGGTCGACCGACATAATGGTGAGAAGGAGAGATACGTCGTTACGAAGATCCTTCGGGAAGAGGGGTCTTATGGGGCGGTCGATAACTCTGCCCGCAAGAACAGCCTTCTCGGTGGGCTTACCCTCTCTTTTAAGGAAGCCGCCGGGAATCTTACCTACGGCGTACATCTTTTCGTCGTAGTCAACGGAAAGAGGAAGGAAATCGATTCCCTCTCTTGGGGATGCGGATGCGGTCGCGCAAGCGAGAACGGTAGTCTCGCCGTAGCGGATCATTACGGAGCCGTTTGCAAGTCCTGCGACCTTGCCCGTTTCGATAACGAGGGGTCTGCCTGCGAGCTCGTAGTTGTAGACTCTGTACGAGTCAAAGGTTTTGTAGTGTTCTACCATTTGTTTTTCCTCCGTTTTGTTTTTTCTTTTTTTGCGAAAAACACGGCGAACATAGCACTTAAATAAACCTTCGGGACCTCGCTCGACGGCATATTTAACTGCTACTTCCGCAGCACTCTTCGCTTTTTTGCTTTTTAAAATCGAGCTCTCGCAAGAAACGGGAACGAAAAAGCCGTTCCCGTTTTCTTATCGAAAAAGCCCGGGAAAGTAACGCGCGAAAAACGGGATTACTTTCTGAGACCGAGTCTCTTAATTACTGCTCTGTATCTCTCGATATCCTTCTTAGCAAGGTAATTAAGGAGCTGCTTTCTGTGTCCGACCATCTTGGAAAGACCTCTCTGAGAGTGGAAGTCCTTGGGGTTCTTCTTCATGTGCTCGGTGAGGCTATTGATTCTATCGGTAAGGATAGCTATCTGAACCTCGGGGGAGCCTGTGTCTCTCTCATTGATCTTGTACTCTTCAATGATGGCAGTCTTGGTTTCCTTAGAAATCATTTTTCTTCACCTTTCTGTTCTTATTTACCAAGCAACCGAGCAACGTGCGGGTGAAAAGCGCAAAGCCACGCAAAGGATATTTCCAAAACGGAGCAAAGGCCATACACAAAACCAAGTTGCAGGCTTTAGTATTATATCACAAAATTCGCCGTTTGTAAAGTAGTTTTGAAAAAATATTTTTCTTATATTATAATAATTGTAGAAAATGACGTTAAGTTCCTGAAATTCCCAAGCTTTTTATGTAAAATAGACAAATATAGAACCGTTTTTTTAGTGGAAATGCTATTTTATTTAATGAATATTCCCCTGCCCTATTACATATAATAAAATACCGAAAGAAAAACGGATAAGCAAGCCCGATATTAAGCTTTTTTTGAAAACTTCTTAAAAAGGGGTTGACATTTCGGAATAATAGTGCTATAATAGATAAGCGCAATACGGAAGATGCGCGGTCATTTATGCCGGAATGGCGGAATTGGCAGACGCCCGGGACTTAAAATCCCGTGAGATTTTTTCTCGTACCGGTTCGACCCCGGCTTCCGGCACCATAATATCGCGGGATGGAGCAGTTCGGTAGCTCGTCGGGCTCATAACCCGAAGGTCGTGAGGTTCAAATCCCACTCCCGCAACCAAAAAACGACAGGTTTCGACCTGTCGTTTTTTTATCCAAGCCGCAGGCTTGGCATATCATCACCGCGCGAAGCGTGGTGTATATCATCAGCCCCTCTGGGGCTGTATCTCATCACGCGAAGCGTG
Organism: Clostridia bacterium; assembly: GCA_017503105.1. Classification (GTDB taxonomy): domain Bacteria; phylum Bacillota; class Clostridia; order Oscillospirales; family CAG-272; genus UBA1740. Next base: position 21,237 of record JAFVTS010000012.1, read on the forward strand.
CATTCCCCTGCGGCTTGATGATATACAAAACTTCGTTTTGGTGATATACAATGCTGCGCATTGATGATATACACGGCTTTGCCGTGATTGAGTTCGAGGGTTCAAATCCCGTAAGCAAAACGGCAAAAATATCTTTTTTATAGCCCTTTCACAAAAGAACTCGGAACACCATTTGGTGCGCCGAGTTTTTCTTTCGCTGTGCTAAGTTGCGCGGGATTTGAACCGAACGACCTTCGGAGAAGGTCGTGGGTAAGCTCCAGAAAAAACGGTTAATAATCGTTTTTGTGAAGCGTGTCACGAAAATAACGAGCCGAAGAAGCGAGTGTACCGAGCGACACACGGCGACTGTATTTTCGGAAGGGCATGAAAAATCCCACTCCCAAGGCCAAAAAAGGAACAGTAGATTGATACGGGTAGTATCGACCTACTGTTTTCTTTTTATCGTTAAAAATTGACCGAAAGTCCTTGATTTACAAGGGCTTGTTTGTTTTCTTGGTGCATTTCGGTATTTGCGGTGCCTATATCTTGTGCCTCGGATGTCCTAAAATGCAGAAAAGCACTACTCCCCGTCAAGGTGTAGTGCTTTCCTATCGTTAAAAGATTGGTATTCGTTAAATTACTGATTTAGTGTTTGCCCAACTCAATGTAATCCAATTTGCATAAAGCGTAGATGCTGATGCGACCGTTATCGCTAACTTGGATTTTTGCATTTTCGAGAGTTATAGTTCTTACTGAGGCATCCACCATAGTAATATGCAATTCGTCATAAGACCAATGGTGGGAGATGCCGATGGAAGTGATATTGTCCGCAGAAATATTCCCTTGGGGAGTTTCAAATCGCAATGTGGCTCGGTTGATAATACAATGCAAGGACTTTCCCCAAGCGTTGGCATATAGATAGTCGGCGGGAACACATTTTTCGAAAAAGTCATTTGCACTTGTGCCGAAAGAAGCCTTGCCGTCATTGCTGATATAATCCACAAGGTCTTGATAGCGATCAAACCATACGTTATCCGAAAAAGCGGAAACCGACTCAAGCTCATCATCCTCAAAGAACACAATGGCATTCACCCACGCTTTAAGGGGGATTTGCTTTCGCAAAAGGTATATGGCTCTTCCAAGTTGTTTGAATGGTGATTTCAGGAGCTTTGTATGCATCTCTCCCGTCCACCTGTCCGTTTTTTCTTGCAAAAAGCCATCATCGCGTTCGGTCAGACATCCCTTCCAACGCTTAACCTCTATGGCGAACAGCTTATTATTATGGAGCACCAAGCAATCTATTTCAGCATTGCCGTCGGATGTGGAAATGACTACATTTCTTTTAATTTTACACGAAGGAAGCTCTCTGCGGAGTCTATATGTAAATTCATCCTCGCCGTAATTACCGTAACGCTTCGCCTCATTGACATACGGAATGGAGGACTCCCCGGCTCGTACAAAGCCCATTTTGATTTTATGAAAAAACGCTCGAATTCCCACGGGATACCTCCTTCGGTATTTAATACATTTATTATACCACTTTTTTATGAATTTTTCAATCGTTTAATAGCAAAAAAAGAGCCGACCTTTATAGCCGACTCTTAATATGAGTAAGTTTCAATTTTTGATTTAGGCACTTCAAGAAGTTGCACATTTTTGCTGTAATATTAACTTGACCTGTTGCAAAATCAAAGCAACTGTGATATAATAGAATATATTCAAGTTTTGGCACTTGCGAGGTATAAATATGGGTATCAGCTATAAAAAACTATGGGTTCTCCTTATTGAGAAGGATATTACAAGGGCGCAGATGCGCAGAGATTTGAAGATTGCCACGGGTACGATGAGCAAACTTAACAAGGGCGAAGAAGTCGCCTTGTCGGTGCTTCTCCGTATATGCGAATATTTAGATTGTGACATTGGTGACATCTGCTCTGCTGTTAAGCCGAAAAAGGAGGACACCGTATGATACAGATTGCAATTTGCGATGATGAGAAGAAGATACTCGACGAAGTGTCGGGCTACATAAAGAATTATGCAGAAAATAAAAGTGATCTTGACATTGAGGTGTTTCGCTTCGATTCCGCAAGGACTCTGATCAGCACGTTAGAGGACGGAAAATCCTTCGATATTTTTGTGCTTGACGTTTATATCGGTGATGAAATGGGAACGGAGCTTGCAGATTGCATCAGAAAAAACGGGATCGAAAGCCCCATTATTTTCGCAACGACCTCGCTTGAACACGCTCCGCAGAGCTATGAAACAGGAACGCTCCGCTATCTCATAAAGCCAATCAATCCACGAAAGTTTTACGAGGCATTGGATGCGGCTCTTCTTCAAGTGAAAAGAACCCGCGACCGTTATTTGAAATTCAAGACAGAAAACGGTGTTGCGAGCGTAAACGCAAACCACATTATGTACTCGGAAGCGCACGACCATTATCAATATATGAGGAAAGATGATGGCGAAGAAATCAAAGTCAGAATGACCGTTACGGAGCTTTTTACAATACTCAGCAGATACGGTGGTTTTGTTCGTATCGGAAGTGCGTATATTGTCAATCTGAGGCACGTTAAGAACGTAACTCCGACAAACGTATGCCTATATAACAATTACAAAATTCAAATTCCGAGAGGAAAATTTACCGAGATCAAGAACACCTTTTGGAATTTTCAATGCGAAGGACAGGAGGATTAAACGAGCATGACCGGAACTATCGTTGAATTTATACTTTTACTGATCGCTCACGCTGCTGCCGGCATCTATTCCTCTACTCTCAAATACAGCAAAAAGATTACTTATCTCGTATGGGGCACTTGGGTAGTCCTTCAAACAGGACTTCTGTTCTTTGCGGAATTTGTGCTGACAAATTGGGCGTTGCAGTTCTTCATTGGATTCGTTCTTTCTCTTGTGGGACAGTATGTAATATTCTTTGCAACCACCAAGGGCAGACTTGCGCAGAGAATCTTTACCATGCTGACCTATTCGATCTTTTTCTGCATCGTCATGTCACTCCTTACTATGATAAGCGGCACGTTCAGCGAGTTGCATTGGGCACTTACCTCGCTCATCCAAGCGGTTCTGCTTTCGGCTATCGTTATCTATTTTCTTCGCTACGTTTGCACCCTTTGTCGGACGGCATCAAAGAACATTAAGGCGGGTTGGGCGCCTTTGATATTTGTGAACATTGTCTTTATCATTACCATAATACTGTCCTCGGTATTCCCGGTAAGGCTTACAAGTTTTAACGATCCTGCGGTTATTACATTCGTATTTTTAAGCATTTCGATCATGGCGGTGTATCCCGTTATCTTCTCAAGCATTAACCATATGTCCGAAGCTGCTGAAAAAAGAGAGATCGAAACACAAAACAAGCTGCTTGTAGCGCAGATCGAAGCAGAAACTGCACAGCTTGCGGCGGACAGTCAATCAAGACACGATAGACGTCACCACAATCTCATTATGCTTGGCTTGGCGAAAGACGGAGATTATGAAAGTCTTAAAGAATATCTTGAAAGTCTCGTAGAGGATGATAACAAGGTATGGGGCGAAACAAGATACTGTGAGAATACCACGATAAATATGATTTTGACTATGTATAAAAGACGGGCAAAAGAAAACGGTATCTCCGTAAAGATCTCCGCCAAAGCAAGTAATAACCTTGCAATTCCTCCGCAGGATCTCGTTATTGTAATTGCCAATCTCTTTGAAAATGCGATCAATGCAACCGCAAAACTGAAAGGTAAAGGCAAAAATATTGATATTCAAATTAAAGAAAGCCCCGAACGGTTGCTTATTAAGATAGACAATCCGTGCAGGGCAAATCTGAGTTTTGATGAAACGCTCTACGGCATCGGTATTCGCTCGGTGATCACCGCCACGACCAAGTACGAAGGTATGTACGATTTCACCGCCGAGGACGGTGTGTTTTCCGCCAAAATCATCCTGAATTTGAGGTAAAAATTACAATCTACGACAAATCAGATACATTCTACGACAAACTCCCCACATCGGGGAGTTTTTTTGTTATATTTTTAAAAAAGAAAAAAGCTCTCTTTTCAAAGTAAAAACTTGAATCATTTGCGCAAAGGAGGCACTTAGTTTTGAAGGAAAAGAAGTATACACCGGATGGCTATTTGATCGTATCGGAAATGGATACTTGTTCATTGTGGGAAAAGGATACCATTCCTTGTAAATCCGGATGTAATAACCGTTGCTTTTTTTGCAGGTTTGGCGAATTTCGCACACCCGAGTATATAAGATATGCCGAAGAAATGCCTCGAGGCGAACCACTGCATAGCGTTTGTCGCAACGAGAAAAACAAAAAATCCGCTTCGGATACTTAATTGAGGTGGTAAATTGGAACAATTAGATTTCTCAAACAGTAATATTGACCTTACATGTGAGGATGTTGGCGCTTTTCTGACATCTGTCGGAGTGGAAAAGCGCGAGGCACTGCGAATCAAGCTCACCCTTGAAGAAATCCTACTCGATTACCAAGCAAAGTTTGGTAAAGAAGCGACCTTTAATGTCAGATGTGTGAAACGCCTTCTGACGATCAAGGTTGAGTTAATCGTTGCAGGTCGGGTTTACAACCCTCTTGAAAAAGACGAGGAAGAAAACGCCATAAACGGTATTTTAGCAGGCATCGGTCTTGCTCCCTCATACGGATACCGAAACGGAAAAAATCATATCATCTTCATCCCCAAGAAAAAACCGTTATCAAGCACGGTTAAAATGGGTGTGGCAATAGGACTTGCCATTATTGCCGGAATACTCCTTAATCTTTTGCCCGAAGGAATCAGAGTGGGTGCTAACGAATACGTGCTGACTCCCGTGACCGATGCGTTTATGGGGCTTGTCTCGGCGGTATCTGTTCCTCTGATTTTCTTGTCCATCCTTGGTAGCATCTGCTCGATGGGCAACATGGAAACTCTCGGTAAGATCGGCAGCAAGACCATTAAAGTTATTCTTTTGTATATGACGGTAATAAGTGTCTTTATGACGGCACTTGGAAGTCTATTCTTTCACGTACAGTGGGGCGGCGGTGGCACATCCGGCTTCTCACAGGTTCTCAATTTGATTTATAACATCATTCCGTCAAATCTGTTTGAACCCTTTGTAACGGGAAACACTCTGCAACTGATCTTTATTTCCATTATAGTCGGACTTGCAATGCTCGTACTTTCATCAAGAGTAAGCAGCGTTTTCAAACTTGTTGAACAGTTTGGCGCCATTGCTCAAACGATTATGTCGGGGCTGTCCTCTATGCTGCCGATTCTGATATTCGTTCTCTTTACAGGAATGATATCCGGCGGAGAGTTCGGCATACTGCTTGAATCGTGGAAGATTATTGCGGTATTCCTACTGTTGATTACGATTTACTTCGCACTAACAGTTTTGTACATTGCGTTAAGAAAAAAAGTTTCACCGACATTGCTGCTAAAAAAGACATGGAAGACGCTTGTTATCGCTCTTACCACCGCATCGTCGGCTGCGGCGTTTCAAAAAAACATTCGTGATGCAAACAAAAAGCTCGGTATTGACAAAAGGCTTGCTGAGTTTGGAACCTCCTTGGGGCAGGTGCTGTTCAGTCCCACGGATGTCGCCATCCTCCTTGCTATGGAGTTGGGTTTTGCTGAAATGTACGGCATTGCGATCACTCCGCAGTTTCTCATCATTGCATTGATTACGAATCTGCTCCTGTCCTTTTCCATCCCTCCCGTACCCGGAGGCTCTGTAATGGGATACACTATTGCATTCACACAGCTTGGTATTCCTATGGAAGTTTTGGGCGTTGTTCTTGCTTTGGATGCCATTATTGATTTCCCGGCAACAGCGTGCAACGTATCGGGATGGCAGCTTACTATGATCGAGGTCGCAGACTCGCTTGATATGCTCGATAAAGAAACACTTCGTAAAGAAAAATGAGGTGATAAATTGGAACAGTATAATTTTTCAAACAGCAATATTGACCTTGCCTGTGAAGAAGTCGGTGAGTTTCTCGCCAAAGTCGGTGTAGAACGACGCGAGGCTCTCCGAACAAAGCTCACCTTTGAGGAAGTATTGCTTGAATATCAAGCCAAGTTTGGAGAAGAAGCCACCTTCAAGGTGAGACTTCTGAAACGCCTGTCCTCTATAAAGGTCGAGATCATCGTAGAAGGTGAATCCTACAACGCTCTTGTCAAAAACAGCGACGAGGGTGACGTGATACAAGGTCTGCTTGCAGGCATCGGTCTTGCTCCTACTTGGAACTACAAGAACGGTAAAAACTACATCGTATTTATACCAAAGAAAAAACCGCTGTCCGGCACGGTCAAAATGGTCGGTGCAATCGGACTTGCGGTGATCCTCGGAATTATCTTAAATCTCTTGCCGGACGGAATCAGAAGAGGCGCAAACGATTATGTGCTAACACCCGTAACGAATGCGTTTATGGGATTGATTTCAGCCGTATCAGGACCGCTGATCTTCCTATCGGTGCTCGGCAGTATCTGCTCGATGGGTAATATGGAAACCCTCGGCAAGATCGGAAGTAAGACGATTAAGGTCATCCTTCTTTATATGACGGTAATCGCAGTATTGATGACCGCATTCGGCAGCCTGTTTTTCCACATTGAAATGGGTGGCGGCGGAGCATCGAGCTTCTCGCAGATTCTCGATTTGATCTACGACATTATCCCATCGAACCTGTTTGAACCCTTTGTAACGGGAAATGCTTTGCAGCTGATCTTCATTTCCATCATGGTCGGACTTGCAATGCTCGTCCTATCGTCGAGAGTAAGTGGCGTGTTCAAGCTCGTGGAACAGCTCAGCTCCATCGTGCAAACTATTATGTCGGGGCTGTCCTCCTTGTTGCCGATTCTGATATTTGTTCTCTTTACGGGAATGATTTCAAGCGGTAACCTTGGTGCAATCCTCGATTCTTGGAAGATGATATTAGTCATCGTGCTAATGATTGTAGTTTACTACGTACTGAATCTTCTGCGAATCTCCCTTATGAAAAAGATACCGCCTGCTTTATTGATGAAGAAAGCGTGGCAGACACTTCTCATTGCACTTACCACCGCATCCTCGGCTGCCGCGTTCGGTACGAACACCCGTGATGCAAACAAAAAGCTTGGTATTGATAAAAAGCTTGTGGAGTTTGGTACTCCCATCGGTCAAGTGTTGTTTATGCCCGGGTTTATCGCTTTGCTTTTCGGTATGGAGGCAGGCTTCGCGGAATCCTGCGGTATTCAAATCACTCTGCCGTGGATCATTATATCTCTCATCACAAATCTCTTGCTATCCTTTGCTATACCGCCTGTGCCGGGAGGTGCTATGATGGGCTTTACGATTGCTTTTGCGCAGCTTGGCATTCCTATGGAGGTCATGGGGGTGGCTCTTGCGATAAATGCCATCACAGATTTCCCTGCAACAGCGTGCAATGTTTCGGGCTGGCAGCTTACCATGATTGACGTGGCAGACTCGCTTGATATGCTCGATAAAGAAACCCTACATAAAAATAATTAAAAAAATCATAAAGAAAGAGGTACACTACAATGACCATCGAAAAGAATCTTAACGGAACTGAACTGACTATCACCATCGCAGGCAGACTTGACACCACGACCGCACCGCAGCTTGAAGCAGAATTTAAGCAGTCTATTGGCGGCGTAACCAAACTTGTTCTTGATTTTGCGGAGCTTGAGTATCTTTCTTCCGCAGGACTTCGCGTAATTCTTGCCGCGCAGAAGGTAATGAACAAGCAGGGCGAGATGATCATCAAGAACGTAAACGAAACCATCAACGAGATCTTTGAAGTAACGGGCTTCATTGATATTCTGACCATTGAATAAGGTGATAGCAATGAAACTCAAAGACAAAATATTTTCAAACGAGCAGATTAACACTTCCCGACAACGGGAGTTTGATTTGGCGAGAGCGGTCATAATATTTTGCCTTGCATTAATACACGTTACGATTGAATGTTCGACGGACGAGGGATTGTGCAGCGGCATTCCATATCTGTTCGATACCGTCATCGGCGGCCCGTTTTCTGCGCCGATGTATATGTTCGTTATGGGTGTTGGAATGTGCTACACAAGAAAGAACTCACCCCTGGAGCATTTTGTAAGAGGCGCAAAGATATTGGCGGTTGGCTATATTCTGAATATCTGCCGATTCCTTATACCGTACTCCATCGGCTACGCTATTACGGGCGACTATGGGTATTACATAGAGCCGCTTCTGTATAAGGTGCCGGGCAACGACATTCTCATCTTTGCAGGACTGGCTATGATGATTATGGCATTGTTTGTAAAGCTGAAACTTTCAAACATTGTGATGCTTATCATTGCCACCGTAATGTGCGGATTCGGAACACTCCTAAACGGGGTTGACGTGGGAACTCCCTTGGAAAATATTTTCCTTGGGTATCTGATTGGCACAGAGGATGCCGCAGGAATGGTTCTTTCCGACTTCCCGATACTGAACTGGCTGATGTTCCCGATTTGCGGATATGCTTTCGCATCTGTATTAAAGCGAGTTAAAGACAAAAATCTGTTTTATTTAACCTTTTCGCTCCCTGCGCTTATCATCGCAATCGTGTATTTCACCTTTGGCATTTACTTTGAGAGAGGTATGTTTGGTGAAGGACAGAATTGCTATTACCACATGATCTTCTCCGATGTTCTCGCAAGCCTTTGCCTTACCGTCGGTATGGTGGGGGTATATCACTTCATAGTAAAAATCATACCGAAAAAACTCTTTTACATTGCATGGAGCATCAGCGAAAACATCACACCGATTTACTTTACCCATTGGGTGCTTGTGTCCTTTGTAGTTAATCTGTGGATGTATGTTATACGCGGAACGACAATTCTGACATCGTGGCAGATAGTTGGAATTGGCACGGTAATCAGCATAGCAGCCATTGTGATCGCGCATTTCTTCGCAAAATTGACAGGAAGGAGGAAAGTGCATGAGAAAACACCATAAACTGCAAAACACGGTCTTACTCAGCTTTACAATACTTGCCGTAGTTTTGGTGCTCGTAATCAGCTTCGTTGTGGGTGACCGTTATATCAGAGGCGAAATGGAGAATTGCAGAACAACCGCCTACGCATACACGAAATCTGCCGCAGAGCTGATCGACGGTGACAAAATCGCCCATTATCTCGAAACGGGAGAGAAAGACGAATACTATTACGAAATACTCGACTTCCTCAACTCCTTCCGTCTGAATACGGACATTCAGTATTACTATGTGTTCATACCTTTTGAGGATGATCTGGTTTACATCTGGGATGCGAATGCTCTGAAACCGGGTGAAACGGCAGAGGACGTTGATTTCTGTGAGCTTGGCTACCGCGAAGAATATATGGAAGGCGGCAAGGAAGCAACCTATTCCATCTATAAGCAAAATCCGCCCGAAGAAATCGAGCTTGTCAACGACGATAAGTACGGCTATATCGCCTCCGCATACTCTCCCGTTTTCGACAGTAACGGTGAGCCGGTAGCGGTTGTGGGTGTTGACGTGTATATGCCCGACCTACAGGAGAATATGCGCGATTTTCTCGTGATTGTTATTGCGGCTATCTTCCTTGTAGTGCTTGCGGCGATTCTGATGTGCTACTTCTTTGTAAAGCGGAAGATCGTAAATCCCATCAATAAGATTCGTGATACTTCAAAGAGAATGGTCGAAAATCTCGAAAACGAAGAATCCATTGACGTTTCCGTTAAAACGGGAAATGAAATCGAAGAGTTGTTTGATTCCTTCAAAGAGATGTACAGCGACGTCAAGGACTATATCAACAGGCTTGGTGCCGTTACTGCTGAAAAGGAACGTATCGGTGCTGAGCTTGACGTTGCAAAACATATTCAAGCTTCGATGCTGCCTTGCATTTTCCCTGCGTTCCCCGAAAGAAACGAGATTGACATTTACGCAACGATGGAGCCTGCAAAAGAGGTCGGCGGTGACTTCTATGATTTCTTTATGGTAGATGACACGCACCTTGCCATCGTTATGGCAGACGTTTCGGGCAAGGGCGTGCCCGCAGCTCTCTTTATGGTCATTGGTAAGACATTGATCAAAGACCATACCACACCCGGTAGAGACCTTGGAAAGGTATTTACCGAGGTCAATCAGCTCCTTTGCGAATCTAACAGCGAAGAACTCTTTATCACAGCATTTGAGGGTGTGCTTGACCTTGTGACAGGCGAGTTCGTTTACGTGAACGCGGGACACGAAATGCCCTTTATCTGCAAAGCAGGCGGAGATTTTGAGCCTTATAAGATCCGTGCGGCATTTGTCCTTGCCGGTATGGAAGGTATGAAATACCGCGCAGGCTCAATGACGCTTGAGCCCGGTGACAAGATCTTCCAGTACACCGACGGTGTAACCGAAGCAACAAATGTAAATAATGAGTTATACGGTATGGAAAGACTTGGTACGATTTTGAACAAAGTGAAAAACGGAACACCCCACGATATCCTTCCCGCAGTTAAGAAGGATATTGACGAGTTTGTAGGCAAAGCACCGCAGTTTGACGATATTACAATGCTTTGTTTGGAATACAAAACCAAAATGGAAATAAAAGAGGAGGATGCACAATGAAAGAATTAACCATTGCCGCAACAGTAGAAAATATTGAAACTGTTACCGATTTTGTAAACGAGCAGCTTGAAGCACTTGATTGCCCGATGAAAGCACAGATGCAAATTGATATTGCCATCGACGAGCTTTTCGGCAATATCGCCCACTACGCATACAATCCCGATGTAGGAGAAGCGACCGTTCGCGTGGAGGTTACCGAAGATCCTCTTGCCGTGGTAATCACCTTTATTGATAACGGTGTACCTTACGATCCGCTTGCAAAGGCTGATCCTAACACCACTCTCTCCGCTGAGGAAAGAGAGATCGGCGGTCTTGGTATCTTTATGGTAAAGAAAACTATGGACGAGATCGCTTACGAATACAAGGACGGACAGAATATCCTCGCAATCAAGAAAAATTTGCAATAAAAACGAGGAAGAAAGCCTATGAATCATCAATTATTCAGAAAAAAGAGTGTGGACAAGGTGTCCTCGCCCGAACAATTAAATGAATACATACGAGTAGCAAATCCCGGTGTTTGGATGGTGCTTGCGGCAATCGTGATTCTGCTTGCAGGTGTAGTCGTTTGGGGCTTTATCGGACACCTTGACACCACACTTACTACCGCTGTTGTTTGTGAGAACGGTGAGGCTGTTATCTACGTAAAGGAAGCCGATGCAGAGAAAATTGCTATCGGCATGACCGTTCGTGTGGACGATAAAGAATACACGGTAAGCGAGATTTCCGCAGAACCGAAGCGTGTGGACGATACAATGTCCGAATACGCTGTTCACTTGGGCGGACTTACGAGTGGCGAATGGGTATATGTCGTAAGATTGAACGGCGACTTTACCGACGGCGTACAGAAAGCTGAGATCGTTATCGAGACTATCTCTCCCATTTCATTTATCTTGAACTGAGGTAAAGAATATGGGAAAGACCAAAGACAAAATAAAAACACCCATCGAGAGGGGTGTTGCCAAGGTTCCCGTCGTAATGCAGATGGAGGCACTTGAATGTGGTGCGGCATCGCTTACGATGATCTTGGCGTATTACGGAAAATGGATACCGCTTGAGCAGGTACGCGCGGATTGCGGCGTTTCCCGTGACGGCTCTAACGCCAAAAACGTACTCAAAGCGGCACGAAGCTACGGTCTTACCGCAAAGGGCTATCGCTATGAGCCGGACGAGCTGAAAAGATGCGGAAAATTCCCCTGTATCATTCATTGGAACTTCAATCACTTCCTCGTGCTTGACGGTTTCAAAGGAAACAAGGCGGTTCTGAACGATCCTGCAAAGGGAACGTATAGCGTACCGATGGAAACCTTCGACAATTCCTTTACGGGCATTTGTCTGATGTTTGAGCCCGACGATTCCTTTGAACCCGGCGGTAAACCCAAGAATATGCTTGCTTTTGCCAAGGAAAAGATGCGTGGCGCAGGTGTTGCCGTGGCGTTCACTATCATAACTACGGTAATCACCTCGCTAATCGGTATCATAAACCCCGCTTTTTCACGAATTTTCATCGACCGATTGCTCACAGGACAGAACCCCGATTGGTTTATGCCGTTTATTTGGGCGCTAACTGCACTTTCGACGGTACAGATCATTATCTCCTTCATTGAGGCGATATTTGAAGCGCGTATCAGCGCAAAGATCGATGCGGTAGGTAGCACTACCTTTATGTGGAAGGTGCTTCGTATGCCGATGGAATTCTTTTCGCAGAGAATGGCAGGCGACATTCAACAGCGCAAGGGCTCTAACGCATCGGTTGCTTCCACACTTGTGCATACCTTTGCACCTCTTGTGATTGAGGCGTGCATGATGGTGTTCTACCTTGTGGTTATGATCCGTTACAGCCTCCTTCTGACACTCGTTGGAATCGCATCCATACTCATCAATATGTTTATGTCCCGTATTATCTCGAAAAAGCGTGTGAACATCACCCGTGTTTCTATGCGTGACTCGGGTAAACTCGCAGGCGCGACCGTGGCAGGCATCGAAATGATCGAAACCATTAAAGCAAGCGGTGCTGAAAACGGCTTCTTTGAGAAATGGGCAGGCTATCAGGCAAGCGTGAACACACAGAAGGTCAAGTTTGCAAAGCTGAATCAGTATCTCGGTATGGTTCCGTCACTCGTATCTACGCTGACAAACACCGCCGTGCTTATAATCGGTGTGTATCTGACGATGGAGGGCAGCTTCACCGTTGGTATGGTGATGGCGTTCCAAGGCTTCCTCGGTTCGTTTATGGCACCTGCCGGACAGCTTATTTCCGCAGGTCAGACCTTGCAGGAGATGCGTGCCGAGATGGAACGTATCGAGGACGTTATGAAATATCCCACCGACGTCCTTTGCGAACAGGCGGCGGATGAGGGTGAAGATGCAGAGTATGACAAGCTCTCGGGTAACGTGGAAATGCGAAACGTGACCTTTGGCTACTCCCGTCTTGGTGAGCCGCTGATTCGTGACTTCAACCTTACCTTGCGCCCCGGAAGCCGTGTTGCTTTCGTTGGTACTTCGGGATGCGGAAAGTCAACGCTGTCCAAGCTCATTTCGGGACTTTATCAGCCGTGGAGTGGTGAAATCCTCTTTGACGGCAAGCCAATGACAAAGATTGACCGAAGCGTGTTTACAGGATCGCTTGCGGTGGTTGACCAAGATATTATTCTTTTCGAGGACACGATTGCCAACAACATCAAAATGTGGGATAGCTCCATCGAGGACTTTGAAATGATTATGGCGGCGAGGGACGCACAGCTCCACGAGGACATTATGCAGCGTGACGGCGGCTATAACTACAAGCTTACCGAGGGCGGTAAGGATTTCTCGGGCGGTCAGCGTCAGAGAATCGAAATCGCGCGAGTGCTTGCACAAGATCCCACGATCATCATCCTTGACGAGGCAACATCGGCTCTTGATGCCAAGACCGAATATGAGGTCGTAAAGTCCATCAAGGACAGAGGAATTACCTGCATCGTTGTTGCTCACCGTCTTTCCACCATACGTGACTGCGACGAGATCATCGTAATGGATCACGGCAACGTGGTCGAGCGCGGAACACACGAAGAACTTTATGCTCAAGACGGCTTCTATACGAAGCTCGTCACGAGCGATTAAGGAGGTGACAGTATGGGTTGGTTTGACGAACAAATAAAACAAAGAAAGAAAAACGACGAGGATCTGTTCTCTGAAGCGTTCGTAGGCATTGCCGATGCGGTGCTTGGCTCAAAGATGAGCGCAGCATTTACAAACGACGAGGCAAAGGCACAGGGCGCAATCGAAGAAATCCTCAAATACTATCACGTAAAACCCCGTGAAGTTCCCGATTCTGTCAAGGGCCTCCACGACCGTCTTGAATACCTCCTCCGTCCTAACGTCATTATGCGCCGTAACGTGAATTTGGAGAAGGGTTGGTACAAGGATGCCATCGGTGCGGTACTTGGCACACGCAAGGACGATGGCAGCGTGGTCGCATTTATCCCCAAAGGTCTATCCGGCTACGTTTATTTCGATGCTCCCACGGGCAAGTGGGTGAAGCTGAATAAGAAGAACGAATCACTTTTTGAGGACGAAGGCATCTGCTTTTATAAGCCGTTCCCACTTGGAAAGCTCACGCTTCGCTCCTTAATGAGGTATATAATCGAAACGCTTTCCATGGCGGATTTCGTGCTGATCGCTCTGGCAACTCTGGCTATCACTCTCTTAGGACTTCTTGGTCCTAAGCTCAACAATCTCCTTATGGGAACTGTCGTAGAGAGCAAAAACTATCAGCTTCTCATCGGCATTACGGTATTTATGATAAGCGTTAGCATCAGTACGATGCTGATCACATCGGTAAAATCTCTCTTGATGGCGCGGATCAATACCAAAATGTCTTTGTCGGTGCAGGCGGCAACTATGATGCGTGTGCTGTCCTTACCTGCC
>JAFVTS010000013.1 GCA_017503105.1 Clostridia bacterium
GGTGACGTGGAGATTGCTTACATCGGTATCACCACACCCTCTACCATCAGCTCGTCAAATCCCGCACAGTTCAAAAACGAGGACGGCGAGATTATATACACATTCAACGAAGCAGATATGTATAGCCTCGTTCAAGCAAACATTGATGCTGTCCTGAAAGCAGGCGCGGATTACGTGATCGCGCTCTCGCACGTTGGCTATGACGAGTCAGATGAGTTGTTTGATATCACCGATATCATCGAAAATACCGACGGATTTGATGTAGTTCTCGATGCGCACGCGCATCTTGTCATCGAAAACAAAACCATCAAAGACAAGAGTGGCGACGACGTTCTGCTTTCCTCTACGGGAACGAAATTTGAGTACATCGGCAAGCTCACCATCACCGAGGACGGACCCCATACCGAGCTCATCGAAACCGCTACATACGAAAAGACCGATGCGACCGTGGATGCGTACCTTGCCGAAATCAATGAGAGCTACGCAGAGCTTGGCAACCGTGTGATCGGTCAAAGCACGGTCACGCTGAACGACTACGACGGCGATACTCGTCTTGTCAGAAACAGCGAAACCGCACTCGGCAATCTTTGCTCGGATGCGCTTCGTGTGATGACGGGAGCTGACGTGTCATTTGTCAACGGCGGCGGCTTGCGTGCACCTATCGAAGCAGGTGATGTCACCTTCAACGATATTTTCTCGGTGTTCCCGTATAACAATCAAGTCGTAACGGTTGAGATCACAGGACAAATGCTTCTCGATATGTTAGAGATGGGCGTGATGAATTACCCGGAGGAAAACGGCTCATTCCCAAGTATGTCGGGCGTGACCTTCTCGCTGAATACGAGGGTCCCCACATCCGTCAAGACCGATGAAAACGGCTTCTTCACGGGCGTGGACGGTGAATACCGTGTGTACGGTGTCAAGGTGCTCGATAAGGAAAGCGGCGAATACCGTGATCTTGATATTGACAAGAAATACGTTCTCGCAGGCTTCAACTATCATTTACTCTCGCAAGGCGACGGAATGGCAATGTTGGGGGATGCCAAGCCCACCCAAGCCGAGGGAACGCTTGACATCGAGCTTCTTGAAAACTACATTGTGGATAACCTCGGCGGCACCATTGGCGAGGAATACGCCGAGCCGCAAGGAAGAATTACCTTCGTCGAGTGATAACGGTTTATAATACAGTCAAAGCGGTGAGCATTTCTGCCCACCGCTTTCTCTATCAAAACGCAATATCTGCATCGCTGTAAGCAAAGAAAACGCCCGACGAAAAAATTAGATTTATTTTCGAAAAAGTGCCGGACTTCCTCTCTCTTCTGTGGTATGTTGCCCGGCTAACAGGAGGTGCGTTTATGAAAGATACGATTGCAGAACTGTGGCACGGCAATATTTGCCCACAAACCGAAAGCCGTAATAACACTCCCGCAATATATCCCCTTTTATAGTTTTAAAACAAAATTTCCAACGTGACCTTTCCGTTTGATGTACATTCCACGTTTAAATATTGAGAGCTGCCCACACTTTCCGTATCGAATGCGACTTCGTTACCGTTTAAAAGCAATTTGGAGCAACATTTTCCCTTTGGAAGAAGAATATGGGATTGTATCTTTTTCGCAGGTGAGTACACATCGTAGCGCATTCCTTCATCGGTCAGGATATATCGTACGTCGACCATTGCCTTCGTTACTTCGTATCCGGTCAGATAACGCAGCTCGGTATAATGCGTAACGGGGAATTTCGGAGCAAAAAATATTTCATCATAATTGACACCGACGTCATTGATACCTGCGAGTCCCTCATCAACGGCGCTGATCAAAGCGGCTGCGCCCCACGCGCTGGGTCCTCCGTCGGGCTGAGGTGTTCCATCGGTATCGTAAAGGAAATAGGTAGTTCCGTCCCGTTCCACGAGCTTGATAAAGCGCTGAATGATGTCCCATCCGTATTCCTCATATCCGTTATTAAACGCTGCTTTTGCAAGCTCGCCCGCTGTAAACGGAGAGATCGCGCCGTTTACGTATCTGCCGCTTTCATAACGATAAAACTTTTTGTACGGCGGGTCGATCGAAAACCATTCCGCGAAGCAATCGGTGCTCTTGCGCCTGTTCACGTATTCATTTATGATCGAACGAGATTGCTCGACGTCGGTCAGACCTCGGTTGATATCGTAGGTATTGGAAAGCGAGAGGCGATTTTTTTCAAGATCGTCAATACCGCTATGATTCAAATGAAGCTGATGAATGAAAAATTTTCCGTTCCAAAGGTGCTTGAATATGTTTTCTTTCAGTACTGCCGCACGAGCCTCCCACTCCCTTGCTTTCTCCTCGTTTCCGAGGCGGCGGTTAAACCAGGCGAGCTGATGCATTGCCTGATATACTCCCGAGTTATCTCCGTGCATAATTGACATAGGAGAGTCGGGACATATTCTGCGGTTTACGCTCGCATCGGGAAGGTAGGTGAAGTCCCAAGTGTCAATAGTAAAAGGTCTTTTTATAAGTCCGTGCTCTTTATCAAACCGCTTTTCATCAGACATCATATAATTTATGCCCTTTTCGAGCTTTGGCAAAACCGCTTTCAGCCATTCGTCATCGCCCGTGGTTTTGTAAAGATAAACCGCGCCCTCAACTACGATATATTCTATATCAGCCTCAAGCTCCAAGCGAACAAGAGCGAGATTGTCCTCGGGGTACATTACATAGCAATCCTCGTTGACAAAGCTCCAATGCTTATCATCGACCTGCTTGATCAGCTCATAAAACTGACCGTCCTCTCGCTGTGTCTCAATGATAAAATTCAAAAAGGAGCTCAGGTCGTACTCCCAATGACGCATTGCTTTCATTACGTGAACGTGGTCGCGTATCCAGTTTTTATCTGTCATCAAAATTTTTCCGTCAATAAATACAAGACTTCTGTCGTTAAAAATATTGCTTCGCATCTGATGCAGAAAAAGACCAAGCTTCGGATCGGTAGTGGTGAGAATCGACGGGAATCCTAACTCACGGTTATTGTACGTACCGCATCGAACACCGTTTATTTTCATTGCGGGTAGCTTGTGTTGAAATTCAATCATTTTCATTTCTCCTTTATGGTAAAAAATTAAAGAATACCGATTATACAAATGCCCGATACACCTAATAACAGCCCCAACAACTGCTTTACGGATAGCTTTTCTTTAAAAACTATCATACCGAAAACGGTAGATAACACGACGACGCCACCGTTGAAGCACGGAAAGAATACGACGCCTTCAAGTGCACCGGAAAGATAAATATTCAGTCTGTTGTAAAGACAGCTTAACATTCCCGAGACGAGAGCGAGAATAACAAATGAGCGTTTTTCTTTTTTCGTGTACAGATTCAATTTTGAAGCAAAGGCACCTGTAAGAAGACAGATTGCCGCATAAGAAATCAGCATAACGAACGCAGCGGCGATCATCATATCAGCCGTGTGCGCCGCGCCGCCGCTTTTGGAAAACGCTTTGAAGGTTATGCCAACGCCTGCTCCCAAAACAAGAAACAGAGCGGAAAGCACCGCCCACTTTTTCGTGAACGTCCCGCCTGTTTTCTTATAAGTAGTCAAAGAGAGTCCAAGCAACAGAAGAAAAAGCCCCGCCATATCCGCAAGAGAAACAGGCTCATCCCACAGAATAAAGCACGTAAAGACCGATACGACGAGCGAACAGTTGCCGATCAGAGTTGTGATCGAAACAGGACCGCTGTTCATAGCTGCGGTTTTAAATAAAATAAACAGAGCTTGCGTGATGCCGTAGACGCAACCCCAAAGCAGAGTGTGTTCATCAAAGTGCAGCCTGCCGCCGTTTAAAATGAAAAGACATACACACCACACTACCGCGCCGAGCAAGTTAAATTTGTATATCGCCCCTTTTTCAGTCAAAGCAGATCTATGTAGAACCGCACTGTTCAACGATGCAGCAAAAACGGATATCAGCAGTAAAATAATCACTATATATTCTCCATCGTAAATTTCCTTCGTTATTCTATCATTATTATATCACAGGGCGTAATTGATTGAAATGTCGACTTTGACCAAATTTATGCGATTTTTGAGCATAATATTGACGAGTGAAGAGATTTTTGATATAATAAAGGTGAAATTTAGTTATTCGGTAAGGAGGAACGACCTTGAAGGCAGTGGCATATGATTTTCAGAACAGCAGTTACGGAGTACCGCAAAACTATATTTTTCAATTTGTAAAAGACAGAAAATTGACCGCCGTTTATCATTTGCACGATTTTTATGAGTTGATATGGTTTTTGAAAGGAAGCGGAACACAGCTTCTCAACGAAAAAGAGGTGTTGTGTATAAAAAACGAGATCGTAATGCTACGTCCCGGTGACAGACATTGCTTTACCGATCAATCGGAAGATATCGAGATTATTTCGTTGTCTGTTAAAAAGGAAGAATTTGAATTGTTTTCCAGAGCATACAGCCCTTTTTTATTAAAGCATATTGACAGAGCGTCAGCACCGATACGTTTTAACTCCCTAAGAGCGCTGATGATTGACATATTTTTCAAAGCACCCCAAGAGATTACGGATTATGACTGCAAATTGCTTTTGTCCTGTTTTCTGAATACGTATATTACCGCTACGGATTTTTTAAAACGAGATTCGAGCTTACCTCGGATGCTTGTGTTGGCAATCGAAGAAATGAAAAAAGCCGAGAATCTCAAGAGGGGTATTCCTGCATTTATTGAATTATCACATTACAGTCAGAGTCAACTGTCAAGGCTTATAAAGCGGTATTACGGTATGAGCACGAAGCAATATATCAACGAATTAAGGCTTCAAGCTGCGTATAATGACATAATTCTGACAAACGGATCGGTGGAGGAAATTGCTGAAAATCTCGGATTTTTAAGCTTTAGCCATTTTAATAAGATATTCAAGGCGAGATTTTCAATCACCCCCGCCGCCCTTAGAAAAAGCAATAGCATTTGGACGATATGAAACTATATCACAGAAGAAAAAAATTAGCAACCTCCTCCGAACGAGCTTCGGATAAGGTCGCGGATAAGCGTTATTCTTCCCTCCCCCTGCTATGTTTTTCGAATCCTCTCATGCAACCCCAAAAAGGATATAAAAAAGATATAGCCGCGAAAAGCCGTGATGAGCATAATTTAAGAGCGAAGACACCTGTTTTGGTATCTTCGCTCTTTTTTGTTCGTTCTGCTTTTTCGTATTTAAATCACCGCAAAGCAACCGTTAAAACTTAACGCATTCGGGGTGCTTTTCAAGTATCACGGAAAGAGCCGCTCTGTCAGCGCAGACTACGACGTCCTTTGCCGTTTGAAGAACGGATGCGGGAACACGCGGAGTTACCTCGCCGAAAAGTGCCTTCTCAAGTATTTGTGCCTTTGCGGTTCCCGTTGCGATAAGAAGGATCTTGTCGGCGGACATTATCTGTCCGACGCCCATAGAGAACGCCTTCGTCGGAACGAGGCTCTTATCTGCGAAGAAGCGGGAATTTGCGTCTATCGTGGACTGAGTGAGCTCGACAAGGCCTGTGCCCTCGGTGAACTCGTCGGCGGGCTCGTTGAAGCCGATATGACCGTTAAGACCTATTCCAAGCACCTGAAGGTCGATGCCGCCCATAGACTCGACTACCGCGTCGTATCTCTTGCACTCCGCCACGGGATCTTCCGCAAGTCCATTGGGAAGATTAGTATTCTTAAGGTCGATATCCACCTTGTCAAAAAGATTATTACGCATAAAGTAAGCGTAGCTCTGATCGTGCTCGGGAGAAAGACCGACGTACTCGTCAAGGTTGACGCTCTTTACGTTTTTAAACGATATCTCGCCCTTGTCGCACATACGGGCAAGCTCCGTGTACATTTCAATGGGGGATGAGCCCGTCGCAAGACCGAGAACCGCCGTGGGCTTGGATCTCAAAAGCTCAGTCACGACCTCTGCCGCACGCTGACCGTTTTCTTTTACCGTTTCTGATGCTATTATTTTAAGCATTTGCTATCTCCTTATATTTATCTATGATTTTATGCATTTCGGGAAGAGCCTTTTCCATATCGGAGACGAGCTTGAACTGATTTCTCGCGCGGTCAAGATTTTGCTTCGGTCTGTGGATCTTGAAGTAGGTGTCACCGTTCAGATAGTCAGCAAGGAAGCGCATTCCGCACTCGAAGGTCATCATTATAGCGCTCTCGGGCAAAAGATCTATCTCCGCCTCGGTAAGTCCGCCCTTCGCACCCTCGATGAAGCCCTTTGCGTAAAGCTCGAAGAGGTTTATATCGAAGTTGACCTTGGTAAGATCCGCCTCGTCCTCTGCCGCGGTAGTAGCTCCGAAGCGAATGGAATCGCCGAAATCGTTCATAGCGTAGCCCGGCATAATCGTGTCAAGATCGACGACGCAAAGCGCTTTTCCCGTCTTAGCGTCGAAGAGGATATTGTTGAGCTTCGTGTCGTTATGAGTAACGCGCAGAGGAAGCTTGCCTTCGGCAAAGGCACGCTCAAAAGTGCCCGCGAACTCTTCCCTTGCCTTCGCGAACTCGATCTCTTCCCCTACCTCACCGAGTCTTCCGCAAGCGTCGTTATTTACAGCCTCCATAAGCTGACGGAATCTGTCGGGGGTATTGTGGAAATTGGGAATGGTCTCGTGCAGCGTTTCCGCGGGATAATCTCTTAACATATACTGGAAGTTACCGAAGGCAACGGCGCAGATATAGAACTGCTCGGGCGATTCAACTCTGTCGTAAGAGAGGTTGTCGGTAACGAAGACGAGCATTCTCCAATACTCTCCGTCAGAATCAAGATAATAATCCTTTCCGTCCTTTGCCTTGATGACGTTCAAGACCTCTCGCTCGGTGTCACCGCCTGCGGCGGCTACCTTCTTACGGATAAATTCGGTAACTCCGACGTAATTCTCCATAAGCTCCCACGGCTTCTTGAAAACGTTCTTGTTGATTTTCTGAAGAATGTACAGACGTTCCTTCCCAAGCACGTCGCTCTTTACGACTCGGGTGTCGTTTATATGCCCGTTTCCGTAAGGCTCCGCCGAAACGACGACGCCCTCGATATCAAAATTATCCACTATTTTTTTTACGCGTTCTTCCATCTCAAAAGTTCTCCCTTTACTGTTTTTACCGTTTAACCTCGGTATTCTCATTATACTAAAACCAACTCGGATTTGCAACCAACCGAGAGTTGTTTTTGACCTGCACCCGCGGGTTGCGGGACGTGCGTCTCTTCGGGGCTGCGCTTCACCCTTAAAAATTAAAATCTATAAATATTATACATCTTTCACTTGACTTTTGCAATAGGAAATAGTATAATTATTTTGTAAAATAGTGCAAGGTGCAGCTTTTTTTACAAAAAAACACTCATAACGGAGTTTTTTATGAATAAAGGAGAGATCACCGAGGTCCTGAGGGAGCTTGGCGTCGCAACGGGCTTCAGAATATCGCTTCACGATGCTTCTGCCGAAGAAATTTGCGCGTATCCCGCAAAGGCGCGCAGGTTTTGCGCAAGGGTACAAGCTACCCCTGCCGAGCGTCTTCTGTGCGAGAAGTGCGACAACGTGGCTTGCAAAAAAGCGGTAGAGCTTGGCGGCACGTATTCATACAAATGCAGATACGGTCTTACGGAAATAGTGAGTCCGATATACAACTACGGCAAGCTCGTCGGCTTTCTTATGATGGGACAGACCGCCGAATCGACCGAAGACAAGGCTGCCGCCGAGGAAAAGCTCAAAAGTCTTGACGTAAGTGAAAGCGAGCGGCGTCTTATACTTTCGGAAATTCCCGTGGTCGGCAAGACCTTGGCGACCTCGTTTGCGAAAATACTTACGATATGCGCAAAATACCTGACGCTCTCAGGGGCCGTTTACGGAGTTAACGAGAGCGTTGCCGAATCCGCTATGCGCTACATTAACGAAAACTACTCGTCGAGGATACACATAAAAGACATCTGCTCAAAGATCGGATGCTCAAAATCCACGCTTCTCGCGTCCTTCAAATCCGAGTACGGTATGACCGTGAACACGGCGCTTTGCAGGACCCGTCTCAAGGCGGCAAAAAATATGCTTGCCGCAAGAGAGGAAGAGAGCATCAACGGAATAGCTCTCAAATGCGGATTTTCCGATCAGTCATACTTCTGCAAGGTTTTTTCATCGGAATACGGCGAATCTCCGAGCGAATACAAAAAACGAATATCTGCCGAAAGAGACGCGGAGCTTGCAAGGCTTCCGAGTATATGCACGAAAAGCACTCTCTGACGGGATAAGAAACAGCTTCCGTTTTAATAAAACACAATAAAGAGGATAAACGATGAGAATAGTACACACATCCGATCTTCACATAGATTCGGCTCTCACGTCAAATCTTTCCGAGCCTAAGGCGTCGGAAAGGCGGCACGAGCTTCTCTATAATTTCGAGCGTCTTATAAACCGAGCGAGAGAAGTAGGGGCAAGTATAATAGTGATCGCGGGCGATCTTTTTGACACTCAGAGAATATCGAAAAGAGCGAAGGACACCGTTCTTGCGGCTATCGAGCGCGCGCGTGACATTGCGTTTTTGTATTTACCCGGCAATCACGAGGCATACGCCCTGCTCGGCGAGTGCCTTCCGACGAACATTCACGTCTTCGGCAAGGATTGGACGTACTTTGAGACCGAAGAGGTCCTGTTTGCGGGAAGGAGCGAGTGCGCAGCGGGAATGTTTAACGGCTACGCCCCATCCGAGACTAAGCTGAACGTCGTCGTACTGCACGGCGAGGAGGCGCAAAGCTCCGACAAGGACGGCAAGATAGGCATAAAAGAGATTGAAGGCAAGGGGATAAATTACCTCGCCCTCGGTCATTACCACAAGTATTCCAAGAAAATAATAGACGGCTGCAGCGTGGTTTATTCAGGCACACCCGAAGGGCGCGGCTTTGACGAAACGGGCGACAAGGGCTTCTCGCTTATTGAATATAAGGACGGGGCGCTCCGCGACGGATTCGTGAGCTTCGCCAAGCGCAAAATGCACGATATAAAAGCGGACGTCAGCCAAGCGCAGAGCACGTACGACGTTGAGATCGCGGCGGAGGACGCGCTTGACGGCATAGATCCCCGCGATATGGTAAGGCTCACGCTCGTCGGCAAATGCGGCTCGGTCATTACCAAGAATTTGGACGGTCTGGCACGGAAATTCGGCGATACGTTTTACTATTTCGAGCTTCGTGACGAGAGCCGCACGTCCGTGGCATCCGAGAAATATATGTATGACAAATCGCTGAAGGGCGAGTTTATCCGCTTGGTTTCCGAAGACGATTCCCTTTCCGAGGAGGAAAAGGAGAAGATCATCAATACGGGACTCTACGCCCTTGAGGGTGACGTCGGAGAGGAGCTTTTGATATGAGAATTACGGAATGCACCGTTGACAATTTCGGTAAGCTCTCATCGGAAAGATATACCTTTGAGAGTGGGCTGAATTCAATACTTGCGGACAACGGTCAGGGCAAAAGCACGCTTGCGGCATTCATCTGTGCGATGTTCTACGGTCTTTCAGATACGAGAAAGCAGAGTCTTGAGGAAAACGACCGCAAAAAATACACGCCCTGGAACGGCGGCGCTTTCGGCGGAAGCATCACTTTCGAGGCGGGAGGCGAGCTTTTTCGCGCGGAGAGACGCTTCGGCAAAAAAGCATCGGAGGACAGATTCGTGCTTTACGACGCGGAAAGCGGAAGGCTGAGCGATAAATTTTCCGAGGCGCTCGGCGAGGAGCTTTTCGGAATAGACGCCGACGGCTTTTTGAGAACGGTATTCCTCTCGGAAAAGACCCTGAGTGAAAAAAACGACAACAAATCGATCGGCGCGAAGCTCTCGGGCATTACCGAGGTCGAAGCCGATATGAAAGAGCTCGACAACGCTCTTGCCATACTTGAAGAGCAAAGAAAAATATATCAAAGAAAAGGCGGGGCGGGCGTTATCGCCGACACGCGAGCAAGAGCGGCGGAGCTTGACGAAAAGATCGCCGAGGCGAAGAAGAAGGAGTTTGAGCTCGTTTCTGCGGAAGATGAGCTTCGGAGGATCACCGAGGAGCTTGAGCGCGCAGAGAAAGAAAAAGCGTCGTTCGACGAGGCGCGCGCGGTGCTCGAAAACGAAAGGCGCGTCAAGACTTACAAAACTCAATACGACAATATGCTGCGCGGTCTTGCGGCAGACGAGGAAAAATACAAGAAGCTGACGCAGTTCTTTGCCGCGGGAAAGCCGACGTACGAAGAGATCGACGAGGCGCGGATGAAGCAAATGGAATTTGAGAGTGTGCTCTCCACCGCGGATGGGATCAAGGAAAACGAGGAGCTCGCAGAGCTCAAAGCGTTTTTCAAAAACGGTATCACAGCAGAAGAAACTGACAGAATTTACGCACTTGCCCTAAGCGTAGACGCGGAGGATTCAGAGGAGGAAGAGCACGTTCCGACGGAATTTTCATCACGCACGCCCACCGTGGCAGAGCTTGAGCGCGAAATAAACGAGCTCAGGCGCACACGGGCGGCAAAGAACAGAAGACCGCTTGCCATCATTCCTCTGGTCGCGGGAGCAGCCTTTGGGCTCACGGCACTGATACTCGGCAGCCTATCTGCCGCCTTCATTCCTCTCATTGCCGTTTCCGTTCTTCTTTTAGCGGCATCTTTTGCGATAGTAATTACGGGCGACCCCACGAAAAGAAAGCAGGCGGCTGACAGAAGAGCTTCCGATTTCATTTTCTCCGTTTCGGGGCACTTCCCCACGGGCGACGCGCTTGAAGAGCTTGAAAAAATGCTCGCATCACTTTTGATGTACAAAAGCTCAGTGGACGCAAGCAGCGCATCCGAGAAAAAGCGTAAATGCCGCGAAGAGACGTTGCGAGAGATATACGATTATCTTGCGAAGTTCCCTGCTCCGTCCTCAAAAACGCTGGTGGGTGCGATCTCGGAGATAAAGGAAAAGCACAAAAGACTTGACGTTCTGACGCTTGCAGAGGAGCAGCTTTTGAAGGACCTTGGAGAAAAGCAGCGCGAAGCTTCACGAAAAATGGAAGAGGTCGCACTCTTCCTCTCACGTTTCAAGACCGTTACCGACCGTCCGTTTGACGAGATACGCGACGCGCTTACGGAATTCGTCACTTTGTCGAGCGCCGTTGTTACGAAGAGAAAAGAGCTCGACGACTTTGCGAGAATGAACGGCATTGACGGAATTTCCTGGACGGAGAGTGTTCTGACCGAAAACGAAATTGACGGCGGAAGAAAAGCGGCGGAAGAAAAAATATTCGCTCTTTCTAAGGAAAAGATACTTCTTGAGCGCCGTATTGAAAGCGACAGGGCCGTTATAGAGCACGCGGAAGAGCTCCGCGCGACAAGACAAACGCTTGATACGGACGAAAAGAAATTCGAAAAGAACCTTGACATAATACAAAAAACGAAGAAATACCTTACCGAAGCGCACGAAAAGATGACTCGACGTTACCTCGACAAAACGAAGAGCAGCTTTATGAAATACGTAAGCTCGATCGGAAGCTCGGTCGGCGAATTCGTTCTCGATACGGATTTCACTCTCACAAAATACGAGGGTGCGGTTGCAAGAAAGACCGAGAGCTACAGTAAAGGCACGAGAGATCTTTACCTCCTTGCCCTGAGACTTGCACTCACCGAATCGCTTTACGAAAAGGACGTTCCGTTCATTATTCTCGACGATCCGTTTATGAGCTTTGACGACAAGACTCTCGAAAGAGCAAAATCCGCGCTTCGCGAGATCGGAAAAGAAAGACAGATAATTTACTTTACCTGCTCTGCTACCCGCTCGGTATAAGGTGGCATTTATCTCCCTCTTGGCATAAACTGAAAGTGTAGCCGCAGAGCAAACAAGGTCTTGAGTGACGAGCCTTGTTCGGCTATGCTGCGGCTGAGGCAAAACGGAGCCTACAATAAAGACCAGGAGATAAAAATGGCAACATTCTTCAATCAGGCGACCCTCTCATTCGGAGGAACGCTGACAAATTCCAACGTCGTCTCAGGCGAGATAACAGACGCGCTCAGCGCAACGAAGACCGCCGTTTCCGTGAGCTACGGCTCATCCGACGGCGTGGCTTACGTCATCAGTATAGTCAACGCAGGAACGTCGGACTCTACCGACATCACCGTGACTGACGACCTCGGAGCGTTCACCTACGGCGCCCTTACTCTGACCCCGCTGACCTATATCGACGGAACTCTCAGCTATTATGTAAACGGAGTTTTACAGCCCGCCCCCACGGCGGTGGCAGGCCCCCCGCTCGTGATAAGCGACATAACCGTTCCTGCGGGCGGAAACGCTTTGATAATTTACGAAGCAAGAGTCAATTCATTTGCGGATATGACGGCGGGCTCTGTAATTACCAACACCGCAAGCGTGACGGGTACTTGCATAAACAGCGTTATCAGCACGTCCGTTACCGTAGGTGAGGAAACGGAGCTTTCCATCTCGAAGGCGGTCTGCCCCGACCAAATAACCTGTCAGGGCGAGCTTTCTTACACCTTCGTTATCCAGAATACGGGCAACACCGAAGCGGTAGCGACCGACGACGTTATCATCACCGACGTATTCAATCCGATCTTCAGCGAGATCTCCGTCACTTATAACGGATCCGTGTGGACGGAGGGTGTGAACTACACCTACGACGCGACCACGGGCGCGTTTGCTACGCTCCCCGGTCAGATAACGGTCCCTGCGGCAAGCTACACTCGCGACCCCGCGACGGGCGCCGTGACGCTCACCCCGGGTACGGCGGAAATAAAGGTTACGGGCACGGTTTAAAAACAAAAAGGCAGAGGAGTCTCTGCCTTTTTTTACATATTATTACTGAGCGTCCTTATCCTTAACACGTGCGCTCTGCTTTTCCTCGGGCTTGATCTCGCCCGCCTTCAAGAGCATAGTTTTAGTGAGCATAGGACCTACTATTTCATAAACGAGAACCGCAAAGAGGGTGATATTCGCAACGATGGCGCCACCATCCGAGAGCTCCGCGGACTTTATCGCCATTCCAAGAGCGACACCCGCTTGGGGAAGAAGGGTTATACCAAGGTATTTTACGATATTTTCATCACACCGCGCAAGCTTTGCGCTCGTGTACGCACCCGTGTACTTTCCGATAGAGCGCGACGCGATATAAACGACGCCGATCAGAACTATCATCAAATCTCCGAAAACGGAGAGCTCAAGCTCAGCGCCGCTTAACACGAAGAACAGAATGAAAAGAGGTGACGTCCATCTGTCGACCCTGTCCATAAGCTCCTCGGAAAAGTCGCACACGTTGCAAAATACCGTTCCGAGCATCATACAAACGAGAAGGGACGAGAACGCGATATGTACCCCGCCGACCTCGAGCTTGATCATTGAGAGCGCAACGGTGAGAAGCACGAAGGTAACGGACATTGCAAGACGCTTCGAGCGCGAGTGGAAGAATCTCTCGCAAAAGTGGAACGCGAAGCCCATAAGAGCGCCGAGAACAAGCGAAAGAACTACCTCAAGAAGCGGCTCAACGAGAACGCTTATGACGTTAACTGTTCCCGTTGCGAAGGCGTCGGCAACACCGAAGGATACCGCGAATATTATAAGTCCTACCGCGTCGTCAAGCGCGACTACGGGGAGCAGTATAGACGTGAGCGGACCCTTTGCCTTATACTGACGGACGACCATCAGAGTTGCCGCGGGCGCCGTTGCCGCAGCTATCGCGCCGAGCACGATCGCAGCGGAGAGCGAGAATTTTTCAGGGATAGCGAAATGAAGCGAGATAAGCGCTATATCAACCACGACCGTGGTAACCACAGCTTGCATTATTCCTATTATGGTAGCTTGCTTTCCGATCTGCTTAAGGCTTGACAGGCGGAACTCGTTTCCGATAAGGAAAGCGATAAAGCCAAGAGCGACGTCGCATATGATAGAATAACTTTTCACGTCGGCAAGGCTTGTAAACCCAAGCCCCTGAATATCAAGCATTCCAAGGCAGTAAGGACCGACGAGAATACCTGCCACAAGATAAGCCGTAACGGCGGGGAGCTTGATGAGCTTAGCGAGTCTTGAAAGCATAAGACCCGCAAACAGCGCCACAGAAAGCGCTAAAAGAATTTGCATAATGAAGTCTCCTTTTCCGTGCGCGGATAACGCACCGTTCTCAAAACAACAAATCTCATTTTAGCACCAAACACGTGAAAAGTCAACACGTTTTTGAATTTTTCTTAAATATTTTTTTAAAGTTGAAATAAAAACGGTGCGCCCCTAAAAAGAGGCGCACTTTTATCGCGCTTTTATATTACTTTACGGGTTTATTTTTCAAAATACGCCATCACCTGATCGGCGATCTTCTTCATTCCTGCGATACCCGGGTGACCTGCGATCTTGTCGATCTTTGAAAGCTCAATGACTTCTATTCCGAAATGCGCGCACGCCTCCTTGATTCCGCCCGTCACCTCAGGCTTAAGCTCCGTGTTGGAGATAAACACTACCCGAGCACGGAGAGTAGAAAGGCGCGTGGCGAGATACCCCATAGCGGGCAGGAAGGAATAAAGGTCGTCCTTCGTCCACCCCTCGTACATAAGCCCGTCGCCGATAGGAGAATTTGCCCACGAATCGTTAGTTCCGCCGAGAACGAGCACCGTATCTATCTTATTAGCCTCAAAGAATCCGCCGTCGATAAGCGCGTCAAGCCTAGTGATGAAAGAAGAGCGCGTGGAATCGTTTCCGTTATAGCCCCTGTTACAAATAGTAGAGCCCGACCAGCTGTTATTCAAAACGAGATTGGAGCTCGTTTTTTCGATGACCTGATGCCACCAGGTGTGCTCGACCGCGACTGCGTCAGTTATTGACGTTTCCGAATCGGAGTAGTAAGCCGCATAGCCCTCGGGGATATATCCCTTGAACGTGGTATAGCTGTCACCGAGCAAAAGAACGTTTCCTAAGCTTTTCATTTACCTCACCTCGAAATAATATAGTTCCGCCGTTTTTTAAGCTAAAAACAATTATACACTTATCCCGAAGATTTGTCAATACTATTTTGCTTTTTCCGACGCAACCAAGTTGTCTATTTTAATTTATTCTCTTATCGATTTCCGAAGCATAATACTCGGGAGGAAAGGCTCTTTTTACGTAAAGGTGGGGACCCGTGTCACATTTTTCGAATATATTGGTACCCGTATCGGCATCGGCAAACGCCTGTCCGCGAACCGTGGTATACCCTGCTTTTTCCTCATCACCGACTACCGCCATAAGAGCCGTCATAGGATCCCACGAGCTTCTTCCGCCCGCCGAGCCGTGATCGGCAAGCACGCCAAAGAGGATATCGTCCTTTGAAAGCTTTGAGCCGGATATAACGTCAAAGCCGATCTCAAAGCCGAGAAACGTCACGGGCACGGGGCACTTTTCGCAAAATACAGCGGCAGCGGCTCTTGAGCGCGGACCTCTGTCAAAGTTGTTTTCGTGACCGAATTTTCTGTCCCATCTTCCGGCCATCGCCCATATTTTAGAAACCTTTTGCTTCATAAGCTCTATACCCGAAAGCGGCGATATATCGTCGGGCTCGCTTTCGATAAGAGCTGCGACGACTTGGAAGAATCCTACCTCAACGAGCTCCACCTTATCTGAAGCCTCGGAAAGCAGGCGTCTGTAAAGCCTGACACCGTCCTCTGCGTCTTCATTGGACTTGTACGTTTTAGCGTATTTTACAAGTCTTGCCTGGTAAGATCCCGGGCGCGAATAATCCGTCGCCTCGCGGTCTATACCTATCGGGAGCCCCACGAGCCCCTCCTCGGACAAAAATCCGTCAAGAGAAGCAACGGAGTCCTCCTTAGTGGCGTTTATGACCGCGCCAAGGAGCTTTATCTCTCCCGAAGCGTGCGCACGCACGAGAAGTCTTGCCGCGACGGCGTCATCACAGTCGCTCCACCAATCAGTGCCGAAAATAAATTCTCTCATCAAAAGCATCCTCCACTTACGTCTTTTCTTTTATTTTAGCATAAATCAAATTTAAAATAAAGAACTTTATATATGATTTATAGGTCTTTTTTTACTGTTTTTATTCATTGTGATCTGCCCTTGAACTCGTTTTTTCTCCCGTATTACACGTTGTATGTCCTTTATAGCTTCTTCGCTTAACGGTATTTTGAAGAGCCTTCAAGAGCGAATACGGAACGTCACCGGGCAAATATGTAAAAAAACAAATATAAAAAGCTTGATTCGGTATATTTTTCGGACGTTCCGCATCAAGCTTTTTATATTTATCCCAAAAGCACGTCGGTAACGAGCATCAGCGAAAATCCGACGAGAAGTGCGTACGTTGCGCCTCTTTGATGACCGTGCGCGTGTGTTTCGGGGATCATCTCGTCGCTTATAACGTAAAGCATCGTTCCGCCTGCAAACGCGAGCGCGAAAGGAAGGATAGCCTCGGAGATGCTTACAGCGAAATAGCCTATAAGCGTGCCGACTATCTCAATAACGCCCGTCAGCGCCGCGATGATAAACGTGCGCGAAGGTTTCACTCCCGCCGCTATCATAGGAGCGATAATTACCATACCCTCGGGGATATTCTGAAGAGCGATACCGCCCGCGATAACGAGCGCCTCTGCCGTATTGCCCGTTCCGAAGCCGACGCCTGCCGCAATTCCCTCGGGAAGATTATGTATCGCTATTGCCATAACGAAAAGCATCACCTTGTTAAGACGAGCCGACACGTGTGACTCATCCTCGGCGCCGCTCATTCTGTGCAGGTGCGGCACAAGCTTGTCTATAAAATTAAGGCAAACGGCGCCTGCAAAAATCCCCGCAATGCTGACCGCAAGCCCCCATTTTCCTCCGTATTCCAAGGACGGGAGCACAAGACCGATGACCGCCGCCGCAAGCATAACTCCTGCCGCAAACGATAAAACTATATCTGAAAATTTATGAGAGGCGTTCTTGAAAAGAAAGCCTATCAGCGCTCCTATAACGGTAGCGCCGCCGACACCGAGCGCCGTCAGAAGTACGATATCCATATATTTCCTCCAAGAGAAAAGACCTCCCCCGAGAAACAGCTTCCGTGGGAGGTCTTGATTTTTTATTCAGCCTCGCTGAACATATCCTTGCCTACTCCGCAAAGAGGGCACTCAAAATCCTCGGGAAGGTCTTCGAATTTCGTGCCGGGAGCTATTCCGCCCTCGGGATAGCCCTGAGCCTCGTCGTATTCCCATCCGCAAGCATCGCATACATACTTTTTCATTTTTCAACAACTCCTTAAAATAATATTTATCAAAGCACCAAGGAAGGTGCGGTATAAACTCTTGCCGCAAGCTCCTGATTGAGCATATAAAGGCTCTTGGGATCGGAGCCGAAGAGCTCCATCTTGGTTATCATATCGTTAGCGTTCGTTTCCTCCTCGCCCTGCTCCTTTACGAACCAATCGAGGAACTGCATAGTTCTGAAATCTCTGACGTCGTACGCCGCGCCGTATATATCGTTGATAAGCGAGGTGACGTAC
Organism: Clostridia bacterium; assembly: GCA_017503105.1. Classification (GTDB taxonomy): domain Bacteria; phylum Bacillota; class Clostridia; order Oscillospirales; family CAG-272; genus UBA1740. Next base: position 17,474 of record JAFVTS010000013.1, read on the forward strand.
TGCTCGTGCTCAAGACCCGCCTTAAGGACGTCCATATGGCAGGTGAAGACCTTATCGGGCTTAGCTATCGCCTCAAGAGTCACGGGCATATTTTCGTTTTGAAGATAAGTATAGAAGAGCATCGCGTGATCTCTCTCCTCTTCGGCTTGGATCTTATACCAATTTGCAAAGCCGTCAAGACCCGCAGCCTTAAAATAATTTGAAAAATCAAGGTAGAGATACGCGGAATAAAACTCCTTGTTGATCTGTTGATTTAAAAGCTGATGTACCTTATTATTTAACACGGGGTGGTTCCTCCTATTATATTTCTGCCTTCCAAAGGCCGTGAAGATTACAGTATGCGTAAACCGCTACGGGCTTTTCGTCGCAAAGGGCAAACGTAACCGTAGGCTCGGTATCGGGTGCCAGACACTTGCGCTGACCGCCCTTGTCGGTCTCAAGATACACCCACTCGATGCTGTGCTCCTTCGTCATAGGATGGGGCACCGAGCCGACGGTGACCTTTACCGTGCTTTCACCGACGCTTACCACGGGAATATGCTTTTCACGACTTGCCTCAACGACACCCGCCTCAAGCTTCGTCATCTTCTGCCCGCAGCATACGAGGGGCACGCCCGCGTTGTGGATCATTCCAACGATGTTTCCGCAATGCTCGCAAATAAAGAATTTAGTTTCACTCATAATTATTGACCTCCAAAATTATTTTTATTTAAATTATTTTATCTTTTCAAAATCAGAAGCACCGTGCTTGCAAAGGGGACAAACGAAGTCATCGGGAAGCTCCTCTTCCTCGTGCACGTATCCGCAGACCGTGCAGACCCATCCGCGCTTGCCGTCCGTTTCGGGCTTGGGCTTGACGTTTGCGTGGTAATAAGAGTACGTCATAGTTTCGCGGTCCGAGATAACTCTTGCCTCAGTGACGGAGCAGATGAACATTCCGTGAGTTTCAAGATCAACGTAGCTTTCCACGGAGAGCGACATAAACGAATTTATATATCTTGGCAAGAATACAAGACCGTTATCGGAGCGCAGCGGCTCGCATTCCGCGAACTTATCCACGTTTCTTCCGCTGACAAATCCGAACTTTTCGAAAACGGAAAACGGAGCGTCGACGGTAAGACAGTTTATATTCATCTTTCCCGTTTGTTTTATTATATGGTGCGAATAGTTTTCTTTGTTTATCGTTACTGCAATTCTGTTAGGCACGCTCGTTACCTGCGTTACGGTGTTGACGATAAGACCGTTATCGCGCTTACCGTCGTTCGAAGTTACAACGTAAAGTCCGTAACCGATATTGAAGAGCGCGGTAAGATCGTTTTTGTTCGCCGTTTCGTCCTGCCTTGCAAGATACTCACGGCAAAGCTCCTCGGTAAGAGCGTCTATTTGCGACACGCTTTCCGAATTAAGGGCGGAAAGTATCTTGACCGTGGTCTCCGTGTAGGTGATGTTTTTTGCTCCCTCAAGCATAGAGCGCATGACCTTTGCGGCAAGAGGCGCCCAGCTGCCGTTTTCTATAAGGGCTACGGTGCGGTTCTTAAACCCGCGCTCGGTCAGATGAACTATATAATCTCTCATATGCGGGAAAATTTCCGCGTTATAAGTAGTGGTGGCGAGAACGAGCTTGCTGAAGCGGAACGCATCCGCGACCGCCTCTGCCGTATCGCATCTGGCAAGGTCGTGAACGACGACCCTCGGAGCACCCGAAGCGCGAAGCTTATCCGCCAAAGAGAGGACCGCCTTTCTCGTGTTTCCGTAAACCGAGGTATAAGCGATAACTATACCGTCCTCCTCGGGCTGATAGCTCGACCAAGTATTGTAAAGACCAAGGTAGTAGCCGAGGTTTTCTTTAAGAACGGGACCGTGGAGCGGGCAGATGGCGGATATATCAAGACCTGCCGCTTTTTTGAGAAGAGCTTGGACCTGTGCTCCGTATTTTCCGACGATACCTATATAATATCTTCTCGCCTCGTCTGCCCAGGGCTCGTCGACGTCAAGAGCGCCGAATTTTCCGAACCCGTCAGCCGAAAAGAGTATTTTGTCAGTAGTGTCGTAGGTCACGATGACCTCGGGCCAATGAACCATCGGTGCCGTAACGAAGGTGAGCTTATGAGAACCGAGATCCAGCGTATCTCCCTCTCCCACGACGATCCTCTTATCTGAAAAATCGGTACCAAAGAAGTTGTTCATCATAGAGAACGCCTTTGCGGATGAAACTATAACGGCGTCGGGGTAAGCCTTGACGAAGGTTTGGATATTCGCCGAATGATCGGGCTCCATATGCTGTACTATAAGATAATCGGGCTTGCGTGCGCCAAGCTCGCCCTGAAGGTTATCGAGCCACTCGTGCGTGAACGCCGCATCTACCGTATCCATTACCGCTATTCTTTCATCTATGATGACGTAAGAATTGTACGCTATTCCGTTGGGAACGGAATACTGCCCTTCGAAGAGGTCGATCTTATGATCGTTTACGCCGATATATTTTACGTCTTTGGTAATTTGCATTTTTTTACTCCAATCCGGTGCATTATATAATTATATGTAAAGTATAGCACAAATTTCGCCGTCAGTCAAGTATTTTTCCGTCAGTTGATACGGTAATTACCTGCCAAGGAATAAATTTTCCACTTTCCGTAAGAGCTCTTCTGACCGAGTTCTCAAGTCCTGCGCAACAAGGCACCTCCATACGGACTATCTTTACGCTCTTTATATTGTTCCTCGCAATGATTTGCGTAAGCTTTTCTGCATAATCGCCCGAGTCAAGCTTCGGGCACCCGATGAGGGTCACGTGCGAGCGCATAAAGTCGCTGTGGAAATTTCCGTAGGCGTAAGCCGTACAGTCCGCCGCGATAAGAAGGTTCGCGTTTTCGAAATACGGGGCATTCGTGGGAACGAGCTTGATCTGGCAGGGCCACTGCATAAGCTGGCTTTGGACGGACGAGGGCTTTTGCGATACGCTCTGACGATCTCTTTCAAAGAGCCTTGAGCGCGTCCCCGGGCAGGCGCAGGGAGATTTTTTCACTTCCACGTGCGCTTTCTTTGCCGCCTCGACTGCCGCTCCGTCGTAAGAGGGAGCCTCGCGCATCTCAAAGCTTATCGCGTCCGTCGGGCACGCAGGCAGACAATCACCGAGTCCGTCGCAAAAATCCTCTCTTGCCAGGCGCGCCTTCCCTTCGTGCATCTCTATCGCTCCCTCGTGACACGCGCCAACGCAAGCGCCGCATCCGTTGCACTTTTCTTCATCTATTTTTATAATTTTTCTTAACACGGGTACCCTCCTTTTAATTTAAAGCACTTATCTTTAAAAGCATTTTCCGCTTTTGCAATCCTCGGCAGAGCCGCATCTGAAGCACAGCTCGTTTTCGCACTGCCCTCTTTCAAAGAAGGTCTTGATGTTTCCGACCGTCGTTTCCGCTATGTTGGAAAGAGCCTCCTCGGTAAGGAACGCCTGGTGTGAGGTGACGATGACGTTGGGCATCGAAATGAGCCTTGCAAGCGTGTCGTCCTCGATTATATGACCCGAAAAATCCTCGAAGAAGATATCGGACTCCTCTTCGTAAACGTCAAGGCACGCGGCGCCGACCTTACGGGACTTGATTCCCGAAAGAAGAGCCTCAGCGTCCACAAGCGCTCCGCGCGACGTGTTGAGTATTACGACTCCGCGCTTGCATTTTTCTATTGCCTCTGCGTCTATGACGTGATACGTTTCTTCGGTAAGGGGGCAATGGAGCGATATTATATCGCTGTTTCTGAAAAGCTCGTCAAGCCCTACGTACCTTATCTTATCACCGTCGGCAAGCCCGTCGATCGGAAATTTATCGTATGCCAGGACCTTCATTCCAAAGCCGCGGCATATATCTATAAACACTCTTCCTATCCTGCCCGTGCCTATGACCCCGACAGTCTTGCCGTGAAGGTCGAAGCCCGTCATTCCCGCGAGGCTGAAATTGAAATCTCTCGTTCTTATATAAGCCTTGTGTATTCTTCTTATGGAAGTGAGAAGCATTGCCATCGTGTGCTCCGCTACGGCGTAGGGCGAATACGCGGGAACTCTCAGGACGTGAACCCTTCCGAAGGCGTGCTTCATATCCACGTTGTTGAAGCCCGCGCATCTGAGCGCGACGACTTTGACTCCCATTTCGTAAAGGCGGTCTATCACCGCGGCGTTCACGGTGTCGTTCACAAAAACGCACACTCCGTCGTAGCCTGCGGCAAGCTCTACGGTGTCCTCGTTAAGCTTGGTTTCAAAATATTTGAATTTTATGCCGTTTTCGCCGCCGTATTTTTCAAAGGACGGCTTGTCGTACGGCTTTGCGTCAAAGAATGCAAATTTCATTTTTATTTTCCTTACACCTTGATTTTCTGAATTTATTATAGTATAATTGAATCAAAAAATATGTTGATTTTTCAACAAAAGGAGATTTTTTTGAAAAAATATTTGGAAATTCTGAGAAAATGCCCCCTTTTTTTCGGAATAGAGGACGAAAGTCTTATAAAAATGCTCGATTGCCTTGGGGCGAGAGTTGAGAGCTTTGATAAAAAATATACCGTCTTTGCCGAGGGCACGCCTGCGAAGTATATAGGAATAGTTTTGTCAGGCTCGGTGAAGATAATTCAAATAGATTATTACGGAAACAGAAGCATTCTTTCTTCGGTTTTCCCGTCGGAGATGTTCGCCGAGGCTTTTGCGTGCGCAAACACGAGGTCTATGCCCGTCAGCGCGGTAGCCGACGAGATGAGCGAGATAATGTTCATCGACTGCGATCACATACTGCACACCTGTCAGAACAACTGCGGATTTCACCAGCAGCTCATATATAATTTAATGAAGGATCTTGCGAACAAGACCCTTATGTTCCATCAGAGAATCGAGATCACCTCAAAGAGGACGACGCGAGAAAAATTACTTACGTATCTTTCCATTCAGGCAAAGAGCGCGGAGTCGTCGGTCTTTGATATACCCTACGACCGTCAGGAGCTTGCGGACTTCCTTGAGGTTGAAAGAAGCGGGCTTTCCTCCGAGATAGGAAAGCTCGTCAAGGAAGGCGTCATCAAAAACAAAAAGAACCAATTTGAAATACTTTAAAGGTGGAAACTATGAGAAAATTCGAAGGAATACTGATCTGCACGGATCTTGACGGAACGCTTTTAAGAAATGACAAGAGCGTGTCTTCCAAAAACCTTGACGCCATTGAATATTTCAAATCCGAGGGCGGTGCTTTCACGTTTATAACGGGCAGAATGCCCCACTCCTGCCGCAAAATATACGAGACCTTAAAACCGAACGTTCCGTTTGGTTGCATCAACGGCGGAGGAATTTACGATCATATTAAGGGCGAATACGTATGGACGAAAGCTCTTGATCCGACTGCAACAGAGCTCGTCAGACACGTTGACAAAGCGCTTCTCGGAATCGGCATCGAAGTCTGCACGTTTGACAAGATCTATTTCTCGCGAGATAACGAGGCCACGGAAAACGTCAGAAAGGTTACGGGATGTCCGCATATCGTCAAAGATTACGAAGACGTTGACGAGCCGATAGCAAAGGTCATTTTCGCAGATACTGACGAAGAGAGGCTTTTGCAAGCGGCAAAAATATTACGCGAGCACCCACGCTCTGACGAGTTTGATTTTATACGCTCCGAACTCACGCTCTACGAAATACTGCCGAAGGGCATAAGCAAGGGCAACGTGCTCACGAAGCTTGCAGAGCACCTTAATATTCCGATGAGCAAGACCGTAGCGCTCGGGGATTATAACAACGACGTTTCTATGATCCGTGCAGCAGGGCTCGGTATTGCGGTCTCAAACGCGAGCGAAGAAGCTCTTCGCGCCGCTGACATCGTCACCGTCAGCAACGACGAGGACGCCGTCGCGCGAGTTATAAACGAATTAGAAACAGGCAAGATAAAAATTTAAAGAGAGTGCACTGAAAATGATAAAAAACGTAATTTTTGATTTCGGTCAGGTGCTCGTGCACTTTGAGCCTTCCTATATGGTAAGAAAATACGTAACGGACGAGTCCGACGCCCGTCTTCTCGAAGAGGTCGTTTTCGACCGACTTTATTGGGACGGGCTTGACGCGGGAACCGTAAGCGACGCCGAGGTGATAGGGGCTTGCAAGGACAGAATTCCCGAGAGACTTTGGGACGACGTAGAAAAAATATATTACAATTGGATATATAACATTCCCGAGATCGAAGGTATGAGAGAGCTTATAAAAGCCCTGAAAACTCGACACGGGGTGGGGCTTTACCTGCTTTCGAACATTTCTGTATATTTTGCCGAGCACGCAGAAGAGATACCGATACTGAGCCTTTTCGACGGATGCGTATTTTCCGCCGTATGCGGAAAAACCAAGCCCTCGCGAGAGATATTCGAGCATATCACGAGCACCTATTCCCTTTTGCCCGAGGAATGCGTTTTCATTGACGACAACGAAAAGAACATACGGGGCGCCGAAGAATTCGGAATAAAAGCCGTTCTTTTTGACGGCAACACGGAAAAGCTCGCTCAAGAATTAGAAAGTATGCTGAATAAAAAATAACAAAAAATCTTCCGTGTTAATTGACACGGAAGATTTTTTGTTGTATACTACAAATATAATAGAATTTTGAAAGGAAAGGCGCTATGATATATAAAGGCGAAAAAACGAAAAACATATCGTTTCCGTTAGGCGGAATAGGAACGGGCTGCATAGGACTCGGAGGAAACGGCGAGCTTCTTGATTGGGAGATATTCAACCGCCCCGACAAGAACAGCAGAAACGGATACTCTCATTTTGCGATAAAAGCGAAAACGTCCGACAAAACATTTACCAAGGTCCTGCACGGAGACACCCATCAGAATCTTATGGGAAGCCATCTGAAGGGGCGTCATATCGGTTACGGCTACGGTCCTTATGCGGGAACGATGGCGGGATACCCCCATTTTAAAAACGTCACGTTCGACGCGCTTTTCCCTATGGCGAAGGTGGTATTTGAGGATTCGGATTTTCCTGCTAAGGTAACGCTCCGAGCCTTCAATCCGTTTATCCCGCACGACGAGTTCAATTCGTCTCTGCCCGCGGCGTTCTTCGAATGGGAAATAACCAACACGAGCAAAGAAAGTATCGACTTTACGCTTGCTTTTACTCTCGGGAACCCCGCACCCGTGTCAAAAAATACGGCTACCTGCGGCGTCGGCGGCATCGTATTCAAAAGTGCTGACAAGGAACCGTCCGACGTTGGATATCTCGATCTTTGTGCCGTGACGGACGCTGACGATTTCATAGCGCAGGAGTATTGGTACAGAGGGCGTTGGAAGGACGGTCCGACCGTATATTGGAAGAATTTATCCGAGCTTGAGAAAATGCCGAAGAGAAGCTACGGCGAGTGCGGTAAAAACGATCACGGCACGCTTTCTGCTTACGTGAAGGTAGACGCGGGTCATTCAAAGCGCGTGCGCTTCGTGCTTGCTTGGAACGTACCCAATCAATACAATTATTGGAGCCCTTATAAGGACGCAGAAGGACGCGACGTGACGTGGAAAAACTACTACGCCACTCAATTTGAAAGCTCCGAGCAAACGGCGAAATACGCGCTTGCGCACTTTGAAGAGTTCAAAGAAAAGACCGAAAGCTTCAAAGACGCTATCGAAAACAGCTCCGTTCCCGAATTTGTAAAGGACGCCGCCTCCGCGAACCTTTCCGTGCTCAAGTCCCCTACCGTTTTACGGCTTGACGACGGCTCGTTCTGGGCGTGGGAGGGCTGCGACGAAACGGCGGGCTCTTGCGAGGGAAGCTGTCAGCACGTGTGGAATTACGCTTACGCTCTCGCTTATCTCTTCCCCGCCCTTGAGCGTTCTATGCGAGAGAACACGATGAAATACGCGCTTGATAAAAGCGGAAAAAGCTCGTTCCGAGTCACGCTTCCGAGAGGAAGAGAGCCTTGGGACTTCCGCGCTTGCGTCGACGGGCAGATGGGCGAAGTAATAAAGTGTTACAGAGAATGGAAAATGTCGGGTGATACGGAGTGGCTCAAAGCTCACGCGGACGAGATCTTTTCTATGCTTGAATACGCCTGGAGCGACGAAAACCCCGACGAATGGGACCGCGACCGCGACGGTGTTATGGAAGGAAGACAGCACCACACGCTTGATATGGAGCTCTTCGGTCCTTCGTCTTGGCTTCAGGGCTTCTACCTGCTCGCGCTCGACTGCGGAGCGAAAATGGCGAGCGCGCTCGGCGATAAAAAACGCGCAAGGACGTATCGCGAGCTTTACGAAAAAGGCAAAGTCTTTACAAACGAGCAGCTCTTTAACGGTGAATACTTTGCCCAAAAGACAGATCTTAAAAACAAAGCTATCATCGATAAATACGAAGCTCTTGATTATTGGAACGACGAGGCAAAGGAGATAAAGTATCAGGTAGCAGACGGCTGCATCATAGACCAGATGCTCTCTGACTATCACGCGGTGCTTATCGGTGCTGACGGAATCTTTGATAAGGATAAGAAGAGGACGGCGCTTGAGAGCCTGTTTAAATACAATTACAAGCCGTCTATGCGCGAGATAACCAATATGTGGCGCAATTTCTCCTTGAACGACGAGGCAGGAACGGTGATCTGCTCTTATCCCGAAGGGGTAAAAGTTCCCGCGATTCCCATTCCCTATTGCGAGGAAACTATGACGGGCTTTGAATATGCGCTCGGCGTGCTTATGATCGCTGAGGGAAAAAAGGACGAGGGCGAAAAAATAATTAAAGCCGTGCGCGACCGCTACGACGGTGAAAAGCGCAACCCCTGGAACGAGATAGAATGCGGAAGCAACTACGCCCGCTCTATGGCGTCATTCTCACTTCTTCCCGTATACGCGGGATTTGAGTTTGATATGACTCGGGATCATATAGGCTTCAAGCCCTTGAAGGGGTGCGACGGCGAATATATGTTCAGCATCAAGAATTCTTGGGGATACGTGCGCTTTGCGGACAAGGAGATCACCCTGAAGATACTCGGTGAGCCTTTGACACTTGCGTCATTCGGTCATAAAGGCGTTGCCGTTTCCGTCACAGCGGACACGGAGGCACTTGATTTTTCATCGGGAGAAGAGTGCACGAGCTTTGCAAAAACGAGTATCAAAGACTCGCTCGTGATAAAAACGCTATGAGAAGATTTTCGCCCCTTACTACGTCGCAGCTTGCGAGGATATGCGGAGTTTCACAAGGGACCGTCGACAGAGCTCTTCACGACAGAGGGGAAATAAATCCGAAGACCAAGGAGCGCATCCTTGCGGTCGCAAAGGAATACGGCTACACCCCGCAAATGAAAAACGCCGAAAACGGACGGTCTATGCTTATAGGTGTCGTGCTCTTTGATCTTTACAACTCGTTTTTCTCAAAGCTTGCTATGAGCTTCGTCGAAAAGGCAAAGGACGTCGGATATTCCGTTATATTCAGGTTTTCAAACAAAAACGCCGAGGACGAGCGCTCGGCTGTCGATTATTTCAACTATATCGGAGCAGACGGAATAGTCGTTTTTCCCGTCGGATGCGACAGCGAGGAGTATTCTGAATACCTGCTTTCGTTAAACCGCCCGATACTCACGGTAGGAAACAGACTCAAAAAGCTCCCCTTCGTCGGCACCGACGACGAGGCTGCGATGTACGATCTTACGGTCAGAATGATAAAGGAATGCTCGGGCGACACCGCCTACTTTTCTCCGATATTAAAAGCTCCGCTCAATTCGCAAAACGCCCAGCTCCTGCGCCTTGCGGGATACCGAAAAGCCGTAAAGGAGCACGGGAAACGCGAGCTTGTATTCACGGACACCGCCGATATTCCAAGTGATATTTCGGGGCTTATCTCTTCTACCGACCATTATCTTTTAAGAGCGCTCGGCAGACTCGGGAGCTCTACGGACGTGAAGCTCGCGGGCTTTGATAACACCGAGAGCTTGAAGCGAATAGGCGTCAGCGCACTGACGGTGGAATATTCAACTGATTCTATTGCCGAGGAATGCATCAAATATATACTCGGCAGGCGCTTCACGGACAAAATTCCGTATTTCATAACACGAAACTCCGAATAAGACGGCTTTTTGCCGTCTTTTCTTTTTATTTACCGTACTATTGCTTTTAGGAACGGCTTGTGATATAATAAGCTTGAAGGCGGATTTCCGTACGACTGCGTACGGTTTAAGACTTTCAGCCTTCTGCTATACGGTGATCGGAAAAGAGGAGAATAAAAAATGACAAAAAGTGAAATGTTTGGGAAGGCAAGCTGGGTCACTCATAAGAACGGCGGTAAGGACGATGTTTTCATCTTGCACTCACGTTTTAACGTAAAAGGTGTAAAAAATGCAACACTTAGGGTGCTCGGTCTCGGAATATTTCATTGCTATATAAACGGAGAAAGAGTCACGGACGAGCTTTTTCTTCCTTTAAATTCGGAATTCGAGAAAAGAGAAAATTTCCCTAAGAAAGAATCACTCTCGGCTTTTCGTATTTACGTTCCCGAATATGACGTTAAGAGGCTTTTGAAAAATGGGGAAAACACGCTCACAGTCCACTTCGGCGGCGGTTGGTACACCTATGCAAGAGAGTGTAAATACGGAGACGCAAAAGCCATTTTTCGCATTTTCGGAGAAGACGATACGGGAAAATTTGATTTTACCTCATCGACAAAGGACAAGGTTGAAGAGAGCTTCGTTTCAAAATGCGTGAGCAACGTGAAAGGCTATTCCATGGCGGCGGTGGAAGAGCACGATTACAGAAAATATACGGAAGACGGAGCCGTCGATTTTGCCTCGCTGCCTGACGCTATTCTCGCGAAAGAACCGGAAACCGAGTACTGCCACTCGGATTGCCCCGCCGACAGGGTGTGCGAGATATTGACGCCGAAAAAGCTTTTCGACGACGGTAAAACGCGAGTTTACGATGCAAAAAAGAGCACGACGGGCTACCCCGTGTTAAAAATTAAGGCAAAACGTGGGGACAGCATTTCTGTAAGTTTCTCCGAAGAATTGAAAGACGGTAAGCCCGACCCGAGCTATAACCATATGCAGCACTTCTCCGTTATTTCGGACGGAAAGGAACGCACGGTAAGACCGCTTTTCTTCTGGTACGGGTTCAGATACTTTGAGGTTACGGGCGATGCAGAGGTTGAGTGTGTGGAGGTCGTTCACTCGGACGTTGCCGTTACTTCCGACTTCAACTCCGACTCCGAGATATTGAACTGGATACACGGCACGTATCTCAACACCCAACTTGTCAATATGCACACGGGTATTCCCTCCGACTGTCCGCATATGGAGAGGCGCGGCTACACGGGTGACGGTCAGCTCACCTGCCATGCGGCGATGAATATGCTCGATGCCAAGAGCTTTTACAGAAAATGGATGCAGGACATCGCTGACTCGCAGGACAAAATATCGGGGCACATACAGTACACCGCCCCGTACACCCACTCGGGCGGAGGTCCCGGCGGTTGGGGTTCTGCGATAATCGAAGTGCCCTATCAGTTCTACAGACATTACGGTGACGTGTCGGCACTTGAAAAGTATTATCCGAATATGCTCCGATATTTCGATTTTCTTGAAGAGCATTCGGAAAACGCTCTTGTAATCAGCGACAAGGAGGGCGAATGGTGCCTCGGTGATTGGTGCACGCCAAAGAGCGTGGTGCTCCCTGCCCCGTTCGTCAACAATTACTTTTACGTAAAATCGCTGACGAGAATGAAAAGGATAGCAGAGATAACGAATCACCCCGACGATATTCCCGAGTTTGAAAGACGCGCAGAAGAAAGAAAACGCGCACTCGTTAACGCTTACTTTAACGCGTGGGACGGAAACTTTCTCGGCGGTGTGCAGGGCGCTAACGCCTTTATGCTGGATATAGGGCTCGGAGATGAGCGCACCTACCGAAATCTCGTCGCGTACTATGAAAAGCTCGGCGGCTACGACACGGGTATTTTCGGCACGGATATCGTTACTCGCGTTCTTTTTGAAAGAGGTAACGCAGAGCTTGCCGCAAGGCTTCTTGCCTCCGAAACGGTACACTCGTTCTCGGAGATGAAAAAGCGCGGTGCCACAACGCTTTGGGAATATTGGCCCGAGTCCGAGCACGACCGCTCGCACAACCATCCGATGTTCGGTGCGGTCTGCGCATATCTTTACGATTTTATCCTCGGTATAAAAGAAGCTGACGGATATGATACATACGAACGCATAAAGATAGCTCCCTCGCTTCCATCCTTTATGACATTTGTCTGTGGCTCAAGAACCCTTCCCTCGGGAAAAGTCAGCGTAAAGATAGAAAAACTTAACACGGGTATGCACTTTATGGTAAAAATCCCCGAAGGACTCAGCGCATCTTTAGAGTTTGACGGGAAAGACTACCCACTCTTTGCAGGTGAAAACGTAATAGAACTTTAAAGCAAAATCGGACTCCGAAATCAAGCGGAGTCCGATTCTTTCATTCTTTCATATACTGCGTCGGCGTCATACCGACGAGGCGGTGAAACTCTTGGGAAAAATAGCTGATGCTGTCAAAGCCCGACGACGTTGCCACCTCGGAAACGGAGCATATGCCCGTTGAGAGAAGATCCTTGGCAAGCTCTATCCTTTTGTTTTTTACGTACTCCCTTGGCGATGAGAGATAATATTTTTTAAATTCCGAGCGAAAATAGACCTCGCTCACACCCGCAACTTGGGCAAGGTCGGATATTTTCAGTGACGGCTCGGAGAAATGCTCGTCAAGATACTCTTTGGTCCTGAGCATCCTCTTCGGCGGGCGGATCGATTTCGGCGTAAGCTCGTTTTTAAGCTCCGAGAGCAGGCTGTAACATACGGAGCGAGAAACAAGCTCGTCTCTTGCCGAAAGTCCCTCTCGAAAAAGCTCCTTGAAGCGCGCCGCGTTTTTCGGATGAACGAGAAGAGGCTCGTCACCCATAGGCTCGGCGGTTACGAAATGAACGAAGCTCATCTCCCCCTCCTCAAGTATCTCGGTTTCGTAAGCGACACCGAGCGGCACGAAGGTGATAGTTCCCGCCTCCGATATAAAGCTTTTTCCGTTTGCCGAAATGAAGACCCTTCCGCTTTTTCTGAGCGAGATCGCGTGATACGGTCTTGCGGCAACGGCGAGCCTTGAATGGCGTTTAAAGGCAAACTTCAGAAAATCGGATTTCAACAGTATCGGTGTCTTTTCGAAAAACATAAATATCACCTCACGTCTTTTGGTTTATATTATACCACGTCCCCCCATTATTTGCAATACGCTTTTAAAATTTCTGTTTCGAAAACCTAAAACGGTTTACTTTTTCTTATTGACTGAGAAGCGGCACGGGATGTACAATAAAGGTGACAATAATAAATATCGGAAAGGAACACACCTATGAACGACCTCGTTTCGCTTATCAACGAAGCAGTAAAAAAAGAAGGCATCGACCTTATCGGCTTTGCGCCGAAGGAGCGCTTTGACGCGCTTGACGCGCGCAAAAATCCATTCACGGTCTTTCCCGAAGGTAAGACCGTTATTATGATAGGAAAGAGGATTTGCCGCGGCGCTCTTCGCGGAGTCGAGGAAGGAACGAATTTCGGCGATTACAATCTCTTCGGAAAGAATTGGCTTGAGGACGAATTTCTCTCCCTTGCCTGTTACGACCTCGTAAACGTCATCGAAGACGCGGGATGGGAGGCGGTACCACTCTTCCCTAACCCCACCGACATTGCTCCCACGGGCGTTTCCGTTGCCCAGGGAAGAGCCGCGCCCAACGTATTCCCCGACTTTGACTTTGCCGCAGTCGCCGCGGGCATTGCGGAAATAGGGCTAAACGGTCTTCTTATGACTCCTAAGTTCGGAACAAGACAGCGCTTTCATATGATAATAACGGACGCTGAGCTTCCCGCAACGCCCCTTCTCAAAAAAAGCGTGTGCGACGGGTGCGGTAAGTGTGCTAAAGCCTGTCCGCTCGGCGCGATAGACGTAAACGACACGCAGACCGTGGACGTTGCAGGCAAAAAGATGAAGGTCGCGAAAATCGATTACTCAAAATGCCGCATCTGCAAAAACGGCGCCTGCCCCAACCGCTTCTCGCCCTCGCTTGCACCCGACAGAATTGCGGCGCTTTGCGCAAGAACGTGCATAGCGCATCTTGAAAGCACCGACGCCCTCACCAACAAATTTGAAACCCCGTTCAGAAAAAGAGAGCCTTGGGCAATAAACGAAAACGGAAACGCCGTCGTGCGTGACACGGAGAGCGCGAACGTTTTGGGAGGCGAGTTCAGCCGTGACGGGAACAGAGGTGTGCGAGGATGAAGCTTACGTCACGAATGATCAAGGACAAGGCGCGCGAGCTCGGCATTGACTGCATTGCCATCGGAAATATCGAGAGATTCAAAAACGCTCCCACCCTTATGTCCCCCCTCACTTACTTCCCCGAGGCGAAATCCGTCATTGCGGTAGCGATGAGAATACCGCGAGGTACGTATCGCGGAATAGAGGAAGGAACGCATTGGCACAACTATACCTTCTATTCATATAACAAGCTAAACACCCTATTTCGTCCGAAGCGCTCGTACGAGCTCTGTTGCTTCATAGAGGACCACGGCTGGGAGGCGGTAGCACACTACCCCGCCGTCCCCGAAGGAAACGGCACGACGAGAGAGCCCGTCGCAGAGGGCAAGGTTCCGCCCGACGTCGTTTGCAGCGTCAGAGTTATTGCCGCGGGATGCGGTCTTGGAGAAATAGGCTACTCGAAGGTCTTTCTCACGAAGAAGTTCGGTCCGCGAGTAAGACTCGGACTCATATTCACAGACTGCGAGCTTGAGCCCGATCCCATTCTTGAAACGGGCGACATCTGCATACACTGCGGCGCGTGCGTAAGAGAGTGCCCCGGAAGCGCCGTTCCGTCCGTTAAGGACGAGTCAAAGCGCATATACGTAGATTACGGAGAGAAAAGCGTTTGGTACGGTGACGTGAGAATGGGCAGATGCACCCTCTCCCACCACGGAATGAACAACGAATGCTCGCCTTTCTTGAAGAAAGAATTTCCCAATATGGAGTTCAACGTCAGGGAGAGCGAGATGACCGAGGAAGAGGCGTACATAATGAGCTACACTATGGCGGGCGGCAAGTGGGGCAGAAAGCCCGAGACGAGCGCCGTTATGGAGTACTACGATTACATTATCGGGCATACGGGTTATTTCGCCATCTGCGGCGCAAAGGGCTGCATTCGCGCCTGTATGAACGCACTTGAAAAATCGGGAAGGATAGAAAACGTATTCCATAATCCGTTCTACCGCAAAAAAAGCTGGTCCCTCTCAGGCAAGCCTGAGTCGGTTTCCGAAGGAGTCAACCCTTACAGAGAGGATTATCTCGACAAAAAATACCCCGGGATCAGAAAAAACGAATATAAGAAAACAAAGGATTGACCCGAAATTTCGCCCAAATTCTTGCATTTCGAAGCACACTCGCCTTTTTTGACGAGTGTGCTTTTCTTTTTTTGCCGTCCAAAATCGGCTCGCGCGTCAGGCGCGGGATTTTTACCAAAGCTAAAATATCGTAATTTTTAAGTAATATTAAGTAATATATAGTATTGACTTATTGGGAACTATATGATAAAATTATAATGTTCAACAAATAGGTTACGGAGGTTTTTCAGTGAAAATTCTTGTTTGCGTAAAGCAGGTCCCGGGTTCAAACAACGTTGAAGTTGATCCCGTCACCGGAGTTCTTAAAAGAAACGGTATCCAAAGCAAGATCAATCCTTACGATCTTTACGGAATAGAGACCGCCCTTTCCATTGCGGAAACGTACGGCGGAACCGTTGAAAGTATAACTATGGGTCCGCCTCAGGCAAAGGCGGTCATCAACGAAACGGTTTGTATGGGTGCTGAGCGCGGAACCGTTCTTTCCGACAGAAAATTCGCGGGAGCCGACGTTCTGGCAACGGCTTACACGCTCTCGCAGGGAATAAAAAAATGCGGTGAATACGACCTTATAATCTGCGGAAAGCAAACGACTGACGGAGATACTGCGCAGGTGGGCGCCGAGGTTGCGGAATATCTCGGCATACCAAACGTGTCAAACGTGCTCTCCGTTGACGCTATCAAGGACGGTCGCATCTTCCTTACCGCGAGCCTTGACGAGAAAAACGTCAAGATGAGCGTTGCTATGCCCTGCCTCATTTCCGTTGATTCCGACGTCAACACGCCAAGACTTCCTTCTTACAAAATAAAGAAATGCCTCACGGGCGAGGCAGTTGACGTCCTCACGTTCGATAACTTCGAGGACAAGGACGAAAAGCACTACGGACTTGCGGGCTCGGCAACGCAGGTCGAGAGAATATTCCCTCCCGAAAAGAACGATCAGAAAAAGAACGTTACGGGTACTAAAGAAGAGCAGACGCTTGAGATATTTGAGCTTCTTCGCTCAGAAAAAATGATATAAGGAGGGTGCCCCGAAAATGGGAAAGCTCGTTATAAATAAAAATCTCGTCACCGACGAGCGCGCGACAGAGCTCGTGAAGATATGCCCCTTTAACGCGATTACATATGAAAACGGAATTCTTGACATAAGCTCGGCTTGTAAAATGTGCAAGATGTGCGTCAGGAAGGGCGGCGGTGTCGTCGACTACGTCGAGGATGAGATAAAGACCGTTGACAAATCCCTTTGGCGCGGAGTTGCCGTCTTTGCCGACTGTACGGGCGGAAGAATACACAGAGTTACCTTTGAGCTGCTCGGCAAGGCAAGAGAGCTTGCCTCCGTTATAAACCACCCCGTTTACGCGATAGCGATAGGCGAGGATCTTGACGCGTGCGCAAAAGAGCTCCTCCGCTACGGCGCTGACAAAGTGTTCGTTTACGATGACCCCGAATTTAAAGAATTCAGAATCGAGCCGTATACTGCGGCGTTCTGCGATTTTATAGAAAAGTACAAGCCGTCGAGCGTCCTTGTGGGAGCTACGAATCTCGGAAGGCAGCTTGCGCCGAGAGTTGCGGCGCGTTGCCGCACGGGTCTTACGGCGGACTGCACCGTGCTTGATATGAAGGAGAACACCGACCTCGTCCAGATACGTCCCGCGTTCGGCGGAAACATTATGGCTCAGATAATAACCCCCGCGACAAGACCGCAGTTCTGCACCGCGAGATACAAGGTCTTTACTGAGCCGAAGCCCACCGACACTCCGACGGGCGAGATCGTTAAGATGCCCGTTACGAAAGAAATGACGAGATCCGCCATCGACGTTATAGAGTCGTTCGTGAAGCCGAAGGACGTTGACATTGCGGAGGCTGACGTTATAGTCGCCGTCGGACGCGGCGCGTCATCCGAGGCAATGAGAAAGAGTGCAGAAGAGCTTGCAGAGCTCCTCGGTGGCGTCGTTGCCTGCACAAGGCCGCTCGTAGAAGGCAACGTGTTCGACGCAAAGCATCAGATAGGACTCTCGGGAAGAACGGTAAAGCCGAAGCTCATAATCTGTCTTGGAATTTCGGGCGCGGTACAGTTCGCGGCAGGAATGAAATCCTCCGACCTCATAGTTGCCGTAAACACCGACGCCTCGGCTCCGATATTCGACGTTGCGCATTATTGCGTCGTTGCGGATGCGGCGGAGATAGTTCCCGCGCTTATTAAAAAAATAAAGGAGAAGGCGTGATGTATAACAAGATAACACCCGAAGATATTGCCGCACTCCGCGCGATAGTGGGCGACGGGGAGGTTCTTTCGGGAGATGAGATAAATCCCGATTACGCTCACGACGAGCTCGGCGGTATAGAAAGAATGCCCGAGGCGCTCGTAAGAGTACGCACGACCGAGGAAGTGTCCGCAGTTATGAAGCACGCCTTTGAAAGATGCATTCCCGTCACGGTCAGAGGCAGCGGAACAGGACTCGTAGGAGCTGCCGTTCCCGTCGAGGGCGGCATCCTTCTTGAAACGACTAAGATGAATAAGATCCTTGAGCTTGACAAGAACACCCTTACGGTCAAAGTACAGCCGGGCGTGCTTCTTATGGAGCTTGCGGCTTTTGCCGAAGAGAACGATTTTATGTATCCCCCCGACCCCGGTGAGAAGTCCGCTACCATAGGCGGAAACATCTCAACCAACGCGGGCGGTATGAGAGCCGTAAAATACGGCGTCACGAGAGATTACGTCAGAGCCCTGACCGTCGTAATGCCAAACGGTGAGATACTGAAGCTCGGCGCAACCGTCGCGAAAAATTCTTCGGGTTACAGCCTTAAAGACCTTATAATAGGCTCCGAGGGCACTCTTGCCATAATCACGGAGGCTGTTCTCAAGCTCGTTCCCCTCCCCAAGGTATCGACGAGCCTTCTCGTTCCCTTCCCCGATATGAAAAGCGCCATCGAATCCGTACCGAAGATATTCGCATCCAAGGTAATCCCCACCGCGATAGAATATATGTCGCGTGACACTATACTCTTTTCCGAAGATTATCTCGGAAAGAAATTCCCCGACACGAAAAACGACGCTTACATACTATTAACCTTTGACGGCAACACCGACGCACAGGTGGAGGCGGATATGAACACCGTAGCAGAGCTCTGCCTTGAGATCGGTGCACTTGACGCTTACATCGTTGACACGGAAGAGCGCAAGAAAGCCGTTTGGTCAGCAAGAGGCGCGTTTCTTGAAGCTATAAAGGCATCGACCACGGAAATGGACGAGTGCGACGTCGTCGTTCCCGTAAACAAGGTCGATGAATTCATCAAATACACGCACACCATCGCGGACGAGCTCGGCGTGAGGATACCCAGCTTCGGGCACGCGGGTGACGGAAACCTCCACGTCTATATCTGCCGTGACGCTCTCTCCGATGAGGATTGGGCGGCGACGCTTGAAAAGTGCTTCGAGCTTATGTATAAAAAGTCCGAAGAACTCGGCGGACTCGTTTCGGGCGAGCACGGTATAGGATACGCGAAAAAGGATTACCTAAAAGCGCAGCTCGGAGAAACTCCGATAAGCATAATGAAGGGCATCAAGCGCGTGTTTGACGAAAAGAATATTCTGAATCCGGGAAAGATATGCTTCTGAGCACCTTTTTCAAAAACTGCATATAATATCAAAATAAGCACCCGCGGCACAAGAGCTTATCTGGCGCCGCGGGTGCTTTGTCTTTTGGCTGAAATCAACCAAGTTCCTCAAGTGTTAACACAATATTAAATTTCCTATTGAAAAATATTTAAAAATATGTTATAATGAAAGAAACTTTTATTAAAATTTCAGGATGGCATTATGACTAAGAGTTCTGTAAAATTCAAATTCATCGTCGCGCTTTCCTTTTTACTGTTGCTCGGAGGTACGTCGCTTTTACTCCTTTCGGGCGGTAATCAAGAAATACTTTCAAACCTTTTTTCGGGGGAAGTCTCCGCTGACGTAATTCGCGAGAAGCTCTCGGGCTTGGGCATCAGAGGTTATATAACCGTCGTCATACTCTCAATGCTTCAGGTCATCTTCGTTTTTTTGCCCGCTGAACCCGTCCAGGTGCTCTCGGGAATGGCATTCGGCTTTCCCATCGCTTTTTTACTTTGCGTGATAGGTATAATTGTCGGTAACACTCTGATATTTTTGATGTATCGGGCGCTCGGTCAAAAGCTGCGCGAGTACTTCGTCACCAACCTTGATTTTGATTTCGACCGTGCGGCAAGCTCGCCTAAGACCGCCGCTATAATATTCATTCTTTATCTTTTACCCGCTATTCCGTACGGAATGATATGTTTTCTTGCGGCAAGCGTCGGAATGAAATACTATCGCTTTATCACAGTCACCGTCCTCGGATCCGTTCCTTCCGTTTGCATCGGTGTCGCACTCGGTCATATGGCACTCGCGACGAGCTTTATCATATCGATCACGGTGTTCGCCGTTCTCGTGGCACTCATATTTTTTATGATAATAAAGCGCAAAGCACTGTTTGACGCAGTGAACGCATACGTCGATAAAACTTCAAAAAGACCTAAAAACCTCGTCAAAAAATACAGACCCTGGAAGCTCGTTCTTCCGCTTATCGCGATGAAGCTTTTGTTCTTTGTCAAAGGCGCGAAGATAAAGTACACGAACAAGATAGGCGGGAAGCTTGAAACGCCTTCGATAGTTCTTTGCAACCACGGCTCGTTTATCGACTTCGTTTACGCGGGTACTATGATAAGAAAGCAGTGCCCAAACTTCGTCGTTGCAAGGCTATACTTCTATAAGAGCTTCGTCAAGCGCGTGTTAAGGCACGTCGGTTGTTTCCCCAAGAGTATGTTTGCGCAAGACCTTGAGAGCGCGAAAAATTGCCTTGCCGTTTTAAAGCACGGGGGCATTCTCGCGATGATGCCCGAGGCGAGGCTTTCCACCGCAGGAAAATTCGAGGATATCCAGCCCTGTACGTTTGATTTTATAAAAAGATCGGAGGTCACCGTCTATACCGTTAAAATATCGGGCGATTACCTTGCAAGCCCGAAGTGGGGCTCGGGTCTCAGACGCGGAGCGGTTGTTGAAGCAGAGCTTGACGTTCTTATAACGAAGGACGAGTTAGCGGAGCTTTCTACCGATGAGATCGCACAACGCGTAACGGATAAGCTCTATTACGACGAGTTCGAGTGGATCAAGTCCCATCCCGAGGTAAGATACGGGAACAAGGACCTTGCGGAAGGACTTGAAAACATCCTTACCATATGCCCAAAATGTAAATCAAAGTATACAATAAAGACCAAGGGACACGACGTATTTTGCGAGCATTGCGGAAAGCTTGCAACGATGGACGACCGCTATTTATTTGACACGGGTGCGCCGTTTGAGCACTTTGGCGAGTGGTACGAGTGGCAAAAGGCAGAGATCGAAGACGAGTTTTCAAGAAATCCCGAATACGCTCTTTGCTCCGAGGTCGAATTCCGTCTTCCGTCGCTTGACGGCAAGCGGATGTTAAGACACGCGGGTGATGGCGTATGCACACTCGACAAAAGCGGTCTTACTTACAAAGGAACGAAAGACGGCGAAGAAACGGAGATCTTCATTTCTATGGATAAGATATACCGTCTGCTCTTCGGCGCAGGAGAGAATTTCGAGGTCTACGTTGGTGCGGATATACACTACTTCAAGCCTAAAGAACCTCGCTCGTGCGTGGATTGGTACATAGCTTCCGCCGTGCTTTCGGATGAATACCACAAGGAAAAATCCGCGGCACACGCTCACTGATTAGCACATTTAAGGGAAAAAGGATTTTAAAATGAAAACAAGCATAGTCTCTACCGCTTATTTTACGTTTCGTGATTATGAAAGCGGTCTTGCCAAACTAAAAGCCCACGGATATGATGCAACCGATTATCAAGGTCTTGTAAAAATGGACTCGGAATTATATTCTTTATCTAATGAAGAAATCCGCGTTTTTTTAACACGGGTCAGGGCTTCGGCAGATAAACACGGCGTTGATATAAAGCAGGTTCACGGTCTTTGGCCGACGGTCGGAGATGATAAAACGGCAGAGGACAGACAAAAAACACGCGAATATTTTGTCCGTCAGATAGAGTACGCGCATTATCTTGGAGCAAAATATCTCGTGGTACACCCCGTAATGCCGATTCGCGATGGAAAAGACGACTCCGAGGAAACCTTCCTTGAAAACGAGAGGATGCTGAGAAGCCTTATTCCCCACGCAGAAAAATGGGACGTCACGGTCTGCATTGAAAATATGCCGTTTATCAATCGTGAGATATCTAAGGTGAGCGTTTTGAAAAGACTTGTGCGCCTTATCAATCATCCAAAGATAAAGATCTGTCTTGACACAGGACACGCGAATATTTTTCACGATGACCTCGGGGAGGACGTGCGCCTGCTCGGTGACGATCTTGCCGTCATACACGTGCACGATAACCACGGACGCAATGATGCGCACCTGCTCCCATACTTTGGAACAACGGAATGGGAAAGTTTCTTAACGGCACTCGGTGAGGTTGGATTTAAGGGATACTTTAATCTCGAAACCCGCATCCCCGAAAAAATGCCCGAGCCGTGCAGGGAAGAAATGCGTTTATCCCTCAGCCGCCTCGCATCGTATATGGCGGATAAAGCAAGCTCGAATTTAAAAGCGTAAAAATCAACTTAAAAAAGACTGAATCTATCGTAAGAATCAGTCTTTTTTTGCTTTTATTCTATATCAACGAAGATGCGTTCTTTTGCCGACTTTCTTGCCGCGAGGCACATTTCGGCACTGAGTATTCCGTCGCTCAGTGTGGAGTGCGAAACGTCGCTCCCCTTCATCACGGCAATAAAGTTCTCAGCAAGGAATTTATCGCCGCCGAAGTGACTT
This sequence comes from Clostridia bacterium, assembly GCA_017503105.1. Taxonomy (GTDB): domain Bacteria; phylum Bacillota; class Clostridia; order Oscillospirales; family CAG-272; genus UBA1740. The sequence continues at coordinate 39,747 of JAFVTS010000013.1, forward strand.
CCGTCGTCTTCGACCGTTATTACCTCTTTTTTGTCACTTTCGTGATTGAAAATAACTATCTCACCCGTATAAAAATCAAATTCAAGCGTCGCTTTATAGCCTATGATTCTTGCACCGCGCTTTTGCGCTCCGAATCTTGCGATAAAATTCTGCGTGTAGACGGTATGAAGACCGTTTTCGTACTGAACGATGAGCGAGCCGCTGTCCTCGTTTCCCGTATCAACGGCAAACGAGCAATTGTCGTAGACCTCGACGTCGTTTTTCATCGCTCTTACTCTATCTGTTTCGGGGCAGATATCAACGTCGGGGCAATCACGGCACCTAAGCCCTGCCGGATGATCGCCGAAGAAGATCATCTTGGAATTCATCGCGCAGACTCGCACAGGTCGGACGTTGCCGATGATATAATTGATGTAGTCGAGGTCGTGCGTCGATTTTTGCAGGAAAAGTCCGCCTGTTTCAGCTTCGTCCTTATACCATTTATGGAAATAACCCGCGCCGTATGGGACGTTGTTTGCGGATTGGATCTGAGAGAGCGTGCCGAGGCGCCCCGAATCCACGATTTTTTTGACTTCCTCGACTATCTTTGCCGTTCTCAGGGGGAAGGAAACGACGGTACGCTCGTTCATATGCATAATTCCTTTGAGCCTTGCAAGATCCTCGTACGTCGTGCACACGGGCTTTTCAAGATAAAGAGGTTTATTATATTTTGCTGCAAGAAGCGCGTATTCTGTATGAGAGGAGCAACGTGTGCCTACAAGGATTCCGTCAAGCTCCTCGGAGTCAAGCATTTTTTCTGCGTCGTCATAATACCGAACGTTCATATCCGCAAGCGCGGGGAAACGAGTCTTTACGCGCTCCGTGTCAACGTCCGCGATGGATGAAAGCGTACACTCACCGCTCATCAGCAAAAGCTCTACTATTGAATTTATTCTCTTACCGTAACCTATAACTCCAATTTTCATTTTTACATCTCCTTTTCTCCACTATCTTATCACAAGCACACCGTCAAAATCTATGTGTTTACAAGCTGAACATTAGCACTTTTTTGCTGACGGTGTTAAAAAAAGCGGAGGCACATCGGGTCCTGCCGACGTGCCCTCTTTGGAAAAGTTATCTGCTGATTTTTCCGTTTTTTATCTCGTCAAAATATTCCTTTGTAGTACCAACACTGTGCGGTTCTATGTAAAGATGGGATTTTTTTAACGACTCCTCGTCGGGATAGCTTGAATAAAAACCGCCGAGCAGTCCCGAGTGATCCGATCCGCCCGAAATAAAAAGCCCTTTTTCGAGCGCGAGCTTGTATGCAAGCTCCCGTTCATCTTTATTCATATCGGCGTGCCAAACCTCAACACCCTCAACACCGCTTGCGATAAGCTCGTCGATATATGCAAGAGCGCCGCTGACGGGGTGCGCGACAACGGCAAAGCCACCCGCCGCTTTTATGAGCGCTACGAGCTCATTAAGGGGCAAGAAACTTAACACGGGTGGGTACTTGGCGCGCTGATGACGGTAATTTTTATCAAACCAATTCATATAGTTTTCTTCTTTTTCAAGCCCCTTTGCTTTCAGAAGATTGAAAACGTGATTGTTGCAAAGCCACGGAATACCTCGGTTAAACTCAAGAACTTCTTCCCACGTAACACCCGTGATAGAGCCTTTCTCCACCGCTTCGTCGAAGCATTTTTTCGTGTTGTCCGTCTGTCGGTATGCCATATCTGCAAGATATTTCTTCATAGGCGGGTATTCGGGATCGAAATTAAAGGCTACTATATGATAATCGCGCGGCTTTTGAACAGTGAATTCCACGCCGAATACACACTCTAAGCCGTGTTCGGCGCACGCATCTTGAAGCTCTGGATACGCAGAGGCTGTATCGTGGTCGGTAATAGCGATGGCGGAATAACCCTCTTCCTTTGCAATTTTAACGAGCTCTTTTGGTGTGTAGACACCGTCGGAATGCGTCGAATGAAGATGAAGATTAGCGTAAAATTCCATTTTTCTCTCCTTAGTTATACTCAATAGTTGCCAAAACGGGATAATGATCGGACGGATAAACGCCGTTGAACGGGCCGTCGCTTATAAGCTCCGAGGTATACGTCGGGGCTTTGATATTCGTAAAGATATAATCAATTTTTACAGGGGTATAATCGGGGGCTCCGAAATTATGGAAAGTCGCGCCGACGTCGGACGTGAGATCGGTAAGCGTTTCTCCAAGCTTCCGTATAGCGGCAGACGTCGGGAAGTCGTTAAAGTCACCCGTCAAGAATACGGGGCACAGGTCCTTTTTTAAAAATTCGCTCATCTGCTCCGCTTCAAGGACGCGGGCGTTTTCGCCAAGATGGTCGAAATGGGTGTTTGCGAATATAAAGGGAGTGTCGGCGCCGTCAGCCTTCAGCTTTACGTAGGTGGTTATTCTCGGGCAAGAGCTCTGATCGCCTCCATAGGTCGAGCCCGGATCGTTCGGCGTCGGGGAAAGCCAGAACGTTTCGCTTTTTACGGCGACGAAATCATCACGCCTGTACGCGAGTGTAACGCCCTCGCCACGGCAGTTTTCGTTCCGCCCGCACGCTATTATCTCATATGCGCAAGAGAGCTCCCCGCGCAGGAAGGCAAGCATATCGTCCGTGACCTCCTGAAACCCGATAAGATGGGGGGCGTGTCGAGTTATCAAAGCCTTAATGTACGGTTTTCTGTTTTCGAAAGAGTTTATACCGTCACTTTTTGCATTGGATGTGCGAAGATTGAACGTCATTATTTTAAGTTTCATAAAAAAAGTCTCCGTCAAAGTTCTATTTCAAGCGAAACGGGGCAATGGTCGCTGCCCATCACGTCACAAAGGATATCAGCGGATGAAATGCGCCCCTTGATGCTGTCGGAAACGAGGAAATAATCTATACGCCAGCCAATGTCCCTCTCCCTTGCGCGCATTCTGTACGACCACCAGGAATATCTCACCGTATCGGGATAAAGAAATCTGAATGTATCGGTAAAGCCCGCCGCAAGGAGCTCGGTCATCTTCTGCCTCTCCTCGTTTGAAAAGCCCGGATTTCCAACGTTCGTTTTAGGATTTTTTAAATCTATTTCATTGTGCGCGACGTTGAGGTCGCCGCAGTATACGACGGGCTTCATTTTGTCAAGAGAAACGAGGTAGCTCCTGAGATCGTCCTCGTACTCCATACGGTAATCTATTCGGCGAAGACCGTCCTGCGCGTTTGGCACGTAAGCTCCGACGAAGTAGAATTTAGGATATTCAAGCGTTATTACCCTGCCCTCGTCCGTGTGCTTTCCGTCGATGCCGTAAGTCACCGAAAGCGGTTCGTGCTTAGTAAATACAGCGGTGCCCGAATAGCCCTTCTTCTCTGCGCTGTTCCAATATGAAAAATACCCCTCGGGAGAAAAATCCGCCTGCCCCGGCTGCATCTTCGTTTCCTGAATGCAGAATATATCGGCGTCGAGCGCGGAGAATATATCGGCAAAGCCCTTGCCGAGCACGGCACGAAAGCCGTTTACGTTCCAAGATATAAATTTCATAAAAAGCTCCTTTCGGTTTACAGATTTATTTTATCACATCGGGAGAGCTTTGTCAACAAAATAGAATTTAATTATTGCCTTTTTCGGGAAAGTATGATAAAATAAAGAAAACAAGATAAATTCAGGTGAAAAAGATGAAACATATAGCAAAAATACACACCGACTTCAAAGAAAAATTCGGCATTCCGCGTCAATCGGGAATTGCCGACGGGTGCATCGGGCGCATCGTTTTTGAGCCCGAGTACAGAAACCCCGACGCGATAAGAGGAATCGAGGGATACTCGCATCTTTGGGTCATATGGGAATTCTCCGAGGCGGTGCGCGATATGAGGGAGCGAGGCAAGACTTGGTCCCCGACGGTAAGGCCGCCAAGGCTCGGCGGAAATAAGAGGATGGGCGTTTTCGCTACGCGCTCGCCGTACAGACCGAATCCGATAGGGCTGTCTTCCGTCAGGCTGATAGAAATAGAGCACACCGACACTCACGGGGACGTGCTCGTCGTCAGCGGCGCCGATATGCTCGACGGCACTCCGATATACGATATAAAGCCCTACCTCGCTTTTACGGACAGCCACCCCGACGCCGTCGGGGGATTTGCCGACGGCGTGCGCGACTACAAGCTCGACGTCGTCATTGCCCGAGAGCTTTCAAAAAAGGTTGACGAGAGCAAGCTTCCATCACTTATAAGAATACTCGAGGACGATCCGCGCCCGTCGTACAAGGAAGACGGAGAACGTGAATACGGTATGAGCTTTGCCGATTACGAGGTACGCTTCAAGGTTTCGGGAGGAGTGCTTACCGTGACCGAAATAGACGTCAAGTGATACCCCGTGTTAAAAAAAGAGAAATTTTCAGAGGCTTTTATGGTACTTAAAAAAGAATATTTCAAAAAAAGCGCCAAGGAGCTTGCCCCCGACCTCGTAGGCAAAATTCTTTGCCGACGGCAGGGTGATGAGATCTTGCGTGCGAGAATAACGGAAACGGAATGCTACTTTGGCGAAGAAGACACCGCCTGCCACGCGCATAAGGGAAAAACACCGCGCACGGTAACGCTATACGCCGAGGGCGGTATAAGCTACGTTTATCTTTGCTACGGTATGCACTCTCTTCTGAACTTCGTCACGGGAGAGGGCGAGCATCCCGAAGCGGTATTGATACGGGGTGTCGAGGGCGCCTCGGGCCCCGGCAGAGTCACGAAAATGCTCGGTATCACGCGCGCTGACAACGCCCTCCCCCTTGATGAAGAGAACGGCATATGGGTAGAGGACGACGGCGCTGCGCCCCCGAAAATTCAAAGGCTCCCGCGCGTGGGAATCGACTACGCAAGCAAGCGCGACCGCGAGCGAAAGTGGCGCTTTCTTGCGAAGGTCATTACATAAATTTATCTGAATATTCGGGAAATTTTTCGGCAAGATTTCCCTCTGAAACAACGAAGTCAACGTCTTTTATATGGCAGAGGGTGTTAAGGCACGGCTCGCCAAGCTTCTGTGAATCAAGCAGTAAAACGCTTTTTTCAGATACTGAAAGCATAGCGCGCCTTACGCGGTTTTCTCCAAGCGCGTTATCCGTCAGCCGCCCGTCGGCGGTGAGTCTGCGCACCGAGAAAAAGCAGAGATCGGCGTTAAAATCCTTTACGAACTCCTCTGCGTGGCTTCCGACGTAGGCGTAAGTATCCGCCGAAAGCTCACCGCCCGTAACAAAGGTTTTTATGTTCGTTTCCGCAAGCACGAGCGCAGCCTTCGCGCTGTTAGTAACGACTACGATGGACTTTTTCACATCGATCAGGCGGAGCAATGCTATAGCCGAGGATGAGCCGTCAACCATTATTACATCACCGTCTTTAACGAGCGAAAGGCATTTTTTTGCAATTGCCGCCTTTTCATCGGAATGCTCCCTTTCTCTATATGAAAAAGGAAGATTTTCTCCAAGCTCACTGCGATACACCGCACCGCCGTGAGTCCTTATTATCCGTCCGCTTAAGCCAAGTGCCGCAAGATCACGGCGCATAGTCGGCTCACTTACGTAAAGCATACGGCAAAGCTCCCCGACCGTGGCTTCCTTATGCTCTCTTAAATATTCAATAATAGCTTTCTCTCTTTGTTCTTTGTACGACATCGTTTCCCTCTGTGATCATTTGTACTGACAAATCGCGTTTTTTTATCATTATTTGAGCATATCGCTCATATTCGGAAAAAATACTTGACAAATATGCTCAAAACGATTATAACATATATTGAGAAAAATTACAACTGCCAAAAGGAGTTTTTATGGGAAAGGTTATTTTGGACTGGAAAACGGCATCTGAATTTATCGAGGATGCCTTCGTTGGCACGGGCGTTCCGCGCGAGGACGCGAAAATCTGCACCGATGTTCTTCTTGAAAGCGACAGACGAGGCATCGAATCGCACGGCTGTAACCGCTTCAAGCCCATTTATATCGACCGCATCAACGCGGGAATACAGAATGCTGTGACTGAATTTGAAATCATAAAGGAAACGCCGACCACCGCGGTTGTTGACGGTCACCACGGAATGGGCCAGGTCATCGGCTACCGAGCGATGAATATGGCTATAGAAAAGGCGAAGCAGTACGGTCTTGGTATGGTGGCGGTCAGGAACTCGTGCCACTACGGAATTGCGGGATATTACGCTTCAATGGCGACGAAGGCGGGCTGTATCGGAATGACGGGCACGAACGCGCGCCCCTCCGTTGCTCCAACCTTCGGAGTCGAGGGAATGTTCGGCACGAACCCCTACACCGTGGGTATTCCTACGGACGAGGACTTTGATTTTATCTTCGACTGCGCGACTTCGATCACGCAAAACGGCAAGGTCGAGTATTACGAGAGAATAGGCGAGGACGTTCACCCCGGCACTATAATAGACTCCGACGGAAAGCCCGTTGAGGGAGATGCGGGGGTCGCGCTTAAAAAGATAAGAAACGGCACGGCGGCACTCACCACGCTCGGAGGCATCGGCGAAGCTCTCGGCGGCTACAAGGGCTACGGCTTTGCCCTCGTGGTCGAGATGCTTTCCGCGGTTCTTCAGGACGGAATGTACGGAAAGGACCTTGACGGCAAGGACGAAAACGGAAACGTCCGCCCCTACCACCTCGGTCACTTCTTTATCGCAATAGACACCGAGCATTTTATGGGCGAGAATGCCTGCCGTAAGAAGGCGGGAGATATTCTCAGGGCTATCCGAGCATCAAAGAAGGCTCCCGACGCCGAGCGCATTTATACTGCGGGTGAGAAGGAATGGCTGATCTGGCAGGAGCGTAAGGACTCGGGAGTTCCGATCAACGAATCCGTACAGCTCGAAATGATGAAGGTGCGCGACGAGCTTGGTCTTACAAAATACGTATTCCCGTGGGAAAGGACTTAACAATATAAAATGAGCATCAAAGAAGAATCGCTCAAAAAGCATTACGAATGGGCGGGCAAGCTTGAGGTCGTGTCAAGAACTCCCGTGAAGAACCGTGAGCAGCTGTCGCTCGCTTACACCCCGGGCGTTGCCGAGCCTTGCCTTGAAATACACAAGGACTACGAAAAGTCCTTCGAACTGACCAGAAGATGGAATACCGTAGCTGTAATAACGGACGGCACGGCAGTGCTCGGGCTTGGCGATATAGGTCCCGAGGCGGGAATGCCCGTAATGGAGGGAAAGTGCGTGCTCTTCAAGGAATTTGCGGGCGTCGACGCTTTTCCCATCTGCCTTCGCACCAAGGACGTCGACGAGATAGTAAGGACGGTTTATCTCATCTCGGGCGGGTTTGGCGGAATAAATCTTGAAGATATCTCGGCGCCTCGTTGCTTCGAGATAGAAAGAAAGCTCAAGGAGATCTGCGACGTTCCCGTTTTCCACGACGACCAGCACGGCACGGCGGTCGTGGTCGGCGCGGCGCTTCTCAACGCGCTGAGATTCACGAAAAAGGAGATATCCGATATAAGATGCGTCATAAACGGCGCGGGCTCGGCAGGAATAGCAATAGCAAAGCATATAATGAAGCTCGGCGTCAAGCATCTTATTATGGTCGACCGCTTCGGCATTATCGCCGAAGGAATGGAGGGGCTGAATCCCGCCCACGAGGAGATATCTCGGCTCACCAATAAAGAGGGCGTTCGCGGCACGCTTGCCGACGCTATGCGCGGAGCTGACGTTTTCATCGGCGTTTCCGCGCCGGGCTGTGTCAGCGAGGATATGGTGCGCTCAATGAACTCGGACGCGATAGTTTTCCCAATGGCAAATCCCACCCCCGAAATTATGCCCGATCTCGCGCTTTCCGCAGGAGCTGCCGTCGTCGGCACGGGCAGATCCGACTTCCCGAATCAGATCAACAACGTAATGGCGTTCCCCGGTATATTCAGAGGAGCGCTTGACGCAAGGGCTTCGGATATAAACGAGCAGATGCAGATGGCAGCGTCCCTTGCTATAGCGTCGCTCGTTTCCGACGAAGAGCTTGCCGCCGATTACATTATGCCCTTTGCCTTTGATGAAAGAATAGGCAGGACGGTTGCCGAGGCGGTTGCCGAAGCGGCAAGAAAAAGCGGCGTTGCGCGAAAATAATTTCTATGCAAACAAGCGCGACCGCGAGCGAAAGTAGCGCTTTCTCGATAAATAAAATCGGCTGCCCGTTTTTGATAAAAGCAGCCGATTTTTTATATATTCAGGACAATAGCCATTCGAGATCAAAAATCACAGCAGAAATGCCGAGGGCGTAGGGATCTGACTCTTTTCCCTTCTCGTATATGAGGCAAAAGATGCCGTCCCGAGAAGAATAATCAAGACTTGAATATGCGCACTCTCCGTCAAAGATAACTCGCGATGTATGCCAGTTCTCGGCGTCATCAAAGCTAACAGCAACGGTCATATTTCGTCTGGTTTTCGCCCTTGGATTTACAAACAAAGTTATTGAATCTGCCCCGCTTGGCAAAAAACTTGCCGCCGCACCGAGCTCCTCTTTCGTCACGCGAAGAAACGATGCGTTACAGCCACAGTTTATTTCCTCGGTTAAGAATCCGTCCGTACGAAAATCTCCGTAGGTTTCACCGCCGTCGATGCTGGTAGCAAGATAGCGCTTGCCGTCTCCGAAATAGGCGCGGGAATTGTAAAGAATGCTACCGTCGCCTCTTTCTATAAGAGTTCCCTCTCCCGTTCCAATCTGCACGGGCTTAGATGCTCGCCACGTTTTTCCGTGGTCATCGCTGTATATAGCATTGTTGTAAACGTGAGTGCAGATCTCGGAAAGACTTTTATAAGAGCCCTCAAAGATCCGCGACGGACAGACAAGACGCCCGTCGTGTTCCCCGCGTTTCAACTGTATTCCGTGTGCGGCGCCGTGGGTAAAGCCCGCCGCCTTACGAGTACTGCCGTCAATGTGAGTATAAGGAACAGCTTCAAGCGCAAGGGGCTCTTCCTTCCACGTCAAGCCGTCGTCTATGCTTTTCAGAACGAAGTCACCCAACCTAATTCCCATATTGCGTGCGCGAAGCTCGTCCTCTTTATCCATTCGCTTTATATCATCTTCCGAATACGCAACGAACTCGTTTCTGACAAAGCAACGCCTGAAAAAAACGATTGCCTCATCGGTATCCGCGTCATAGACGGCACTTCCTATGATACACGCCACATCCTTTGCAAAGACAAGCGTGCGCGGCTCTGACCATTCTCCATCTTTCGCGCGTCTTGAAAGAACCACTGACATTTCAGCCGCGCAATCACTGATTGAATCCTTTCGGTCATTGGAAAAGGCAAGAGCTGTGCCGTGCTTTGTAAAAATGACGCTCGGAATGCGATAATTCGATCTTCCCGATGACGAGAAAATAAGTTTTTCTTCCAAAAGCATAAAGCGCCCTCTTTTACAGTATTAAACTTAGCTTTTTAAAATTTACGAAATCAATACTCCGCGTTTCCGACCGTTCTCGGATAAGGAAGGACGTCACGGATATTGGAAACTCCCGTGATGTACATTATGATACGCTCAAATCCAAGACCGTAGCCCGCGTGCTTCGTGCCGCCGTACTTACGGAGGTTGAGATACCACCAATAATCCTCTTCCTTAAGATCAAGTTCAGCCATTCTCGCCTTGAGAAGGTCAAGTCTTTCCTCTCTCTGCGAGCCGCCGATGATCTCACCAACACCCGGAACGAGAAGGTCCATAGCCGCAACGGTCTTGCCGTCGTCGTTCTGACGCATATAAAACGCCTTGATCTCTTTCGGATAGTCAACGAGGAATATGGGCATCTTGTATACTTCCTCGGTAAGATATCTCTCGTGCTCGGTCTGAAGATCAACGCCCCAATATACGGGGTACTTGAACTCCTTGCCCGACTTAAGAAGAACGTCTATTGCCTCGGTATACGTCACCTTTGCGTAATCTGCGTCGCGAAGGGCGGTAAGTCTTGCTAAAAGCCCCTTGTCAACGAACTGATTGAAGAACTCAAGCTCCGCTTTACAGTTATCCATAACGTGGTTTATGATATGCTTTATCATATCCCACGCGAGCTGCATATTATCGTTAAGATCGGCAAACGCGATCTCGGGCTCGATCATCCAGAATTCCGCCGCGTGACGTGCGGTATTGGAATTCTCCGCGCGGAAGGTGGGACCGAAGGTATAGATATTTCCGAAAGCCATAGCATAAGTTTCACCCTCAAGCTGACCCGAAACGGTGAGATTCGTGCTCTTGCCGAAGAAGTCCTTGGAGAAATCTATCTTTCCGTCCTCGGTGCGAGGAAGATTTTCAAGATCAAGGGTGGTAACGCGGAACATCTCGCCTGCGCCCTCGCAGTCAGAGCCCGTTACTATGGGAGTATGCACGTAGACGAAGCCGCGTCTGTGGAAGAAATCGTGGATAGCGAAGGCAACCTCGCTTCTTACTCTGAAAACAGCCGAGAAGAGATTCGTTCTCGGACGGAGATAAGCCTGCTCACGAAGGTACTCGACCGTATGACGCTTGGGCTGAAGAGGATAATCGGGGGTCGACGTGCCCTCCACCTCGATCTTCGTTACTTTGAGCTCAAAGGGCTGCTTTGCGCCCGGGGTAAGGGTGAGAACGCCCGTCACAACGAGTGCCGCTCCAACGTTTTGTCCCGCTATTTCATCGTAGTTATCGATTTTGTCACGCTCGAAAACGACCTGAATGCTCTTGAAATAAGAGCCGTCGTTGAGGTCTATAAATCCAAACGCCTTTGAGTCGCGGAGGTTTCTGACCCAACCGCCAACCGTCACGGTCTTGTCCCCGAAGGCTTCGGGAGAGGCGTAAATTCCTTTTATAAGCTGTCTTTGCATTTCAGTATCCTTTCAGATTTTCGCAATTTTTATTACCATAACAATGATTATACCACAAACGCTTCGGCTTTGCAAGTATTTTTATAAAAAATAAAATAAAAACAACGAGGAGCGTTTTCTAAACCCGTGCGGGAATAAAAATGCTCCTCAGTTTTTTACTTATCAAAGATTATAAAGATCCGAACCGCGGTACGATGCCGGAATGATGGGCAGTTCGATGGGGCTCGTAGTAATTACGTCACGCTCATCCGCTTTTACAAGCTCGCAAAGCGGCGCGACGTACGTCTTCTTCTCCTCTTTCATTCTCACACCTCCGAGTTGATTTCGTAAGATAATGTATTATACCATAAAAATACATTTTTTTCAAGTACTTTCGCGAAATTTGTTTCGGCAAGTGTAAAAGGAAAGAAGCGCACGTTATTTTTCGAGCTTCGCCTTCGGGAAATAAGTTATCCTGAGGTTCGTGCAACCGTAAGGAACGAGAGTCAGCGGCAGCTTTTCTGTGACGTACTGATATTCGCCCGAGGGCTCAAGCGTCTTTGCCTGATAGGGCGAGCAAAGGTACGGCGCTTTATAGCAGTGCGTGTGAAGTTTGATCCTCGGCTCCTCCCACGCGTAGCCCGTGCTGCGGCACTCCTCTATCTCAAAATCCTGCGCGGTAAGGTCCTCGTCGAGTGCTACGTTCCAAGTGAACTGCACTTTACGAAGTCCGAGCTGCTCGTGCGAATCCCTGACGGGTGCGTCCTCGAAATCGGGATTTACGTCATACCAGCTCCACCCGTCGGGAAGCGGCGTCATAGGTCTGCCCGCGATGGGCTCCCATTTTTCGGGAATGTGATAAGCGTAGAGCAAGGCTCCGTACTTAACGGCTATCGGGTGCTTGCCCGACCAATCGGTGTCGTCGACTTTTATGACCCTTACCTCGGCGGTGAAGCTTATTTCAACCGTTTTTTTGCCCTTCGAAACGGGAACGCTGACGTAGCCGCCGCAAGAGCCGAGAGACGCGGCGTTTCCGTCGACGGTGAGCGAATAAGACTTCGCCCACTCGGGAACCTTCAGATTCAAGGTGAAGCTCTTCCCCGAATCTATTTCGATCTTCACGTTATTTCTGAAGGGATAATCGGTGATCTGTCTGACGGAAATCCCGTCAGAATCAAGCGATGACGGGCCGTAGACGTTTACGTAAACGTTGCCGCCTTCGTCCGTCAAGAACATTCCGCGAACGAATTCGGGCACGACGGCAACCGCGTTTACAGGACAGCAGGAGGTCGTGTAGCACGGCGCGTAGACCTGCATATCACCGAATATTGCAGAGGAATCCATCGTGGCGTATATCTGGTTTGGCGCTGTCAGATAAGCAATAGCCTTTTCGTCCTTTTTTCTCGCTCCCTGCGCGCCGTTATAGAATATCTCCTCCATTCTGTCGCCCCATACGGGCTCGCCCGTGATAAAGGACAGGTAAGAGAACGTAGCGTTATAGAAAGCGAAGCTGCAATACTCCGTTTCCGTCGTTGAGCCGACGGGACCGAGGTACTCCGTAACGCTCACGGGACCGCCCGAAAGGTGCGTAGAGTACCTTCTTATTTTGTCAAAGAGATTCACCGTCGCGTCGAGGTATTCACGCTTGCCCGTTGCGGTGTAGACGAGCGCGGGAATGCGGCCCGTCGTTCCTATCCCCGCCGTGTGATTTGAGTTGTAATGATACTCGTCTGTGAGCATCTTTTTATATGAGATGGAAAAGAGGTCGTGCTTCGTTATGTAATCAAGATATTCCTCGGAAAAGCGCACGAGGCTCTCGTCGCCCGTGTGATAGTACGTGAATATCATCGTTTCGATTATGAAGGGGCCCGCGTAGCAGGTCTTCTTGTCGCCCGACCAATTCCGAACGAACCAGAGCATACAAGCGTGCACGGCGTCAAGCACGTCGCGCCTGCCCGTTGCCTCGTAAAACGCAAGCAGTCCGCGCATTCCGCAAGCGGTGCCCCAGGCGTTGTAGTCGTCGTACATATCGGCGCCCTCTTCACAGTAAGTTCCGAGATAGCCGTCGGGGCGCTGTCTTTTAAGAACCGCATCGACCCACTCGGTCGCCGTTCTCTTCATCTCTTCGTCGTCAAGCACCCACGCGTGCTGAATGTAGCCCGTCCAGAAGTTGCCCGAGATCTCAGCTCCCCAGCCCTCCTGGTTGCCGTCGACCCACGCCTTGACGTAGCTCTTCTTTATGAAAGGGTCTGCTATCATCGCGGGCTCAAGCTTGTAAAGGTTGCCCGCCATTCCCGCCTTTCCGCGCAAAAGCTGATCGCGAAGGAATCCCTCTGCCTTTATCGCGCCGAGGGGATATTTTTTAAGCTTCGAAAAATTGTTCATAAAAAAACTCCGTGTTAAAGTTATTTAATGTAATTATAGCAAAAGAAAAGCCAAAAGTAAATAGCTTTTTTCATTTTTATTTTCTTTTGAAAAACGGGTATTTCTTCGGAAAAAGAATTGACAAACAAATGCCGTTGTGCTATACTGAAAAAGTAAAGATCGGCAGAAGATAAACGCCGAAAATCTTAATGAAAACGGAAAGGACAGAACGAATGAATCAGGAAGAAATATTGATCCGCTCCACCGCCGACGGCACTATGCAGCCGTCCCTCTTTTACAGAGCCAAGGGCGCTCACAGACCGTTGCTCGTCGGGCTTCACACCTGGAGCTTTGACAGATTTAATCAGATAAACAACCTCCTGCCCTTTGCAGAAGAGCAGGACTTCAATCTCCTCTTGCCCGAGTTCCGCGGTCCTAACACGAGATCGAACAAGAACGGTGCCCTTGCCTGCGGCTCGGTAGCGGCAAAGCAGGACATAAAGGACGCGATAGATTACGTGAAGGAGAACGAGGATATAGACGCGGGTAACGTATTCCTCGTCGGGCTCTCGGGCGGCGGTCATATGGCGCTGCTTATGGCGGGCTTTATCCCCGAATACTTCCGCGCTATCGCCGCGTTCGTGCCCATCACCGACCTTGCAAAATGGAGAGTCGAAAACCCGTCCTACGCTCCGCACATCGACCACTGCACGGGTGCTGACGAAAACGAGCTTCGCCAAAGATCGCCTATGACCTATATCGACATAGCCAAGGGAGCCAATCTCAAGGTCTTCCACGGCAAGTACGACTCTTGCGTTCCCGTAAGACAGAGCATAGAATTTTACACGGCGATCTCGGAGAAGTACCCCACCTCGCGCGTCTTCCTCGACGTCTTTGACGGCGGACATCAGTTCTCCCTGCCCCTCTTTAAGAATTGGATACTCTCGCAATACAAAAAGCCCGAGAACACCGAGGTCACGGGCTGAATATAACATAAAAAACACGGTATCCGCACGTTATGTGGGGTACCGTGTTAAATTTTATGGAAAAAAGGGCTTCACGCGCTTTCCTTCGGGAATGATTTTTTCAGCACTCTTACGAGGAAGAATATGCAGAGCAAAAGGCTCATTATTTCCGCTATCGGGAAGGCGAGCCAGACGAGGTCGACGTTGCCCGAAAGGGAGAGAAGGAACGCTGCGGGGATAAGGACGACGAGCTGTCTTCCTATACTTATTATAAGGCTGTAAATGCTCTTGCCGAGTGCCTGACAGGTACAGGAGGCGACGACGGAGAAGCCCGCGAAAACGAAGCTTATGCTGATGAGTCTTAAAGCAACACTGCCGACCTGCAGCATATCGGGCGAGGCGTTGAAGAAGCCGAGGAGCACGTCGGGGAGGAGCTGGAAGGCGGCAAATCCGAGGAGCATATAGACCACAGCCGTCAGGGCGCCGAGCTTGACGGTGGCAAAGACTCTGTCCTTCTTCTGCGCGCCGAAGTTATACGCAACTATCGGCACCATTCCGTTATTAAGACCGAATACGGGCATAAAGACGAAGCTCTGGAGCTTGAAATAGACGCCGAAGACGTTCATCGCGGTCTGACCGAAGCCGATGAGGATAATATTCATCGAGAAGGTCATAACGCTGCCTATCGCCTGCATAAGGACGGAGGGTATGCCGATGGCGAGCATTTCTTTTATCAGCTCCCATTTGGGAAGGAGGTTTTTGAGCCTGAGCTTTATTTCCTTATTGACCGCGAGGTTGAGTAAAATTCCGAGCGCGCCCGCAATACACTGACCGACGACGGTCGCTATCGCGGCGCCCTTGACACCCATTGCGGGGAAGCCGAGCCAGCCGAAGATGAGAATGGGGTCGAGAATTATGTTCACGACGGCACCCGAGAGCTGGATTATCATACTGTAAAACGACTTGCCCGTTGCTTGCAGAAGTCTTTCGGTCACTACCTGAATAAACACGCCGAAGGAAAGGACGCAGACTATGCTCAAATAGTCCGTGCTGTACTGATAAAGAAGCGTTCCCTCCTCGGCTTGAGTCAGCACGAAGGGCTTTATAAAGAAGAGTCCGATCATAAGGAATAGGGCGTAGCCGCAGGCGGTGAGGAAAAAGCCCTGCCCCGCTATGACGTTAGCCTTGTCAAAATTTTTCTGACCGAGGGAGCGCGAGAGAAGCGCGTTCATACCTACGGCAAGACCGACGGACACGGCGATCATAAGGTTCTGTATCGGGAAAGCTATCGTAAGGGCGCCCGTGCCCGCGTTCGGGTCAAACTGCGCCACGTAGACCGAGTCGACGATATTATAAAGCGCTTGAACTATCATCGAGATGATGATAGGTACAGAGATCGAGTAGAGGAGCTTCGGAATGCTCATCGTGCCCATCTTGTTTTCTTTCGTCATTTCCATTTTAAAAAATCCTTTTACTTCAAAATCCTTGCTATTTTAACACAAAGCGACAAATAAGTCAATAGGGTGGTTTAAATATTTTCATTTAATTTATAATTTAAAAGCGCAGAGCCCGTGTTCAAGAATAAGCAAAGAAACGAAAAACGGCAGCGCAGAAAATCAGCACATCAGACGCTCTGCCGCAAACAGTTCTTTTCACGGTCCTTCTTGAATTTTTAAGGCGATAGAGCCTTCTTTGTTCCCAAAGAATTTTTACATATTTCTGCGATTTTTTGCTATTGACTTGCCGACTGTTTTATGACATAATATAATCGGTAGCGAGTTACCGTTACACACTACGACAGGGAGAATTTGAAATGAAATTAAAATTCAACGCTCCCGCCGAGCTTTCGGTGGGAATAAAAAGGCTCTCTTCCGTACTCGGGTACGAGATAGGTGAGGGCGTGCAGATAAACGCGGTTCAGGGCGAGCGCGTCGGCACATCATATAAGAACGGGGTCGGCACGGTTTATTATAAGGAGAAGCACCATTTCTGGCGCGAGCTTGCCATACTCGTCGATCACATAAAGAAAAACAAGGAGCTTGACACCACCGAGGACACGCATTTTGACACGCTCGGTCTTATGATCTGCGTCTCGCGCGGAATGGTGCCGACGAACAAGGCTCTTGAAAAATACATAGACTACCTTGCCGTTATGGGCTACAATCTCGTTATGCTCCAGACGGACGACCTTTTCGAGATAAAGGAGCGCCCGTACTTCGGATATATGAGAGGAAGATATACCGCCGACGAGCTTCGCGCGTTTGACGATTACGCATACGAATACGGCATCGAGGCTATTCCCTGCATCGAGTGCTACGCTCATATGAAAACGTATCTCATCTGGCCCGAGGCACAGGATATAAAGGACACGGCGACGGTGCTTCTTGCAAGAGAGGAAAAGACGTTCGAGTTCGTCGAGGATATGGTGCGGACAATAAGCGCCTCTTTCCGTTCAAAGAGAATACACATCGGTATGGACGAGGCGTGGGATATGGGGCGCGGAAACTTCTTAACAAAGCACGGTCAGGTGCCCATTCTTGAAATCTTCAACGAGTATATGGAAAGACTTATCTCTATAATGAATAAATACGAACTTCGTCCTATGATGTGGAGCGATATGTATTTCAGATGCTCGAGAACCGATAACGTCTATTATCATCCCGACACCGTAATACCCGAGTCCACGAAAAAAGCAATTCCAGAGGGGGTTGAGCTTATCTTCTGGAATTACGGCGAAGAACGTAAATGTGACTACTATATGCTCGACAAGCATAAAGAGCTTAACAGAGAAATTATTTCCTGCGGCGGTCTTTGGGAATGGACAGGTCATTTCCCCAACAATGACAAAGCCTACGAAGCGACAGAGTATTTCGTCGGGGCTTGCCGCGCCAAAGACGTTACAAAGTTTATGACGACCACGTGGTTTATAGATTCCGAGTGCGATATGTTTGCAACACTTCTCGGGCTTTCGTTCACAGCGGCGCTTGTCTATAACAAAAATGCGAACGAGGATTACAGACGCGAGCGCTTTGAAGCCGAGACGGGCGGAAGCTTCGACGCCTTCAACGTTATGACTCGCTACCATAACAAGTGCGACGGAAGAGAATTTGAAAGTAACGACGTGATGTTCCTCGGCAAGCACCTCTTCTGGCAGGACGTTATGGAAGGGCTTTACGACACGTATCTTTTCGACGAGCCTATGAGTGAGCACTACAAGGACGCGACGGAGAGGATAAGAAAATTCCGCGGCGACGGAAAATGGGATTATCTTTACGAGTACTGCGAGGCTGTTTTCGACTATCTTTATACCAAGTGCTACGTTGCCGAAAGGCTCGTTCCCTCTTATAAAAGCGGCGATAAAGCTATGCTTTCAAAGATAGCGAACGAATATCTCCCCGCGCTCAAAGAAAAAATCGGACGCGTACACGCAATACACCGAAATATATGGTTCAAATACAACAAGGACTTCGGATTTATAAATAACGACATTCATTACGGCGGAATGGAGTCGCGCATTGATTTTGCTATCATCAAGCTCACGTCGTACCTTGAGGGCGAATGCGAAAAGCTCGACGAGCTTGAAGAGCAAAGGCTTGAAAAGCCTCTTTGGGCATTCTCACCGTACAATACGATAGCAACGCCCACTCAACATATATAAAAACGCCCACTCAACATATATAAAGAGGAAAAGAAATGATTAAGAAAATGAAATACGATGCTAAGCTTGCAAAGGGAGCGCTCGAAATATACAAAAATAACGAGATCTTAATTCGCCTTCCTCTTTCCGTTTCGGTAAACGGTGAGGCGACCGAACTTGCAAACAAAAAGAAAATAAGGGACGGATTTGTATTTTCGGCAAAAAACGAAGAGCTTCTGGTAAGATTTTTTGATGAGTGCATCACTTTTTCTTACAAAAAGAGCTTTTCAGACTTAACGCCGATACACGAGGTTCGCGCATTCTTTGGAGGAGTTGATTTTCCGCGCTTTGACAGGGCATTTACTCCGCAGGCAAGAAACAACTCGCACAGAAATCTCGACTTCTTCTCTCACCTGCCCGACATATCCTCAAACGGATATTTCACGCCTCCCCTTCTTGAGTTTTCCATAGGCTCAAAATACGGCTGGGTGAGCTTCGGGCTTCTTGACATTCCCGACACGAAGATCTGCCGCCTCACCGAGGATATGGACTTTCTTGTACAAAGCTCGGGCGGCAACGTAAAAACAAAAGAATACATTATGCCCGAAATAGCAGTTTTCTTCTCCGAGGATGAATGGGCGGCAATTTCGGACTTTAGGGAGCTTCTTATAAAATTCGGGAAATACACCCCCGAGAAGAAAAAGTACTCCGAGCTTCCCGATTGGTGGAAAAAGCCGATGGTGTGCATCTACGGCGACCAGCTCATAGACGAATGCGTAGGACAAAAAATAGACGAGAGTTGGGTCGAGGGCATAGTAAAATGCGCCGAAGAGGATTGGGAAATGCGCGACTTCAACCTCGTTATCGACGATTCGTGGCAACTCAGCCACTCTATGACGCCCGTCGTCGACGAGAAGAGATTCCCCGATCTTCCCGGATTTATAGAAAGAATGCACTCTCGCGGACACCGCGTGCTCCTTTGGATGACGCCCTTGATGGATAAGATCACAAACGGCTTCAAAACAAAGTCCGAAAAGCTCGGTGTCGTTACCGATTACGAATGCCCGAGTCCGTATTACAAGGACTTCCCCGGGACGTATTTTCTTGATTATACGGCAGATAACGCGCGGCAGTTTATAAAAGAAACGGCGGAGTATCTTTTCGGCAAGGGCGAAGGCGGGCTCGGTGCGGACGGCGTTAAGCTCGACTTTCTTTCAAATCACCGCGACCCCGCCCTGCCCGAGTCGTCATACGCTCATCCCGAGCGCGGCATCGGAATGCGCGAGATGTACCTCTTCTACGAAATGTTCTACGAGGAGGCGAAGTGCGTAAATCCCGAGGTGATAATCGACGCCACCGTCGGCGACCCGAGGTTCGAGAAATTCGTCGACTTCAACAGAATGCACGACACGCACAGCGGAAATATCGAAAAGGATCTGCGCGTGAGAGTATCCACCCTTGCCTGCCCCGATCTTACGGTCGATTCGGACGGAGCTCTGATGTTCAAGGCGTGGCTCAAGCCGCATTATATAGACGCGGCAGTCTACGGAATACCCGCGAATTACTATACGCGACTTTACCAGGATCACAGAATGCGCCCCGAGGATTTTGAAAACATAGGCGCTCGCACGCCCGAGCCGCACGAAACGCTTTGCCTCACCGAGAAAAAGCAGCTCGGCACGCTCTTCGAAATGGTGAAGCATCGCCCCGACGGAACCCCAAGGTACACGGGTCGCGGCTGGGCTCTTTACGATGGGGACGAGATAGTTGCCGAGAGCTTCTTCGGCTCGACCGTAGTTTATTATCCCACGAAGGAAAACGAAAAGGGCTACCTCTTCACCTTCCGCGACGAGGCGATAGAAATACCGCTTTACGGAAGACGCTTCGGCAAACTTCGCGGCGGAAAAATTCTTAACGGAAACATACAGGTAGACTACGCCCGCGAGCGCGTGCTCTTGCACGTTGAGCCGGGAAAGCTCTATACCTTCGAGGACTTTGACGAGGGGAACTCCACCGACCGCACCTTCTCCTTCGGAAGCGTAGCTTCGGCAGAGGGCGATACGGATTACGTCAACTGAGCAGTATGATATAAAGTGCTTGCCGAGGGAAACCGCGGCAGGCACTTTTTAAAGGTCTTGTATTGTCTGCACGCGTAAAAAAACTCTTTCGCTCCTCGTATACATAGTTGACGCGCAAATTTCGGTAAAACTCAGTAAAATCCTTTTCTTTTTGCTTAAAGCTCTTGACAAACTCTTAATTAAGTGTTATAATAACTTGGTAAATTGAATTTTCGAGGTGTAGCGCAGTTGGTAGCGCGCTTGGTTCGGGTCTCAATCACCGCGCTCGGCGTAGATTTTTCGAGAAGAGCCGAAAACCCTTGAAAACACTGACTTTTTCGGCTCTCCCGAATGTCGAAAAATCATTAAATCTTCGGTCTGACCACATGTTTGACCACTTACAAAAAAATCGAATATTTTTACCACATCGAGGTGTAGCGAAGGTGGTATCGCGCATCGTTCGGGACGATGAGATCGCAGGTTCGAGTCCTGTCACTTCGACCAAAAAACAGCCGAAAA
>JAFVTS010000002.1 GCA_017503105.1 Clostridia bacterium
AAAAATCGCAATCCAAGTCAAGGAAAATTGCGAGAAAACTGCGAGAAACGCTTCTCGCAAAGTGCATCAAAAGATGCGAAAAACCCAATAAAATCAAGGGTTTTCAAGAAATTACATAAACAGACGAAGGAAGTTTTCAAGACCGCCTCGTTATGACCGCTTCGATAACCCTCCGTGTATAAAATTATATCAAAAACTTATGTAAATGGCAAGTAAAATTGCGAGAAAACTGCGAGATGACCATCTCGCACCGTGCATCAAAAGATGCGAAAACTCCAGTAAAATCAAGGGTTTTAGCGAGGGCTAAAGGAAGAAAACAATTAGTTTTCAAGACCGCCTCGTTGTGACCGCTTCGATATTCCTGCATATAAAAGGCGCGGTTTACCGCACCTTTTATATGCAGTCCTATACCGAAGAGGCTCGTGAAACTCGTTTCACGAATCCGCTTCGAATACCCCACGAAGACGCGACAAGCTCGCTTGAGAGCGGCAAGTGAGGGTATCCTCGCCAAAGGGCGAGATATTCCTGCAGTGCAGTAAATCCATCGTACCTAACTATTTAATTGTACCGTCGGTAAAAAGCACGCAAGACCGACAGCTATAAAAGGCGCGGTTTACCGCACCTTTTATATGCAGTCCTATACCGAAGAGGCTCGTGAAACTTGTTTCACGAATCCATCATCGCTACCCCCACGAAGACGCGACAAGCTCGCTTGAGAGCGGCAAGTGAGGGTATCCTCGCCAAAGGGCGAGATATTCCTGCAGTGCAGTAAATCCATCGTACCTAACTGTTAAATTCCCGACGCAAAAGCGTCGCGCGAAAAATCATTGCTTATATATAATACCACATTTTCTTTGAAAAGTCAATAGAAAAAACAAATTTATTTAGCGGCGTCAATTAAAAAAAGGACCTCGCATCTGAAGCCTTTTTCAGAAGAATATCGTACGGCTTGAGAGATGTCCGTGCTGAAAAAAAGGCGTGCTTTGAATTTTTAGTGCGCAGGTTGACAATAGTAATATTTATAGGGTGAATTGTTGATTTTTACCGTAATTTTTGCGGTTTTTTTTAGGAATAGTGCATAAATGTGATATTTTTTCAAAAAATGCATTGACAAATGTGTACCAAAGTAGTATAATATGAACAATTTCATCCCTTTAGCAGGGTGAAGCGATAAAACAATTTTTAAGAAAGGAAATTACCGATAACGGTAAACCGCAGGTGAAACAAATGGAAAGAGTATACAACTTTTCCGCAGGTCCCTCCATGCTCCCACTCGAAGTTCTTGAAAAGGCACAGGCAGAAATGCTTTGTTACGGCGAGTCGGGAATGTCGGTCATGGAGATGAGCCACCGTTCAAAGGACTTTATGGATATTCTCGCAGGTGCTGAAGCCTCACTCCGTAAGCTAATGAACATTCCCGACAACTACAAAGTTTTATTTATGCAGGGCGGTGCCTCTACGCAGTTTGCCGCTGTTCCGCTCAATCTCCTTTCCGAGCGCAAGTGCGCCGATTATATAGTATCGGGTCAGTTCTCGAAAAAGGCAGCGACCGAGGCTAAAAAGTATGCCGACGTTGCCATAGCGGCATCCAGCGGCGGAGCAAACACTACGTTCTCCACCATTCCCGAGACGACTCGCGCGGATTTCCGTCCCGACGCTGACTACGTCCATATCTGCTTCAACAACACTATTTACGGAACGAAGTTCCACTATATTCCCGACACGGGCAATATTCCTCTCGTTGCGGATATGTCCTCTTGCATTCTTTCTGAGCCCATCGACGTATCCAAGTTCGCTCTTATTTACGCAGGAGCGCAGAAGAACGTAGCTCCCGCAGGCGTCACGATAGTTATCGTAAGAAGCGATCTTATAGGAAACGCGGATCCCAAAACGCCCGCGATGCTTGACTACAAGCTTATGGCCGAGAACGATTCTATGTACAACACTCCCCCTTGCTGGTGCATATATATGGCAAAGCTCGTTTTCGATTGGCTCCTCTCCATCGGCGGTCTTGAAGAGATGAAGCGCCGCAACGAAAGAAAGGCAAGTCTTCTTTACGATTATCTCGATGACCAGCACTACTATACCACAAACGTGGATAAGAAGTGCCGTTCGCTTATGAACGTCGTCTTCTTCACGGGTGACGCGGAGCTTGACGCGAAATTCGCGAAGGAAGCTGCCGCAGCGGGTCTTAAGAACCTTAAGGGTCACAGATCCGTCGGCGGTATGAGAGCTTCTATTTATAATTGTATGCCTTACGAGGGCGTAGAAAAGCTCGTTAAGTTTATGAAGAAGTTCGCTGAGGATAACCCTAAGCTTACTCTCTGATTTCACTTTGGACCGTCCTCATCCGAGGGCGGTCCTTGCGTTTATTTATTTTTAATTTTAAGGAGAATTTATTATGCAGAAGATAAAGCTTATGAATAAAATAGCGAAGGTCGGAACGGACGTTCTCGCTGATCGCTACGAGGTTTCCGAGAACGTAGAAAATCCCGACGCGATAATGGTAAGATCCGCGGCGCTTCACGATATGCCGATAAACCCTGAGCTCCTTGCCATTGCAAGAGCGGGTGCGGGTGTTAATAATATTCCCGTTGAAAAGTGTGCCGATGAGGGCGTCGTCGTCTTCAACACACCCGGAGCTAACGCAAACGGCGTTAAAGAGCTTGCAATAGCGGCTCTCATTCTCGCATCGCGTGACATCGTCGGCGGTGTAGAGTGGGTGAAGAGTATTGCCGACGATCCCGACATCGCGAAGACCGTTGAAAAGGGCAAGTCCAAGTTTGCCGGCAACGAGATCCTCGGAAAGACGCTCGGAGTTATCGGTCTTGGCGCGATAGGCGGACTCGTTGCGAACAGCGCGAAAAATCTCGGTATGAGAGTTACGGGCTGCGACCCCTTCCTTACGGTAAACGCCGCTTGGAGCCTCTCAAGCTCTGTTCATAACGCGAAGAATTACGACGAAATCTACGAAACTGCGGATTACATCACTCTTCACGTTCCCTCGACGAAGGATACCAAGGGAATGATAAACAAGGATACGATAGCGAAGATGAAGGACGGCGTACGTATCATCAACCTCGCGCGTGCCGATCTTGTAAACGTTGCCGATATAAAAGAGGCTCTTGAGTCGGGAAAGGTAGCCGCATACGTTACGGACTTCCCGATTCCCGAAACTATGGGTCTTAAGAACACCGTCAACATTCCTCACCTCGGCGCATCCACGGAGGAGAGCGAGGATAACTGTGCCGTAATGGCGGCAGAGCAGCTCGGTGACTTCTTGAGCACGGGTAATATCAAGAATTCCGTAAACTATCCCACCGTTGCTATTCCTCACACGGGTAAGTCAAGAATCTGTCTTTGCCACAAGAATATCGCAAACACGCTCTCAAGGATCACTACGATAGTTTCCTCTGCGGGCATAAACATAGAAAACCTCTCTAACGGCTCCAAGGGCGATTATGCGTACACCATAGTTGAAATGAACGACGAGGTGCCCGAAAGAATCGTTCCCACCCTTGAGGGAATCGAGGGAATGATCAGAGTTCGCGTAATAAAATAAACCGCTCTTGACAAATCTCAAAAAATGTTTATAATGGTAGTTAGCGAGCGCTAACTACCATTATTTTTGCAAGAAAGGAACCCGAAAATGAAAAAGATAACCTTCAAGGTCGACGGAATGATGTGCCCTATGTGCGAGTCTCACGCGAATGACGCCGTGAGGAATATTTATCCCAAAGCTAAGGTGTCGTCCTCGCATAAAAGCGGCGAAACGATAGTCGTAGGAGAGGGAATAGACCCCACCCGTGTTAAAGAATCGATAGAAAAAACGGGATATCGCGTGCTTGACGTGAAAGAAGAAGAGTACGTCAAAAAAGGCTTTTTCTCGTCCTTGTTTTCGAAAAAGTGATGAGGGCGCGCGGCGGAATGATAAGCTTTGGCACACGGCGCCCCTGAGCACCGCTTTCGCTTCCTATGACTTTTCACAAAAAAAGCGTTCCTGACGTCGGGAACGCTTTTTGCATTTTAATTTTCATAAATTTTGTTGCTTTTTTTAAAAGCATATGTTATAATAAAATTATTATTAAATACTTTGCGGAGAAAAAAAGATGAAAAAAACGGCAGCCGTGCTTTTCGCGGCTCTTGCACTCTTGTCTTGCATATGCTTTTTCTTTGCCTCTTGCGGTGAAGAGGAAACGAATAAAGACGACGGTACGGATATCGGTACGGACGGTCTTGCATACAGGCTTACCACAGACGGGACTTATTCCGTCAGTCTTGGAAGAGCTGTTTATTCGGAAGAGATCGTCATACCGTCAACTTATCGGGGAAAGCCCGTTTCGTCTATACCCGACGGCGGATTTGCCGATGCTGAAAACATTCAAAAAATAACTATCCCGTCGAGCATTCGCCGCATCGGTGCCGACGCTTTCTTAGGCAGTGATGAGATCTCTGCTGTTTGCATTTCGGATATTGCCGCGTGGTGCGGGACGGAATTTTCCACCGCCGCGTCCAATCCCCTTTGTTATTCGGCGGAACTGTACGTAGGCGGCGCGCTCGCAACGGACCTTGTTATTCCGAACGGTGTGTCACGTATTTCCGATTATGCGTTCGCTCTTTGCTCGGGATTAAGATCGGTGAGGATACCCGACGGCGTGTCGTCCATCGGGGTGCGTGCTTTTGCCGACTGTAAGGAGCTGGAAAACGTTTTTCTCGGAAATTCCGTTTCAAAAATAGAAGCGTCCTCTTTCTTGGATTCGCTGAATATCAAGTATAATTATTACGACGGCGCTCTTTATCTCGGAAATGAAGAGAACCCTTATCGCGTTCTCGTTTTTGCGGTAGGAAAGGATGTACGCTCGTGCAAAATGCACGACGACACCGAAGCTGTGGCAGCGGGTGCTTTTTCCGACTGCGAAGAGCTTGTGATGGTCAGTATCGGCAAAAAAATAAAGAGCATAGGATTCAGGGCATTTTCCGATTGTAACGCTCTTTCGGCAGTTCACACGCCCGACATCGTAGGATGGTGCGGAATTGATTTTGACGGTTATTACGCTAATCCTCTTTCGGCAGGCGGCGACTTTTACGTCGGCGGAAAATCGGTGGATAAAATAGAGATACCAAACGGAGTAGAGTCCGTCGGTGCTTACGCGTTTTATAACTGCAACGCTATTACGGAGGTAATTATTCCCGACAGCGTAAAGGTGCTTGGAGAGTGCGCGTTTTCGTACTGCAAATCGCTTAAAAGCGTGAAGATCGGGGCGTCCTGCGAACGCATTCCCAAAAGAGCCTTTGACCACTGTATCTCCCTTGAAAGCGTTGATTTCGGTATAAACGTAAAAACGATAGACGAATACGCCTTTGATTCGTGCTCCTCTATTGAAGAGCTCGACCTCGGTGCCTCTCTTGAAACCGTTGGAAAAGCGGCGTTCTTGCGCTGTGCGGGAATACGTGAGCTGAATATCGGCCCGAGCGTCCGCACCGTGTGCGAGGAGGCGTTCAGCGAATGCGAGGGGCTGCGCTTCTTGAAAATATCGGATGGCGCAAAGACCGTGGGAGCGCGGGCTTTTTACGGCTGCAAAAATCTTATGAGCGCAGAGCTCCCGTCAACGCTTTTGACCGTAGGAAGCGAGGCGTTTTCCGAATGCTTTAAGCTTGCCGAGGTGATAAATCACTCAGCTCTTGATATAAAAGCGGGTCTTGCCGATCACGGGTGCGCGGGGCTTTACGCGATGGAGGTCCATAATTCCGAGAGCAAGCTTGAAGTCTTGAACGGCTTTTATTTCTATTCCCATAACGGAGTCAATCGCTTGCTCGGCGTGGCGGAAGCCACGAAAACGCTTGTTTTGCCATCGAACTTTAACGGAAAAGATTATTTCATCGGCGACTATGCCTTTTTCAAGGAAAAGGGGATAGATATCGTATTGATCCCGAAAGCGGCAAAAGCTATCGGCGACTACGCATTCTTTGAATGTACGGACCTTGAGAGCGTGAGTATGGCTGAAGGAGTAGCCTCGGTTGGAGCATACGCCTTTTACGGTTGCTCGGCTCTTACGAGCTTTACGTCGGTCGCGTCTATTCAAAAAATCGGAGAATCCGCCTTCGCACAGTGCTCGGGACTTTTCAACGCGAAGATCGGCGACGGAGTCGTGAGCGTTGGTAAAGAGGCGTTCTACAAGTGCTCGTCCTTGCAAAGCCTTTACGTCGGAAGCCGCGTGGCATCTATCGGCGCGGACGCTTTCAAAGGATGCTCGTCACTCGAAAGAGTGGAAACGGCGAGCCTTCGCTCCTGGTGCGCTCTTGAATTTGATACGTATTATTCCAACCCTCTGTTCTATGCTCTTGCGCTTTACGAAAACGGAGAGCATTTGAACGTGATCCGTATCCCTTCGGGGGTCGAAACCGTTTCACGGTACGCCTTTTATAATTTCCGCGGCGTTGTCAGCGTCGTTCTGCCAAAATCGCTTAAGAGCATCGGACCGTATGCTTTTTACGGTTGCTCTCATCTTGCGGAGGTCGTTAACGCTTCAGATCTGGAAATAGAGCTCGGCAAAGCGTCTAACGGCTACGTCGCAGAGCACGCGGTGTCGGTTCATTCTGATGCCGTCCGTACCGTGCGTGTCGGTGATTTCCTCTTTTACTCTGACGGAGAATGCGTGTATCTCGTGTCTTACGTCGGAGAAGGTTCCGAAATTGTTCTGCCAAGCGACTTTGACGGCAAGAGTTATGCGATCTCCGACTACGCGTTTTATCGTTTGGACGTTAAGAGCGTTACCGTTCCCGACGGAGTTATCGGGATTGGCGCTCACGCTTTCTTCGAGTGCTCGCGTTTGACGGACGTGACCGTTGCCGATACGGTGAGCTATATCGGGGCTTACGCGTTTGCGGGATGCGAGAGGCTTTCTTCTGTCAATATGGGCAACGGCGTTACAGAGATCGGTGCGTGGGCGTTTAAGGACTGTGAAGCGCTTGGCGAGCTGACCCTCTCTTCGTCGCTTAAGAAAATAGGCGCGGCGGCGTTTTATTCCTGTACTTTGCTCGAAGACGTCGTTATTCCCGCGAGCGTCGAGGTGCTTGGCAACTTTTTGTTTGAGAATTGCACGAATCTTGCAAGCGTCTCCTTTGAGTGTGTGGATTCGTGGTTCGCGCTGTCCAATTTTGAGCGATATGAGTTTATGCTCGGAGAGTACGGCAGAGATGTAGTGTCCGAGATAATCTTATCTACGATGGATGCAGAACTTTACGAGGCTGCTCTTCAAAAATACGGAAAGACTGTCGTTAACGATATTATAAGAGGAACTTACGGCATAAACGTGGCGCAGCCGCTTAATATGCCCGGTCTATTTAAAACGAATTATCTCGAAAAAACACTTCTCAGAATGAATTGAATTACAAAAAACAAGAGCGCGGTTTTTGATTTGCTTCGAAATCCGTGCTCTTTTTGTAAATAACGACGGAATGCCGCCCGTTTGAGCTGAAAAAATCTGTAAAAAATAATTCTTGCATTTTTCCATAAAATATGATAAAATATATTTTTGGAAAATAAAGAGAAAAGAAGGAAAGAAAATGAAGCGTACCGACCTTAGAAACATCGCAATAATCGCGCACGTTGACCACGGAAAAACGACTCTCGTTGACGAGATGCTCCGCCAGGGCGGAATTTACCGAGAAAACCAAGAGATGGAAGACCGCGTAATGGACTCAAACGACCTTGAGCGTGAGCGCGGAATAACGATTCTTGCAAAGAATACGGCGATACATTACAAAGATGTAAAAATAAACGTAATAGATACCCCCGGTCACGCCGATTTCGGCGGTGAGGTCGAGCGAATTCTGAAGATGGTAAACGGTGTTATCCTCCTCGTTGACGCGGCGGAGGGACCTATGCCTCAGACCAGATTCGTGCTTGAAAAAGCGCTTTCGATGAATCACAGAGTTATCGTCGTTGTCAACAAGATCGACCGCCCCGACGCAAGACTTGATGAGATAGGTGACGAGGTGCTTGAGCTTCTTCTTGAGCTTGACGCGACGAACGAGCAGCTCGACTCTCCGATGCTCTTCTGCTCGGGAAGAGCGGGAACCGCGTCGCTCGACCCCCACACACCCGGTAAGGATCTTACGCCTCTTCTTGACACCATTCTTGATTATATGCCCTCACCCGAGGGTGATGAGGACGAGCCCCTGCAGCTTCTCGTTTCGTCGATAGATTATAACGAGTTCGTCGGTAGAATAGGTATCGGACGCATTGAGCGCGGTACTATTAAGCAAGGTCAGGGCGTTTCCATCTGCAACTATCACGGTGACGCCAAGTCCCGCCCGGGCAAGGTCGTGTCTCTTTATCAGTTCGACGGACTCAAAAGAGTTCCCGTAACGGAAGCGAAGGTCGGAGATATAATCTGCTTCTCGGGTTGTGAGGATATTTCCATTGGCGATACGGTTTGCTCCCCCGCAAAGGTCGAGCCTCTTGAGTTCGTCAAGGTCGGTGAACCCACGATGGAGATGACGTTCTCCGTTAACGATTCTCCCTTCGCCGGTAAGGAGGGTAAGTTCGTTACCTCCCGTCATCTTCGCGCAAGACTTTATAAGGAGCTTTTAAAAGACGTTTCTCTGCGTGTTGAGGACGGCGACACCACGGACAGCTTCCGCGTTGCGGGCAGAGGAGAGATGCATCTTTCCATCCTTATAGAAAATATGCGCCGCGAGGGCTTTGAGCTTTGCTGCTCCAACCCCAGAGTTCTCTTCAAAGAGATAGACGGCGTTAAATGCGAGCCCGTAGAGGACGTAATTATAGACGTTCCCGAGGAGTACGCGGGCTCGGTCATAGAAAAACTCAATATGCGCAAGGGCACGCTCGTTGATATGCAGCTCCACGGCTCAAGACAGAAGATATTCTATTCCATTCCCACAAGATGCCTCTTCGGTTACAGAAGTGAGCTTCTGACCGACACGCGCGGAGAAGGACTTATCTCCTCGCTCTTCGCGGGATACGAGCCCTTCCGCGGTGAGATAAAGACGCGCTTTACGTCTTCTCTCGTTGCATCGGAGAAGGGTATTGCCACCACTTACGGACTTTATCAATCGCAGGACAGAGGTCCGCTCTTCATCGGTCCGCAGACCCCCGTTTACGAGGGAATGATAGTCGGTGAGAACCCCAAGTCCGACGATATCGAGGTCAACGTGTGCAAGGAAAAGCACCTGACCGCTATCCGTTCGTCGGGCGCCGATGAAAAGCTGACGCTTATAACGCCTATACAAATGTCGCTTGAAGAAGCTATCGAGTTTATCACCGACGAGGAGCTTATTGAGGTAACCCCCAAGAGCATAAGACTTCGTAAGGTCATTCTTGATACTCCCACGAGAAAGCGTATGCAGGCGCAAAAGCGTGCCGCACTTAAGGGCGAAAAATAATACGCTTTGGTATAAAACAAAGAAAAAATATAAAAACAAGCGCTAAGATCGGCACTTTAGGCCTTTTGTAAAATAGAGGCTTCGGGGTGCCGATCTTAATTTTCTTTAACTTTGTTTACCATTCGCTTGAAAATTCCGAGCGTGGGCAGGACCAGAGCCGCGAGCATCAAAAGCCTTGCCAAGAGCGCTCCCCTCAAAAGATAGCTTGCGATCACCGTAAGCGCCGTCAATCCGAGTATTAAAAAGAGCTTCTTTTCAACCACCTTTCCGTCACCGCAGAAATGGCGCGTTAGCAGGGATAGTATAACGTAAGAAAATAAGAATGTGACGGATGCGTACGCGTAAGATAATCTCGTGAAGATCAAAGCGTTAAGCCCTATGTTGACGGCGGCTGCGAAAAGGGCCGAGAGGGATGATGCGAGAGGGCGTCCGCGCGCCAGCAGTACGCAAGACGACGTGCCCGAGAGGAACATAGGCAGAGCGCACAGAGCAAAGACGTAGACGGCGGGCAAGGCGTCGAGGTATTCCGTCGGCGCAAGAAAAGCGAAAAGCTCGGGAGCCAAGCAACAAAGAGCGAGCGTGAGCGTACAAAAAACAGTAAAAAGAAGGCTCACGCTTTCCCGCACGGCTTTTACGTCACCTTTTGAAAGCTTCCTTGTTATCCACGGCTTCAGAGCTCCGAAAACACTCGCCGTTACGAACGTCAGAGTGAGCCCGAGAGAGTGGGCGACAGAGTATTTCGCAAGAGCGAAGGCGCCGTAATATTTGCTTATCATAAGCTTGTCGACGCTTGAGAGCAGCACCGTGGAGGCAAGACTCGGCAACATCGAAAGGCACGTCAGAAAAACGTATCTCATCATCTCTCCGTTCGCTCGTCCGAGCTTTCCCTTTAAAATAACGAGCAGGTACGCGGTACTTGCCAACGCACCGAGCACCGCGCCGATGCTCCTTGCAAAAGAAGGGAGAAACGGGATGATCAAAAGTGCCGTCACGGGGGCTGTCACGGCGGCGACGGTGTTCGCGATAAAGACCTGTTTATAGCCGTAGAAATATCGCTCTCTCGTGCAAATGAGCGACGCCGAGGCTTCAAAAAAGATGTGTACGCTCATTAGAGCGAGCAGAAAGACGGGCAATCCCGAAAACCTTGACAGCGGCTTGATGAAAACGAAAAGCGGCACGCAGAGGGCGAAAAATACCGACATCAGGACGGCAAGGGCACTCTTGGTAAAATCGCGGTCCTTGCCTTCGAATTTTGCGAATCCGCCGTAGAGTGAGGCGCTTCCCGTTTCCAAGGTCATAACGGCGGATAGTATTGACATCCAACTTGCGTAAAGCGGATAGACGCCGTAGCTCTCGCCGTTTAGTACTCTCGTAAAAACGGGAGTCAGAAGAAAGCTTGTCCCGCGCGTGACGAGAGCGGACGCGGCGTACCACGCCGAGGCTCTGGCGGGCAAGCGCAAAAACGGTATTCTGGATTTTTTCTTTTCGGTTTCCGAAATTTCGCCGTGCAAGCCTTTTCACCTCCGCTTTTTTCTTTTATTTTGCCACGAAGAAAATGAAAAGACTCTTATAAATGTGAAGTGTTGTAAATTGCTAAATTTCATATTATAAAGGAAAGAAAGGTAAATGAAGGGTAAAATGCAGTTTTTTGACATCCAAGCTTGCAAAAAAATGATAAACGAGAGAAAAAATATTTTAAAAACTATTGATTTTGCAAAAGAAATAATGTATAATAAAGTATATTTCAAAATAAGAGGTGATTTTTATGTTCAAATCAGAGTATTTAAACGATCTCGTTGCTCGCGTTGAAAAGCGTAACGCGGGTGAGCCCGAGTTCCTCCAGACTGTAAAAGAGGTTCTTGAGTCTATCGAGCCCGTGCTTGAGCAGAGCCCCGAGTACGTCAAGAGCGGCGTTATCGAGCGTATGGTCGAGCCCGAGAGAATTATTAAGTTCAGAGTTCCGTGGGTCGACGACAACGGCAACGTTCAGGTGAACCGCGGATTCCGTATCCAGTTCAACAGCGCTATCGGTCCTTATAAGGGCGGACTTCGCTTCCATCCTACCGTAAACGAGTCTATCATTAAGTTCCTCGGCTTTGAGCAGACCTTCAAGAACTCTCTCACCAGCCTTCCTATGGGCGGCGGTAAGGGCGGCTCCGACTTCGACCCGCAGGGCAAGTCCGACGCTGAGGTTATGCGTTTCTGCCAGAGCTTTATGACCGAGCTTCAGAAGTATATCGGAGCAGATACCGACGTTCCCGCAGGTGACATCGGCGTTGGCGCAAGAGAGATCGGTTATCTTTACGGTCAGTATAAGAGACTTCGCGATGAGTTCACGGGCGTCCTTACGGGTAAGGGTCTTTCTTACGGCGGTTCTCTCATCCGTCCCGAGGCTACGGGCTACGGCGCGGTATACTACACCGTTGAGATGCTCAAGCACTTCGGCGACGATATTAAGGGTAAGACCTTTGCGATCTCGGGCTTCGGTAACGTTGCTTGGGGTACCGTTAAGAAGGTTACCGAGCTTGGCGGTAAGGTAGTTACTATCTCCGGTCCCGACGGATATATCTACGACGAGGACGGTATCAATACCCCCGAAAAGATCGATTATATGCTTGAGATGCGTGCTTCCTGCCGTAACAGAGTCGAGGATTACGCAGACAAGTTCGGCGTTCCCTTCTTCAAGGGTGAGAAGCCTTGGGGCGTAAAGGCTGATATTCTTATGCCTTGTGCTACCCAGAACGAGGTTCGTGAGGCAGATGCTGAGAAGATCATTGCCAACGGCGTTAAGTATTACGTAGAGGTTTCCAATATGCCCACCACCAACGAGGCGGTTGCTATGCTCAAGAACGCAGGCGTTATCGTAGCTCCTTCCAAGGCGGTCAACGCAGGTGGCGTTGCTACCTCGGGTCTTGAGATGTCGCAGAACTCTATGCGTTATTCTTGGACCGCAGAGGAGGTCGACGCTAAGCTCAAGATGATTATGAAGAACATCTTCGAGGCTTCCGTAAACGCGGCAAACAAGTACGGTCTCGGTGACGATCTCGTTGCCGGCGCTAACATCGCGGGCTTCATCAAGGTTGCTGACGCAATGATGGCTCAGGGTGTGGTTTAATTTAAATAGTATAACCGTAAAGCGGACTCTGACGGGTCCGCTTTTTCTTTTTTTAGGCGGAAAGAGGGGACCCGTGTTAATTTTTTGCCTGACTGTCCTTCTTTTCGGACAGCTTTGTTGACATACGGAGCTTTTTGTTGTATAATAAGATAAAAAACTGTGAGGCGAATATGGCAAAGAGCGAAAACCAAAAGCTGAAGCTTATAAGACTTCTTGAGATACTTATGAGGCACACCGATGACGAGCACGGAATGGATATGGCACAGATAATTTCGGCGCTTTCCGAATTTGGTATATCCGCCGAGAGGAAAAGCGTTTACGCCGATATGGACTGCCTCTCGGAGCTTGGCTTTGAGGTCTTGAAGATGACGGACGCAAGACCGCCGAAATACGCCCTCGTCGGCAGATATTTTGAAAGCGCGGAATTGAAGATGCTCGTTGATGCGATAGAGGCGGCGAAATTCATTCCGCAGAGCAAATGCCGTGAGATAGTAAAAAAGCTTGAGCTTTTCGCGGGCAAGAAGGGGGCTCGCGATCTTGCAAGACGGGTCTACGTTGATGACAGATCCGAGAACAGATCTATTCTTTACGCAGTTGATGCGATACATACGGCGATCAACGCTTCGGTTCTCGTCACCTTTAAATATTTCAAATATAACGTCGAAAAAAAGAAAGAGTATCACAAGGGAGGTGCGCGTTACCGAGTCAGCCCGCTGAGCCTCGTATGGAACGATGAAAATTACTATCTCATTGCCTTCGATGAAGACGAGAGGATAGTGAAGAATTTCCGCGTTGATAAAATGGAGAGCGTCGATCTGACCGAAGAGCCGCGCTCTTTGGCAGCTCTTGAATGTCATATCGACCCGGGCAGCTATACGAGGAA
The DNA here is from genome assembly GCA_017503105.1 of Clostridia bacterium. Lineage (GTDB taxonomy): Bacteria > Bacillota > Clostridia > Oscillospirales > CAG-272 > UBA1740. The sequence goes on from JAFVTS010000002.1 coordinate 13,407, forward strand.
GGTCTTCGGAATGTACGGCGGCAGGGAAGAGCTCGTTGTGCTTGAATGCAAGGATTCGCTTGCGGGAGTCATAATTGACAGGTTCGGTAAAAACGTGTTCTTTGAGCGGCGTGACGGGAGCTTTCTCGTCAGGCTGAAAATCACGGTGAGCCCCAATTTCTTCGCGTGGGTCTCGGGCTTCGGCAAGGATATGCGCATAGTCGCTCCGACCGAGGTGAAGGACGAATTTTTATCTCACGTGAGAGCTATATCGGAGCTTTATTGAGCGTAAAAACGAATCACGGATTTTGGCGAAAAGAAAGGCTGAAAGATGAAAATATACGACACGGTCCTGTTTGATCTTGACGGAACTCTGACGGATCCTGAGCGCGGACTCGTTTCTTCGTTCGAATACGCGCTCCGTAAAATGAAGCTTTGCTTCGGTGAGCGCACGGAGCTTAAAAAATACATCGGACCTCCTCTTTACGCCGAGTGGAAGCGTGAATTTTCACTTACGGAGAGCGAGGCGGACAGGGCGCTTATGCTGTTTCACGAGTACTATTCCGTTTACGGATGGTGGGATAACGATGTTTATCCCGACGTGAAGGAGATGCTTTGCGCCTTGAAAAAGGCGGGGAAGACGCTCTGCGTAGCAACTTCGAAGCCGGAGTTTTTCGCAAAGAAGGTGCTCGCACGCTACGGTCTTGACGCTTATTTTGATTTTATAGGGGCTGCTGACGGCGATCGGGCGCGGGATAAAAAGCACGAGGTCATAAATTACGTTTTTGAGAATATCGGAGAAGAACGTCGCGCCTCGGCGGTTATGATAGGCGACAGAAGCTACGACGCTCTCGGGGCTATTGCGTGCGGAATAGATTCGATAGCCGTCCTTTGGGGTCACGGTACGGAGGAGGAGATAGACGCGGCGGGATTTTGCGCTCGGGCGAAGGACGTCGGAGAGCTTTTATCTATCCTCGGGGTTGAAAAAGAATAAAAAAAGAGCTTGGTTTAGAGCGTCACTCTAAAGGACAGTTTTGGGGGATACGGTATATCTCGAAAGGGATATGCCGTATTTCGCGTTTATGTACACAAATGCAGTGCTTCATATGCCTTAATTAAAGACTACAAAACGAGTGACAAAAGTAACGCAAAGGCACTTATGGCAAGTGATTTCCATAAGTGCTTTTTTCTACCTTCCGGGAGGTGCGCCGCCCCTCGTGTCATCCTGAGCGGAGGTGTGCCGCCCCTCGTGTCATCCTGAGCGGAGGGCGAAGCCCGCAGTCGAACCCGTAGGGCGATGCGTAGCATCGGGATCTACGAGGGGAAAGGATGATATTCTCGCCCGAGATCCTGCTCGGCTACGCCTCGCACTGCTCCGCAGTTCGACTTCGCATACGCTACGCTCAGGATGACACGGCGAGATTGCGCTTTGCAGGAGAATATGTCTTTAATTAAGTCAGCGCTTGTCAGGAAAATTGACAAGTCATAGATGAACAAAAAGAAAAGGCTCCCTTTACACAAGGGAGACTTTTATCGAGTAACGCTTAAACGTTTCTTTACAAATTGAGATTTTTTAAACAATCCACTCGTATTCGATATAGTCGGCTGCTATGTCGAGAGTGATATCAGTTTTGCTAAACAACTTGATAATCATAGATTGATATCCAACATAATGGTAAAGATATTCGAGTCCTTCCTTTTTAGCAATTTTTTCAAGTTGGGCGTTATCAATACGGGAATAATCCCCTCTACACCAAGGCTTTCTATAGTATTTCATTTTATATGTATCAAAATCATCAACCAAATGAATTTTGATGACTAAGGATTTTGCATCGGGATTGATGTGCCGAATAGAATCATGATACGAAATGTCATCCTCAAACTCAAATATAATATAATCTCCTTGTATAGTCACTTTCTTTATTTCACAATCGTGCGGTGTAGGTATTGTTGGAACTGTGTCTTTATTTAGATAATAAAACATATTGCTTATCTCCTATACAAATTCTAATTAAGCATTCGTACCTATAAATTATAACACAAAAACCGCAGAAAATCAATCTGCGGTTTCTATGTTTTCAATTTTTGTTGGGAACGATAGAAAATTTGAGTTTCTTTCCTGTCGGTAGGTAACGTACAATCAAAACTGTCCTTAAGAGTACGTGCCTTTGACCGAGCTCTTTTCTATGTTAACTGTTTTTTGCTTATTTTTTGCGGCAGAGCGATTTTACCTTATCGTAGGTGCTCGTGACGTCCTTTTCGGGTGCGGGAGTAAGGAGCGACACTGCGACTATGGCGATCGCGCCGAGAATGAAGGCGGGAAGAAGCTCGTAAATATCCCACGCGCCGCCAAGAGGACGGACGAGGAATTTCCAAACGAAAACGGTAGCGCTTCCGGTAAGTATGCCCGCGAGAGCTCCCCACTTGTTCGTTCTGCGCCAGAAGAGGGCGAAGAGGACCGTAGGACCGAATGCCGCGCCGAAGCCTGCCCAAGCAAATTCCACTATACGGAATACGGATGAGTTCTGATCCCAAGCGAGGAATATTGCCGCAACGGCAATGACCGCGACTGTGAGGCGAGCAAGCCACATCTGTGACTTTTCTTTAATATCCTTCTTTATAAAACGCTTGATTATATTCTCGGAAACGGAAGACGACGCCGCAAGAAGCTGAGAGTCCGCCGTTGACATAATAGACGCGAGGATACCCGCAAGAATAAGTCCTCCGATAACCGCACCGAAGGTGTCAAGGCTGCCTATCGCGTCAGCGATATAAATGACTATTCGCTCAGGGTCAAAGCCCTCTTTGCCGACGAGTCCCTCGGAAACCGCGAAGTTGTAGCCGATAACACCTATCAGAATAGCGACAGCCATAGAGATGAATACCCAAACGGTAGCGATGCGGCGCGACATTTTAAGCTTTTTCTCATCCTCTATCGCCATAAATCTTAAGAGGATATGGGGCATACCGAAGTATCCGAGACCCCAAGCAAGTGTGGAAACTATGGGAAGGAAGCCGTAGCTCTGCCCGTCCGTGCCGAAGGGATTGAAGTACTGTCCTACGGAAGAAATGCCGTCGTGAGCGAGTATCGTATCGCGGATAGAGCCGAGTCCGCCCGCGTATTCCACACCGAAGCCGATTATTACGAAGAGGGCGACGGTCATTATGATGGACTGAACGAGGTCGGTCACTGATGCCGCAAGGAATCCGCCGATAACGGTATAAGCGACGAGCACGATGGAGCCTACTATCATAGCGGCGTGGTAATCAATGCCGAAGGTAGAATTAACGAGCTTACCTATCGCGGAGAAGCCTGATGCGGTATAAGGAACGAAGAATACGACGATGACGATGGCTGCGATGGCGGTAAGGAAGCCTTTTTTGTCGCCAAAGCGGTCGGAAAGGAAGGAGGGGATCGTCGTCGATCTCGTCTTTTCCGAATAAATACGAATGGGACGCGCGACGAGAAGGAAGTTAAGATAAGTTCCGATGCCAAGACCGAGCGCCGTCCAAAGCGCTTCGGCAAATCCCGTCGTGTTTTCCGCGACGGCTGTCATCAGCGCGACGCCGGGCAGACCCATCAAGAGCCACGAGGACATATCCGATGCCTCCGCGCTCATAGCGGTCACCCAAGGACCGAGCTTTCTGCCTCCGAGATAGAAATCATCGGAGTTCTTGTTCGCCCCTGAGCATTTGATGCCCAAATATATGATATAAGCCATATAAAGGACGATGGTGAAGATCATCATTGTAATTTTCATAACGGTGTGTCCTTTGATTGTAAATATTTAAAATGTATACGTGTACGTTAAAATATACAAATATGCTAAAACTTAAAAAGGACGGAGGTAACTGCTCCATCCTTTTTAATTAAGCTCTGCCGAGCGGAAGAATTACTTCTCTGCTTCAGCCTTTGCAACGATCTCAACACCCTTATAGTAGCCGCAAGCCTTGCAAACTCTGTATGCACGGTTGTACTCGCCGCACTGGGGGCATTTTACGATGTTGGTGGGGTGCTCAAGCTTCCAAACGCTGGAGCGTCTCTTCATCTTTCTCGAGTGAGAAACTTTTCTCTTCGGTACTGCCATTGTTGTTTACCTCGCATTTATACTTATTTTTTATTTTCTTCTTTTTTCATAGCATCAAGAATTTTCTGAAGAGGCGCCAAGCGCGGGTCTATCTCTTTTTTCTGACAGTCGCAATCGCCTTCGTTCAAATTCTTTCCGCACTTCGGGCAAAGCCCTTTGCAATCTTCCCTGCAGAGGAAGCGGAGCGGAAACTCCATTTCGAGCTGTTCCTTGAGGGGCTCATCCATATCGAGAAATCCGTCTTCGATTATGGCAAAATCATCGAGCCTGTCCTCGTCGAGGTCGCCAAGCAGATCCCTGGGTGCGACGGTTTTCTCAAGGTCAAGAGTGAACTCGCCCGAGACAGGTGAGAGGCATCTTGCGCACGTGGCTTCATAATCCACGGACATCGTAAGTGTCATTCTCATATATCCCGCGGTGTTGGTAATGTCACCCGAAACCTTCATGGGAGAAGGAAAACTCACACCGAAGAGGAAGCTTGAAGAATCCTCAGGGTCAGTATCAAGCGGCAGCTCGTAATCAAAAGACAAGTATCTGTCACCGGCAAGCAAGGGCCTTAAATCAAGCCTCACTTCTGATACCTCCCGTATGTGTTTTCGACATTTGGGCGCAGTTTAGGCTACGAGCCGCAAAGTCGTACACTATATTATAAACTTTTTATCCTGCTTTGTCAAGGGCTTTTTAAAAAAAACTCAAAAATTCAGGTTAACGCGTAATTTTTTTGTTTTGCACCGTTTTTTTATCCGCTTTTTTGGTAAAGATATAAAAAAGGCTGGATTTTGAGTCGGATGTGTGATATAATTTTTTTAGTAAAAATCACGGAGGGGACTCTGATGAAAAAGGTCTTTGCTGAAAAAAATCCAATAACGCCCAACGTTTTTGTAGCACCCGAATATAAAAACAATCGGGACGTTACTTACAAAAGAAATTATAAAGGCGATGCGTATCTTGAGCAAGAGCGCGGTTGGTTTGAAGAGCAGGGGGCAAAATGCGCTCTTCAGACTACCCCGCCGAGAAGCGTCGCGACCAAGGGGCATTTACACGACGCCCTTGAGATCATATACATAAATTCGGGCAGCTTTACGGCGTACATAAACGACGTGCGCTACGAGGTCGGCCGCGGCGATATGCTCTTTTTCCGAGGCGGTGATATTCACAGCATTTACACACTTGACGAAAAAGAAAATTCGTATTACGTTATTAAAATACATCCCTCGCTCGTATTCGACGTTTCGGATAAGAAAAACGGTGCGGCGTATATGCTTCTTTTCGCTCTTCGCAACGATGCGGCAAAAAGACATTGGCGCGCAGAGGAGCTTGAAGGCACGCGCGTTGAAAGAACGGTGAGGGCACTTGCTGACGAATGCGCCCAAAGACGGCCGTATTTTGATATAGCTGTCAAAGAATACGTAGCAAGTCTGCTTCTTTTTATTCTCAGAGGCGGCGACGAGGCGCCCGAGATGAAGGAGGAGCATATCGGACGCGCCGAGGTGAGCGTTCTTGAGCTTGTTTACAGCGCGATGACTTTCATCAATAATAATTATTCATCGGAAATAAGCGCGGCAGATGTCGCTCGCGCGGTGGGAATGAGTTACAGCCATTTCTCGCGCTCCTTCGGAAACGTCACGGGTCAAAGCTTCAAGGAATATCTGAACGGCGTCAGAATAAGACGAGCGGAAGAAATGCTTATCACGACGGATGAGGACGTTTTTCGTATCGGGGAGATGTGCGGATATGCGAGCGCCTCGTACTTCATAATGAATTTCAAAAAAATAAAAGGAATCACCCCGCACGCGTACAGGAACGATATGAAGCGCGCGAGATGACCTTTTTCGGAAAGAAGGTGTTGGACGTCGGATTAAAGCAATTTAAAAATATAGCTTTGGTAATTGCGGGCACCGTTCTGATAGCGTTCGGCACGAGCGTTTTTCAGGTTCCTTTTGATCTTGTAGCGGGAGGAATATCGGGAATAGCGATAGTTCTCGCGAAGATATCGCCGCCGTATCTCACGGAGGAGCTGTACGTCGCATTGACGTCGTGGGGCTTTTTTACCGTGGGTGCTCTCGTTTTCGGAAAGAACTTCGCGGCGAAGACCTTCATCTCCACCTTGATATACCCCCTCGCTTTTTCGCTTTTTTACAGACTCTCGTCATCCGACGCTCTCGGTGGAATTTTCAAAGTCGCATCAGAGGAGCATCCCGATGCGGCTTTGGTCGTCGCCTCCGTTTTCGGAGGGATCGTTATCGGTGCGGGAGTCGCGTTGGCCTTTCTTGGCGGTGGCTCAACGGGCGGTGTTGACGTTGCGGCACTTATTATCTCAAGGCGTTTTAAAAGGCTGACGAGTGCGCGGGCAATGCTTATCATCGACGCTTTCGTTATACTCGTCGGTGCCGTTCTCATAGGCGATCTCGTAATATCGCTCCTCGGCGCGGTCTCCGCTTTTACGTCATCCGTCGTGACGGAGAAAATCTTCGGAAACGGTAAAAAGGCGTTCGCCGCGAGCATCGTGACAGATAAAGCTGCGGCGGTGAGTCGCTCCGTTATTGAAAACACGAAAAGAACGACGACCCTCGTAGAATGCGTCGGCGGTTATTCGGGCGAAAAGAAGGGGTTGCTTATGGTCACGTTTGATATTGCCGAGTATTCGTCGCTCCTGTCAGCCGTTCTTTGCGCGGATGAAAGGGCGTTCGTCGTTATTCACAGAGCACACGAGATAAACGGCGAAGGATGGCACGGTAAAACCTTCTGATCAAATCTCATATCCCATAAGGCGGTACCCGTGTTAAAAAAATACACGCCGAGACGTTTGATATGTAAACTAAAGATTACAAAAGTCGCAAGAATTTTCCGCCGCGGAGATCTGCGGCTTTTACTTTTTGCTGAAATGAAGTAAAGAACTCGAGCTTTTTTGACAACTTTTTTTGTTTTTAGAGCTATCCTCTCTTGACAAATAAATGCGGATATGATAAAATAAAGCGTAACATTTATTTTAATAACGCACGTACACACGTGCGTGAGTGCGCGAGCCGTATGGCCGTTGTCACGAGTTCTTTTGTTATTATTTATACCGAGGAGGATATGTTTATGAAAAAAGTTGCGGTTCTTATGGGAAGTGACAGTGATCTTCCCATAGTCGAAAAAGGGATAGCGGTTCTTAAGGACTACGGAATTCCCTTTGAAGTTCACGTTTATTCCGCTCACAGGACACCTAAGGAGGCGGCAGAGTTCGTTTCGAGTGCTCGAGACAACGGCTTTGGCGTCATTATTGCGGCTGCCGGTATGGCGGCTCACCTTGCGGGTGCTGTCGCGGCAAACACGGTCTTGCCCGTTATCGGAATTCCCGTTTCCTGCAAGAATACGGGCGGTATGGACGCTCTTCTCGCAACAGTGCAGATGCCCTCGGGTATTCCCGTTGCGACCGTCGCTATCGACGGTGCGGCAAACGCGGCTCACCTCGCCGCTGAGATATTGGCACTCGGGGACCCCGACCTTCACGAAAAGCTCGTGGAAAAGCGCGCAGAGGGCGCTCGTAAGGTTCTTGCAAAGAACGCAGAGATAGAAGCAAAATTCAACGCATAATTTGACAAAGCAAATAATCAGGAGGGCTTATGGGAGGTTTTTTTGGAGTTGTAAGTAAGCGCGACGCAATATCCGATGTTTTCTTTGGCACGGATTATCATTCACACCTTGGCACGAAAAGAGGCGGAATGGCGGCGTATGATGATGAGATTGGACTTCAACGCGACATACATAATATTGAAAATTCACCTTTCAGGACTAAATTCGCAAATATTTTAGAAGAAATGAAGGGAAAGGCGGCTATCGGCTGTATCAGCGATACGCATCCGCAGCCCTTGCTTATCCGATCGCGAATAGGAACTTACGGCATTTGTATTATCGGACACATAAACAATTCGGAAGAGCTTATTGAGGAATACGAATTGACGAACGGCGGACACTTTGGTGTTATGACGGGCGAAAACGTAAACTCGGTTGAGCTTGTAGCCTCCCTGATAAACAAAAAGGATAGCTTTTGTGAGGGAATACGGTTCGCACAGGACGTTATTGACGGTACTGCGGCGATTATGTTGCTTGTTAATGACGGAAGTATTATTGCCGCAAGAGACAAGCTTGGCAGACTGCCCGTGATTATCGGCAAGAACGATGACGGCCATAGCGTTTCGTTTGAGTCCTTCGCCTTTGAAAAGCTTGACTATGAAAAGATTATGGAGCTTGGCCCCGGTGAGGTTGTCAAGATTACGGCAGATAGCGTAGAGCAACTTGCAAAACCCCGCGATGAAATGAAGATGTGCGCATTCCTTTGGACTTATTACGGTTATTCGACCTCGGATTACGAGGGCGTGAACGTCGAGATGATGCGCTACAAGAACGGAAAAATTCTCGCAAAGAACGACAAGGCAAGGGGAGTAGCGCAGGATATTGACTACGTGTGCGGTATGCCCGACTCGGGAACACCTCACGCAATTGGATACGCAAACGAAAGCGACGCGGATTTTGCCCGTGCATTTATAAAATATACGCCTACTTGGATGCGTAGCTTTACACCGACGCTTCAGACCGAGCGCAATAAGATCGCAAAGATGAAGCAGATACCCATTAAGGAGCTTATTAAAGACAAAAAGCTTCTTATAGTTGACGACTCGATAGTAAGAGGAACTCAGCTTAAGGGGACGGTGGACTTTCTTCTTGGAAACGGCGCTAAAGCGGTTCATATGCGTTCCGCGTGCCCGCCCATAATGTATAGTTGCAAATATCTTAACTTCTCGCGTGCGACGAGTTCTCTTGAGCTTATCGCAAGACGTACGATACTTGAGCTTGAGGGCGAGAAGGGCTTTGAGTATATTGAAGAATACAGCTCTCCCGATACGGAAAGAGGAAAAAATCTCCGCAAGGCGATTGCTGAAAAATTTCACTTCGATTCGCTCGAATTCCAATCTCTTGAGGGAATAATCGAGGCGATCGGCATCGAACCGTGTAAGCTCTGCACGTATTGCTGGACAGGCAAAGAATAATTTGAATATAAATATTTGTTGACGAGAGGAATTATTTAAAATGAAAAATAGTTACAGCAAAAGCTACGCCGCAGCAGGCGTTGACATTACCGCGGGTTATAAAGCCGTAGAGCTTATGAAGGCTCATATCGCCCGTACCCGCAACGAGGGTTGCCTTGATGACGTTGGAGGCTTCGGAGGTTGCTTCGGTCTTCCCGTAAAGGGAATGGAAGAGCCCGTGCTCGTTTCCGGCACGGACGGATGCGGAACAAAAGTAAAGCTCGCTATACTTATGGACAAGCACGATACTATCGGTATCGACGCCGTAGCAATGTGCGTGAACGATATCATCTGCTGCGGAGCAAAGCCGCTCTTCTTCCTTGATTATATCGCTTGCGGCAAGAACGTTCCCGAAAAGATAGCTTCTATCGTAAGCGGCGTTGCCGAAGGCTGCGTTCAGTCGGGCGCGGCGCTCATAGGCGGCGAGACTGCCGAGCACCCGGGTCTTATGCCTGTCGAGGACTACGACCTTGCGGGCTTTGCGGTAGGTATCGTTGATAAGAAAAAGATAATTGATAACAAGAAAATGAAGGCGGGCGACGTTATCATCGCGCTTCCCTCTACGGGTATTCACTCAAACGGCTTCTCCCTTTGCCGTAAGGTCTTTGACATAGACAATAACAACCCCGAGCTCTACAAGGCTCGCGAGGAGCTCGGCGGCAGAACGATAGCCGAGGCGCTCCTCACCCCCACGAGAATATACGTAAAATCCATTCTCGCTCTTCTTGAGAAGGTTGCGGTGAAGGGCATTTCCCATATTACGGGCGGCGGATTTTACGAGAATATTCCGAGATCCATTCCCGACGGTCTTGGCGCGAAGATCAACAAGGCTGACGTAAAGGTCCTCCCCATATTCGACCTTATCAAGGAGTTCGGAAATATTCCCGAGCGTGATATGTTCAACACCTACAATATGGGCGTCGGTATGAGCGTCGTGGTTTCTCCCGAGGACGTTGACGCGGCGCTTGAAATACTCAGGGCAAACGGCGATGACGCTTACGTTATCGGAGAGATAATCGAGAGCGACGACGGTGTGGTGTTCTGCTGATGGAGAAGAACTGTGTAAAAATAGCCGTTCTCGTTTCGGGCGGCGGAACTAATCTCCAGGCGCTCATTGACGCAGAGAAGCGCGGTGAGCTCGGCGCAGGCAAGATAAGCCTCGTCCTTGCGTCAAAGCCGGGCGTTTTCGCGCTCGAACGGGCCGCAAAGCACGGCATAGAGTCGAAGGTGCTTGCAAGACGTGATTTTGAAACGATAGCGGAATATTCAAAGGCTCTTGCCGACGCTCTCGTTGCAGAGAAAATAGATCTTGTTGTCCTTGCGGGCTTCCTTACAATAATAGACGAGCAGGTCTATGAAAAATTCCCGAACAGAATACTTAACGTGCACCCCGCACTCATCCCCTCGTTCTGCGGAAAGGGCTTTTACGGTCTTCACGTCCACGAGGCGGCTCTTGAAAAGGGCGTTAAGGTCTCGGGCGCTACCGTACACATCGTGACTCCCGAATGTGATGCAGGCCCGATAGTTCTCCAAAAGGCAGTCGAAGTTAAGGATGATGACACTCCTGAAACGCTTCAGAGAAGAATTATGGAGGAAGCGGAGTGGAAGATACTGCCCGAGGCAGTAAGGCTCTTCGCCGACGGAAAGCTCATCGTAGAAAACAACAAAGTATATATTAAAGGAGAGTAAGCAATGAAGGTTTCAAGCATAAAAGAAGAACTTAATTCTCTTGCTTATCACGGCAGAGGCATAATCATCGGCAAGAGCGCCGATTCAAAGAAGGCTGTAACGGCTTATTTCATAATGGGAAGAAGCGAAAACAGCCGTAACAGAGTTTTCGTTGCCGAGGGTGACGCTATGCGTACCAAGGCGTTCGACGAGTCGAAGATGACCGATCCTCACCTTATAATCTACTATCCCGTGAGAGTGCTCGGAAACAAGACCATAGTTACCAACGGCGATCAGACCGACACCATTTATGAACTTATGGACAAGCAGATGACCTTTGAGCAGGCGCTGAGGACCCGTGAGTTCGAGGACGACAAGCCGAATTTCACCCCGAGAATTTCGGGCATAATCCGCCGCGAGTGCGACGGAATGAATTTCGCAATGTCGATTCTCAAGAGCGCCGAGGGTGACGACTCCTCTTGCGAGAGATTCACCTACGCTTACTCGGCCCCCATCGCGGGCAGAGCGAAGTTCATCCATACTTATAACGGTGACGGAAATCCCCTCCCGTCGTTTGAGGGTGAACCCAAGACCCTTGAGCTTCCCGACGTGGATATCGACACGCTTACCGACCTTATCTGGACGAATCTTAACGCCGATAACAAGGTATCTCTCTTCGTAAGATATATCGACATCGCAAGCGGAGAGTGCGAAACGAGAATAGTAAATAAAAACATCTGAGGTGCTGAAAATGAAAGAATTTGAACTTAAATACGGCTGTAACCCTAACCAGAAGCCCGCAAAAATATATATGAACGACGGCTCGGAGCTTCCCATTGAAATACTCAACGGAAGACCCGGATACATAAACTTCCTTGACGCCTTCAACTCCTGGCAGCTTGTAAAGGAGCTTAAAGCGGCACTCGGACTTCCCGCCGTTACTTCCTTCAAGCACGTAAGCCCCACCTCTGCCGCCGTCGGAATCCCGCTTTCGGATAAGCTCAAGAGAGCTTGCTTCGTTGACGACATCGAGGGGCTTGACGACTCTCTCCTTGCTTGTGCTTACGCAAGAGCAAGAGGCACTGACAGAATGTGCTCCTTCGGCGACTGGGTCGCGCTCTCCGACGTTTGTGACGTAACTACCGCAAAGATGCTCGCGCGCGAGGTCTCCGACGGTATAATCGCTCCCGGCTACGAGCCCGAGGCACTTGAGATACTCAAGGGCAAGAGAAAGGGCGGATATAATATAGTTAAGATAGATCCCGATTACGTTCCCGCCGAGCAGGAAACGAAGCAGGTCTTCGGTATCACCTTCGAGCAGGGCAGAAACAACTTCAAGATCGACCGCGAGCTTCTTACGAATATCGTAACCGCAAACAAGGATATGCCCGAGAGTGCTGTCCGTGATCTTATCGTCGCTCTTATCACTCTTAAATACACTCAGTCCAATTCCGTATGCTTTGCCGTTGACGGTCAGGCAATAGGCGTTGGCGCAGGTCAGCAGTCAAGAGTTCACTGCACGCGTCTTGCGGGCGGAAAGGCTGATACCTGGTTCCTTCGTCAGTGCGACAAGGTCCTTGACCTTCCCTTCAAGCCTACTCTCGGTCGCCCCGACAGAGATAACGTCATCGACGGTTATATCAACCAGAACGAGGAGGACGTTTGCGCTGAGGGCAATTGGCAGAAATACTTCACCGAAAGACCTGAGCCCTTCACCAAGGAGGAGCAGAGAGCTTACCTTGACACTATTGACGGTGTTGCGCTCGGCTCCGATGCGTTCTTCCCCTTCAGTGACAACATTGAGCGCGCGAAGAAATCGGGCGTTAAGTACATAGCCGAGCCCGGTGGCTCCATTCGTGACGATCTCGTTATAGAGTGCTGCGACAACTACGGTATCGCAATGGCATTCACGGGAATGCGCTTGTTCCACCATTGATCGGTCGGAGGTCTTCTGAAAACGATGAGAGTAATGGTAGTAGGTGGCGGCGGAAGAGAGCACGCCATCATAAAAAAGCTTAAGTCCTGTGCGGGAGTTGACGAGATATTCGCTCTTCCGGGCAACGGCGGAATGGCAAACGATGCGACCCTCGTTCCCATCGGGGCGAAGGATATTGACGCAATTGCCGATTACGCAAAGAACAATAAAATCGATTTTGCCGTAGTAGCTCCCGACGATCCCCTCGTTCTCGGCTGCGTTGACAGGCTTGAAGCACTTGGCATTCCTTGCTTCGGCCCTCGCGCAAACGCGGCGATAATAGAGGGCAGTAAGGTCTTTTCCAAAAACCTTATGAAAAAGTACGGGATCCCCACGGCGGAGTACGAGGTGTTCGAGAGCGCAGATGCCGCATACGAATACCTTAAAACGGCACCCATTCCTACGGTAATAAAGGCTGACGGACTTGCGCTCGGCAAGGGCGTTATAATAGCTATGACGCGTGAGGAGGCGATCGACGCCGTAAAATCCATAATGTCCGAGAAAAAGTTCGGCGATAGCGGCAACAAGATCGTCGTTGAGGAATTTCTCACGGGTCCTGAGGTGTCCGTTCTTTCCTTTACGGACGGCACGACCGTTGTTCCTATGGTATCGTCGATGGACCACAAGCGCGCTCTTGATAATGACGAGGGGCTTAACACGGGCGGTATGGGAACCGTTGCGCCCAATCCCTATTATACCTCGGAGATCGCCAACGAATGTATGGAAAAGATATTTCTCCCCACTATCCGCGCAATGAAAGCGGAGGGCAGGGAATTCCGCGGCTGCCTCTATTTCGGCCTTATGCTCACGCCTAAGGGACCGAAGGTCATAGAATACAACTGCCGCTTCGGAGATCCCGAAACGCAGGTAGTGCTTCCTCTTCTTAAAAGCGACCTTTTTGAGATTATGCAGGCTGTCGCGCGCGGCACTCTCGCAGACTGTAAGGTCGAGTTCTCGGACGGTGCTTGTGCGTGCGTAATAATGGCGTCGAGCGGCTATCCCGAGAAGTACGAGAGCGGATTTGAAATAAAAATGGCTGACGAGGTGCAGGATTCCGTTTACGTCGCGGGCGCTAAGCTCTCGGACGGAAAGCTCCTTACGGCAGGCGGCAGAGTGCTCGGCGTAACCGCTACGGCACAGACTCTTGAGGACGCTATCCGCGCCGCTTATGAAAAAGTGGAAAAGGTCAGCTTCGAAAATGCATTTTACCGTAAGGATATAGGTGCTCGCGCCCTCCTTGCAAAGAAAGGATAACATCAAATGGTATATCGTATTTATGTGGAGAAAAAGCAGGGACTTGATAACGAAGCTCGCGCTCTTCTCTCCGAGATCTCAACTTTCCTTGATATAAAAAGCGTTGAGCGCGTAAGAGTTATCAACCGTTACGATGCTGAAAATATCACCAAGGAGCTCTTTGATTACGCAGTAGGCGCGGTATTCTCCGAGCCTCAGCTTGATGACGTTTATACTGAGCTTGACCCCGACGGCGCTAAAGTGTTCGCCACGGAATTCCTTCCCGGTCAGTTCGACCAGAGAGCTGATTCCGCGGCACAGTGCATCCAGCTCATCTCTCACGGTGAGAAGCCCGACGTCGCAAGCGCAAAGGTATATATGCTCTACGGAAATATATCGGACGGCGAGCTTGCGAGGATCAAGAAGCACGTTATAAACCCCGTCGAGGCAAGAGAGGCAAGCCTTGATAAAAAAGATACTATAAAGATGGAATACGCAATCCCCACCGAGGTAAAGGTGCTTGACGGCTTTACCGAGCTTGACGAGGCGGGTCTTGCAGACTTCGTTGCAAGCTACGGTCTTGCGATGGATCTTGACGATATTAAGTTCTGTCAGGGATATTTCAAGAAGGAGGGCAGATGCCCCACTATCACCGAGATCCGTATGATAGACACGTATTGGTCCGACCATTGCCGTCACACGACCTTCCTTACTACCGTTGATTCCGTAAAGTTTGAGGACGCGGTGCTTGAGGAGGCGTATAAGGAATATTTATCCGCGCGCGAGTTCATTGAGAGAAAGAAGCCCGTAAATCTTATGGACATCGGCACCATCGCCGCAAAGTGCTTGAAAAAATGCGGCAAGCTCGACGGACTTGACGAGTCCGAGGAAATAAACGCTTGTACCGTAAAGATCACGGTCGACGTTGACGGCACTCCCGAGCCTTGGCTCCTTCTTTTCAAGAACGAAACCCACAACCACCCTACGGAAATAGAGCCCTTCGGCGGTGCGGCTACCTGTATCGGCGGTGCTATACGCGACCCCCTTTCGGGCAGAGCGTACGTCTACGGCGCGATGCGTCTTACGGGCGCGGCTGACCCCTTGAAGCCCATTTCCGAAACTCTTGAAGGAAAGCTTCCTCAAAGAAAGATTGTAACGACCGCGGCAGCAGGATATTCCTCTTACGGAAACCAGATCGGTCTTGCTACGGGTATAGTTGATGAAATATATCACGACGGCTATGCGGCGAAGCATATGGAGGTCGGCGCGGTGATCGCGGCGGCTCCCGCTGAAAACGTGCGCCGCGAGGTCCCCGAGGACGGAGATCTCGTAATACTTCTCGGCGGACGTACGGGAAGAGACGGCTGCGGCGGTGCTACGGGCTCGTCCAAGTCGCATAACCTTAAATCTCTTGAAAACTGCGGCGCCGAGGTGCAGAAGGGTAACGCCCCCGAGGAAAGAAAGATCCAGCGTTTGTTCAGAAACAAGACCGTTTCGAGAATGATCAAGCGTTGTAACGACTTCGGTGCGGGCGGTGTCTCCGTTGCTATCGGCGAGCTTGCTGACGGACTTGAGATCGACCTTAACGCAGTTCCCAAGAAGTATGACGGTCTTGACGGCACCGAGCTTGCTATATCCGAATCTCAGGAGAGAATGGCAGTAGTTATCGAGGCGCATAATAAGGACGCGTTCCTCGCACTTGCCGACGCGGAAAACCTTGAGGCAACCGTTGTCGCGAGAGTTAAGGCAGAGCCGAGGCTCACTATGCATTGGAACGGCAAGACGATAGTCGACCTCTCCCGCGAGTTCCTTAACTCCAACGGAGCAGAGAAGCACATAAACATCGAATCTCCCAAGATCGGTAACGTAAACAAGGAGCTCCCCGCTTGCTTCAAATGCGGTATGAATGCCGTTGCTACGGGTCTTAACACCTGCTCAAAGCGCGGTCTTTCCGAAAGATTTGACTCTACTATCGGTGCGGGCACGGTTCTTATGCCCTTCGGCGGAAAGTATCAGCGCACCCCCATTCAGGCAATGGTGCAGAAGATCTCCGTTGAAAAGAAGCACACCGACCTTGCGTCCTTTATGTCCTGGGGCTATAACCCCGACATTTCCACGGCAAGCCCTTATCACGGCGCTTATCTTGCCGTAGTTGAGTCTGCGGCAAAGCTCGTTGCGACGGGCGCTGAATTCAAAGAGGTCTATCTCACCTTCCAGGAATATTTTGAGAAGCCGATGAAGGACCCCAAGAGATGGGGCAAGCCTCTCGCGGCTCTTCTCGGCGCATTCCGCGCACAGATGGATCTCGGCATTGCCGCAATAGGCGGAAAGGACTCAATGAGCGGAAGCTTTGAGAAGCTTGACGTTCCGCCGACCCTTATTTCCTTCGCTGTCACTACCGATAAAATAGAGAACGTAATTTCTCCCGAATTCAAAAAGGCAGGCACCCGTGTAGCGATTTTGGAGCCCGAACGCGATGAAAACGGACTTCCCAAGGCAGAGTCGCTCCTTGCGCTCTTTGATAAGATCACCGCTCTTATGAGAGCAGGAAAGGTACTCTCCGCTTACACGCCCACTATCGGCGGTGTTTCCGAGGCGGTTATGAAGATGGCTATGGGTAACGGCTTTGGCTTCAGGTTTGACGACGCTCTCACTCTTTCCGACATCTTCGCTTATAACTACGGCTCGTTCGTCATCGAAACGACCGATGAGTGTGTCGGCAAGACTCTCGGATGTGTAACCGATGACGGCGAATTTACCTATAAGAATGACAGCGTTAAGTGCGCTGACGTAAACGCGGACTACGAGAACAAGCTTGAGAGCGTTTATTCCTGCAATATCGGCTATCAGAAGACTGCTCCCGAAACCGTAAGCTCTCCCGCAAAGACGAGAGTCGCTCCCGCGGTGAAGGTTGCTAAGCCCAAGGTCCTTATCCCCGTATTCCCGGGCACGAACTGTGAGTACGATTCCGCGAAAGCGGTAATGGACGCGGGCGCCGAGGCTGAGATATTCGTTATCAACAATCTCACCGCCGACGGTATCAAGAGAAGTGCCGAAACCTTCGCGGAGAAGATAAGCACCTCGCAGGCTATCTTTGTTCCCGGTGGCTTCTCGGGCGGTGACGAGCCCGACGGCTCGGGCAAGTTCATCACGGCATTCTTCCGCGGTGAGGTGGTAAAGAACGCCGTCGGAGAGCTTCTTGACAAGCGTGACGGTCTTATGTGCGGTATCTGTAACGGCTTCCAGGCTCTTATCAAGCTCGGACTTCTTCCTTACGGCAAGATCATCGACACCGACGAGAGCTGCCCGACCCTTACCTTCAACAATATCGCGCGTCACCAATCCAAGATCGTTCGCACGAGGATCGCGTCGAATATGTCGCCGTGGCTCGCTCTTACCAACGTCGGTGACGTCTATAACGTTCCGATCTCTCACGGAGAAGGAAAGTTCCTTGCCGACGAGAAAACGGTCAAGGAGCTTGTCAAGAACGGACAGATAGCAACGCAGTACGTCGACCTTGACGGAAACGCAACCTATAACATCGATTACAACCCCAACGGCTCGACCCTTGCGGTAGAGGGTATCACCTCTCCCGACGGACGCGTCTTCGGTAAGATGGGACACTCCGAGCGTATCGGCGAAGGACTTTATAAAAACGTCCTCGGCGATTACGACATCAAGATGTTCAAGTCTATGGTCAAGTATTTTAAGTAATCGAAAGCTAAAAAACTCCACACGGGTACCCCCGTGTGGAGTTTTTGATATAATAATCATCTGTTTCCTTTTGCTCTGTTGTGCGTTTTGCAAAGCATTTGACAGTTACCGATATCTGCGGGCTTTCCATTGACGAATACCGCCTTTATAACTATGTTTTCATCAAACACCGCAAAATCTGCGTCCATACCGCGCTCAATAACACCTTTTTTAGAGAGATTCATTATATTAGCGGGAGTAGAGGTTATCATTTTAATAGCATCGGTAAGCGGAATCCCCGCTTGTGCCGTGGCAACACGAACTAATCTGTCGGCTGTTGCTATGCTGCCTGCAAAAGCGCTTCTGTCCATCAATTTGCAGACACCGTCCTCTATTATAAACTCCGTATCCTGCATAAATCCGTGCACCTCATCGGTTCCCGCGAGTGCAAGACTGTCGGTGATCAACGCTATCCTGTCTGCTCCTTTTATTTTGTAGATAAGACGTATGAGCTCGGGCGGCAGGTGCTTTCCGTCACATATTATCTCAACGTTCATTCCGTCTAAAAGGAACGCGCTTTCAATAACCCCAAGGCGCCTGAATCCGGACTCGCGTGTGACTGTGGAGGTGCAGGAATAAAGATGCGTCACAAGCTCGCATCCGTTTGAAAAAGCTTGCATAACGTCGGCGTACGTGGCGTCTGTATGACCCATAGAAGCTACGATGCCGTGCTTTTCAAGACTTTTTGCAAAGCTCGCGTCCTCATCGTTTTCGGGAGCATAAGTCCATCTTGCAATGACCGACGGATATTTTTCTATGAGCGGAAGATAGTCTTTTTCTATCGGAACGGTTATATTGGTCGGACACTGTGCACCGGCTTGCTTCGAGGAAAGGTACGGCCCCTCAAGGTGCGCACCGATAACGGTTCCCAAAACGCGGGGATCCTTCATAGCAAGCTCTATGTTTGCCACCGATCTTGCCATAATTTCAAAAGGAGCGGCAGATATCGTCGGGCAGATCGAAGTGGTACCGTGCTTTAAATGGAAATTGCACGCGCTTACTATCTCATCTGCATCGCCTTCGAATCTGCATCCTCCGCCTCCGTGGGTATGAATATCTATAAAGCCCGGGCTGACGTAATATCCCGTCATATCATATTCTTCCGAAACGGGAAGCGACTCATCCGTTACGTGCAGGATGCGACCGTCTTCAAAATAGACGTAGCCGTCAAAGAGTTTGTCTGAGAGTATGATTTTATCGGATCTTATTCTTTTCATCATAAGAATTACAAAAGAGAGCTGCTGTCAGCGTCAAGATAAAGAACTGCACTGCCGTGGCGGCGCAGAATGGTGGCAGGGCATTTTTCGCTGACTTCGTCGCAAAGAGTTGCGCGCACTGCCGAAGCCTTGCTCTTTGCGGGGACGATACAAAACAGGAATTTGCCTGCAAAAAGCGTGGGAACGGTCAAGGTGATGGCTGTTTTCGGCACGTCTTCTATCTTTTCAAAACAACCGTCATTTACCTGCTGATTACGGCAGATCTCGTCAAGCTCCACGACCTTTACCGCCTTTTTATCGTTAAAATCAGCGACAGGCGGATCGTTGAAGGCAACGTGACCGTTTTCACCGATGCCCAGTATCACTATGTCGGCGGGATGCTTTTTAAGAAGCTCCGCGTAACGTGCGCATTCTTCGTCAGCATCGGTTGCCGTTATATCTATGTAAGATACGCTCTTGAAATCGGCAAGCCCGAAAATATGAGCCTTCAAGAAGTTGCCGAAGCCCTGTGGCGCGTCTTTTGATAGTCCTACGTACTCATCCATATGGAAAGCCCGTACCCTGTTCCACGGTATTTCAGCATCGATAGCCAGGGAAGCGAGCACCTCGTTTTGCGAAGGTGCGGCAGCGAATATTATATTTATACTTTCCTTTGTCTTTAAAAGAGAGAGTATGCATCTTTTTATGTCGTTTGCCGCCGCTGCCCCCATCTCAAAGCGCGACTGAAATACGTTTACCGTTAAAAAATCTTTTTTAAATGTTTTCATATGAGCTCCTTAAATTTTATTACCGCATCCTCAAAGGCGGCTTTGGGATCCGCATATTGATACGGATTTTTAAATGACCGTCCCACAAGCGCGTTGAGTCCTGAAAAGGTTTGCAAATGCGGCTCAAGCGACACGAAGAAATCGTCTTTTGCATAGCTTCTGTGAGCTGTAAGAATTTCTTTTATTTTAGCGTTTCCCTTGCCCGGGGGTACTATCGCGCCTTCAAAAAGCGCGTCCTTGATATGAAAGTAGGCGACGTGCTTTTTTAAGAGCTCGTAAGCCTTGGGATAGGGGTCGATCCCTTCCAGAACGTAGTTCCCCATATCAAAAACGCATCTGACCTCACCGCCGAAATGATCGAGTATCTCCACCACGCGCTCAGGAACGTCGCCGTATATTTTAGCTTCATTCTCGTGGCATAAAGTCACTCCGTATTTTCTCGCCAATAAAACGAGCTTTTCAAGCGAGTCAAGTACGTCCCCCTTCATTTTTCTTATATCGTTTCCGTCAGGGGCGTAAAAGCTGAATACACGGACGAAGCCCGTTTCAAAAACGTTAGCAGCCTCAAAAATGTGCCTTGCGGTTTCCAAATGAGCAGTCATACCGTCACCAAGCTTTATCTTTCCGAGAGGAGAGCCTATTGAAGAAACCTTAATGCCGTAAAGGTCAAGAGCTTTTTTTGCTTCTTTTATCTCGTCTTTCGTTAAGACTGAAACGTTTTTGCCGTTAAGATGTCTTATTTCGATGTTATCAATACCAAAGCGACGAAGCGCCTTTAACTGCTCTTCCGTGGAATCTGCGTATTCGTCCGCAAAGGCTGAAAATTTCAAACCGTTCATATATCACGTTAAAGCTCTATTTTGTTTATAGGCTCTTCCTTCCCACTTTTTAGGGAACGCTCAATGGCGTTCATTATAAATACGGGGGAGATAAATTCTTCGTAGCTCACCGTCTGCTCGCTGCCCGACATAATGCTGTAAAATTCCTCGAATTCGCGCAAAAACCAATCCGATGTTGCGGAAATCACAAGACCTTTAGAACTCAATTCTGCCATACGCGCAGCATAATATTTATAGCTCTCATCACAAAACAGACCGACGCAATCATAGTTTTCATAATGGAAGATCACGTTGATTTGCTTTCCGTTTTGTTTTGCAAAAACGGAAAGCGGAAATCTTCCGAAGATCTCTGTAACCATCTCCACGAGATGCTGTGCGTAAAAATAAAATCCGCCGTATGCATTTTTGCTTTGATAAGGTGCGCGAACGTAACCTCCTACGGTCTTTCCGTCGACACCGTTTTCGGCATCCTCCTTTAACTGCTTTACAAAAACGTCGTGCTTAAGTGAAGAACCGCCCGTTATGCGAACGTTTTTATCTTTAAGCTTTCTCATAAATTCAATCGCATCAGCCTCGCTGACGGTGACAGGCTTGTCGATAAACATAGGTATACCGCTTTCGATATAAGGCGCTGCGTATTTATAGTGATTGTCGCCGTGGCGCGCGGTAACTATAAGACCGTCTGTTTTACCAAGCGCGTCGGTATAATTCTCAAGGACGGGAACGCCGAATTCCGAGCTCAGCTTTTCGGCAGCCTCTCTTTCGTCACTGTATACACCGACGACCTCAACGTCGGAAAACTTATCCATCTCCCTGATGAATTTCAGAAACGAATTAGCGTGAGAATTCTCACAACCGAGTATAGCAATTCTTTTCATTTTTCACTCCTTAATATTTAAGAGGCAACGGATTTTGTGCGTGGACAGCCTCTATGACCGAAATGATCTCTGCCGCCACTTGCGGTGTCACGCTCATTTCGCGCCCTTCGCTTATCTTATAGTAAAGTTCTTCGTAAAGCGTCCTCGTGCCAACGTCAAACGCCGTTCCGTTAAAAGTTCCGCTCTCCGTATGCTTTATAAGGTTTTCAGAGCAATAAACGGGATTACCCTTGTCGTCCTTAAGGAATGTTTCTATGACGGGGCGCTTCGGGTTTTCGCCGTCGCAAATATAAGTCATCTCGTAATTCTTAGGGGTTGATTTAAGCGTGCCCCGTGTACCTTGAACCTTTACGTTATAATCAGAATACGCGTCGATCGACGATATCTCTATATCCACGAGCGGCTTTTTCGGTGCCGAAATAAGTATCTTTGCATAATCGTCGGAATCGCCGCTTGCCAAGGCGATATCAAGCTTACTGTATTCAAGCCTTGCTTCTTTGTCAAAATCCAAGAATCCAAGCCCCATTCCTATCGGATGAGGTCCTGTGTTATAAGTGCCGCCCGCGCATTTTTTCTGCAGGGTCTGCCAGTCCCAACGCCTTGAAAGACTGTTGTAACGAACGTTTATCTGCTTTATATCTCCAAGCTTTCCTGATTTGATAACGTCATAAACGAAACGGTAAAACGGAGCAAAGAAGGTCTGTTGAAATACCGCGAGAACAAGCCCTTTTTCTTCCGCTATTCTGATAAGCTCGTCGCATTCGTAGCGAGAGCGTCCGAACGGCTTTTCAACAAGCACGTTCTTGCCGTGTAAGAGAAGATCCTTCGTTATGGAATAATGCATCTCCGAATAAGTAGCATTCACAACCAGATCAATATCGCTGATCTTAAAAAGTTCTTGATAGCTTTCAAAGGTCTTGCATCCGGGATATCGCTCTTCCGATACCTTCCTTCGAAATTCGTCGGCTTCGACAACGTATTTTACGTTAAAGTATTTGTTATCATCACTGATATAATACTTGCCGTGGATGTCTTTTCCGCTTCTTCCTTGTCCTATGATAGCAAGGTTTAATTTTTTCATATCTTGTGCTCCTTTTTGAAATATTTGATTGCTACTTCAATTATAGAGTAACATTTTTGATAAGTAAATAGCAAATAATGCATTTTGTATTGCAAAAAATGAACAAACGTGCTATAATTAAATCACGAAAGGAGCTTAGATATGATGAACGATTATATAAGAACGACGGAGCGAATGTTTTTCAAGCACGAGATCACGGAAAATCTGCCTTGCAATGCGTTTTCTATGCACACGCACAACGCCTATGAGCTTATATACTTCTTAGACGGCGATGCAACTCACGTTATAGAGGACAGAAAGTACAAACTAAAAAAGGGGGATCTTATTTTGATCCGCCCCTTTAAATATCATTTTATCCAGATCGACTCCCCCGCAAAATACGAACGCTATAACGTTCTTTTTGACTTAGAGAAGCACAATGTTGAAAGCGTATTGAGAATACCGTACGACGCGGAGGTCTTGAGCCTTGCGAAAAACTCCGTTGTCGAGGATATTTTCAGAAAATGCGATCTTTACTTCAGGCACAGCGACAAAGAAACGTTTGAAAAAATACTCTCTCATCTTCTTTCGGAGCTGTTTTATTACGTCAGCCTCTTTCCTCAACCGTCGTCAAAGGAAACGGCGTCTCTTTCTCCGCTGATATCGAAAGCTCTCAAATATACTAACGACAATCTCTTTACCGTCGAGGGAATAGCTGAAATTGCCGAACATCTTTTCGTAAGCGAAAGCTATCTGTTCAGGCTGTTTAAAAAGGAATTACACCAAACCCCGAGAAAATATATAATGGAAAAACGACTTCTGATCGCACAAAAAATGATAGCCTCGGGAGAAAAGGCTCAGGTTGTCTGTGAGAGCCTTGGTTTCAGAGATTACACTACCTTTTACCGTAATTACACGTCATTCTTCGGTCATTCACCGTCCGAAGAAACGCTGTGATAAGTCCTTAATTCTATATCCAAAAAACGAAAAACTAAACGGATGGCGTTATCGGAATGCGTAAAGCGAACCTTGCGAAAGCCCTCTTTCCTTCATCTTTTTATTTACAGCGTCGATGACGGCGTGCTTATCCGCGTTCCACTCGGGCGCTAACAGCATATCCTTTGGACAGTCCCCCGTGAGTCTGTGAATTACGACGTCCTTCGGTACGTGCGAGAGGACGTATACCGCCGCTTCCGTGTATTCTTCAAGACTCGGCGGTGTGTACTCACCTCTTTCGTACATATCGGCAAGGCGCG
The DNA here is from genome assembly GCA_017503105.1 of Clostridia bacterium. Taxonomy (GTDB): domain Bacteria; phylum Bacillota; class Clostridia; order Oscillospirales; family CAG-272; genus UBA1740. Next base: position 37,192 of record JAFVTS010000002.1, read on the forward strand.
TGCCCTCCATAACGTATATGGAGTGTATTTTCAGCCCCCAGATGGGCAGGCGTGTTAAGAAATCTACCGTTTTCTTGACTTCTTCCATACCTTCATCGGGAAGTCCTATTATCACGTGCGCCACGACCTTGACGCCTGCGCTGTTTAAAATGCGGCACGCCTTTTCGAACACCTCGGTCTTATAGCCTCTGTTTATTATTTTCGCGGTCTTGTCACTCGCGCTCTGAAGCCCGAGCTCAACCCAAACCTCTCGCCCCTCGCGGTAGCTCGCGATAAGCTCAGCCTTTTCTTCGTCAATGCAGTCGGGGCGCGTTCCTATCGCAAGGACCGCTATACGTTCGTCCGTAAGCGCCGCGTCGTAGCGCTCTTTAAGAGTGGCAACGTCAGCGTAGGTATTTGTGAAATTTTGAAAATAAGCAACGAATTTTTCATCGGGCGAGGCGTTTTGAAGTGCCGACGCCACCTGTTCTTTTATAGAAAGCGTCGCGTCAATGTGCTCACCCGCGCCGCGCTCACCGCAGAAAATGCAACCGCCAAAGCCGCACGTCCCATCTCTGTTGGGGCAGGAAAAACCGCCGTCTATACATATCTTGCCGAGCCGTCTTCCGTATTTTTTTCTGAAATATCCGCTTAAATTATTGTATAACATAAGAAAAAGCTCCTTCTCTTACTATTCTATCATAAAGAAGCCGTTATTTCAAGATAAAGCGCGTATAAAAATCTCTTTTCGGGAAAACATAACTCACGGATGGAACCGCCACCCGAAAGGATTTTTCAAAATGGACGACAAGATCAAAGAGGTAAAAAAGCCCACACCGAAGAGCAAGACATACAAGCCCGAATCGGAGCGCTTCCCGGGGAACAAGCAGAATTCCGTACCCGGTATCAACTCTCCCGAGATTTCACTTCCTGCTTACAATCCGCCCGTACCTAACCGCGCGTGGACCGCTATGCAGCAGGGCGTTGACATCGAGGAGCTCTCAGAGGAAGAAAAGCGCGATCTTTACCTCGGACGCGACAATTACTTTTGACGTGAAAAAACCTCTCGGGGCTAAGCTCCCGAGAGGTTTTTTTGGTTTGATTTAACCTAAATTGTAATTTGTAGAATTGACGTCGTCAATAAAAGATGCTCCGCTTGCATCGTCTGCCTTTTGCCAAGGCATCGTGATGCCTCCCGTGGTAACGTCCGCGCTCGTCGCGATAACGTCGGAGGAATCAAGGAGCTCTACTTTCAGCTTGAGTGCTTCGTATGCTTTCATTTTTTATCCTCCTTTACATTATATAAGCTTTGCGTATACCGCAGTGTAGTAATAGTAACCGTAAAGAGCTCTCATAAGGTTCTTGAACTCGGTGCTGTATGCGCCCGTGGTATCTGAAACGACAACGTTTGCTGCCGCAAGAACGGTAACGTTGATTTTGTTATTGTTTACGTAAACGGTCTTGACGGTGTTGTAATCAACGGCTGTAAGACCCTCGATGTCAACGTAGTAGCTAACAACGCCGTTCTCATCGGTTTCTGTGTGAATGCGTCCGCCATCAACCGTGGGAGCCTCGGTCACGTTAAGAGATATTCTGATCTTAAGCGCGGAATCAAGCACGAGCTTGACCTCGCCGAGCATCGTAACGTCGCTTGCCGTAGCGGTAAGGTCAACGCCGTCATAATCGGTGTTGGTAACCGACAGCGTATTGCTGGATACACCCGCGATGGTCGCAATGCTTCCCACCTCGGAGAACTGAACGGATGCACGCTCAAAGTTGGTCGTTGCCGCGCCCGCAGTCGCAAGATCCGAGCTACCCGCAAGGTATCTCTCGGCAAACGCGCCGTAGAGAACCATAGCCTTTGCCGCATTTACAGCAGCCGTACCGTAGGTCGCGGAATTCTTAACGAGGTATTCTGCGTATTCCTTTACGGTGTAGTTGAAGCTGTCGTAAATTTTGGCGTCTTTCGTTATTATTGTCTTATTTCCCTCGCCGTCGTATATCTCAAGGGTAACGGGGGTGTCCATCTGAATGGAGGAGAGAAGTGCGGAAAGCTTGTAGCCGCTTTCGGTAATCTCCGCATCCCCTAAGTAAACCGTCTGAGTTTCATCACCGACGGTGAAGACCGCCTTTGCATTCTCGACATTGTTGACGGAGGTAGGAGTCACGTAGAAGTTAAGACCGATCTTCTCACCAAGAGCGACGTTGTAACCGTTAAGGTTGGCTGCGGGAACGTATATTCCGTCTGCGACGAGCTTGTTGTTAACGTACTCGCCGTACGCGCCGTTCTCAAGAGGAAGGTAACCCGTGTAAGAAAGGTCCGCATCAACGACAGAGCCTGCTACGAGCTCGGGCGTCGTTGTGCCCTCATAAGCGTAAGCCTGGTAATTGCCCATATACATAAGGGGATCGTTCCACATATAGGAACCGTTATTGAAGTAAACTCCGACGGCTGCGAGATATGTGTTTTGCGAAAGAGAAACGGGACCTTTGTTCTTATCGTAATAATGGCGTAGATACTGCTGCTTTTCAACGACCTTGACACCGTTCGAATAAGCCTCGATGCTGTAAGTATCGGCGGTGCCGTCCCCGTTGGAATCAAAGTCGGGTGTAAGAACTATCATAACGTTGGTGTACGCGTCCTTGGAGAACACTCCGATGTCAGCACCTTGAATGTTGAGGTGATATTTGCCGTCGTCCGCATTCTTTATCAACGTTACGATGTGGTTGTCGTCGAGGTTTGAGCCTCCCGACGTCTTGAATCTGAGCTTTCCGAACGTAATAGAATCAAGGGGCTGCCCGTCAAGTCCGTCGCCTGCCTTAAGATCAAAGCTCAGAACGTAAGCCGCGTTCTGCGCGGTGGTTCCGAACGCGCCCGATGCGATCTGCATATCACCGCCGATGTTAGACTTGGTGCCAAGTGAAAGATTGGTGGTAGAACTGTAGTAATAATAGGTTGACTTGCGGTTCTTCTTCGTGAACTCGTAAATGTTGGTGTTTCCAACCTTGGTCACGACGTTTGTAGCGACAATCGATTCGGATTCTGCCTGAACCTTAACAAGCACTGCGGTGCCGTCTTCCATAGTAACAGCAGCACCGTCAACCATCAAGGGGGCGTAAGCGGTAGTCGCGTCTATCGTAGCAGCAACCTTAGCGCCGTCGGCAAGAGTGAATGCATACGCACCGTCGGCATAAGTAACGTCGTAAAGCTTGCCGCCCGAGGCTGCCGCGTAAACGCCCTCGCCATTCTCAATCACGGGGATGTAATCACCGTTTTCATCGGTTGAGAATACGTATCCGGTAGCGTTTTTATTGTTGTTAAGACCCGTCATAGCGATGTCGGTCTTGGTCGCAAGGGTGCCCGTAAGAGCGGTAACGTCCGATGCGCTGATAGAGGTGTAGACGTCGCTACTATAGTATACGTTTGTGATTCTGCCCGTATGAGGAGCGAGAACGAGATTGTAAGGGCCGACAGTGACGGTTTTGCCGCCCTGTATAACGCCGTTCTCATAGTAGTAATAGTAGCCCGTTTCCTCATTCTTGAACACGCCGTTTGCGGGATCCTTGTTCGCGTCAATATAAGTGCGCGGGTCGCTCGCTTCTTCAAACGCGGCAGCGGGAGAGGTATAGTATACTCTCGCGGTGTCCATCGAGAATAATCTGCCTGCAAATACTCCCGCTGTGCCGAAGTGCGCGTCCGTCTGAACTTTGGTCATAGCATAGGAGATCTTGGTGTAGTTGTCGTCGGAGGTGTCCTCGGTGTCCTCGCCGCCCGTCCAGGTCGTCACGGTGTCGTAGTGGTTGGTGGATGCAACGAGGAAGTTTTTGTTAGTACCCGATGTCGAGGTGAGTATCTTCGGAACGCTCGTAATATACACGCCGTTTACGTAGAGGTAGACCGTGTCAAGCGCGTGGTCGTAAGCGGCGGTAAGATTGGTAAATTCGTCCTGACTGTAAATACCGACCGTGATGCCGTTTGCTTTAAGCGCACCTGTCGAAGCGTCATACCCGAAGAGGGTTTTCGCGCTCGAAAGGAGATCGCCCGAGGTCTGTGTTGTAACGACGCCGTTTACGCAGGTTTCAACCGTTTGTTTACTGTAAATTCTGATTCTTGATATATAACTGTTGTTTGCCTCGCCGCACTTAAGGCTCACGGAGCCGACGTAAAGAGTTCTGCCGTTCTTTGCGTATCCTTTGCTCGTTTGAGCGGGAGAACTGTAGACGAAGGTGACGTCGGTCTTCGCATTGCTCGTTCCCTCGGCGACGGATGAGTCGAGGAGCTGAGCCTCGCCGTTCTTCCAAAGGAAGGTATCCTTCTCATTGTTGGGACCGGGGCTGTCAAGCTGCTGGGTCGTCGCGCCCGTCGCATTCTGTACGAAGGAGACCTGGTTGCCTTCGGTGCCGCTGTAAGCACCCTCGGTAACTATTGCGGCATCAGAATTGATCTTTGTAAGAAGATCGGCAAATGCCATTTGTGTGTAAAGTGAGCCCGTTGCCTTTGATGCAAGGAAGTCGAGCACGCTTTCTTTTTCTTCGCCCTGAATTTCGGTCATTGCAGATTCGGAAGAAGCTTCCTCAGTGGCAAAGAGGCTGATGGGAGTGACGCCGACGAGCATTATAAGTGCAAGCGTGAGCGCCAAAATTCTGATTTTTTTGCTCATTGTCTTTGTTTCCTTTCTAAAATATTTAGGATAAACAAATTATAACATAATGTTTAACATTTGTCAATATAAATATTTTTACCAGAGCCTGCTAAACTAAAATAAAAACGGTAAAGAGATGTTCCACTCAATTGACAAAACAAAGTAAATGTAGTATAATAATCTTAAAAAATACGTAAATGGAGATGGTTACGGAATGAAAAATTTTACCGTTGGAGGAATGAGCTGCGCGGCGTGCTCTGCAAGGGTCGAAAAGGCTGTCGGCTCGCTTGAAGGCGTCGAGAGCTGTTCTGTAAATCTTCTGACTTCATCTATGGCGGTCGAGGGTACGGCAAGCGACGAAAAGATAATAGAAGCGGTAGTGAGAGCGGGATATTCGGCAGCGGTCAAAGGCGCGCAGGCGAAGCCCTCGGAGGATGAGGACGCCCTTCGCGATAAAGAAACTCCGAAGCTTTTGAAAAGACTCATTGCTTCGCTTGTATTTTTACTCATTCTTATGTATTTTTCGATGGGGCATATGCTTTCGCTGCCTCTTCCGAGCGCGCTTTCTCAAAACGCGGCGGCGGTGGGGCTGATCCAGCTTCTTTTGTCGACAGCCGTGCTCGTGATAAATCAAAAATTCTTTATAAGCGGCACTCGTGCGCTCCTTTTGCGCGCTCCGAATATGGACACGCTCGTGGCACTTGGCTCGGCGGCGTCCTACGGATACAGCGTGTACGGACTTTTCGGAATGCTCTTTGATGAAAAGAACGCGTCCGTCTATCTTCACGACCTTTACTTTGAGTCGGCGGCAATGATACTCGTCTTGATAACGGTGGGGAAAACGCTTGAGTCGCTCGCAAAAGGACGTACGACGAACGCGATAAAAGGGCTGATGAAGCTCTCCCCGCGTGCGGCGACGGTCCTGCGCGACGGAAAAGAGGTGGAAATACCTACGGATGAAGTCGTTATAGGTGACGTTTTTACTTTGCGCCCGGGTGACAGTATTCCCGTCGACGGCGAGGTGATAGATGGAGAGAGTGCGGTCGATGAATCCACGCTCACGGGCGAAAGCCTTCCCTCGGAAAAGTCGGTCGGCGCAAAGGTCTTTGCGGCAACGATAAATAAATCGGGGTATCTTAAATGCCGTGCCACCTCCGTCGGAGAGGGAACGGCTATCGCGGGAATTATAAAAATGGTATCGGACGCGGCGGCGACGAAAGCGCCGATAGCTAAGATAGCGGATAAGGTATCCGGCGTGTTCGTTCCGTTCGTTCTCGTCGCGGCTGTGCTAACGGGTGCGGTCTGGCTTATTTTGGATAAAAGCGTCGGGTTCTCTCTTGCCAGAGCCGTATCGGTCCTTGTTATAAGCTGTCCGTGTGCTCTCGGTCTTGCGACACCTGTTGCAATAATGGTGGGCAGCGGCGTTGGCGCGAAGAAAGGAATACTTTTCAAAAATGCTACGGCGCTTGAGGTGTCGGGCAAGGTCAAAAATATAGTACTTGACAAGACGGGCACGATAACCGAAGGCCACCCCCGTGTGACGGAAATGAGCACTTTCGGAGTAACTGAGGATGAACTTTTGCGCCTTAGTGCATCTCTTGAAGCATACAGCGAGCATCCGCTCGCCATAGCGGTGAGAGAGTATGCAGAGGAGAAGGGGATAAGCGTCTTCCCACCCGAGGGATTTGAAGCTGTGGCAGGCGGAGGCGTCCGTGCCCGCGTCGGCACCGAGGAACTCATCGGCGGAAGCCTAAAATTCATAAGCGAAAAAATAACGGTACCCGAGGAGGCTCTTTCGGTTTATGAAAAGTACGCAGCCGAAGGCAAAACGCCGATTTTCTTCGCAAAAGGCGAAAGGCTCGTCGGTATTATAGCAGTGCGAGATACGGTAAAGCCCGATTCGCGCGCTGCAATAGCCGAAATGCGCAGAATGGGCGTTAAAGTAACGGTGCTTACGGGAGATAACGAACTCTCCGCACGCGCGATAGCTGCCGAGGTCGGTGCTGACAGCGTTATCGCGGGCGTTTTGCCCGACGGAAAGGAACGCGTTATTCGTGAGCTTTCGAAAGAAGGTGCCGTAATGATGGTGGGCGACGGAATAAACGACGCGCCCGCATTAACGCGCGCCGACGTCGGGGTTGCTATCGGCAGGGGCACCGACGTTGCAATAGATTCCGCAGACGTAGTGCTGACGAGAAGTACGCTTTCCGACGTGGTAGCCGCAGTAAAGCTCGGACGCGGCGTTTTGAGAAATATAAAACAAAATCTTTTCTGGGCGTTTTGCTATAATATCGTCGGAATTCCTCTTGCCGCAGGCGCTTTTATATCGCTTTTCGGCTGGCAGATGAATCCTATGTTCGGGGCGGCAGCAATGAGCCTCTCAAGCTTCCTTGTCGTTACAAACGCCTTGCGCCTTAATTTTATCCGTCTCGGATACAGGGAGCGCATCTCCGTGCGCGAGCCCGAGGTCCTCTCTTCGGCGTCCGATACGCAAACGGCACAGACGAGAATCTTTTCGGTAAAGGGAATGATGTGTCCGCACTGCGAGGCAAGAGTCAAAGCCGCGATAGAGGAACTTGACGGCGTGAGTGAGGTGAGTGCCGACCATAAAACGGGGCAGGTGTGCGTGAATTGTGACGCATTTGTGAAAGACGCCGATATTATATCCGAAATCGAGAACGCGGGCTATAAAACGGTAGATTAGTCCCACCCCGTGTGAAAAAAAGCGAAGAGAAGGTCAAACCTACTCTTCGCTTTTTTTGCTGCTCTTAAGTAAAATATAGTTTACTTTTTTGCAAAAACGCTCCCGAATATGAAGGCGAAAAACGCTTTTTTGCGACTCTGTGTAACCGTATAACGGCAAGAGCGGGGGGACGGTGAAAATAAGATGATATTTTTGCCACCGCTCGGTTGACTTTTCCTCGTCGGTATGGTATAATTATAAAATAGAATAATATCTCTTTTATTTTCTTTTTTAGAAAAGGTGGAGTGTGAATATGAAAATTATAATTATCGGTCTTGGTACGGTCGGAAGAACCATCTTGAAAACTCTTTCGAGCGAAGAGCATACCGTTACCATAATTGACGATGACAAGGATAAGGTCGATGCTCTTATAGCAAAATACGACGTTTTCGGCGTTGTCGGAAACGGAGCTTGCAAGGATATTCAAAAAGAGGCAAAAATGCGCGAGGCGGATCTCGCAATAGCCTTGACGCACAGCGACGAGCTTAACGTTTTCGCTTGCCTCGTCGCGAAGAAGCTCGGAGCAAAAAATACCATCGCAAGAGTGCGCAATCCTGCTTACAGAACGCAGATAATGGAGATGAAGGACGAGCTCGGCATATCTATGATAGTCAATCCCGAGCTTGAAACGTCGGAGGAAATATTCAACAGGATAAACCTTCCGTCCGTCTCTCAGATAGAGCATTTTGCAAACGGAAGAGCTCTGCTCGTTGAAATTCCTGTAGAGGGGAACTGCTCTCTCATCGGTGAAACGCTTATCTCTATTGGAAAAAAGCTTAATTCAAAGGTTCTTATCTGCGCCGTGCAAAGGGGAGACGAGGTCTTTATTCCCACGGGTAATTTCGTCATAGCGAGGGGCGACAGAGTTCATTTCACCTCGGACGCAAATTCCCTCGGCGATTTTCTCGCGGAGATAAACGTCGTCAACTCACCGCTCAAAAAGATAATGATAGTGGGAGGCGGAAGAACGTCCTTCTACCTTGCCGAGGCTCTTTCTAAAAAGAAATATAAGGTTCGCATTATAGAAAGCAATAAATCCGTTGCGGAGGGGCTTGCCGACAGCCTTCCTAAAGTCACGGTCGTCCACGGAAACGGAACCAGACACGAGATCCTTCTTGAAGAGGGTATCGAGGCTATGGACGCCTTCGTCGCGCTTACCGACGTCGACGAGGAGAATATGATAGTTTCGATGTTCGCGAATAAAATGAACGTCAAAAAATCCATAACTCTTATCAAGAGCGACGATCTTTACGAGATGCTCGGCGAGCTCGGTATCGACAACACCGTTTCTCCAAAGGATATAGTCGCAAACAGGATCATAAGCTACGTAAGAGCTCTTGCCAATAAGCGCGGAAGTAACGTTCTGACTCTCCACCGCCTTGTAAACAATACGGTTGAGGCAGTCGAGTTCGCGGCGAAGAAGCACGAGCGTATTTATAACAAGCCCCTGCGTGAGCTTCACATAAAGGATAATTGCCTTATAGCTTGCATCATAAGAGATCACGAGGTCATAATTCCCGACGGAAACTCTGCGATAATGCTCGGTGATAACGTTATAGTGGTAACGACGCACAAGAATTTTGACGATCTTACCGACATAATAGATTAAGGTGAATTTGTATGAATTATAAAAAACTCGGGAAGATCCTCGGCAAGATTATGATACTTGAAGGGGTCCTGATGATCTTCCCGCTTATAGTAAGCATTATTTACAAAGAAGGCTTCCAGAATATTTTTGCGTTCTCCGTGCCTATCTTCCTTCTGTTTCTTTCGGGAGCGCTTTTGCAGATACCTAAACCGAAGAGGGAGACCTTCTATCAAAAGGAGGGCTTTGCCTTAACGGCAATGGTGTGGATAGTGATGGCGCTGTTCGGGGCTTTGCCGTTCGTTATAAACCGTGAGATCCCAAACTACATAAACGCTCTTTTCGAGATAATGTCGGGCTTCACTACTACGGGTGCCAGCATTGTCGAGGACGTCACCGCGCTATCGCACTCCTCTTTGTTCTGGCGAAGCTTCTCGCACTGGATCGGAGGTATGGGAATACTCGTCTTCGTCCTTATTTTCATTCCCGAGAGCAACGACGGCTCGTCGATGCACCTCCTTCGCGCGGAGAGCCCCGGACCTCAGGTCGGAAAGATTGTTTCAAAGATGAAGGTCACCGCAAGGATCCTTTACCTTATCTACCTTGGGCTCACCGTGCTTGAGGTTCTGATGCTTATGCTCGACGATCCCATCCCCGGATACGAGGGGGAACAGTTCTTCCACAGTCTGCTCGCAGCCTTCGGATGCGCGGGCACGGGAGGATTCGGCTTTATTCCGAACAGTATGGAGCTCTTTAATCCCTTCTCTCAGTACGTTATGGCGACGTTTCTGATACTCTTCGGATGCAACTTCAGTCTTTATTACCTTCTTCTTATAGGACAGGTCAAGGCTGTATTTAAGAGCGAGGAATTTAAAACGTATTTTATTATAGTTGCGGCGTCCGTTGCTTTGATATTTATGAGCCTTGTCGCGCGTTTTGACGCCTTTCCGCAAAATTACACGACCGAGGAGGCGTTCAGGCATTCTTATTTCCAGGTCGCTTCCATTATAACCACGGCGGGATTTTCGACGACTGACTTTAACGCCTGGCCGATGATCGCGACGATGGTCCTTTTCGTGCTGATGTTTATGGGCGCTATGGCGGGCTCGACTGCCGGCGGAATCAAGACTTCAAGATTCGTTATCGCGATCAAGGGCTTTTATATAAACGTAAGAAAGCTCATAAATCCGAGATACGTTCCGAAGGTGAAATTCGAGGGCAAAACGCTTGAAGAAAAAACGGTGAACGACGTTTATTCCTTCTGTACGCTTTATTTCTTCATTCTTGTAGCCACGGTATTCGTGCTGTCCTTCGATTCCGTATGCGGCACGACCGTTACGGTGGTGTCAGACGCTGGGACTTACACGGTCGAGCACGGATTCTTAAGCAATTTCTCGGCAACTCTTTCCTGCATATCGAACATAGGCCCCGGCTTTGAAGCCGTTGGCCCGTACGCAAGCTTTGCGGGCTTCAATCCGTTCTCTAAGGTGATTCTGACGCTTACGATGCTCATAGGCAGACTTGAGATATTGCCCGTGCTTATACTCTTCAGTCCGAGAACGTGGACGAAGGTATGATCTCATATCGGAGAAAAATATGACGAGCAGTGAAATAAGTGCCCTTCTTGACGGGCAAAGAAAATATTACGCGAGCGGTGCCACAATACCCGTGAAGTTCCGAATAGAGCAGCTGAAAAAGCTCTATTCCTCGGTAAAGGCGCACGCTGATGAAATAAGCGACGCGCTTATGGCGGATCTTGGCAAGAGCCGTCACGAGAGCTTCCTTTGCGAGATCGGACTTTCGCTCTCCGAGATCGGATATATGATAAAGCACGTGAAGAAATTCGCGCGTCCAAAAAAAGTTCGCACGCCCTTGGCGCAGTTCGCGGCAAAAAGCTTCACTCAAGCCGTGCCGTACGGAAATACGCTTATTATGAGCCCGTGGAACTATCCGTTTTTGTTGACCGTCGACCCGCTTGCAACGGCTATCGCCGCGGGAAACACCGCCATAGTAAAGCCGAGCGCGTATTCGCCGAACACGTCACGCGTTATCGAAAAAATAGTAGCGGAGTGCTTCTCTTCCGAGTACGTTTGCGTTGTGACGGGCGGCAGAGAAGAGAACAGCGCCCTTCTTCTTCAAAAATTCGATATGGTATTCTTTACCGGCAGTCAGGCGGTCGGTAAGGAGGTCCTCAGAAAATGCGCGGAGCATCTTACCCCCGCCGTGCTTGAGCTTGGCGGCAAAAGCCCTTGCATAGTCGACAAAAGCGCCGATATAAAGCTCGCCGCGAGGCGTATAGTTTTCGGAAAATATCTTAACTGCGGTCAGACCTGCGTTGCTCCCGATTATATCCTCTGCGAAAGCTCTGTGAAGGATAGCTTCATCAAAGAGGCGGTGAACGAGATAAAGCGTCAGTACGGCGAAAGACCGCTTGAAAATCCCGATTACGGGAAGATAATAAACGAAAAGCATTTTGACCGTCTTATCGGACTTATAGACCGAGAGAAGGTCGTCTTTGGCGGCGAGACCGATGCCGATGCTTGTCGCATTGCTCCGACGGTTATGGACGGCGTTACCAACGACGACGCCGTAATGGGCGAGGAGATCTTCGGCCCCATTATGCCGATTCTCACCTTTGACGATTTTGACGCGCTTGTTACGGAGCTTAAAGCAAAGGATAAGCCTCTTGCGCTTTATCTTTTCACGAATAATAAGAAGCAGATCGAGCGAGTGACGAAAGAGCTTTCCTTCGGCGGCGGATGCATAAACGACGTTATCATCCACTTGGCAACGAGCAATATGGGCTTTGGCGGTGTTGGCGAGAGCGGAATGGGCGCCTATCACGGAAGGGTCGGCTTCGACGCTTTCTCACACACGAAATCCATCGTAAACAAAAGGACGTGGATAGACCTTCCCATACGCTATCAACCATATAAAAGCAAGTTATATAAGAAGCTTGCAAAATTTTTCTTGAAATAAAATAAAATTAATTTAAAGGAGCTTATAACTATGAAAATGTTATCCCCCGAACTTCACAGCGCACCTTGCATCAAAAAATTCGAGAAGCCCGTTCTTACGAAGGACGATGCTCCGTACGATGCGTCGCTTATCTTCAACGCCGGCGTAGCAAAGTATAACGGACAGTACGTAATGGTATTCAGAAACGATTACGGCCCCACCGAGCAGAATTATCCCGAAAAAAGATTTAAGACCTCTGTCGGCTTTGCGACGAGCGATGACGGAATCAATTGGCGCATTCGCGAAACGACGATCTTTGACAGCAAAGACGTTCTCCCCACCGATGAATTGATCCGCCTTTACGATCCGAGAATAACTGTGATCGAAGGAAAACCTTATCTTTGTATGGCGATGGACACTCACCACGGCGTTCGCGGCTGCATCGCTGAGATCGATGAAAACTTCGAGCGGATAAACATAATCAGCGCGTCGGCTCCCGACAACAGAAATATGGTTCTTTTCCCCGAGAAGATAAACGGAAAGTACGTTCGTCTTGAAAGACCGTTCCCCGTATATTCAAGAGGCGGAAAGGACAGATTCGACCTTTGGCTCTCTACCTCGCCCGACCTCGTTTATTGGGGCGAAACGGAGCTCGTTTTAGCGGTAGAGGACGTTCCGTTTGCGAACGATAAGATCGGCCCTGCCGCTCCTCCCATAAAGACGGATAAGGGTTGGTTGACCACGTTCCACTCCGTTGACAGAGATGAAACTCGCGGAAAGAACGGATGGGAGAAGACGTGGAAGAAGAGATACTGCGCAGGTATTATGCTTCTTGACCTCGAGGACCCCACAAAGGTTGTCGGTATGAGCAAGTTGCCCCTCATAGCTCCCGAAACTTACTACGAAACCGAGTACGGCTTCCGTCAGCACGTTATCTTCCCCGGCGGAATGATTCTTGAGCCCGATGGCGAGGTTAAGATATATTACGGCGCTTCCGACACCGTCGAGTGCCTTGCCACCGCAAAGCTTGACGATCTTATAGCTCTGTGCACGGAGAAGAGAAAGTGATGAAAAGAAACTATAAAGCTATTTACGAGGAATGGCTTTGTGCCGCAACCGACGCTGAAGTAAAAGCAGAGCTTCTTTCTATGGATGAGACGGAAGTGGAGAACGCCTTCTTCTCCGAGCTTGAGTTCGGAACGGGTGGCCTTCGCGGAATTATGGCGGCAGGCACCAACAAAATGAACGTTTACACGGTTGCGAAAGCTACGCGCGGACTCGGTAAATATATTTTATCGAAGCTCGCGGACTGTAAAAAGGTCGCGATAGGCTACGATTCTCGAAATTATTCCGAACGTTTCGCAAAGCTTGCGGCGGCAATACTTGCCGATATGGGTATAAAGGTTTATATCTGGCGTGAGCTTTTGCCGACTCCTATGCTGTCCTACGCCGTAAGGTCGATCGGCTGTTCCGTCGGCGTTATGCTTACTGCATCGCACAACCCCGCGGAGTATAACGGATATAAAGTCTATCGCGCTGACGGATGCCAGATAACCGAAGAGGCTGCTCGTGATATATCCGACTTTATTTCAAAGGAGAGCACCTTCAAGGAAGGGGCTGACCCCGATTTTGAGGCGCTCTTGACCTCGGGAAGCATAGAGTATATCTCCGAGGACGTCTACGAGGCTTATATTGCCGACGTTATGAAAAACTCGCTCGTAGACCGCGAAATTGCCGTGGCTCAGCCGACGGTCGTTTATACTCCCTTGAACGGCACGGGCAGGCGTCCTGTGCTTGACGTTCTGGCAAGACGCGGCTTTAAAAAGGTCAGCACCGTGCCCGAGCAGACTTTTGCCGACGGCAATTTCCCGACCTGCCCATACCCCAACCCCGAAAGACCCGAGGCGATGAAGCTCGGTCTTGAATATGCTGAAAAAATCGGAGCGGATATTATGCTTGCGACCGATCCCGACTGTGACAGAGTGGGCGTCGGCGCTCGTACGCCCGACGGCGGATACGCTCTTCTCACGGGTAATGAGATAGGGCTCCTCCTTCTTGAGTTTATATGCGAGAGAAGGCGTGCACTCGGTATTATGCCGAAAAACCCCGTTGTCGTCAAAACCGTCGTTACCACCGACGTCGCCCCGAAAATAGCCGAGAATTACGGCGCGAGTATGGCTGACGTTCTCACGGGATTTAAGTATATCGGAGAATATATAGGCTCTTTGGAGTCGCAGGGCAAAGAAGGGGACTTTATCTTCGGATTTGAGGAAAGCTGCGGATACCTTACCTCGGGTTACGTAAGAGATAAGGACGGCGTTCTCGCCGCAATGCTCATCTGCGAGCTTGCATCGTATCACGCAGCGAACGGCAGGAGCGTTTGCGAAGCACTTGCAAATATTTACGAGAAGTACGGCTACTGTAAAAGCTCGCTTCGCACCTATACCTTCGACGGGCCTAAGGGCTTTTCCAATATGCAGGCAATTATGCAAAAGCTTCGCTCGGAAATTCAAAGCTTCGGCGGGCTTAGCGTAGAAAGCGTTCTTGATTTCAAGGACGGAATTATGGGTCTTCCGCCGTCCGACGTTATAAAATTCCTGCTCGCGGGCAATTCTACTCTCGTTGTCCGCCCGTCGGGAACGGAGCCGAAGCTCAAGGTATATTTCTCCACTACCGCGCAAAACGAAAAAGAAGCAAGCGCCCTTACGGACGCCATCGCAAAGGATATAGAGAGTTATATTTTGTAAAATTAAAACGAAAAGAAGCAGTCGCATCAGGACTGCTTCTTTTTGTTTTAAACCAAAGCCTTTAAGATTCGTCAGCTCTTGGCTCGAATAATAAGGTCGCCTGTCAGAACTCTGCCAAAGGGCAAGGTCCGCCCGGGCGTCGGCTCACGCGGGAATAATGCTCGTGATAGACGCGTAAGAGGGAAGTGTCATATCCACGATGACGTATGCGTATGTGTAGGACTTGCTCTCTACCACCTGATATTCGTACGTGTCTCCGTAATCCTTCGTGTAGGTAACTATAAACTTTTTCATAACGTCCTCCTTATAGATCTTTCATAACCATTATTGCCTCGCCCTGAATGATGAGCCTCGCGCGGTCAGCACCGCTTATAACTATCGGTTCCATCTCGTCGTTTTCGGGGATAAGGTATATCGCGTTTTTGTCTTGCTTAAATCTTTTAAGCGTCGTTTCCGAGTTGTCGTAGAGAAATGCGGCTATCCGCCCCTCGCGCACACGCTCGCATCTCCTTATAAGCACGAGGTCACCGTCGTCAATGCCCGCGTTTATCATAGAGTTGCCCCTTGCGCGAAGCAGGAAAAAGTCGCCGCTTCCGATGAGTGCCGTTGGCATTCTGATGCTCTCAAGCTCCGCGTCGCACACCTCGTTCAGCATACCGCAAGGGATAGAATTGCCCATCAGGACGCGGCTGGTGCCGCCCGTCGCCCCGCGCATATAGTCGGTGACGATGCCTCTGTGACCGTCGTAATCGATCTCGCCGCGCTCGCTGAGCTCGCGCAAATATCTTTGAACCGTGGGTCTTGAGATACCCGTTCCCGATTCGATCTCTCTTGTGGTGGGCGATCTTCCGATATCGTCAAAATACTTGTTGACGAAGTTTACGATAGTCGAATAATATTCCGTGTTTTTTGACCGCATTTCGCCCTCCTTTTTCTTTCTGAGCCGTTTGGCTCAATTAGATTATAGACTATTTTTCGGCGTTTGTCAATAGGTTTTTTCAAAAAAATCCCGTTTTTTTTGAAAAAATCCTGTTTTTTTACTTTTTTCGCGCCGTAAGGGCGGGGGAGTGAAAATGCGGAAGTCGGAATTAGGGATTAGGGATTAGGGATTAGGAGTTAGGAGTTAGGAGTTAGAAATTAGAAATTAGGGATTAGGATATTCCCGTCGGGGAGGGCTTGAAAAAGCAGAGCCTGCGTTTTGACAGAAAGATCCCCGAACAGCCGTGAAAGCCGTTCGGGGACCTTTATAATGCTATTGTTTTTTTAGGTGTCGTAACCTGAACCCTGCGGAAGCGACATCAGATTGAACGTCTGCGGATCCGTGGGAGCGGTCTGCCAGGGCATCGTGATGCCTCCGGTGGTAACGTCAGCGCTCGTCGCGATAACGTCGGAGGAATCAAGCGTGAGTATTTCAAGCTTAAGATTTTCGTATTTCATTTATCGTTCCTCC
>JAFVTS010000014.1 GCA_017503105.1 Clostridia bacterium
AAAACTTAAATAAAAAAGAGGAAAACCGCAGGTTTTCGACCTTGGCTTTCCTCAAATTATGCTTTCATATAATCGGGGGTATTGTGCTTTGTTACATAATACTCCCGTTTTTTATTCGGTTATGCCTGAATACGGAAGCCCCGATTTTATTGCTCGTCGCGGAATTGACCGTTATAGAGCGATGCGTACGTTTTGCCGTTTGCGAGGAGCTCGTCGTGAGTTCCCTTCTCCGTTATTCTGCCGTCTGCGATTACCGCAATCTCGTCGGCGTTCTTGATGGTGGAGAGTCTGTGAGCAACGACGAGGGTCGTCCTTCCCACGCAGAGCTCGTCAAGAGCCTCTTGAATAAGTATCTCCGTCGTGTTGTCAAGGGCGCTCGTCGCCTCGTCAAGAATAAGTATCGGGGGATTTTTAAGGAATACTCTCGCGATGCAGAGCCTCTGCTTCTGTCCGCCCGAGAGGCGCACGCCGCGCTCACCTATCACAGTATCGTACCCTTCGGGAAGGGTCATAACGTAGTCGTGGATGTTGGCGCGCTTTGCCGCCGCTATCACTTCCTCCTCGGTGGCGTCGAGCTTACCGTATCTTATGTTCTCTCTGATGGACGCGTTGAAGAGGTATATATCCTGTTGAACTATACCGATATTACGTCTTAAGGATTCAAGGGTTATGTCGTGAATTTCCTTGCCGTCTATGAATATCTGACCCTCTTCTACGTCGTAGAAATGCGGGATAAGGTGACAGATGGTCGTCTTTCCGCCGCCCGACGGACCGACGAGGGCAAAGGTCTTACCGCTTTCGATCTTGAGATCTACGTTTTTGAGAACGTCCTTCGTGCCATCGTAAGCGTAGGTGACTCCGCGAAATTCTATCTCGCCCTTCAGCCTCGGAACGTCAACGGCGCCGGGAGCGTCGCACTCGGGCTTCATATCCATCACCTCAACGAAGCGCTCAAAGCCCGCTATTCCGTTCTGGAACTGCTCCATAAAGCGTATGAGCGTGTTGACGGGTGAGAGGAAGAGGTTTACCGAAACTATAAAGACCGAATAATCACCGAAGGTGATGATGTCCTTGTAAACGAAGAAGCCGCCCGCGATAAGGATGACGACGTTGAAAACGTCGGTGATGAAGGTCGAGGTGGAGTGGAAAATACCCATCGCGCGGTAAGCTCCCCTGCTCGCCTCGCGGAACTTCGCGTTTCCGACCTCGAACTTCTCCGCCTCGCGCTCTGCGTTCGTAAACGCCTTCGTAACTCTGATGCCCGAGATGCTGCTCTCAACCGCGGCGTTGATCTCGGCGGTGGACTTGCGGCTTGCCTGGAAGGCGTCGCGCATCTTTCCCCTCGTCAAGACGGAAACTACGATGAGAAAAGGAACGCAGGCAAATATAATAAGCGTCAGCCAGATATTTATCGTCGCAAGATAAACGAACGAAACGATAATGGATATGCCCGAGATAAGAACGTTCTCAGGTCCGTGGTGCGCAAGCTCAACTACCTCGAAGAGGTCCGAGGTGAGTCGTGACATTATCTTTCCCGTTTCGTGCTTGTCGTAGAACGAGAACGGAAGCTTTTCAAGATGGTTGAAAAGGTCCCTGCGCATCTCGGACTGCATCTTGACACCCATCAGATGTCCGCCGTATTGGATGAAGAAGTTAAGAAGCATTCGGACGAAATAAAGAGCCAGAAGCCCAAGTGCCGCGATAACTATCATCTTATAATTTTCGTTTGGGATAAGGTCGTTTAACATCGTGCGCGTTATCATAGGATAAAGCACGGCTATGAGCGCGACGAGCAAGGACGCCAGCATATCAAGAGCGAAAATCGTTTTGTGCGGCTTATAATAGTGTAAAAATCGTTTTAACATCGTCTTCCTTTTCTCCTATATTTCCGCACACACGGCGGCGACTCTTTTTGCCATCTCGCGAAGCGATCCAAGCACGCCGAACTCGTCTTTCGTATGTATCTTTCCGCCCTCGGCGCCTATGTTGTCAACGCAGGGTATGCCCGCGACGGTAACGTACGCGGCGTCCGAGCCGCCAAGGCGCGAGCCGCATTTATACGGCGAAAGTCCGTTTTTCTCGAATATCGCGTTCATCCTTTCAAGAAGCCCAATGTTTCTGTCCTCAAGCTCCATAGCGACGCGGTCGGATACGATCTCTACGGTGGTCGTACAGCCCTCAACGAAGGTCCTCGCCGCAAGCTCGGAGACGTAATTTTTTATCCACGCCTCCTGTTCTGCCGTAGCGAAACGGACGTTGACCTTGAAAGAGCAGTTTTCGGGAACGGTGTTGGGCGCCGTGCCGCCCTCTATGATACTGCAGCAGCAGGTGATGCCATCCTTGTCCTTTTGCTTTTCGAGCTCCGTTATTTTGTACGCCGCCTCTAAGATGGCGTTTGCTCCCGCCGTCGCACACTGAGAGGAGTGAGCAGCCTTGCCCTTTATTTTAAACTCAAAGGTAAGTATTCCCTTTCTTTTAAGACAAAGGTCGTCCGAGCGGAATCTGTGTCCTTCAAGGTTAAGAAACGCCACGGCGCCCTGAGCCTTTTCTATCATATAGCCGACGGTAGCCTTTTTGCTTAAGGAGCTTCCGACCTCCTCGTCGGACTGAAGGATGAGCTTGACGGGTCTTTCGTCAAAGCCCGCGTTCCTCAGCGCGTTCATTGCGAGAAGCGCGACGGCGATACCGCCCTTGCAGTCAACGACACCGGGACCGTATATGTACTCAGCGTCCCTATGTACGGCGGGAGTGCCGAAGAATCCGACGGGAAAGACCGTGTCCATATGAGCCGAGAGGCATACGGGAGCACCCTTCGCCTCGGGGTTCATCGTGATGCAAAGAGCATCGCCCGCCACGGGCTGCGGAAAGATCTCGACCGCAAAGCCGAGCGCTCTTGCCTTATCGGCGACGTAAGCCCCTACTCTGTCGACGCCTTCCTTATAGTCGGTCGGACTTTCTATATTACAAACGTCCTCCCATACCCCGACGTACTCGTCGTAAAGCGCGTCGATGCTCGCAAAAATCTTACTTATCATCAGCTTTTCCTCTTTTATAAATTCGGAAGGTACGCACCAAGCTCTGTGAGCGCCTTTGAAAGATCTGTGTAGCTCACGCCTCTGACGGCACCGTCACCTCTTGCCAATGCCGCGGCGGCGCCTGCAGCCTGCCCCGTGATGAAGCAGCCCGGCATTACGCGGATGGACGCCTGCATCTTCTGGTCGGTGCCCATACATCTGCCCGCGGTAAGCGCGTTATCAAAGGAAACGGGGATAAGCGAGCGGTACGGTATTCCGTAGGACTCGCCCTTTTTGTACTTATAATTTTTCGTGTATTCTTCCTCAAAGCGCCGATATTCCGTCTCGTCGGTGTTCTTTACGTGAATGTCGATGGGATAGCAGTATCTTCCTATCTCATCGTCAAAGACGGCGCGGCTGACGAAATCGTCGACAGAGAGCATATAATCGCACTTGATCCTGCGCGACTCTCTTACACCGAGGACGGGCGCTGTCGAAACGAGGGTCATATTCTCAAATCCGTCCTTAAGATATTCCTTATAGTAACGCTCGTATTCGAGCATATATTCCCTGCCTCTTAACATTGCTTTGGTAAGCGAGGTCTCGTCCGTCGGGTCAACGTCAAAGACGTGTCCTATGTTACCGCCGCCGATGCCCTCCTCTCTGTGGAAGAAGCCCGGCAAGTGTCTGTCCTCGTATTTAAGAACGCCGTCGGCGTAAGCCTTTTCAATAAATCTGTTTTCCTTACCGGGAAGAATGCGCGGCTTTTCGATATTTGCCCACACGGAGCAAAGCGTGCTCGGCATAACGGTGCCGTTTTCATCACCCATAAGGAACTCGCCGCCCGCAAAGGCGATGAGATCTCCGTCACCCGTGCAGTCGATAAAGACCTTTGCCTTCACCGAGAAGAGTCCCGATTTTGAACCGAGGATTACGGACTCTATTCTCCGCCCGTCCGTAACGACGTCGTAGACGGTCGTGAAGAACGAAAATCTCACCCCCGCCTCCGTGACTATCCTGTCGTATTCGCGCTTCAATTCCTCGGCATCTATCGACGTCCAATACGTTTTCAAGGGAACGTGCTTCGATACGTTGCGTCTTATTTCCATACCTATTCCCGACGCGAGAGTGTTCACACCGTCGTCAAACGGCGCGAAGGCGGGAACCATTCCCGTAGTTCCAAGACCGCCGAACGCACCCGCGCTCTCCGCTAAAAAGACGTCGGCACCGCCTCTTGCGGCAGCTACCGCAGCGGCAACGCCCGCAGCTCCTCCGCCCGCGACGAAGACGTCTGCCTCGTATTTTTCCTTGATTTCTCGATTATAGATCATTTTTACTCAAATACTCCTTTACGGCGTTTGATATGGTAAGATAATCGTTGGTAAGTATGGTGTCTATTCCCATCTCAAGGTCGGCAATTGCCTTTTCGGGAGTGTCGGCGTAGAACACGTTACAAAGAATGCCGTGGGCGTGAGCCTTATCGACCATCTCTTTGTTGTAGTACTTTCCAAAAAGCTGTACCTTATAGCAGCCGTGTTTTATTGCTCTGTCAACTATACCCCAAGGGTCTGTCCCCGCGCCGACGCAGATAGGAATGTCGGGTGCTATCCTCTTGAACTGCTCTATGACTCCGTCGGGCGAGAGCATAAAGTATACGTGCTTTGCCGCGTCATACTCGCGTATCAGAGAGACGATTTTCCTTATCGCCGCCTCGTCATAGGTGTCCTCGGGCGTTTTGACGTGAATATTCATTACGGTTCTGCCCGCGAATTTCTTAAGTATTTCCGAAAATTTAACTATTTTCAAGCCACGGAACTTCTCACCGAACTTCGCTCCGAAGTCGAATTTCAGAAGCTCGTCATAGGTATAATCATCAATATTTCCGACGCCGTCGCTGACGCGCTCAAGCGTTCTGTCGTGGCAGGAAACTATCTCCCCGTCGCGCGTTGTCCAAAGGTCAAACTCGATCTCCTCAGCCCCAAGCGCGACAGCCGCGCCGAATGCGGGCAAGCTGTTTTCGGGAGCTACCGTATTAAATCCACGGTGCGCGCATACGCGCGGATATTTCATAACGGAATCGAACGGGACGACGCCTCTTCCGCCGTTGCGGTAAAGCCACGGGCGTCTGCCCTCCTCTATGTATTCGTAATGCGCCTTTTCCTTGCCCCTGAAGCCTGCCGCCTTATAATACTTCTTCTTCGGGTCTATCTCAGCCGTCCCCCTGCCTATCTTACTCTTCATATCGACGAGCACCTCACCGTCGGGAGCAACGATGCAACTGCAGCCGCAAACGGGCGAATCCTCACCGAGGGAAACGGAGCTTCTTATAAGATACGCGTTCGTATGATAAGAGAGGAAGCGGTTTATTATTTCAAGCGCGGAATGTCTGTCGGTGCGCTGATGTGAGCAGCCTATTATAACGTCAACGTTCTTTAAAGCAAGCGGTGCGTAAGACTCGTAGAAATAAAAATCGTAACAGGTCATAAAGCCGAACCGTATCCCCTCTATCTCCACGGTATACGGCTCCCCGTCTTCATAGCTGTAAGCGACGTCCAACTCGTTTCCGCCCTCGCGCTCCGTCTTTACCTCGCTCGGAGCGGGATGCGCCTTAAAATATCTGCCGACCACGTTCCCCTGTCTGTCTATCGCGTGGGTCGTGTTGCGCCAGCCGCCCTCGGTCTTGTAAGCCGCGTTTACGAAAACTATGGCACCGCATCTGACGGCAGTTTCCTTCGCTCTTTTCAAAATATCGGCGTTTCTTTGCTCGATTGACTCGTGGAATTTCTTCTTCGAGCTCTGGCTCGCAGGAACGTCGGAATATTCGGGCAAAACTATTATATCGAGTGATTCGTCGCACTCGTCAAGAAGCTTTATCATATCACGGTAGCACCTATCCGTCTCACCCTCGTCAAACGAATAATACGGCTGTATTACGGTTACTTTCATATTCTTCCTCCGCATTTATTTTTATATAAAAATATTATATAACACTTTCGCGCGTTTTTCAAGATATAGCACGAAAAAAATGCTTTTTAATAAAATATTTTGTAATAATTATAAAAATATCCGCACGGAAAAAGGTGCGGATATTTTCCATATTAAAATTCAAGAAGCGCCGCCGTTATCCTCTCCGAAAGCTTGTCCTTCGTCATCGGATGGATGTCGTCGGTTTCGCAAATATCACGGCTTACGACCGTCTTGACAAAGGGCACGGTCTTTGCCACTTCAAGCTGTGCGCTCTGAACCTCGCGCCACGCGTCGCAAAGACGGATTTCGCAATCCGCGATCTGAACTACGACGAAAGGAAGCTCGGGAGAGAGAAAATCCTCACGCCAGATCCTTATGAGCTCGGTGAGCTCCTTTGCGTAGAGCTTTGCCTCTTCACCGTAAGTATCGCTCTCACCCTGGTACCAGACGACCGCCGTCAAAGGATAAGGTATTGCCTCTGCAAGAGAGGTGTTATACATCATACCGTCGCGGTTTCTGTATTCAAAGGCGGGGCTAAGATGATCGGGGTGACGCTCGGTTTTAGGAATGCTTATTCCCATACGCTCGTAAGTTCCGACGGGAACCCAGCTTTCAATGGCGGTTGCGCCTTCATAACAAGCAATAGCGCCGACTGCCACGTTTTTTCTTGCCGATATTTCACTTGAAACGAGATACGCTATTGCCGACCAGAGCTCGACGTTATCCGCGTCGCATACCGTCCAACCGTCGTCGGGAGTCTTGAAATCGGACAATTCGGTTCTGTCGGTGCAGAATATCCTGAGCCGCCCGTCTGCTCTTCTTCGCTCTTTCGGGGTGTTGGTCTGATCAAGTCTGAACTGCATATTCGACTGTCCTGCGAAAAGATAGACCTCGCCGATATAAACGTCGGAAAGCTCGATAGCTTCCCCGTCAAGCTCTACGCTTACCGTATAAGGTCCGCCGTATTCCATAGAAGGGAGCTCGGCGCGCCACTCTTCCCCATCCGAGGAGAACGCCGCTTCGTTGCCTGCTATTTTTATCCTTCCGCATCCCGCGCCCTTACCGAAGAACACGAGGGGTCTGCCCGCAGGAAGGACCATATGAGATGAAAAAATTCTGTCAAGCGTCATTTTACAGCCTCACTCTTCATTTCGGGCTCTGCTTCATCTTCTTTAATATTAAGTCTGTCAAGCTCCTTTTGCTTATTCCAAAGGAAGCTGATCCTGAATTCCGTTCCTGCGGCGATCCTCTTTAAGTTCTCGATATGCTTGAAGAAAATAACTACCGCGGGAATTAAAAGAATGAGCGCTCCTACGGTATCGTTGGTCCCGAATCCGTAGATCACGGGGAAAACCAGAGATGCGGTGATGGGAACGAAGCATATGTAATTGACTATAAGAACGAAAACGACGGCACACGCGAGCATAATTAAAAATACGCGCCAATCGTAATAGAGCACCATTCCGCCGAAGCAAGCAAGCCCTTTTCCGCCGCGGAAGCGCATATAGAACGGGAAAATATGTCCGAGTATTGCCGAAACGGACGTTACGACGAACGTATATACGTACGTTTCAAAAAGCTTTGACGAGAGCCAGACGGCAAACCACGCCTTGAATATATCAAAAACGGCACAGAAAACGCCCGTGAGCTTACCGAAAAGTATCAAAGCGTTTGACGCCCCGGCGTTGCCCGAGCCGCTTTTTTTGACGTCCACGCCCTTCAGCTTGCCGAGGAAGAACGAGGGGTTTATGCATCCTATAAAATATCCTATAAGAATACAGTATAAAAGTTCCATTTATAAGACCTCTCCTGAAAATTAAATATCGAACGAATCTCCGTCATTCGCTATGTATACGGGATAAGGAAATTCGCCTTTGGCCGCCTCAATGAGAGGGATCTTGCGCGGACCGAGATGAGTGAATATAAGCTTTTTCGTTCTGCTCCTTTTTATATCGGGCAGATTTTTCTCAACGTCGAAGTGAACGAGCTCGGAAAGTATAGCGTCGAAGTCCTTTTCGTAAACCACGGAGGG
Organism: Clostridia bacterium; assembly: GCA_017503105.1. Lineage (GTDB taxonomy): Bacteria > Bacillota > Clostridia > Oscillospirales > CAG-272 > UBA1740. The sequence goes on from JAFVTS010000014.1 coordinate 8,014, forward strand.
ATAATCGGAAAAGTCGGGTGCAAGATCGCCCGTGTAAAGGAAGAGCTTTCCCTCCCCCTCGACCGTATAAGCGTAGCTCGGGAATTTTCCGCCCTGCATGTGCCTAGTGGGGATAGCGCTAACGCGCACGTTCTCGTCCTCGTAAACGACACCGGGGGAAACGGGCTTCAGCTCAAAAAATTCAAAGCGCGAGTGCCCCTTTTCAAAATGCATAGCCTCAAGCCACGACATAAGAGTGGGGATGGCCTCGGGCTCGGGGAGAAAGACGTCCGCGTGCGCCTCCGTCTTATTGTAGTGAAGCGCGTAACGCTTTGCCATACCGGGAAGCGACGCCGCGTGGTCGGCGTGCATATGCGAGATAAAGATGGCGCGAACGGAATTCGGCTCGATTCCGAGGTTCTTGATCTTAGACTCCGCATCACCGCCGCAGTCGAAAAGGTAATACGCACCTCCGACCTCAAGAAGATTGACCGAGCAGGAGCGCTCGTGTTCGGTAGCTCCGTGACTTGTTCCGAGTGTGTAGATCTTCATAGACTCCTCCTACATTTCGTAAGTTAATGTAAGTATTATAATATATATTTTAAAAAAAGTCAAGATATTTTTCGTGACCAAAGCTTATTTTTACGGGCAAAGCCTTGACAAAAATTATAGAATATGGTAAAATTGACGTTGATGATCAACAAGAAAACGGAGATACCGTATGTTTTTTAAAAAGCAATCCTCGCAAAAAGCTCCAAAAGGCAAAGACACTGAGAAAACGAAAATTGAAATATACACGCAAAAGGTGAGACGGGCGTCGTTGCTCTTTACCGCCGCGTCGGTGCTCTGCTTCGTCGCAGCCGTGCTTTTCTTCCTCACGCTTTTAACTACGTTCACGGAAAACACGACTTCCGCCGTAACGAGCGCGCTCCTTACCGCAGCTTCTCTCGCGCTCGGTCTTTATATCAACGGATACACGAAAAAGGAATCCGACACGCTTTGCAAGCTTAAAAGGCGTCCGCTCGGCTATCTTATGCGCGCGGCTCGCAAGAAAGAAATTATAACGCTCTGCACCGTTATCCTCGTTCTGACGGCAGCCTCCGTCACGGCAAGCTTCGTGATCTACGCAAAGTCAGCGTCGCTTCCGCTTCTTCTCGGTGCCGTATCGCTCATCATCACGTTGCTTCTTTCCGTAGGCGGATTCGCGGTAAACGAGTTATCCCGCAAATACGTCCTCGGCGAGCTTGAATTTTTCGAAGCGCTTGAAAACGATTTCGCCAAAAAAACTCACAGAATTTGAAATGAGAATAAAAAAATACCGATCCCGACCGTTACGGTCAAAAGATCGGTATTTTTTTATTTTTATACTCCCGAGTAAGCCGAGAAGCCGCCGTCTATGGGAAGCACGACGCCCGTAATGAAGCTTGCCGCCTCGTTGTTAAGAAGGAACAAAAGTCCGCCGTCAAGCTCCGATGACTCACCGAATCTGCCCATAGGGGTCGCGGCGAGTATCTTGCCCGTTCTTGCGGTAGGCGTTCCGTCGGCGTTCCAAAGGAGAGCCGCGTTCTGCGAGGTCGAGAAGAAGCCCGGGGCTATCGCGTTGACGCGAATGCCGACTCTGCTGAAATGAACGGCGAGCCACTGAGTGAAATTGGACACAGCCGCCTTAGCACCCGAGTAGGCGGGTATCTTCGTAAGAGGAGTATACGCGTTCATACTGCTTATGTTAATAATGTTGCACCCGCGTCTTCCAACCATCTGACGGGCGAACGCCTGAGTGGGAATAAGCGTTCCGAGGAAGTTGAGATTGAAAACGAAGCCGACGCCCGACTCGTCAAGGTCGAAGAACGATTTGGTATCGGCGTCTATATCACCGAGCTCAAAATATTCCTTCTCCGTCGTTGCCTTGGGATTGTTTCCGCCCGCGCCGTTTACGAGAATATCGCACTTGCCCATCTCTGCCTCTACTCTGTCGGCGATCTCGTAGCAAAGCGCCTTGTCGAGCACGTTGCACTTATAAGCCTTTGCCATTCCGCCCTCCGCGCGTATTTCGGCGGCTATCTTTTCCGCCGCATCAAGGTTAAGGTCAAGAAGCGCGACGGATGCACCCGCACGCGCAAGAGTCTTTGAAAACGCGCCGCAAAGCACGCCGCCCGCGCCCGTTACAACGGCTACCTTGCCTGTAAGATCTGTGTTCAAAACGTTTTTCTGCATCGTTTTTTCCTCCGTTTTTTAATCTTTAAGAGCTTTTTCGCAAGCTTCGAAAAGACCGTTTATATAAGCCGCGCCGAGAGCTCTGTCATAAAGTCCGTAGCCGGGCTTGCCCGTTTCGCCCCATATCATTCTGCCGTGATCGGGTCTTACGTATCCGTCAAATCCGTGCTTGACGAGTGCCTTCGTTATCTCGTACATATCAATGCTTCCGCCCGAGGAAAGATGTCCGCATTCCTCAAAGCTGCCGTCCTCAAGGACGAGGACGTTTCTCATATGCATAAACGCTATTCTGTCACGCGCCGCATACTTTTCGGTCATCCTGACGATGTCGTTTGTAAGAGCGCAGCCGAGTGAGCCCGTGCAAAGGCAAAGGCTGTTCGCGGGAGAATCAACTATCGCAAGCATACGGTCGATGTTCTCCTCCGTCGTGATTATTCTCGGAATGCCGAAGATGGGATACGGCGGGTCATCGGGATGTATAGCCATTCTGACACCGCACTCCTGTGCTGTTGGAATTATCTTCTTCAAGAACGCCTCAAGGTTCTTCCAAAGCCCCTCCTCTCCTATCTTGCCGTAGGCGGTGATGAGCTCTCTGACCTCTTCTTGAGTATAGCTTGAATCCCAACCGGGCAGATGAATATCGTCCTTCAGCGGATCAAGGCCCTTCATCTGCTCCCAATACATAACGAGGCTCGTTGAGCCGTCGGGAGCCTTTTTATCAAGCTGAGTGCGCGTCCAGTCGAAAACGGGCATAAAGTTATAGGTGATGCACTTTACTCCGTATTTTGCGCAGCGTCTTATATTTTCGCAGTAATTCTCAATAAGCTCATCGGCGTTTCGCCCGAGCTTTATATCCTCGTGCACGGGCACGGATTCCACGATGTCGAAAACGAGTCCCGCGTCCTCTACGGTCTTCTTCATTTTCGCAAGGCTCTCCTCGCTCCATACCTCACCCGGCTTTACGTCGTATATCGCGCTTACGACGGAGCGCATACCCGGTATCTGACGAATGTATTCAAGGGTTACGGGATCGTCCTCACCGTACCAACGGAAAGAAAGCTTCATTTCTTTTCCCTTTCTCATTTTTTTATTTTTAATTATGAGCGTTAACGAGTTTTTTTAATCAACGGCGCAATACATAAAACACGCCGCATCTCGTTATAATAATTTTAACACAAGGCGATGTGAATGTCAATGTTAATTATTGCACACAGCATTGCAAAAATTGCACATCAAAACGATCAAAAAAACGTAAAACCGAACGAGGAAAATATGTACAACAACGAAAAAGCGGCAAAAAGACGGCAAAAGCCGTTTGGCATCAAGGACAAAACAGGCTATCTTTTCGGCGATCTCGGTAACGACTTCACGTTCATTCTCTCATCAAGCTTTCTTTTGAAATTTTACACCGACGTTATGGGCATAAGTGCCGCCGTCGTCGGCGCGGTAATGATGGCGGCAAGATTTGTCGACGCCTTTACGGACGTTGCGATGGGGCGGATATGCGACAGAGCAAGACCGACGCCCGTAGGCAAATTCAAGCCGTGGCTCAGAAGAATGTGCGCGCCCGTCGCCATCTCGTCGTTTCTGATATATCAAAGCTCACTCGCCGATATGAGCACGGGCTTTAAAATAGTTTGGCTTGCCGTGACCTATATTCTCTGGGGCTCGATATTCTACACTTCAATAAATATTCCCTACGGCTCTATGGCTTCGGCTATCTCCGCAGAGCCCGCCGACAGACAGTCCCTCTCGACCTGGCGCTCTATGGGCGCGTCCCTCGCGGGTGCGGTGATAGGCGCAGGCATTCCCCTCTTCGTTTATAAGAAGGTCGAGCGCGGCGGTATTACCGTTACCGTTATGCGCGGCGAGGCGTTCACCGCCATCGCGGGAGTGCTCTCCGTTTTATGCGTGCTCGCGTATCTCCTATGCTATTTCCTGACGACCGAGCGCGTGATCCCCGAGCACACGGAAAAGGACGAGCGCGGCGGCATCGGCACGCTTCTTTTAAACTCGCTGAAAAACCGCGCCCTCATCTCAGTCATCACGGCGTCCGTGGTAATGCTCTTAGCTCAGCTCACCCTCCAGGGAATGGCAAACTATATCTATCCGAACTATTACAATAATTCCGCCGCGATGTCGGTGTCCACCGTCGCTATGCTCATCGCTATGTTCATCGCCGCGGGGGTAGCCAAGCCCCTGACGGTCAGGCTCGGCAAGGCGGAGGTCAGCTCTCTTACCAATCTCGCGGCAGGCGGCGTCTGCCTCTTGCTCTTCTTCTTGCGACCCGCAAACGTGTGGGTGTACGTCGCCTTCAGCTTCATCGCCTGGCTCGGGCTCGGAATTTTCTCGATGGTCTCCTGGGCGCTTATCACCGACGTAATAGACGACGCCGAGATAAAGAACGGCATACGCGAGGACGGCTCGATATACGCGCTTTACTCCTTTGCAAGAAAGGTGGGACAAGCCGCGGCAGCGGGGCTTACGGGCGGACTTCTGACGCTCGTAGGTTACAGCGAGACGTCGGCATTTGACCCCGCCGTGCTCGACGGAATATTCAATATCTCAACCCTCCTCCCCGCCGTAGGCTTCATTCTGCTCGGTCTTATCCTCTGGTTCTGGTACCCTCTCCACAAAAAACGCGTAGACGCAAACGTGCGTATTCTGAAAGCAAAGCGCGGAGAATAAATATGAGGCTGAGTCAAATGCTTATAATTAAGCGAATGGCTCAGCCTCTTTCGTCTTACAATAAAAATTTCTTGATCATAACAGTCTTTTCCTTATTTTACCTTGATATATTTTGTTTTCGGTTGCCGCGTAAATTATTATTATAAAAAAATCCTTTAAAGATTTTCGCACATTTTTACAACGGGAATGCAGATTGCAAAAACCGTTTTAATATAAAAAGTTTATGCTTTGGATTGCAAACACTTGACATTATTTTAGGTTTGTGCTATAATGTTCTCAAAGAAGGAGGTATGCTTATGAATCCCAAACAAACATTGCGAAAAAGAGATATTTATCTTAATAAGCTAATCGCATTTAAGGACACCGAACCTGTAAAAGTAGTAACGGGCATCCGTCGCTCGGGCAAATCAAGCTTGCTTAAATTGATGGTTGAGCATCTAAAGGAGAGTGGAATCTCTGTTGCGAATATTATAGAAATGAACTTTGAGTCACACGACTTTAAGGATATGACGGCAGACGAACTTTATCATTACGTAAAGGATAGAACGATCGGGGATGAGCGTATGTACCTTTTCTTCGACGAGGTGCAGCGCATTGACAAATGGGAGGACACTATCAACGCTTTCCGTGTCGATCTGAATTGTGACATTTACATTACGGGGTCTAATGCTTATCTTTTATCTTCAGAGTATTCGACTTACCTTTCGGGACGCTGCATAGAGATCAAGATGCTTCCGCTTTCCTTTGCGGAGTTCACCCAATTTCACGGCTTTGAAATAAAAGAAACAGCCAGTGCGCTCGGCGGAACACGCAAGGTTGCGGTTGATCAAAACGGCGAGAAATACGATCTTAGTGAGGTATTTGACGCTTACGTTCGCTTTGGAGGAATGCCCGGTATTGCAGACGTTGGACTTGACGGGGAAAAGGCTCTCGTTCTACTTGACGGTATTTACTCGTCTGTTGTGGTTCGCGACGTGCTGGAACGAGAGAAAAAGCGCGGGAGACGGCAGATTACCGACCCTATTTTGCTTCGTAAGATTATCCTTTTCCTTGCAGATAATATCGGTAACAACGTATCGTTTTCTTCCATCGGAAACACACTTGTGAATGAGGGGTTGATCGAAGAAACGGGGCGCAAGGGCGCTCCAAGCACTCATACCGTGCAATCCTACGTGGGAGCTTTGCTTGAATCTTATTTCTTCTATGACATCAAACGCTTCGATATTAAGGGCAAAGAGTACCTTCGCACCCTCGGTAAATACTATATCGTTGATATAGGACTCCGTAATTATCTTTTAGGATTCAGAGACCGTGATACGGGACACACGCTTGAAAACATCGTTTACTTTGAGCTTCTGCGCCGCGGATATGACGTTGCGATCGGTAAAGTAGATAACACCGAAGTTGATTTTATCGCATCAAAAGCCGACGATAAGCTTTACGTGCAGGTCACGGAATCAATGAAGAGCGAGGACGTTCGTGCAAGAGAGTTGCGCCCGCTGCAAGCGATCAAGGACAATTACGAGAAGATCGTTTTAACGCTTGATACGGGGCTTATTACTTCTTACGATGGTATTAAATCGCTAAATCTTGTTGAATGGTTGCTAAATGATAAACATTAAAACGAAGCATTACAAGCTTCACACTGTATTCGATAATATACGATAGTATTCACAAAAAATCCTCTTCCAATCTCCCGAAGCCGAGAGACAGAAAGAGGATTTCTTTATTTTTTATTTTCTTTGTGCTTTTTCATTCCCCTGAGTTCTTTTCCGTTTCTGCCGTTAAAGACGGACGTGACGAATCGCACGATATACATAAACGGCAAGAGGATGGGGAGCTTTTTCAAAACGGGATAGCGCAGCTTCATCCTTGCGTACGGCGGGAAAACGCGAGAGAGGATATACCTCACCCTGCCCTTTGACTCTACGCCGTGGGAGATGCGGTTCTCGAAAGAACCGTAGGTTCCGCCCGTGGAGATATAGTAAGCCGCACCCAAGACCTCGTCGGTCGGCTCGGCGCCCGCGAACCAATAATCCGCAACCTTTTCTATCAAAGTGAAGAAATCGGAAAGCCCCTCTTTTTCAAGGCTGTTTTGGAGAGCCTCCCTGTCTATCTCGTTTTCATACGCCTTTTTATAAAGATACAGGTAGAATATCACGCGCATTCCGCAGCCGCCACCCTCGTAGTGCTTATAGGCGTGAAGAGCGTTAAATGTCAAAAACTGCTCGTGATTCATAATATGCCAATAAGGGTTTTCGGGCTTCGTCTGCCAGGTGTCGAAAGACGGCGACTCGCCGTTTTCCTCAAATTTTCTGTGCGCCTCAACGTTCAAGAACGGCTTTTTCTCATAGCTGAGATGAACGTCGCAGGAATGCTCCTGAACGTAGCCGAGCCCGAGCAAAAGCTCATCGACCCTCGGCATATCCTCAGGATCAAAATAAATATCGAGATCCGACATCGTGCGGTGGGCGGGATTTTTCCAAAGCGCCTTATAGGTAAAGCCCTTTAATGGAAGGAATTTTATCTCTTTTTCCGTAAAGAGTGCCGTAAGCCTTTTAAATTCGGACGACTGCTTTATATGCTTTGCAAGATCCGTCGCGCGCGCCCTGTCCCACCTTGCGGCAAGCTCAGGGGCGGCTTCACGCTTGACGTCAGCCTCTATCGCCGAATATATTCCCGACGCTAAGGACTGCGAGTGAGCAAACGCGAAAACCGCATCCCACGAAAGCTCCTTCGGCTTTTCGGGCTTCGGCGCACCGCAGTTGATGTGCGTGAGCAGTGCCGCTACGTATTCGGAAAGCGAGCGAACGAGCCGCACCTGCGCTTCTTTATCGCCGACGGCAGCCGTCGTTTTTTTAGCGTTTCTTTTAAACACCGCGCGGTATATTTTACCGAGGACGAGTCTTATTTTACGCAAGACGAAGCGCACGGGATAAATGAAATGCCAAAGGCGCGAATATATCTTGTAAGAAAGCTCGTCGGTCGTGTGCGTTTTGCCTTTTCTGTTAAACTTCACGAGCACTCCTATGACGCGGTCCTTCGGCACGTGCTCGACGGAATACGTGTTGTCGCCTCTTATGAGATATTCGTTATCCTTAACGCCGATGACTCTGTGAAGTATATACTTCCCCCTCTCCGAAACGTAGAGAGCGACGTCGTATTTGCGAAGCTCCGAGTCGGGAGCTTTGACGATTATCATATCTCTGTGAGTTTTGAAAAGCGGACGCATACTCGTGCCGAAGGTATTAGAGGCGTAAACGCCGTGCTCTCTGAGCTCGGACTCTATAAGCCCGTCCTTCATTCGATGATACCGCCCTCGCGAAGCTGCGCCTCAAATCTGTCAATATCAGCCTTTGCTATCGCCTCGTCTACGTCGTATTCCCGAAGAACAGCCGAAAGAAGCTCGTCCTTCGACATATCACGCTCCTCTATGAGCTTCCAGAGGAAAGCACCCGTGGCGTTCATACGAACGAGACCCGAAAATTCGTCGGCTCTGTCACCGACGGCAACCGCGAGATAACCGTCGCCAACCTCTTCTATTACGAAACCGCTTTTTATTTTCATATCAAAAACTCCAATCCGCGCAAAAAAAGAGCGCGTATAATATATAATTATAACATAGTAAAAGACGGAAGTCAATAATTAAAAAAGTTTTCCTCACCGTGCGTAAAAAAGTTTTCCGCATTCGACGTTTTTTGCACTTGACGGGTGATATGATATTAAAGATCGAACTTAAAAGGAGAAAATATTTTAATGATAATACATCGAACAAAAAAAGGTGAGAGCCTTCGGGACATAGCGGCGGAATACGATATATCGGAAGAGCGTATACTCGAAAACAACACTGCGGTCAAACCCCTTCCCACCTTCGGGCGCGAGCTTCTCATACTACGTCCGACGAGGACTTACGTGAGCACGGCGGGTGACACCGAGCTCTCGATATGCAAAAGATTCGGCATAAAGCCGTGGATGCTCACGGCAAACAATCCGTCCTTAGCGGAGCGCGGACTTTTGCCCTCGCGCGAGATCGCGGTAAAATATCCAACCCCGCCGTTCGGTGCCGCCGCCACGAACGCTTATTTTTTCGGTGGGACAAAGCTCCGAGAGCTCAAACGGGTTTTGCCATACGTCACCTACCTTACCATCGGAGCGTATAAGCTTGAGGGAGGTAGACTCGTGCGCCTTTTCGACCCGAGCGCGGCAACACGCGCAGGACGCGACGCCGACAAGGTGGTTCTTATGCGCGTCTACGACGGCTCGGATGGCGATATATATTCAGACAAAGAAAAAAGCAAGGCTCTGGCAGCTGAGCTGATAGCTGCGGCGCTCGCGGGCGAATTTTGCGGCATAACGCTGTCTTTTTGCAAATCCGCAAGAAAATACGCGGCAGAAACCGCAAATTTTCTGATGGATTTAAGAAGAGGTCTGATAGGATGCAACCTCGTGCTCTTTATAGAAACGGACGAAGGACTTCCGACGGAGCTTTGCGAGCTTGCGGACGGATGCGTCTTTATGTACGGAAAATCAAGCTTGAAAAGACCTCCGAGCTTCAACGAAGGCGAGCGCGCCGTGCTCACGGACTTCGCGGAAAACACGGAGAGCTCCAAGGCTATGCTCTACCTCCCCTCGGAGGCATACGCGTCAGGCGATTACCTTCCGCTTGCCAAGGCTCTTGAGATGTCGTCCTTCGCAGAGGAAATAAGCACGGACGACGGCACCCTTCTTTCAAGCTTCGTAAACAACCACACGCCCGTGGTATTTGAGTCGCTCGGTAACACGAAAGCCAAGCTCGAGCTTATAGCAGAGCTTGGCTTTACGGGAGTAGCGTTTGACGTAAGGCAGGTGCTGAAAGAGCAGCTTATGATGTTCTCGGCTCTTTTCGCGCCCATTCACTATCGGATTCCCTTCTCCTGCGGATAATTAAGAAAATTCGGCGAAGTATAGGGGAAAATTCACCTCTCAAAACCTTGTGTGTCCGCCTCCTCTACCCGTGAGAAATCAAAGGAAGCTTCAAAAATCTTTCAGCGTTTTCCTCCGTGACGGCGGCACACTCCTCGGGAGATACGCCCCATATCTCGGCAAGAGATGCGTTCGTATATTCAAGGTTGCCCGAGTGATTGAGCGTTCCGCGCAAGGGGTGCGGCGCAAGATAGGGGCAGTCGGTTTCAATAAGAACGCACTCCCTCGGTATCGCGGCGGCGACCTCCTTCGGTTTCCTTGCGTTTTTGAAGGTAAGCGTGCCCGAGAACGAGATCATCCAACCGAGCTTTACAAGCTCCTTCGCCATTTCGGATGAGCCCGAGAAGCTATGCAAAACTCCGCGCACGGAGGGGTGGCGCCTTATGACGTTCATAACGTCCTCGTGCGATTCTCTGTCGTGGATGCAAACGGGGATATCAAGCCTTCCCGCAAGGCGCATCTGCTCATCGAAATAACGCATCTGCCGCTCGCGGTCGGTGTCCTCGTAGTGGTAATCAAGACCTATCTCACCGAGCAGGACGCACTTGCTCTCGGGAGCTTTTATAAGGCTCTCGATCTCGGAAAGCTCTCCGTCCATATCGGAGAGAAAACGCGTGTCCGACGGGTGTATTCCCACCGCGGTATACATATTTTTATGTTTCTGCGCTTGTTTAATTGCCGATTTTGAAGTTTCGGGCGACGTGCCGACGTTGACGATGCCCGAGACGGAATTATTAAGGAGAGTGCCGATAAAGTCATCGACACTCTCCGAAAGCTCTTCCGAAAACCTCTCATCGTAATAATGCGCGTGAGAGTCGAAGTAAGTCATCAGTGTATACGGTCTCCGTTCTTTGCCGAAGGATCGAGGAACACGACCTTTACGTCCTCCTCACCCGATGCGAGAAGCATTCCGTAGCTCTCGACACCGCAGAGCTTCGCGGGCTTCAGGTTCGCGACGAGTATAACCTTTTTACCGATAAGCTCCGAGGGCTGATAGAACTTAGCGATACCCGAAACGACCTGGCGCTTTTCATATCCGAGGTCGACCTTGAGCTTCAAGAGCTTCTTTGCCTTTGGAACGGGCTCGCACTCAAGTATCTCGGCAACGCGAAGCTCGACTGCGCCGAAGGCTTCAATGCCTATCTCTGCCTCGTGCTCAGGCTCCTCCACGGGTGCGGCTGCCGCTTCTGCCGCCGCGCGCTTTGCCTCTATTTCCTCAAGGAACTTCTTTTCATCTATTCTTGCAAAGAGAGTGTAAGCCTCACCAAGGGGCTTTTCCGCAAGAAGCGCGCCGAAGGTGGCAACCGTCGCGTATTCGCGCTTATCCGTGCCGAGCTGAGCGAAGATAGCCTCAGCCGTCGCGGGGATATAAGGCGAGAGAAGGACGGCACCGATTCGGATGACCTCAAGGAGGTTGTAGATGACCGTCGCAAGACGAGGCTTATCCTCCTCGGATTTCGCGAGCACCCACGGCATAGTTTCGTCGATATACTTATTAGCGCGGCGAAGCATTGAGAATATGACCTCAAGCGAATCGGCGACTCTGTAAGCGCCCATAAGCTCTCGCGCCTCTCTGATAGACTCGGCAACGACCGCCTTCAGCTCGGCGTCAAGCTCCGTTTCCGCGGTCGGTGCGGGAACCGTGCCGCCGAAGTACTTCTTCGTCATCGCGTGAGTGCGGCTGACAAGATTTCCGAGATTGTTTGCAAGGTCGTTATTATATCTTGTGATAACGCTTTCGTAAGTGATGGAGCCGTCGGAGCCGTAGGGCATCTCGGAAAGAGCGTAGTAGCGCACTCCGTCAACGCCGAAGGTCTCGGCAAGCTCGTCGGCAAAGACGACGTTGCCCTTGGATTTCGACATTTTATCGTTACCGAAGTTGAACCAGGGGTGACCGAAGACCTTCTTCGGAAGCGGAAGTCCGAGCGCCATTAAGAAAATGGGCCAATAGATCGTGTGGAAGCGAAGGATATCCTTGCCGATGATATGAACGTCGGCGGGCCACCACTTCTTGAATTTCTCGCTTTGCTCGTCAAAGGACTTGTCGGGGTCGTAGCCGATGGCGGTGATATAGTTGGTAAGAGCGTCAAGCCATACGTAAACGACGTGCTTATCGTCAAAATCTACGGGCACGCCCCACTTGAAAGAGGTCCTTGAAACGCAAAGGTCCTGAAGCCCTGCCTTCAAGAAGTTGTTCACCATTTCCTTCTTACGGCTCTCGGGCTCGATGAAGCCCGGGTTCTCTTCAATGTGCTTTACAAGGCGGTCGACGTAGTTCGACATCTTGAAGAAGTACGCCTCTTCCCTTGCCTGGCTGACGGGTCTTCCGCAGTCGGGGCACTTGCCCTCCTCTACCTGCGTTTCGGTGAAGAAGGACTCGCAGGGGGTGCAGTACCAGCCCTCGTAATAGCCCTTATATATATCGCCCTGATCGTAGAATTTTTTGAATATCTTCCTGACAGCCGCCTCGTGATAATCGTCCGTGGTCCTTATGAAGTGATCGTACTTGACGTTCATAAGATCCCAGATGCCCTTTATCTCGTCGGCAACCTTGTCAACGTACGCCTTGGGGCTGATGCCCGCCTCGGCTGCAAGATTTTCGATCTTCTGACCGTGCTCGTCCGTTCCCGTGCAAAGGAAAACGTCCTTGCCCATCTGACGCTGAAAACGCGCGAAGGCGTCGGTCATAATGATCTCGTAGGTGTTGCCGAAATGCGGCTTGCGCGACGCGTACGCTATCGCTGTTGTCAAATAAAACTTTTCCATATCTCTGCTCTGCTCCTTACATCCACCCGCGGCTAATGGAACCGCAGGATGTTTTTTCATTTTTACATTATAACATATTTTTTCGGAAAATACAATGTTTTTTCCATTCTTTTTATTTTTTTCAAGTTTCTTTCCTTGACTTTTTTATAATTTAATGATAAAATATAAATTGGGATAGAATTTTTGAGAGGAGATGCGTTTGGTGAACGGTATATTCGACGGCCTTTTCGGCAACGATGCGACGAAGGTGCGCCTTGGCACTGCCATAAGGACGGGGACGCTTCCGCACGCATTCCTCATAGACGGACCGCGCGGCTCGGGTAAGAGTACGCTGGCTTTTGAGATAGCGGCGGCGCTTGGCTGTGAAAACCGAGAAAGCGCGACGGGTCCCTTACCCTGCCGCAGGTGCAACACCTGCAGGCGAATATTCGAGGGTACCTTTACTGACGTGAAGGTGCTTGACAAGCCGAAGGACAAGGCGACGATAGGCGTTGAGTCCGTCAAGGAATTCAAGGAGGATATGTTCCTCTCTGCGGGTGAATCGGACGTCAAGATCTACATCGTCAAAAACGCGCATCTGTTGACTCCGCAGGCGCAAAACGCGCTTCTTACGGTTATGGAAGAGCCGCCGAGCGGCGTGTTCATTCTGCTTCTTTCGGAATCGGCTGACAAAATACTGACGACTATAAAAAGCCGCGCACAGTACGTGGCGATGGAGCGCTTCTCAAGGCAGGCGCTTGAATCTTATCTTTTGGATAAGGTGCCCGAGGCACGCACAAGACGCACGTCTGACCCCGAGGGCTTCGGCGCGTTGCTCATACGCTCCGAGGGTTACATCGGACGGGCGACCGAGCTCTTTGACCCGAAGGAATCCGAAAGGATAAAAGCTGAGCGCGAGACTGTCAAAAAATTCATCGCGGCACTTGACGTGCGAGCGCCCTACTCCGCCCTTTACGCGGTGATAACGGAGCTGCCGACCGTGCGCGCGGAGCTTCTTCTCTCGCTTGAGGAGATAGGACGGGCTCTTGCGGATATGATAAAATCAAAAAGCACCGACGGGTTCGTCACGACGGAATTCTTCTTAGACGCGGACGAGGCGCGAAGGACGGCGAAGAGCCTTTCACAAAAAAGGCTGCTTGCGATCTCGGGCATACTCCTAGAAACGCACGACGCCATAAGTAAAAACGCTATGACCGCCGCGGCTTTGGCGAGCCTTGCGGCAAAAATAAAACTGATATAATTTTAAGGAAAAGTAAAGATGGAAAACGAAAAGAATACGGACTTAGAGCCCACTCTCAGCGCGGCAAACGTCGAGATCGTCGGCGTCAGCTTCCGCGAGGCGGGAAAGATATATTACTTCTCCCCCGGTGTGTTCAAGCTCACTTTGGGTGATAGAGTCATCGTCGACACGGCGAGAGGAACGGAGATAGGAACGGTAAAGCTCGGCAACAAGATAGTGCCGAGGAGCGAGATAGTAACGCCGCTTAAAAGCATAAAGCGCATAGCGACTGCCGCTGACCTTGAGAGGGACGCGAAGAACCGCGAGCTTGAGATGGACGCGGCTCTGATATGCAAGAAGAAGATCGCGGAGCACAGGCTCGGAATGAACCTCGTTTCCGTTGAGTATACGTTTGACAATTCAAAGCTCATATTCTACTTCACCTGCGAATCGAGAGTCGACTTCAGAGAGCTCGTAAAGGACCTTGCCTCCACCTTCAGAACGAGGATAGAGCTTCGCCAGATCGGCATACGCGACGAGGCGAAGATGATGGGCGGTCTCGGCATTTGCGGCAGAAAATACTGTTGCGCGGGATTTCTCTCCGACTTCGTACAGGTGTCGATAAAAATGGCGAGGGAGCAGAACTTCGCTCTCAACTCGTCGAAGAGTTCGGGAGCTTGCGGAAGACTTATGTGCTGCCTGCGCTACGAGCACGAAACGTACGAGGAGGCGATAAAAAGACTGCCTCCGCACGGTGCCGTCGTTATGACGCCCGACGGTCAGGGCACCGTTACCGAGGTGCGCCCGCTTGCCGAAGAGCTTAAGGTCAGGATAGAGGACAAGGAAAAGGACGCGATAAAGCTTTACAAGGCGACGGAGCTGAAGGTTCTCAAGCTTCCGAAAAACAAAAAGGCAGCCGAAGACGAAGAGGACGTCGAGGAGTAATTATTTTAATAAATTCGGGATTTTTTCAGTTTTTTTCAAAAATACTATTGATTTTTTTCGCAAATGTGATACAATAGTATGTGGAAATACTACTTCAGGAGGTACTTTAACATGGCATACAAGATTTCCGACGATTGCATCGCATGCGGCGCTTGCGCTGATGCGTGCCCCACCGGTTGCATCTCCGAGGGTGACGGCAAGTACGTTATCAACGCTGACGAGTGCGTAAGCTGCGGTTCTTGCGCAGACGCGTGCCCCGTTGCTGCTCCCGCTGAGGAGTAATCAATACACGGGCATACCGGTATACATTTTGAAAAGGCGGAGCGTGAGTTCTCCGCTTTTTCTATACCAAAACTCACACCGATCGGAGTTAAGCACTTATGCAAACGAACGAAGAAAAAAGCGCGCGGACTCTTCTTGAGAACGAGCGAATAGATAAAGTAAACGACGACATAGAGCTCATTCAGAGGACGGACGGTCTTACCTTCGGCACCGACGCCCTGTTGCTTGCGGCTTTCATTGACGGGGGCTCGGTAAGAGCTCTTGAGATAGGCGGCGGCACGGGGATAATTTCCTTGCTATGCCTTACGCGAAACAAGTTTGACACGGTCGAGTGCTGCGAGGTGCAAAGGACCTTCGCGGATATTATATCGAGGAACGCCGTCATCAACCGTCTTGAGAAAAGACTGACCGTACGCCACGCCGACGTGCGCACGCTCGTGACGGACAAGCCCTTCGACGCGGTATTCACGAATCCGCCCTATATGACCCCCTCAAGCGGCAGAGCCAACGAAAACAGCGGAAAGAACGCCGCACGGCACGAGATAAACGGCGGCATTGCTGATTTTTGCCTCTCTGCAAAACGGCTTTTGAAATTCGGCGGCAGCTTTTTTGCGGTATACAGACCCGACAGACTCGCGGACCTTATCGCGGCAATGAAGGGCGCGGGAATAGAGCCGAAGAGAATGACCTTCGTTCACGCGGATGCGGAAAGCGAGCCTTCTGTGGTGCTGACCGAGGGCAGAATGGGCGGCAAGGGCGGAATGAGAGTCACAAGACCCCTTATAATATATAATGATAAAACGCACACGGAGGAAAGCCGTGATATGAAATACATACTTGATAACGGCTCCTTCCCCGAGGATTTTTCGAACAGGAACAGAGGACGGAAAAATGGCTGAAAACGAAAAGAATAAGATCGAAGGCGGCGCGCTTTACTTGGTCGGAACACCGATAGGCAACCTTGCGGATATATCCGAAAGAGCGAAAAAGGTGCTCTCGGAGGTTGATTTCATTGCCGCCGAGGACACGAGAAATACGGCAAAGCTCCTCCTCTGCCTCGGAATACGCGGAGAGCTTGTGAGCTACTTCGAGCACAACAAAAAGGCAAGCGGAGAGCGTATTATAGAAAGACTTCTTTCGGGAGAATCCTGCGCACTCGTTACCGACGCGGGAATGCCAGCGATAAGCGACCCCGGGGAGGATATAGTAAGGCTCTGCGCCGAGGCGGGAGTCAGAGTGCTCGTCGTTCCGGGTCCTTGCGCGGCGGTGAGTGCCCTTGCCCTCTCGGCTCTTCCCACGGGTAAATTCGTATTTGAGGGATTCCTCTCGGCAAACAAGGGCGAGCGGCGCGCAAGGCTACTTGAGCTCACCTCCGAGTCAAGAACGCTCATATTCTACGAAGCTCCCCACAAACTGAAGACTACCCTTTCGGATATGGCGGATGCTTTCGGCGAGGAAAGAAGGGTCTCACTTTGCCGCGAGCTTACGAAGATCAACGAGGAGGTCATACGCACGACGCTCGCCCGCGCTTTGGAATACTATACCGAGCACGAGCCGAGAGGCGAATACGTCCTTGTTATCGAAGGAGCAGACGGGTGCGCCCGAAAAGAAGAAAACCCGCTTCTCACACTCACCCCCGAAGAGCATGTTGCCCACTACGAAGCCGAGGGCTTGAAGAGAATGGACGCGATAAAAAAGGCGGCAAAAGACCGCGGACTTTCAAAGTCGGAGCTTTACAATTCGCTTATCGAAAAATAGTTTTTTGTAATAATCCCGATAAAATTTGCGGCAGAACAAGTTTACGTCAAAAAAGCAGGACAAACCGTCCTGCTTTTCTTGTAATTATTCAAAATTATTGTTCTGCCTTGTCAGCAAAGCGCTAACGCGATCTTGATACCTAATTCAAGTCCCGTCATCAAGGATTTCTTATCAAGCCATTCGGAGTATGTGTGCATTCCGCCGCCCGCGCAAGTACCGAGGCATACTGCAGGAACGCCAAGTGACAAAGGAACGTTGGCATCGGTCGATGCAGAGCATCTCGGAGGCTTGCTTCCCACCGTTTCGCAAATCGCTTTTTCACAGATAGTAATAAGGCTTTCGTGTTCATCGGGATCAAGCTTGCCCATACACGGTCTTTCTCCAACGAGCGTGACGGAAACCTCAACGTCATCTGCTTTCGCTTTTTCAAATATCATCTCAAAGCTTTTCTTCATTATGTTAAGGCTTTCACGGTCATCGGAACGATATTCGCAAAGCATAGACGCCGATTCCGGTATAGTGTTGACGGACGTGCCGCCCGTAATAAGACCTACGTTATAGGTAGTTTTGCTTCCGTTGTTTTTAGGCGGTGTTATAGAGTATATATCGTTTATAATTTTCGACAATTCAAACACCGCGCTCTTGTTTCCGAAAGCACCGTATGAATGTCCGCCCTTCGTCTTCACGGTAAGCTCATACCTATGTGAGCCGACGCATTTATCCGCTATGCCACCGAACGTTCCGTCAAAGGTAACGAAGCGAGCTATTCTCCCTGAAAAGTCTTTGAATATCTGCCTTGTTCCCGCCAAATTTCCAAGTCCCTCTTCCGAAGAATTGCACACGAACAAAAGCCCAGACGGCGCCTGCACCCTGCTCTCGATTACAAACCTTGCGCTCATCATAAGAACCGCGAGATTTGCCGTGTCGTCACAAATACCGGGGCACCTTATAATCTCTCCGTCATCGGAATACTCCATAGGCTCCATATCGGGAAAGACCGTGTCTGTGTGTGCAAAAAGTGCTGTTATCTCGTTTTTCCCCTCGCACTGATACGGGAAAACCACGTTCTTTTTTTCATCTATATAAACGCCCTCAGCTCCCACGGATTCAAGCCACTTCTTGCAAAATTCAGCCCGTTTCTCCTCGTTACCCGTAGGTGCGGGGATCAGCGCAAGCTCTCGCAAAAGCAAGTAAAGTTCGTCAGAATGCTTTTTTATATAGCTGTCAGTCATATAAAACATATTATTTTTCTCCATCAAAAGAACGTTATCTGATTCGTTTCGCTAAGACCGTCAAGAACTCCGTTTTTGCGAAGTATCTCTATCACGGCCTTGGAAATTCCCGTCCTGCGGCGCAGCTCGTCGATAGAGTCAATATCGAACGCCTCTCGCGCCTCGACTATCTTATCGGCGGCAGTATCGCCAAGCCCGGGAAGAGAGTTTAAGGGCATTCTTATTCTTCCGTTTTCGGGAAGGAACGCCTTTGCGTCGGACTTTTTAAGATCGACCTTCAAGAAAACGACGCCTCTTGCCAAAGCCTCTCTGACCATATAGAGAGTCTGACAGGTTTCGTTGTCCTTTGCGGTCGCCTCGTTGCCCTTGCCCTCAAGCTCCGTTATCGCGGCGTTCACGCCCTCGTAACCGCGCGCGACGATCTCCGCGTCAAAGCCTCCCGGAGCCACCGTCAGGAATGCCGCGTAAAACTCCATAGGATAGTATATCTTGTACCACGCAAGACGTATCGCCGACATAACGTAAGCCGCGGCGTGAGCCTTCGGGAACATATACTTTATCTTCTTACACGACCATATATACCAATCGGGCACGCCGTGGGCGAGCATTTCCGCCTCCCACTCGGGGGTGAGCCCCTTGCCCTTTCTGACGCTTTCCATTATCTTGAAGGACATAGAGTTGTCAAGCCCCTTTTGGATAAGGTAAAGCATTATACCGTCACGCGTTCCGACGACCTCCGAAATCGTACAGGTTCCCTGTTTTATGAGCTCCTGCGCGTTGCCGAGCCACACGTCCGTTCCGTGTGTAAGACCCGATATCTGAAGAAGGTCGGCAAAGTTCTTCGGCTTTGCCTCTATCAGGACCTGCTGTAAAAATCTCGTGCCGAACTCGGGGATACCGAAGGTGGCAAGCTGGCTGCCGCCTATCTGGTCGGGAGTTATGCCGAGAGGCTTCGTGGATGCGAAGAGCTCGTATATCGTCTTGTCGTTCATCTTGACGTCGAGAACGGAGGTATTAGTATACTTTTCAAGCATCTTATACTTCGTCGGCATATCGTGTCCGAGCTCGTCGAGCTTCAGTATGGTGTCGTGAAGATACGAGAACTGGAAGTGCGTTGTTACCGTGTCGGCGTTAGGGTCGTCGGCGGGGTGCTGTATCGGGGTAAAGTCGTATATATCGTATTCGTTGGGAACGACTATGATACCGCCCGGGTGCTGTCCCGTCGTCTTTTTTATTCCCATTACGCGGGTGACCATATGCGCGATCTCCGCTTTTGGTATCTTTATCCTGCGCTCCTCAAGGTACTTGTTTATGTAGCCCCAAGCCGTCTTGTCCGCAAGTCCCGTGATGGTTCCCGCGCGGAAGACGTGCCCCTGTCCGAAGAGCTCCTCGGTATACTTATGCACCTTGCCCTGCACGTCACCCGAGAAGTTTAAGTCTATATCGGGGGATTTATCGCCGTAGAAGCCGAGGAAGGTCTCAAACGGTATATCGTGTCCGTCCTGGTAAAGCTCCTCACCGCAGACGGGGCACTTTTTGTCGGGAAGGTCAAAGCCCGAGCCGACAGAGCCGTCGGTGAAGAACTCGGAATATTTGCACTTAAGGCAACGGTAGTGCGGCGGCAGAGGGTTGACCTCGGAGATACCCGACATCGTCGCAACGAACGAAGAGCCGACGGAGCCTCTTGAGCCAACCTGGTAGCCAAGGCTCTCCGAGTAAGCAACGAGCTTTACCGCTATCATATAAAGAACGGCAAAGCCGTTTTTGATAATGGACGTCAGCTCCTTTTCAAGCCTCTTTTCCACGATCTCGGGAAGCTTTTCACCGTACCAATCGTGCGCCCTTTTCCAACAAGAGCTCTCAAGCTCCTCCTTCGCACCGGGAAGGTCGGGCTCGTATCTGCCCTCGGGAATAGGACGGATATACTCGCACATATCCGCTATTTTATTCGGGTTTTCTATAACTACCTCGCGGCAGAGCTCCTCTCCGAGATACGAGAACTCCGCGAGCATTTCTTCGGTATTTCTGAGATATATCGGCGTCGGCTTATCCGCGTCGGCAAATTTCATTCCCGCAAGGAGAATGCGTCTGTATATCTCGTCCTCCTCGTTTACGAAGTGCGCGTCACAGGTGGCGCACACGGGCTTGCCGAGCTTTTTACCGAGCTCGCAGATCTGCCTGTTAATATCCTTTAAAACTTCCTCGTTTGCGACCTTTCCGTCGGCTATCAGGAAGCGGTTGTTGCCAAGTGGCTGTATCTCAAGGTAATCGTAGAAGGACGCTATCTCCTCGATCTCCTGATTTGAGCGTCCGTCAAGTATCGCCTTGTAAAGCTCGCCCGCCTCGCACGCGGAGCCTATGATAAGCCCCTCACGGTACTGCTCTATCACAGACTTCGGCATACGGGGAAATCTTTTATAATAATTAAGATAGCTGAAGGAGATGAGCTTGTAAAGATTTTTAAGTCCCTCCTTGTTCTTCGCGAAGATTATCATATGATAATAAGGAAGCTTCAAGGGATCGGACTTCTCACTCATCGCGTCAAGCATACGCGAGAAGGTGTCTATACCGTCGCTTCGCATTCTCTCGACCATAACGAAGAATATCTTTGAGAGCACCTCCGCGTCGTCGGAGGCTCTGTGGTGGTGGAAGTCGTCAAGGTCGTAGTATTTCGCTATCGTATCAAGCTTGTGGTTTTTAAGGTCGGTGTTGACGAACTTAGAAAGCCCGACGGTGTCAAGGTAGGTGTTGGTAAACTCAAAGCCCTGCCTCTCGCACGCCACTCTTATAAAGCCTATATCGAAGGCGGCGTTATGGGCTATGAGCATAGAATCCCCCGCAAAAAGGAGGAATTTCTCCACCGCTTCCCTCTCCTTCGGTGCGCCCTTCACCATCTCGTCGGTGATGGACGTAAGACGCGTTATCTCCTCGGGTATCGGCTCTTCGGGATCAACGAAGATATCCATACGGTCGATGACCTCGCCGCATTTCACCTTTACCGCGCCTATCTCTATTATCTTGCAGGTCCTGTTTGAAAGTCCCGTCGTTTCTATATCGAAAACGACCATTTCGTCCTCAAACTCGGGGTGCTTCGTTCCGAAAACGCACCTTGCCGTGTCGTTAACAAAATAGCTCTCTATGCCGTAGAGGATCTTAAGTTCCTTGTTGCCCGATTTTTCAAGCGCGAGCATAACCTCAGGGAAGCTCTGAACGTTTCCGTGGTCGGTGACCGCTATTGCCTTATGCCCCCATCTTATCGCCGTGTTCACTATTTCCGCAGGAGTTATAACGGCGTCCATCTGGGACATATTTGAGTGAAGGTGGAGCTCGACGCGCTTTTCGGGCGCGTCGTCCATACGCTCAAGCTTTTTTATCTTTTTTCCGCCCCTCGGAATAACGTACGGCTCGTTGTCAAACTTATCGCGCCCAACTCTGCCGAGCACGGCGATATGCGTGCCGGGCTTGAGCCCCTTTACCCAACCCATCTCCTCGGGGGTGTACGCCTTCTTCAGATACGTCGCGCAAGCACCGTCGGAAATACCTACGGTGCAGTTGAATTTATCTCCCGAGCGAGTCTCCTTCGTCGTTACCTCAAAGACCGTGCCGAGGAATATCGTATTGCTCCTCACTCGCTCAAGCTCCGAGAGGGGCGTCGGCTCGATAAGGTCGAAATCATCTCCGAAAAGAAGCTCAGCACCCGAGGTGTCGTAGGTGGAGGCACCCATTCTGAAAACGCTCTCGCTTATCGCCTCGTTTGAGCCCGCTAAGGACGAAAGACCCACGCGCGCCTCAAAATCGTAGTGCGGGTCGGCAGCACGCGCTTCGTCCTCTCTTTTTTGGCGTATAGCCTCTCTTTCTCTCAAGAACTGCTCGCGCCCTTCTCTTTCCGCGTCGGCAAGAAGCTTTTCTCTGTATTCAAGAACGCCGCTGTGCCTCTCCTCGTATCCCGTGCCCGAGGCTATTTCTATTCGCCGCCTTACTCCGTAGCGGCTCTCAAGTATACGCGAGAGGATATCTTCCGTACCGCTCACCTTAACGAAGGTCGCTCCGTACTCATCGAACGGGATAGACACCCTGACGGTCGCGCCGTCGTCATCGTACTTCGCTCCTCTGAAAAATCCCTCCGTTACAGCTCCGCAAAGAGATGCCTCAAGCGCTATCTCACCGAAGCGCTCTACGCCGTATTCCGAGCTCGGAAAATGCGGAAGTATCTTAAAGGATTCCGCGGAGTAAAGCTCGCGGCACTCGTCCTCTATCTCGTATATCAGCTCGGCGTCCTCGTGAGCGTCAAAGCTAAGCTCGACCTCGACGCGCATCGGGTCCTTTGAGTATCGGAACGCGGCGTCCCTTGCACGCTCAAGAAGCGCGCGCTTCTTTTGGTCGGGGTTATATCGCTTGAAAACGCCGAGAAACGTCTTCTTCTGTTCGCTGTTTTCCATTACTGCTCCGATCTCATTTTCTTTATTTCATCTATAAGCTCGTCTATAAGCCTGTCCTCTTTTATCTTCCTTACGGGCACGCCCTTTTTGAAGAGGAGTCCCTCTCCGACGCCGCCCGCAATACCGATATCTGCCTCCCTTGCCTCGCCAGGGCCGTTTACCACGCAGCCCATAAGCGCGACCTTCAAGGAAAGACGGTCAAGCCCCTCGGCTTTTATTCTGTCCTCAAACTCCGAAAGAAGCTTTATCAGGTTTATCTTAGTCCTTCCGCAGGTGGGGCAGCCTACTATCTCTATGCCGCCGTCAGCCGTGAGCTTCAGCGCCTTCAATATTTCACGCGCCGCCGAGACCTCCTTTATCGGGTCGTCGGTAAGAGAAACTCTGACGGTGTCACCTATCCCCTCGGAAAGAAGCGTGCCGATGCCTATGCTGCTCTTCACGAGCGCGCTGTCCCTTGCCCCCGCCTCAGTGACCCCGAGGTGTATGGGATAAGAGGTCTTTTCGGCTAAAAGTCGGTTAGCCGCTATCATAGTGGGAACGTCGGACGCCTTTACCGAAACCGCTATATCGTGGAAATCAAGCTCCTCAAGAAGCGACGCGTGGTAAAGAGCGCTTTCAACGAGAGCCTCCGCCGTCGGAGCGCCGTGCTTTTCAAGAATGCTCTTCTCAACGGAGCCCGAATTTACGCCTATTCTGATAGGAACACCGTGTGCCGCGCAGACTTCGGCAACCGCGGCGACCTTGTCCCCCGAGCCTATATTGCCGGGGTTGATTCGGATCTTGTCAGCTCCCGCGAGAACGGAAGCTATCGCCGCCTCGTGGCTGAAATGTATATCGGCAACGAGAGGGATCCCCACGCCTCTTTTTTTAAGCTCCCCGAAAATCGGCGCCGCGTCTGCGTGCGGAACGGTTATTCTGACTATATCGCACCCCGCTTCCTCAAGCGCCAAGACTTGGCGATACGTCGCCTCTTTATCATAGGTATCGGTGTTCGTCATCGACTGAATGCTGATGGGAGCTCCGCCGCCAATTTGAACTCTGCCAAGCTTTATTCGGTTAGTTTCGCGTCTTTTAACAAAATCCATTGTTCTTCCTCTTTAAATGATAAGTTGTATTACGTCCTTTACGAGTATCACCGCGGAGAGCGAGAGCAGAAGAGCGAGCCCCACGAAATTGATCATACTCTCCACCTTTGCGGGTATGCGCTTTCCCGTTATCATCTCGGCAGTAACTGTAATAAGCCTTCCGCCGTCAAGCGCGGGGAACGGGATAAGGTTCATAATTCCGAGATTTATGCTTATCAAGGCGATGATATAGAGCAGATTAAGAGCGCCCTCCGACGCCGCCTGACCTATCGCCGTTGAGATCCCGACGGGTCCCGAAACGGCGGCAAAAGTGTATCTGCCCGTGAACAGGTCTATTATAGACTCCCAGCACATACGCACGATAAGGCACGACTTGCTCCACGAATAAGTCATAATGCTGCCAAAGGATTTTTCTTCTTTTCCAACGCTGAAATCGCGCGCTCCGAAGACCTGACCCGAGTCGGAAACGGTGGGAAAGACTACGTTCTCAAGCGTAATCTCCTCTCCGTCCCTTATAACCACGACGTCTACGGGCTCAATACCGCGCCTCATAATTTCATAAGAAAGCTCGTCAAGAATATCGACCCTCTTACCGTCCACCGAAATTATCTCGTCACCGACCAATATCTGCTCGCGCGTAGTTATGTCGGTGCCAAGCTCCTCGGGCGTGTAGGTTTTGGTGACGGTCGTGCCGCCGATGTCGATGAAGAAGCTGAGTATCATAACGGCAAGAAAGCCCGCCACGATATTTATAACTGCCCCCGCCGCGGTTATTATGAACCTCTGCCACGCGGGCTTTTTGTCAAAGGTGTTGGGGTCCCTTTGCCACTCCTCGTATTCGGGCGTGCCCTCTTCCGCGGCGCTCTCGCCCGCCATTGCGACGAATCCTCCGATAGGAAGTGCCGCGACGGAATATTTGATATTGGTCTTCTTTGAAGTACGGGTGAATATCCTCGGCCCCATACCGATGGAAAACTCGTTTACCGTTACTTTAAAAATTCTCGCGAAGATATAGTGCCCAAACTCGTGAATGAAAATAAGAAAGCCGAAAACAAGCACTGCGCTGATTACGGTTACAATTACGTTCAATATCTCTTTTCTCCTATAAATTTCTCAGAGAGAAGCCTTGCTTCTCTGTCAAAGGCTACGATCGCGTCAAGCTCTTTTGCCTCCGCGGCTCTTTTTTCAAGCTCAAGGTAAACAGCCTCCACGACCTCGGATATTCCGAGGAAGGAAAGCCGCTCCTCAAGGAATGCCGCGACCGCTATCTCATCCGCCGCGTTAAGAAGAGCGGGTGCCGCACCGCCCGTGAGCATTGACCGCCTCGCGAGCGCAAGAAGCGGAAAGGCGGACTCGTCGGGTCTTTGGAAGGTGAGCTTTCCGATTTTGAAAAGATCAAGCTCCTCGGAGGCTGTGGGCATCCTGTCGGGATAATCCACCGCGTACTGCACGCACATACGCATATCGGGAACGGAAAATTCACCGATTACCGCGTTATCAATATATTCAACAGCCGAGTGAAGTATACTTTCCCTGTGCACGGTGACCTCGATATTATCGGCGCTGACGCCGAAAAGATGCGCCGCCTCTATGACCTCGAAGCCCTTATTCATAAGGGTGGCGCTGTCAACGGTTATTTTCTTGCCCATCTTCCACGTCGGATGCGCGAGAGTGTCAGCGAGCGTAACACTCCGAAGCTCCTCACGACCGCGCCCGAAGAAGGGACCACCCGAGGCTGTGAGTATTATTTTCTTTATCTCGGACGTTCTGCCCGATTTTAAAGACTGAAAAATCGCACTGTGCTCGCTGTCGACGGGAAGTATCTGGGCACCGCGCTCACGCGCCCTTTTCATAACGATCTCGCCCGCTATAACGAGCGACTCTTTGTTTGCAAGGGCAAGGCGCTTGCCCGCTTCGATGACGGCAAGGGTCGGCTTCAGCCCCGCCTCACCTATTATCGAATTGACCGCGCACTCCGATTCGGAAAGCGAGATGCCCTCAAGTATTCCCGCCTCACCGAAAAGGAGCTTGACGTCCGTGTCGGCAAGACGCGTCTTCAGATCGGAATAAGCGTCGGGATTCTCGACGGCAAGATACTTTACCTTAAATTCCCGCGCCGCCGCTTCTGCGACTGCCGCGTTTTTTCCAACGCTTATAAAATCTATCTCATATCCCCTGCTCCTCGCGACGTCGAGCGCCTGAGTGCCGACGGAGCCGCTTGCGCCGAGGACCGATATTTTCTTATTCATAAAAACTCCATTTTTGTCAGCAATACCGCCACGCCTTAAAATCATTAGCGGCGTGACGGTAATACGTTATTTTTTAAAAAACGGACGGAAGAGCAAACGAGAGGAACATAAGCACAAGAGAGATCGGCATCATTGAGTCGAATCTGTCAAGCACTCCTCCGTGCCCCGGGAAAAGTCTTCCGTAATCCTTCACGCCAAACTCACGCTTGATAAGCGACGCTATGAGATCTCCGAACTGTCCGACGATGGCGAGGACGAGTCCGTAGACGGCGAGAATGGGATAATTGACCGAAACGCCTGCGGCTCCCGCCTTCGAGAGGATGAAGCCGTAAAGCAAAAGCGCAAGAAGCGCGAACACCGTGCCTCCGACAGCGCCCTCAACGGTCTTCTTCGGGCTTATTTCGGGAATGAGCTTATGCTTGCCGAAAAGATATCCCGTGAAGTACGCGAAGACGTCGCAGACGCAAGAGGATATAAAAACTATAACGAAAACGTATACGCCGTTTTCTATATACCTGAGTCCCGCAAGAGCCGTGAACGACGCGAGTATATAAGCTATCGCCGTGAAAGCGCCCGACACGCGGGAGAAAGGAAGCTTCGCGCGGCGTATTACCGCGAAGAACAGAAGATAAAGTAAATAAAACGCCATCGCAAGAGCTAAGAGGGAGAAGTACGACTTCATACCGCCGAACGTCCCGACGGCAAAATACGTTCCGAGAGGGAGCGCCGCCGCCAAAAGGTACGACGGCAAGGAAACGCCTATGCTTTTTTCAAGTCCGAGCACGCGCAGCATCTCGAATACCGCCATCACGCAAAGAAGCGCGATGACTATCGGATAGACGATATATTCCGAGAATATGCACGGCACGGCGAAGAGCGCCGTTATCACGGCACCCGTTATGGTTCTGACCTTCATTTTTTGCCCCTTAAAGCTTATTTTTCTTCCTCAACTCCGCCAAAGCGACGCTTTCTCGAATAGAATTCCTTAACTGCGTCGTTTATCGCGTCCCTGTCAAAATCGGGGAACAGCGTGTCGGTGACGACTATTTCGGAATAAGCGCACTGCCAGAGAAGGAAGTTCGATATACGGAAATCTCCGCCCGTTCTTATTATAAGATCGGGATCGGGAGATTCGCTCGTGTACATATATCTTGTGAGTATCTCCTCCGTGATCTCCGTGTGTCCCGCCTTTATCGCCTCGTTTGCGGCGTGAACGATCTCCGCTCTGCCACCGTAGTTGAGTGCGACGTTACATATGTAATCGGAATCGGGGTTAAGCCCTTCAACCTCAACGCACTTTGCCCTGAGTCTTTCGGGGAGCGCGGATTTATCGCCGAGGAAGTGGACGCGGAAGTTCTCGCCCGCCTCGATCTTCTTCATAACGACGTCCTGAAGATAAGTGAAGGTCAGCTCCATCAGAGCCTCGACCTCCTCGCGCGGACGCTTCCAATTCTCCGTTGAGAAGGCGTAAATGGTGACGTGATGCACGCCCATCTCACGGAAGGTCATAAGCATCTTTTCAACGTTCGCGGCGCCTGCCTTGTGCCCCGCCGTTCTCGGAAGCAAACGCTTTTTCGCCCATCTTCCGTTACCGTCCATTATAACGGCAACGCTCTTAAGATGCTCGTCCGCCTTTATAAGCTCGTTTTCTTTTATCTTTTTTGCCATTATAAAACCTCTTCTCGGGGAGAATCAGATCTCCATTATCTCCTTGGTCTTTGCGGCTGTAACCGTGTCGATCTCCTTGACGTACTTGTCGGTGAGATCCTGAATGGACTTGTCGGATGCCTTTGCCTCGTCCTCGGTCATCTCGGAATCCTTCTTCATTGCCTTGATCTTATCGTTCGCGTCGCGGCGGATGTTTCTTACCGCAACCTTAGCTTCCTCGCCCATCTTTGAGATCTGCTTGGAAAGATCGCGTCTTCTCTCCTCCGTCATCGGGGGGAAGGAAAGACGGATGCACTGACCGTCGTTCTGGGGATGGATGCCGAGGTCGGAGGTGAGTATAGCCTTTTCTATACTCTTCATCGCGGACTTATCCCAAGAGTTGATAAGAAGCGTTCTCGCGTCCTCAACCTTGATCTCGGCGATGGAATTTATGGGTGTGGGGCTTCCGTAATAATCTACGTTGATCTTCTTAAGAACGTCGGGAGTAGCTCTTCCCGCTCTGATAGTAGAGAGGTTTTCGCTGTAAGCCGCAACGCTCTTCTTCATTTTTGCTTCAAAATCCTTAGTATCGAGTTTCATTTTCTAAAATCTCCTTTATGTATGATATTTTTATTTTTTAGCTATTTTTAATTCTTTGAAAACGGATAGAGCTCTACCCCGTAGACCGTTACGGTATGCTCGGTATCCTCGCGCTTAACGAAGCTGACGTTCGTGATACGCTTTTGCGGATAAGGATTTTTCAAGTAAGTCTTGCAAATAAGCTTATCTTCCTTGAATACGGGGATAACGTCACCTGCCAAGGACGAGAGCGTCAGATCGAGCCTGACTCGCTCGACCCCCGGATCTCCGTCGACCTTTTCAGCCCGCTTCTCCGCCCCTTTTCTGTAAGACGGCGTAGACTCGGAGGCAATATGCTCACCGTAAAAGACGTCGGCGAGGTGCTCCGTGCCGTCGTCGTAAGAGATGAGATACTGACCGACGAGGTACTTCTTCCGAAATTCCTCACCCTCGGGGAATACTCCGTCAACGAACTCACGGTAAGGAACGCTCATATCCGTGCTGTGAGTGATCTCTACGAGCTCCCTCATATCCTTTTTGTGCCTGTACTCAAACAGCGCCCTGAACACTCTGTCCATCCGCTCGGGATATTCCGTGCCCGAATTGTCGTCGTACTCCGAGTCCCAATAATAGACATCGTTGTACGCAACGGCTGACAAGACGTTGTTGCGTCTGAAGTAAATATCCGTCGCGGCACCCCAGTTGGAGCATATGGCACCCGAGGTATTGTTCCCCGCCCGTCTTTTGAAGTTTCTGAACGAGAACTGCCCCTTGAAGTTTCCGAAAACCACGGGGAACTCGCGAAGCTGCGAATCGTATTCCTCACCGAAGCCCGTATACCAATTAAGGCATATCACGTCCTTAGGTATCATATTCCGCGCCTCCCAGGTCGGACGAAGCACGGCGAGCAGATCCTTCGTCGGATCCCACTCAAAATATATATAGCTGAGAGCTCCGCCATAGCCCGCGTCACGCTCGACGTTCATAAGCTTGTCGCACCAGAGCATAGTTTTAACGCCCCGCTCGGCAAGGTATGCGTGGATCTTATTTATATCCTCGGCGAGGAGCTCGGCGTTCGTCATAAGACGCTTTCTGCATCTGTCGCAGATATTTATGGAATAATATTCGTCGTGACCGATATTGATAATTTCGGGTCTGAAGAGCTCTATTACCTCGTCGAATATATCAAAGAGCAGCTTATACGACTCGGGATTCGACGGGCAGAAGGTGTCAGGATAAGGATCCTCGCACCGTTCGGCAAGCTCGGGATGCCTCGTGAGCATATAATCGCAGTGGCTCGTCGACGGTATCTCGGGAATTATCTTAACGTTTCTTGATTTACAGTACTCTATAAGCTCGCGAAGAGTCTCCTTCGTCAAAAACGAGCCGCCCCCGTTATTGCAGTGAATGGAATTCTTTCGCCACGGGAAGGTGCGCTCTTGGAGGTCGATAGTCTTGCCCGAGTATTCGCTCATAAAGGCGCAGTACTCGACCCAGCCCTCGTTTATCTCGGGATGGCGCTCGTATTCCATAGCGCCGCCGATCTCGATCATCAAGGTGTTGTGGCGGAAGAACGCCATAGTGTCAACGAAGCGCTTGAACTCCTCAAGCTCATCCTTGGCGGGCATAAGTATTTTAACGCCGCGAAGAGGACACACGGGATGATCGTAAACTATCTCGTCGTTAAATTCGCCGTCGGAAAGCGAGGCAAGGAAGGTCACGACGCCGTTTTGCCGCCCCTCGGGGTCGTCAGCGAAGACGAAAACGTCATCCCCCTCCCTTACGATGACGAAGCCGCCCGTCACCGCCTTATATCCGACGCCGCTTTCTTCAGCGACGAGGAGCTTTATCTTCTCGGGCACGGGACTCAATGCCCTGAGATTCTTGATATAATCGAGGGAAACACCCTCTTTGGCAAAATCGGAAACGGAAAGGCTCTCGTATTCGCTGAGCCCGAAAAGCTTCGTCAAAGACGACAGCTTTATTCCCGAAGAGCTGCCTTTTACAAATTTGGGATTCGTTCTTATCATATCAGTATCTTTTCGGTTAAAATAAACTCAATCCGCAGTTATTACGGTTCCGACGCGCTCACCTTTTATCGCCTTTGCGATATCGGCAGGCTCCTTGAGTCCGAAAACGTGTATGGGCATTCCGACGGAGAGGCAGAAGGCGGTCGCCGTTGCGTCTATCGCTTTAAGATTCATCGCAAGGACCTCGGACGCCTTTACGCGCTCAAGGCGCTTTGCGTCGGGATTCTTCCTCGGGTCGTCGGTGTATATGTAGTCAATGTTCTTTGCCATAAACATAGCGTCGGCGTCTATCTCCGCCGCGCGAACGGCGCCCGTCGTGTCGGTCGAAAGGAACGGGATACCAAGCCCTGCGCCGAATATGACGACCTCACCCGAGGCGAGCCTCTTTTTTGCCTCGTCGGCTGAATAAGCCTCGGCAAGCGGCTCCATAGCTACCGCGGTCATAACTGACGCCTTAAGCCCCGCGCGGATCAGCGCGTCCTTTAAGCAAATAGCGTTGATAACAGTAGCGAGCATACCCATTCTGTCAGCGCTCGTCCTGTCCATCTCGCCGCCCTGTCTTCCGCGCCAGATGTTGCCTGCACCGACGACGAGCGCAAGCTCGTAGCCGTCATCGGCACAATCCTTGATCGCAAGAGCGACTCGGTCAACAAACGCGTGGTCGTAAAGATCTGAGCCGACGACTCCGTTTTTAAGAGCCTCGCCGGAAAGTTTAATAAGAATTCGTTTCATACCGTCATCTCCCGAAAATACATTTTGTCTATTCTATTTTACAACATTTCGCTTCATTTGTAAACACCTTTTTAAAAAAAATATTATAAATTTATAAAAAAGAAAAATACGGATTTTTTCTCCGTATTTTTCAGAATTCGATCAGTATTTTATTTTGATATTTTCTCCGAAGATTCCGCCCTTGGCACCTTTTTCGATGAGAGGTACGTTCTCTACGTGTGCGAGCAGCCACTTGTTTCTTCTGAACAAAAGCCCGTCTTCCGAGGTGCTTGAGAGCGGAAAATTGGTTCCCTCGGGAAGCGCAACGACACAGCCGAAGCCCTCATCCGATACCTCACACGGACAGAAGTGAAGCGAGGTTGAGAAAACCTCTATCACCGTTCCCTTCGGAACGAAAAATGCTTTGAAGCAAGAAGAGCCTATCTCACCGTTTTTTATCTGCCACACGTGCGAGAGCAAAAGTACAAGATCGCTAAGAACTATATTAACCTCGGAGGACGCGTGCCATTCCGTGGCATTCATCATACTGTTTTTACCGTAGCAATACCCTATTTGAGTCGGCAACGTACCAAAAATTTGATCTTTAATTTTTTCGGCATCAGAGAGCGCCTCAAAAGCAGGGACGCTCGGAACGTAAGCCGAGCCATCCTCGGGCATCGGTATTTCGAGGGCGGCAGAGATAAAGCCGTCTGCAGAGATGCCGTCTATCACTCTTCCGTAGCTTTCAAACGCTCTGTCGTGAACGCTGTAAATTTCAAGTGACGGGTTTTGGCTTTTTAAATTATCAAAAGTATTCATTTACCCTGCCCTCACGATATGGGAAACGTTTTGTCAAGTGTGATCTCGGGGAAATATTTGCAGAACTCGGATATCTCGCGTCTGAAGTCGCCGCGCATCTCAACAAAGTGATGAATATAAGGACCGTCAAGGAGTCTGTCCTCAACCGCCTGAAGATCGTCAAACTCGCCCCAGATATAAGTGCCGTGGGTTTTTGGCCCCTCGGTCGTATGGCAAAGAAGGGGCAAGACCGTATAATTGCCGTTTTCTCTGTCCATTCTCGCAACCGTATAAGTACCGTCCTTACCTCTCAGCCAAGCTCTTTGGTTGACAAGGCGCGCCTCTGTTCCCTCCGCCTTTTCCGAAACGGGGAAAGGACCGCAGTGCCAAAGAAGCTCCGCATTTTTATTCTCGGGATGACGGACTGTAAACTCACCGAAGAGCGGCCTTCCCTCACCGAGGGTCGCGCACCTAAGAAGTGCCATCGTTATAGCGCAGTGTACGTCACTCTCGCACGAAACGAGATAGCCCATCTCGTTAAGAAGCCCGTAAAGCGCGCAGGGGGCAAGGCCGTCAAACATAATAGGCGTTGCCGTCCAGCACTCCGCTGACATAACGTCAAGCTTAAACTCCTCGAACATATGCTTATAAGCCGCAGTCATCGTCGCCATAGCGTTTATATACTTCGGCGTAAGGTCGTCCATCTTATAGTTAAGCCTAAAATATTCCTCGTACCTCGCTATCTCCTCGGCATAAAGCTCGGGAGCCGACTTCATCCTTTGCTCCACTATTGCAAAGTTTATGGGAATTATCTTTATACCGAACTTTTCAAGAAGCTCGCCCTCGTTCCAAATAACCGAATAAAACGGAGCGGGACGGCATCCGATCTGACCTATGCGCATTCCCGTGAAATTCTTGACCATACAAGCCACGCGAACGAAACGGAGAAACGCCTCACGGAATTCCTCGCTCTCTACCCTGCAAGAGGGCGCGTGTGAAAACGGGATATGTAATCTTTGAAGCTGTCTTGAAACACCGAAAAGCCCGCACTGTGAGTCCGTCGGACGCATTCCGTCGACGTAGTATTCATCGTCAAGCGGAGCAAAGATAAGAACGGGCTTGCCTATCGCCTTTGCTATATCCGCTGCCGCCTCCTCGTTTCCGAAGTTGCAGTTTATTATCATTATCGCATCAACAGCCTCGGATTTGAAGCGCTCAATGACCGCCTCGGCACTCGCGTCGTCAAAGATCAAGTCCTCGATACCAAGACCCTTGCAGTCGACAAACGAAACGTGCTCATCGGCAAAATTCTCTTCAATGTACTTTACGTTCTTCTTTCCTCTTTGCTCCGCGGAATACCACGTGAGAAAAGTACCTCTCGGACGGTCGGTGGTGTTTCGCCTCATAGTCACAAGACCGATCTTTACTTTATAATCAAGCATTTCAAATCTCCTTTGATTTCGGTACTTTCAGTATAACAGGAAAAGCATTTTGAAGTCAAGCGACAGAACGATACAGATTCCGCACTTTTCGCTACCGTTTAAGTATAATCGCCGAGTAAATACTCGCTTATTTATCCATTGCATAGAAGAAAGCATACGGCAAAATTTTCACCGTATGCTTTCTTAGTCTTTTATTTTATTACTTTAAGGTTATTTCTTTCTTCTCGCCGAGAGCTCCCGCTCCGAGGACGGAGCCGTCAGCCCCAACGACGCGGAAGCCGTCCTTTTCAACGAGGACGTCAAAGCGCGAGCCGTGAGCTCTGATATTTTTCAGATAAAGACGGTCAAGCGCCTTCGGAAGATAAGGCTTCAGGGTGAAGGTCTTGAAGCCCGTCGGCTCCATTCCGAGAAGACCGTCGGTGAGCGCTTTTATAAAGAGCGCCGACTCACCCGAAAGATGGCGTCTTCCGCCCTCGGGATAAGCCTCAACGGGATACGGCACGCGCTCGCCGAGCAAGCGGTTTTCCGAATATCTCAAATATATATCGGCGGCGACGTCCGTCATTCCCGAGGCGAATATGCCCCTGATGGCGTAGAGATTCGATCTGTCCCAGATTATATCGCAGCCCTCGGCGCTTCTGAAGCCGTCGGGGCGCATCATATATTCCGAGAGGAGCGAGGCGACGGTGCCCTCCGCTCTTTCGAATATTCCGACGGAGAGCGGGATCGCGCTCCAAGAGCGAAGCACCTCACAGCCTTCGTAATATCTATAAGTCTTGAAGCCGTGAATATCCGCGGAGAAATGCTCGCCTATCGCCTCTTTCAGCTTTTCCGCGCGGCACTCGTATTCCTCGGCAAGCTTAAAGTTTCCGAACTCGCGCTCAAGCGCCGCCGCGGTACGAAGTCCCGCAAAGGCAAGGCACGAGGTGCAAAGGTTTGCGTCGCCCGACGGGAGCCTTTCCTCCATCTCGTCCGAGTCGGAGGCTATAACGCCGCGTTCGGTCTTCTTTCTTTCACAGTATTCGGCGCACCATTCGATATAAGGAAGAAGCTCCCTTGCCGCCTCCGTGTCCGCGTTCATAAGAGCAAAGCGCGAGGCACCGAAAAGATACATCGCGGCATCTCCCCTGTCACCCTTTCCGTGCCAGAAGTCAAGCCCCTCGGCAATTACGGACGACGGAATTGGCTCAAAGTCATCCGACATAAACGGCATATACATACGGAAGGCGTTCATCGCCGCATCGGCAAGAACGGCGTCGCCCGTGTACGCAAAGTAAGGACCCGCGTATTCGACCTCATCGTTACACCACGTCGCGGCGTAGTAGCTAAGACCGCCCGGTGAATGTATCTTTCCGCATTTAGTGTCATAGACAGACTCGCCCACCCTGATCTTCGCAAAGCGGAAGGCTGTGTCGAGGGTGGGATTGCCCGTTTCAAGAACGAGAGGCGAGCAAAGGCGCTCGACGGTTGCAAGTCTTGCTTCGTAGGCGGCGGCAAAATCCTCGGTGGGCGGTGCTTCGTTTACCACTCTTCCGAAAATTCCGACGGCGTAGGTATACGTTTCGTTCTTTTTAAGCACGGTAGGAACGAAGTCCGCCGTGTATTCCATTACGTTATCGCCGAAAGGACCGCGCGTTTTGTCAAGACGCTTGCTTGGCAGTACGGCGTCAAGCGACACCGCCCCTGACGATACGTTAGTCACGCTCACGCGCTCCCAGACTATGCGCCCCTCAGCCGACGGGTAAACGGCACGCTCTATTTTAATGCCCTCAGCTTCGGTGAAAAGCCTTAATATTCCGTCGATCTCCACTCTGATAAGCTTCTCCGAAACGGGCTTGCCGTTTTTAAGAAGGCGCGGAAGCTCTTCTCTCCTCACGTCCCTCTGATACGAGGCGTGAGTGTCGTTCGGGCGCGTTCTCAAGGTCGGGAAAACGGGGTGATGAATAAGAATGAAGCCGCTTTCGTCCGTTCCGTAGGTGACGACGTCAACTGCGGAAAACCCCGCCATTTCTATATCGTCCGTATGAACGTCGCCGTCCCCGACGAGCCATTCTATGGTCTTTTCATTTTTTATATTCCAGCGTGGCATAAGCGCTCCTTAAACTTGATAGTCTTTATGAATTTCATCCCAACGAGCCTTGCTTAAAACAAGCTCGGAGGACGGCTTCGGTGCAGGTGCTCTTCCGAAGAAACGGGCGGTGAACTTTTCCGCCTCGGCGGCTTGAAGCTCGACAAGCTCCTTTGGAGCATCCCCCATAGCGTAGGCGCGAATGGCTACGCCCTCACCGTACGCAAGTCTTGCCGTTTTGGCAAAGTAATTGCGAAGAAGGAACTGAACGTAATTTACGAAGCGCAAGCTTCCGTACGCTCTGTACTGTGCGGTGTAATCGACACCGGTTATCTCAACAGCAACGCTTCTGCCGCATTTTATAGCCTCAATTATCGATTTATCGTTCTTTTCTTCGGCAAACAAAACCGTTCTTTGCCACGGAAATTCGGGACTTGATTGCACGGAATGCACGTCGCTCGAGCCTACGACGGGTATGTTTAGTCCCTCCACTCTCAGGTCATTCCAAAACGCAACGGATGCGTTATTTTCCTGCTGGCTCATAGCTCCGATGAGCTCGTAAACGTCGAAAAGACCGCTCTTCAAAACGATCGCAGCAAACTCCGTGCTGACGTTGTGATGCTTTGATTTGTTAGGACGCCAGAATGGGTGGGCAAAAATTGCAAGACCGCCCACGGCGTGAATATGCTCACTTGCCCACATCGCTCTTGCATAGCGTTCACGGTGCTTTTGCGGCACCGACTCCGGAACTCTTGCCTCGTATTCCAATATCTCCGAATCGAATTCCTCACGCCTTTTTACGTATTGCTCGTTTACCGAAGCCGCCCCACCGATATGAACCGTGTGAAAGCCCGCTCCCGGTGCGTGAACCTCCTCACCGAGAAGAGTAACAAGCCCCGTCTTTACACCAAAAAGAGCCTCTCTGACCTCCTCGGAAGGATAATAACGATGATGATCCGTCATTGCATAAAAATCGTAACCGCGCTCACGCATATACCCTGCAAGAGCAACAGGATCTTGGCGTCCGTCGGATCTTACGCTGTGACTGTGAAGATCCCCCATCATAGGAAGAAGCGAGTAAAGGTCTTCATCCAAAGAATATACCACCGCCTCGGTTACGCTGCTCTCGTTCTTGGAAATAACGATCTTATACTCCTGCTCTTCAAGAAACGGATGCACAAAGGAAAGAACGCCGTCCTTTGCCGTTACCGTATAATTCACGGTGGTTTCCGTTATCGGCTCGGAATCAACCGCGATCACGGTGACCGAATACTCTTCGCCGTCGGCGAATATCGCCGAGCGCTCGCGAGGAACAACGGTCACAAGGCTCTCTTGCTTAGCGGGAAAAACGGACGGATAGATCTCATATTTGTTTACGACAGGAAGCATATATTTCTCCGTTCTGCCGATGAATATCGGCGATTTCTTCATTTTTATATAATTTTAGGAGCAAAGCATTACGCGCCTCGCTCCTATTCGTTATTACTTTTTAAGTGCTATCGCGCGCTTTGCCTTTTCGGCAATATTCTTTGCGGTAAGTCCGTAAATTTCAAGAAGCTCGGGAACCTTTCCGCTTCTGCCGTACTGATCCTCAACACCGACGCGAACGACGGGAACGGGACAGCTCTCGGCGAGTGCCTCGCAAACGGCAGCTCCAAGACCGCCTATCACGTTGTGCTCCTCTGCTGTAACGATAGCGCCGCTCGTCTTCGCCGCCTTAACGAGTATCTCGGTGTCAAGGGGCTTTATAGTATGTATATTTATAACGCCTGCGTCAATGCCCTCAGCCTTCAGCATCTCACGCGCCTCGAGAGCGAGGTGGACCATATATCCCGTTGCAACGATAGTGACGTCCTTGCCCTCGAAATACTGAACGCCGCGTCCAAGCTCAAACTTGTAATCGGGCATCTCTGCCGAGATGTCGGGAACGGCGAATCTTCCGAAGCGCATATAAACGGGGCCGACGAAATTGATAGCCGCCTCAACAGCCGCGTATGCCTCGGTCGCGTCTGCGGGGTTGATGATGGTCATACCCGGAATGGTACGCATAAGCGCGATATCCTCGTTACACTGGTGAGTCGCGCCGTCCTCACCGACGGTGATTCCCGCGTGAGTTGCGCCGATCTTTACGTTGAGATGAGGATAGCCGATTGAGTTTCTGACCTGCTCAAACGCTCTTCCCGCCGCGAACATAGCGAAGGAGGACGCGAATACGACCTTGCCCGTCGTAGCGATACCCGCCGCGACGCTCATCATATTGCCCTCGGCGATTCCGCAATCGAAGAAACGCTCGGGGAACTTCTTTTTGAACATACCCGTCTTGGTAGCCGCCGCAAGGTCAGCGTCAAGAACGAGGAAATCGTATTTTTCGCCAAGGGCGGCAAGTGCCGCGCCGTAGCTTTCTCTTGTTGCCTTTTTATCTGCCATTTTACCCACTCCTTAACCTATGCTCTCTTCGATCTTATCAAGATCAGCCACAGCGACCTTGTAAAGATCTTCCTTCGGTGCCTGACCGTGCCACTCGCAGGAGTTTTCCATATAAGAAACGCCCTTGCCCTTTACGGACTTTGCGATTATTACGGTGGGCTTGCCCTTCACGCTCTTCGCCTCCGCGAACGCCGCCTCTATCGCTTCAAAATCGTGAGCGTCGATGGAGATGACGTGCCAGCCGAAGGCGCGGAACTTTTCATCGTGGGGAGTAGGATTCATAACCTCGGTTACAGGGCCGTCGATCTGAAGACCGTTCCAGTCAAGAACAGCACAAAGATTGTCAAGCTTATAATGAGCGGCGAACATAGCCGCCTCCCATACCTGACCCTCCTCGCTCTCACCGTCACCGAGAATGGTATAGACGCGGTAAGCGTTGCCGAAAGCCTTTGCCGAAAGCGCCATTCCGCAAGCGGCGGAAATACCGAGTCCGAGCGAGCCCGTTGACATATCGACACCCGGCGTTCCCTTCATATCGGGGTGACCTTGGAGATAAGAGTCGGTCTTTCTGAGCGTTTTTATATCTTCCTTGGGAATAAATCCTCTTTCCGCGAGAACCGCGTAAAGCGCGGGTGCGGTATGACCCTTCGAAAGAACGAATCTGTCGCGGGAATCCATTTTGGGATTCTTAGGATCAACGTTCATCTCTTCGAAATAAAGATACGTAATAATGTCTGCTATCGAAAGCGATCCGCCCGGATGTCCGCAAGCGGCGTTGTACACACCTTCGATGATTCCGCGGCGCACGTTGTTGGCGATGCGGCGGAGCTCTGTCACTTTGGATTTATCCATTTTCTTCTCCTCTGGCAATTAAATTCTTAACACCTAATATTTTACAATAAAATTGACGCAAAGTCAATAGTAATGTCGAAAAAAGCCCCGTCCTTTTTATATCGGGACGGAGCTTTTGAAAAATATTCACCTTTATTGGAATCAAATCTTGTTTTTTTTGTCTTTTTTCAAGCCTTGCAAAAAGCCCTTCACCTTGCCGATGATGCTCTTCAGCGTGTTTTTATCTATTTTCTTCTTTATACGCCACCTGAGCTGCACGATAAAGCCGAGTGCGGCAACCGTAAAGAGAATGAGCCTCAGGGTAAGGGTGTAATGCTCAGCCGAGAACGGAATTATCATATTGACCGCCGCGGCAAAAATATATCCGCCGAGAAGAGCCGTGCCGACGAGCTCAAGCCATTTTAACAAGAACACGAATATAAGCACCGTTAAGATAACCGCCGCAAAGAAGGCGAAGAACGCTCCGAAATGAAGAAGATTCACCGCTTGATAGTAAAGCACGTAAGACAAGATCGAGAAGAGCGAGATATAATAGAACGGCGTTCTGAAAACCGAGGAAACCAGCCCTATCGCAACGCCGATGATGAAATGGTCGATCTCTACGATCTTAGTAACCGACGGACCTATGTAAACTGCCCCGATGGCAAAGCCGAACACGAAAGCGAGAAAGAATTTCTGAACGGAGAAAAATCTGCGTCCGAAAAACGCTATCAGCACACCGATAATAAGGAAAAGGTACGGAAGGATTTTATATTTTTCTATAACTGCCGCGAAGTCCGCGTTTTCGCCAAATCGCTCGACCGCAAATTCGCTTTCAAAAAATCTTACCGAAAACTCGTTGAGCCATAAAATAAAATCATAAAAATTCGCCTGTGCCGCAACGATGCGCTCCCACATTTTTTCAAGAACTGTCGGCATCCGATCCCTCCTTTCAAAGTAATGACCTTTCTTTTATTGTATCACAAACGCCGTTTAAAATCAATAGAAAACGAAAATTTTTAAAATAAGCAAGCTACTTAAGCTCGGGCGAGAGATTGTAGACCTCTTTTCCAAGACGCTTCGCCATCCTTACCGTCTGCGACGAGCCGCTGCCGTCACGGTAAAGATAAGCAACGAGAACGTCACCGAGCTCGGCAAGGCGCATATTACGCCGTTTCATACAATCTTTAGTATATTCTTCGGAAACGTACTCGACACACTCGGCGTTTCTTAAAACGTAATAATACGCCTCGCGCTGTCTATCGTTCCAACGCTCGTCCTGATTGACGCACGGAAGAACGAGCCTAAGAGAAACGTCGGGGTGAAGCGTAGCAAAGCGGATCACTTCCCTTGCCGCAAGCGTGTCGAATCCGAGAGCGCCGCCGCAATAAAAAACGCGACACCCGCGAGAGTAAACGTACTCTACGGCACGCGAAAGCCGCTTTGCGACAAGCTCGACGTGCTCGGGTCTTACCGTTCTGTGCCCCGTAAACGCACAAGTGCTGACGGGAGCGTCTTCAATTTTTATACACGTCTGCTCTTTGGGCTCCGACCACCACAGCTCATCGCGTTTTTCCACAGCGCACCTCGCTTCTTTTGTTCCATTATATTTTATCATCATTTAATATCTTTGTCAAGGGAAAGTTTTGGCACGGTTTCCGAAAAAAATTACAGAAAATAACGACAGTAAAAGCCGAGCGGTGATATGCCGCTCGGCTTTCGTGTTTTTCATTTTTAACAAGTGCGAAGGTGACGTCAATGCAGAGAAAACCGATTTTCAAGGCTCCTTGCACTGACCTATTTCAAGGTCCTTGGCGTTTTTCATATACTGCGAGGGCGTCATTCCCGTGCGCTTTTTGAAGACCTTGGAGAAGTAGAGCGGACTTTCGAAGCCGCACATAGCACCGACCTCGGAGATCGAGCCAATGTGCAAGGGGAGCAGATCGCGCGCCTTTTGGATCCTCAGGTTGTTAAGATAAAGATTGAAGCCGATCGTCATATGCTTTTTGAAAAGAGAAGAAAGGTATTTTTCTGTATACGAAAAGGCGTCGCTCACCTTGCCGAGGGTCAAGGACGGGTCTGTGTAATTTGCGTCTACGTAATCGACGACGGCGGAAAAGAGAGATTCGGGCTCTCTTGCGCCTATCGTGTCGGGGGGCGCTATTTTTGCGGCGGCGTAATAGACGAGAGCCTTTGAAAGCAGAGCGCAGTTGTGCTCACCCGATTCGCGGACGGAGGCTTCGAAGAGCTCTGTCAGCTCCCCGTGTCCGTCAAAGGCAAGTGCGTCACGGCAAACTCCCACGCTCTCAAGCAAGGGTGCGGCACCCGAGCCGAGAAAGGCGACGTAAACGTATCTGAAATCGGGCGAGCCGTCAAGATAGTACGGCACGGCAGGCAGAGCGAAGAAGAGCGAGCCGCGCGAGAGCTGCCATACCCTCTCGGAGGTCCTGAGCTCAGCCGAGCCCGAGGTGACGACCCCCACCTTAAAATAAGGCTCGATAAACGGCTGTGAGAATTTTCGGTATTCCGTTTCGTAGACGAACGTGACGGTGCGAATGCCGCCGAGATCCTGCTCGGAGGACATAAATTTGCATATACTCTCGGACACTTCTCTTCCCCTTTTCTCGGAAATTTTCTTCTGCTTCATTATATATTATTTTTTGGAAAAAATCAAGCGTATGCGTATTTTTTTCATATTCTTCGCGAAAAATTGCATTTACTTCAAAAATGTGCTATGATAGAATAAAAGAAAAAAACAGCTAAGCGAGGATAGAAAATGGACGGAAAAACCGTAAAGCTCGGTATACTCGGCTCAGGGCGCGGAGGCGAGCTCGGATGCGCCGTGATAGGAGAAAAAAACGTAAAGATCACGGCTGTATGCGATCTTCACAAGGAGAGGATAGAAAAGCTTCGCGAGGTCTTTGCCAAAAGGGGCTGCACGGATTTTGAGTGCTATTCCGATTACGAAGCTATGCTAAGGGAGGCGGACGTTGACGCCGTGGTGGTCGCAAGCGCGAAGCCCGATCACGTCAAGCACTGTATTATGGCGCTCAGGGCGGGCAAGCACGTTTTGTCCGAGATACCGACGGTCTGCTCGGTCGGGGAGGCAAGGCTCCTCAAAGCAGAGGTCCTGGCGCATCCCGAGCTCGTTTATATGGCTGGCGAGAACTGCTGCTATTGGGCTTTCGTGGAAATGTGGAAAAAAATGCGCGAGGACGGAAAGTTCGGTGACGTCGTTTACGCCGAGGGTGAGTATCTTCACGCAGCCCACCCCGACGAGCTTCCCGACTATAAATACGACTCTTGGCGCGCGGAGAGTCCCGCTATAACCTACTTAACGCACGAGCTCGGTCCCCTGCTCGACATTATGGACGACAGGTGCGTGAGCGTCAGCTGTATGGCACCGGACGCGAGCTACAACCCGAAGAGGACGAGGCGCGAAAACGGCGTTGCCATCTTCAAGACCGCAAAGGGCGCTGTAATAAGAATATTCATCGGCTTCGGCGCCTTCGTCGGATTTGATCACAACTTCGCGCTTTACGGAACGCGCGGAAGCATTACGACCGACAGGCGCACGCCGCTTGAAAACGCTCACTCCTTCGCAAAGCTCTACGAGATCCCGGGGTCGATGGAGGGCGCCGTGGAGATCCCCGTCGCCTTGGCTTACCCCGGTGAGAGCACCGAGGGGCACGGGGGTGCCGAGCCAAAGATGATGCGCGATTTTATATCCTGCATTCTTGAGGGCAAAAAGCCGAGGCTCGACGTCAAAGCGGGGATAAGAATGTCCCTGCCCGGCGTTATCGCCGACAGCTCGTCAAAATTGGGCGGCGCACTGCTTGAGATACCCGAAATTTAACGAAATACGCACCCCGAGCGCCAAGAGTGCCTTCGGAGTGCGTATTTTTATAAAAGATCATAAGCCAAGTGCCGTGCCCACGCCCGACATAACGTCGTTTCCCGCGCCGAGCATTGCCTCGAACATTATCGGAAGGATAGCGGCGCACAAAGCCACGGCTATAACCGTGCCCGTCAGAAGAGAAAAGAAGACCTCGAAGCGCTTCATCGCCGATATTTCGCTTTTGCTCATTCCCGAAAGCGCGAAGAGCTCCATCTCGCTTTTTCTTCTTTTATAGCTGTTATAGAGGCTGTCGGCAAGACCTATAACCGAAAACGTCACGATTATAAACAGAAGCGCGTATCCGCAAGCACCGTAAACCTTTGCGGTGCTTACTTTTTCTCCGAGAAGCTCACTCGTGGGAAGGACCGTTGCAACGTCCTCCGCTATCGCCGTGCTGACCGCTCGCATAGCCTCGTCGTCCGTGACGCCTTCCGCGCTTATCGGGATAAGCAAATTCGGAGCGATATTTACGGCGTCGCAGTCGAACAGAACGAAGGACATAGGTGACGGGACGATATCGCTTATTCTGAGCTTCAAGGGCTTATTATCGCATACGAGCCCTATCTCATCGCCCTCCTTCAGCAAAAGCCGCTTCGCTATGCTCCTCGAGATCACGGCGCCGCTTCCTTTCGGAAGCTCGCTTATGCCGAACTCGTCCGACACGACGTCCTTATTTTTGACTGACATTGCGGCAACCACCGCGCCCTCTTCAAGCTGTGCCGAGGAAAAATATACGTTCTCCACGCTTTTTATCTCTTCACACGAGCTTATCTTCTCTTTGCATTTTTGCGTGGCTCCGACGATAACGTGCCCGTTTCTGAAGACGTTCTCGGCGGCTATTATGTTTCCGCCCGAGCCGACGATGACGGTGGTCGCTATAATTACGACCGCAACGAGCGTTGCCGAAAGCCTTGCCGCGTTATGAAGAATACTGACGGAAATGATATTTTTGACAGCGTAGGTTCGCGCGGCGCTTTTTCGCGAAGAACGCTCCGCCCTCTCCGAGATAAAGCGCATCACGGAGCAAAGGATCTTCCCGACCGTAACGAAAGTACAAACGAGGGTGAGCGCCAGTCCCGGGACGGACAGCTTTATCTTCATCGCGGGCGGCACGAACAAGACCGAGAGATCCAGAACGACAGTCAGCGATACGAGGGCGGGCAGAAGGAGCTTGCTTTTCCTCTTCTTCGCCGCTTTTTTCTTAGAGAGTATGAAGATACCGACGGTCAGAAGCGATACCGCAAGCATTATAGCGGACGCGAACGCCGCCGTGC
This sequence comes from Clostridia bacterium, assembly GCA_017503105.1. GTDB lineage: Bacteria > Bacillota > Clostridia > Oscillospirales > CAG-272 > UBA1740. The sequence goes on from JAFVTS010000014.1 coordinate 51,537, forward strand.
CCGCACCGACGCCGAGGACCGAATACCTGAGTCCTACGGCATTGCCCGTCGCACGGGCGAGCGGCACGGAAAGACCGACACCTATCAAGGTGCCGAATATCCAATAAATAACTACCTCGGCAAGCTGCATAATATTCAAATACGAAGGAGTCGCGCCCGCGTAGGCAAAGCTCTGATTTTCCTCGCGCCTCTCATCGCCTAAGATATAAAAGCAACAAAACGTCACGGCAAGGGCGAGCAAGGCAACGAGCACTATCGACATATCGATAGCGATATTCATAGCGTCCACGTTCGCTTGCCCCTTCGTTACGGACGCCGTATCCGTATACGTCTTTTCCGCGAATGCGGGGTCGGCTTTCAGCCGTTCTATGCATTCTGCCACGGTATATCCCTCATTTACGTCGATATACAGCGTGCTCGACGGCATAAAATCCGAACCGAGCGCTGACGCGATAACAGAGCTTTCACTAAGAGCTCTCACCGCGGCGCGTATATCCGTAAGGATATTGTATTTTCCAAAGAAGGCGGTTTTGCTTATTCCCCCGACCCGATAAACGAGCTCGTCCGAAAAGAGCCTTGCCGTGAAGCTATCCCCGACGGAAAGCCCGTGCTCGTCGGCGAAGCTCTCCGTGACGAAGGCGGTCGACGCAAGGTCGCTGTCAGTTACCTCACCGTACGAGGTGAAGGACAGGTCGAACATTTTATTTATCTCGTAAAGATCAGCAGCCGAGCAGACGTAAGCCTCGTCCCCCTCTCCGAGCGACAGGATCATTTCGTAAGCTCCGAACGCGTATCCGCTATCTCCAAGGAGGCGGTTTGCGTCACGCGCGAACATAAATCTGTACCTTGACTCACCGTTCAGCGTCACCGTCATTTCCGCCCTGCCGTACTGTGACGTCTGCGATACCCGTGCTTCTTCCAAAAGAGCGTCTTTTATCGACAGCGCAAGAGTACACGCGGTTATTGCGATAGAAAGCGTAAGAACCAATATCAGCGGCTGAAGCGGCTTTTTCCCGACGCTGCGGAAAAGATGCTTAAAAAACAGTTTCATAAGACTATCTCTCCGTCGACGAGCCTTATTATCTTTTTGGCGTAAGCCGCGACCTTTTCACTGTGCGTGACCTGTATCACCGTCGTGCCGAGATCTCGGTTGATCTCGGTCAGGACCCGCATTACCGCCGCCTCGGATTTAGAGTCGAGCGCGCCCGTCGGCTCGTCAAGAATGACTATCGAGGGCTTATAGACGAGGGCTCTTATAATAGCGGCCCTCTGGCACTGACCGCCCGAGAGTTCTGTCGGATATTTATCGAGCATTTCCGAAAGACCGAGTCTTTTTATAAGCCCCTCTGCGTACTCCTTCGTTTCGGGGTCCGTCTTTTTGCCGAGCGTTGCCGTCAGGAATATATTATCTCTTACGTTCAGCGTGGGGATAAGGGCGTAGGATTGGAAAACGAAGCCCAAAACGCTCGAGCGCATTTTTGCCATTTCCCTCTCGCTGAGTGCCGATACGTCCTTGCCGTCGATAAAGACCGTTCCCGCGTCTGCCTGAATAAATCCTCCGATAATGCCGAGCAGAGTGCTTTTTCCGCTTCCGCTCTCACCCATTATGGAGACGAAATCGCCCTTTCCGAACTCAAGAGAAACGCCTCTTAACACCTTCTCGGAATTATAGCTTTTTTCAACACCTTTAACCTTGATCATTTAACAAATACGATAAAGCAGGAGAAATACCTGCAATATACCCCTCCAAAGTTTTTAAGAAGCCGTCCGTTCCCAAGGATCCGCGCAGCTCTGCCGCGGTCTTTACGTCGAGCGTTTCAAGATATCTATCAAAATCCTCGCCGAAATATTCCTTGGCTGAATTCGTGTAATCCCCGTCCCTAAGCTCGATGGACGAGAGCTCTTCAAGCCACTCCCACCCCTCGTCGTCAAGGGATAAAAGAAGCGCCTCAAGAAGCTTTGCCCCGTCCCTATCTCTTACGAGCTTCATATCGTCGACACCGAGTGAAGCCTTGAAATCGGAGATGAGCGTTACCGCCGCGTTCATATTCTCCGCGATGGCTGAAACGTCACCGTTTTTCTTTGCCGCCGCGAAGAGCCTTGAAATATACGAGCCCGTTTCATTCGCGGGAGCATACGACAAGAGCAGCCCCCAGCCGTCGGAGCTTATGCCGTCAATGGCAAAGCTTGCGTTTTGAATAAGTATTAAAAGCTCTTCGTCCGAAAAGCCGTCAAGCCCGTTTTCTTCGTGCGCGCCCTCAAAGAAGAGCGCCGAGGCGAAATTAAGCGCCTTTACCGCATCGGAAAAGCGCTCAGCTCCGATTCCGACGAGCGCTTCCCTCTCCGAATAAAGCACGTCTGCTTCTTCTTTAAGAAATCCGAAGCCGCTCTCTTCGTAGTCACGCATCTTTTCTTCATATCTGAAATCATAGCTGTAAACGAGGACGTGATACGCCGTGACTCCCGCGTAATCCGCGGTGGCAATATCGGAAATATCGGCGTAAAGCTTCAGCGCGGGGTCGTAGTTCTTTTCTTCCGAAAGAATGCCGTCTATCGCCCCCGAGGCGTTTTCTTCAATTATTTCCAATATCCGAACGTACTCCACCTCGGATATTGGCGAAAGCCTCGTTACGCCGTATATCTTCTCTGCGTGGGTGCTCAGCGTTTTTTCAAGCTTCGGCGGCACCGCTTCTACGCCCGAGGTCTTTTTCGTGTAATATTCAAGCAAGGAATAAATAGCGTCCTTTGCCCGTTTTTCCGTATTTTCGGAGTAGGTCGGCGCCTTGTCCGTTATTTCTATTCCGTTTTTTATTTCACCGTCTTCCCCGCCGCAGGACGAAAGCGCAAGCAAAAAGCAAGCGGCAAGGACGAGGGGCAAAAACGGTTTTATATATTTTTTCAAGCTTCCTCCTCCGATTTCAGAAAAGCCGAATGGCAAATTGCCAATCGGCTTTTCGTTAAGATTTTTTATAAGATCACGCGATCTTCTCCGCGCTGAAGGTGATGCCGAAGTCGATTATCGCGTATTTGTCAGACCTTACGGTGACGTCGTTCCATTCGGTTTTTTCATCCGAAGGATACTTACCGTTCGGCGTCTGGCTTGCGTATTCATCCCCCTCGTCAAAGAGGAACTTGTCAAAATCAACGTCAAGTCTTACCGACGTCTTGTTATCCGCAGCGCTCACCGTTACGAACACGGCTCCGTCCACGTATACCTTGCTCTCATCAGCAAAGAGAATGTCAACTCCCACCTTTTCGCCCTTAACGATAAAGGCGATCTTGCCGAACTCTTCACCGTTAGCATCGGTCAGCGTTATAAGAGCGCCGTCTGCGGTCGTTTCGTAGCTTGCGGTGAACATATTCACGAAGATGCTCTTGTCCTCTTCGGTCTCATCAAGAACGTATCCGTTGACCGTAAGAGTCGCATTCTTTACAGCACCCGCCTCGGTGTTTATCACAAGCTCAGCCAAGGTATCACCCTTATCATAATTGTTAAGCTGAAGCTTTACGGTATTTTCCGCAGCTTCGATAACTATTTCGGCTTTGTTCGGAAGCTTTACCTTAAAGCTGCCTGCCTCAAAGTTTACGGAAAAGACGTTCTGTATGCTGTATTCTACACCCTCACCCGGAGCGCCCTTCTCAGCGACGAGAGCGTTTACTTCAAATCTGAATATTTCGGGCAAGCCGAGCTCGTTAAGCTTCATTTCAAGGTCGAAGAATTTCACACCGCCAATCTCGTAGTAAATAGTGAGCTCATTCTCGGAAGCAAAAGCGTAGAATTCTGCGGTAGCGGTATTGCCCTTTTCATCGGTCACGCTTACGTTTTCGACAAACGTAACGGACTTAACTACGCCGTTTTCCTCTTCTATCTCACATTTGAACGTGCCTTCGCCCAAAAGCTTACCCGTATTTCCGTCACAAATAACAAGGCTTCCGACGATGCCGTTTTCCGTCACGGTCTCTTCGACTGTTATAGTATACTTTTCCGTTACGGCATAAAACTCGCATTTGCCGTTCTCCGAGCCCGTCGCGATGATCGAAATTACGTTAACGATTTCTTCGCCGATGACCGCGTCCGTTTCGGGATCGTATTCCCTTTTTATGCTCCAGATATCGAAGTCGAACGACTTGAGCATTCCGTTTCCGTGCGTTTCCAAGGAAGCCTGGAACAGAATTACGCCGTTTACTGTAATACACGATGAAATCATATTCGGAGAAATGCTGAAGTTGAACTGCGTCGAATTAGTGACTTCGTTTTGGTCGAGGTCGAAAGCGCGAACGTCGAAGTTGAAATAAAGCGACTTCAAGACCTCGCCCTCACGCTCGGCGGTAACGATGAGGTCGAGGAAGTAGTGCAAACGCTTACGGGGTATCTCCATATTGACGTCAATTCCGTTGTCCAAAAGCGTTACGTGTCCGTTAACGAAAATTTTGTCTGTAATTCCGTCAATCATTAAATGGTACCAATACGACGTATCGCTTCCGCGTCCAATAGAGAGCATAAATAATGTCTCGTATTCTTCCGAGATCTGACCCGTAACGGGGTCGGAGGAGCTTGTAAATCCGCAAACAACTACGGTAAATTTCGAAAGACCTTTTTCGTCCGTCAAAGCTTCAAATATGAACATATCATATCCGTTATAGCTTACGGTCGCGCTTGTTTCCGTTTCCGTGAGCTTTGCCTCAAGGGAGTACGTGTCGTCAAGATCAAGAGTTCCCGAAAGCTCGTATCCCAATACGTTTGCGGTGAGCATTCCCGTGAAGATATCAACGCCGCGTACGTTCACGGTTATCAGATGTACGCCTTCATCGTTTTTGGTATACTTAACGGAGGCTACGGAAACGTCCGCGTTAAGAGCGACGAGCTCACCATCACCGTTTACGGTAACGGAGAGATCCGCAAGGCCCTTAAGTTTAGAGAGCTGATCGAAGATGCTGTAAGGCGCATCCGCACCCTCGGGGGTGAAGTAAGGATTGCCGAATGCGGCGAAATTGTAGAGCTGCTCAAGTGAAAGGTCGATCACCTGAGGAATGATGGCGTTCATACGCTCCTTTATAGCGCCTATGAACTCGTCGGCCGATACGCCCGGTGCAGCGAGTTCGCAAACGACCTCACCGAGAGTCTTTTCGTAACGGTTCTCTATCTCGTCACTTACGTCAATCTTAACGTCGGAGGCGAGATAAACGACGTAATTTATAAGCTCAAATACCGTTTCAAGCTCTACGCCGTAAGCCTTGGAGAACGCGATAGCCTTTACGGCTACGTCCTTAAGCTTCATATCAAAGATTCCGTTTGCAAAGGCTATAACGGCGTCGGTCGTTCCCTTGCCGTACTGAGCGTCAATGAAGCCCTTGACGGTCACGTTTTTATAGTTAGCGGCAAACTCCGTAACAGCCTCGATGTCTACGAAATAAACGGTATTGCCGTTCTCGTCAGCCGTCGTGCCGACAAGTGCATCGCCGAACAAAGCGGCAAGAGTCTGAATATTGCCGACGAAGTTATCGGGCGTGAGAAGAGCTGCTACGTTTGTCAAAGCTCCTCCGACGAGGGGCATATAGTGAATAAGCTCCTTACCGATATTTACAGCCGCAAGTACGAGCTCGGAGTCGATACCTACGACACCCGCGATAGCTTCCGCTATAAGCTCCTTTGCGTTTGCGTTGTATTTCTGCTGAAGTTTTTCGCCGCTTACGCCGAGAGAGTCAAGCTCCAAAGCGAAGTCGTCGCCGTTTACGTATATGTAAAGCGCGCCGAGATCATCGCTCTTTGCGGGCTCTGCCACGTCAGCGGGAGCCTTCGTTCCGTCAAGATATTCCGACGCTACGCGGAAGGAGAACTTGACGTGTCCGAGAAGAGCGTCATCCTGCTCTTTTACCATAACTTCCGCAAGCTCTACGGTAACGAAGGTCTTCTTTCCCTTCTCTTCCGTACTGTAATTGTCAAGTTCTTTGACGAGTATTATCTTGGAATCGTCGTCTATCTTTGCCGAAAGCGCCGTATTCTCAAAGATGGGGGCAATGAGCTTAGTAACGTCGGGCAAGGAAACGGCAAGTGACTCTATCTCCTTGACCTCCTTATAATCACAGCCCGCCACAGCGCAGGTGACGGTCTTTGAGCCCTTTTCATTCACGCTCGGATACTTGGTGACCGCGATCCTGAAATCGTGCTCGTGTGTCTCGACTTTGCCCGGTTCATTTGCCTGAGGCACATCCGTTTCGTCCTCACCGCCGCAAGAATACAAGCAGAAGCTTACGGCAAGCATAAACACGCACATAAGTACGAGAAACAAACGTTTCGTGTTTTTCATTGTGTTTTCCTCCTAAAAAATTATTTGTACTGTTATTATATCACTTGGCTGAATTGTTGTCAACATTAAAATGCAAAAATATTTTAACATTATTTTTAATTATGTAAAATTTATAGCTATAAAAAGGTGTTTTTACAGCACGGCCCGACGGCGGGATAGCCCCTGTCCGAACGTTTTTTGCTTACAATAGTCTTAATTTGAGAGTCCGCCCTTTTTATCTTCTGTCGGCGTTTTTCCGAATTTCTTTTTATACGCCTTACAAAAATAGACGATGTCTGAAAATCCGCACATCAAAGCCGCATCTTTGACCATTATATTGTTAGAAGTTATAAAAAGATTGCGCGCATACCTAAGCCTTATCTCAAGTATGTATTTGAATATCGGTACACCGTATCTGCTTTTAAAGCTATGACACAGAGTTGACGCCGAAACGCAAAAGTGTTGTGAAAGAGCTGCAAGCGTTATTTTTTTGGAGAAATTTTTATTTATGTATTTCGCGATCTCATCAAGCCAATCATCCTCTTCGTTTTTAGCGGATTCAAAAAAATCAACGTAAAACGAATATGCAAGCGAGGAGAGTTTTCCCTGATCCGCGCCTTTTTGATATTCATATATTATCTGCTTGATCGCAGACAGATATTTTGCAGTATTTGTGTTTTTGTAAAACAGAAATCCGTTATCGGCAAAATTATCGTTTAATTCATCCGCAGCACTCCCCGTCACCGTAAGAAAAGCGCTTACGAGCCCGCCCTCGTTTATATACTCCACAGGAGTATGCACTGATGTGAAAAAAGAGCACCCTTTTTTCAAAGCATACGATTCGCCGTTACAGCGAAGAGTTCCTCTTCCTTCGAGTATAAAAAGTATTTGATGAAACCCGCTCGTTCCGTCGGGACGTATTACAGTCTCCTGGTTATGCTCTTCTCCCGCACTGAGAAATACTATCGGATATTTGTTTGCGCTGTTGCAAAAAGCATTTATTATCATATTTCCTCCGTTTGCAAGATATTCCAACAAATATGCAATATAATCCATTTACTCGCCCGTTTGTTTGCAATATAATCATTATAGCACACAAAAATTAAAAAATCAACGGCAGAAACGAGAGGTGTATTTATGAAAAAAAGATGTATATCAAAGGATTGGAAATTTAAAAACGTCACTCTTGGCAGCAATTACACGGATATAGACCTTCCGCACGATTACCAGATAAAGCAAAAAAGAGATCCGTCGGAATCTGCGGGAATCGGTTTTTATCCCGACACCGAGGGGCGATACGTGAAATACATTTATTTCGACAAAGATCATAAGAACAAGCATTACATACTTGATATAGACGGGGCTTATATGTGCACACACATTGAGTTCAACGAGCATTTTGTCGCTATGCATCCTTACGGTTATACCCCGTTTTTAGCCGATATTACCGACCTTATTATAACGAACGTGACGAACAAGCTCGTCATCACAACCTCACCTCTTCCGCGCTCGTGCAGATGGTATTCGGGTAACGGTATATACAGAGACGTTTTTCTCTGGGAAGGCGGAAGTATTCGTATTGAACCGCGAGATATGTTCATATCGACGCTGAGTGCCTCTGAAGAAGAGGCGTCGTTAAGTCTTCGCTATACCGTAAGCGCTGACGAAGACGCAGACGCAGACGTTATATTTACCGTTTTCGACCCGGAAAACAACGCCGTAAAAACCGAAAATGTTTCTACCCGGCTAAAAAAAGGAAAAAACGAATATGAGCACACATTGAATATTCCCCACCCCAAGCTTTGGAATATAGACACGCCGAACCTTTGCACGCTCAAAACGGAGATCGTGAAGGACGGAGAAATAACGGATATATCGGAAAACACGTTCGGAATCAGAACCGTTACCGCCGACTCAGAAAACGGCTTGCTTATCAACGGCAGGTTTGTAAAGCTTCGCGGCGGCTGTATCCACCACGATCACGGAGAATTGGGTGCTGCCGCCTTTCCCGCTGCCGAGGAACGAAAGGTACGCCTGCTTCAGGAAGCGGGGTTCAACGCTCTCCGTTGCGCTCACAATCCTCCGTCACTTGCGTTCCTCGAATGCTGCGACCGACTCGGAATGATCGTAATGGACGAGGCGTTCGATGCGTGGAACAAAAGGAAAACGCCATCGGATTATCACCTTTTCTTTAGTGATTGGTGGGCTCGCGATATATCGTATATGGTAAAGAGGGACCGTAACCATCCTTGCGTACTCAGCTATTCAATAGGTAACGAGATACTTGAGATAGACGGTACCTCGGACAGCGCCGAGTGGTCAAGAAGGCTGAGCGATGAGATACGCAAATACGATGACACGAGGCTCGTTACGTCGGGAATACAGAAGATCTTTGTAAAAAAGAAGTCCTTAGAAAGTACGGATCCCGACGACTATAAGGAATACATCGAAAACACCTTTAAAAAGCTTGACCGAACGCAAATCAACAGCGTCACCCTTCCATACGAGAAAAATCTTGATATAGTTGGCGTGAACTATTATTTTGAAAATTATTCGTTTGAGTGTGAACAGTACCCGGATCGCGTTCTTTGGGGCAGTGAAACTCAGGCTATACACTTTTACCGCTCGTGGTCGTTGGCGGAAAAAAACAACTGTATTCTCGGTGATTTCACCTGGACCGCCTACGACAATATGGGCGAGGTAGGTGCAGGAAGAGGCGTTTGGGAGCGCGACGGCGGATACAAGGGTGGGCTTACGCTCGGCAAGTATCCTTGGAGAAATTGTTACCAGGGAGACCTTGATCTTTGCGGTTACCGACGCCCTCAATCTTATTACCGCGAGGCATTATGGATAGGAAACAAAGAGCCTCGCATCTTTACCACACATCCCGAGCACTTCGGAGAGAATTACAGCGGTACTAACTGGCATTGGTATGACGTTCACGAAAGCTGGACTTATGATGACAAATACATCGGCAGACCGATAAAAGCCGAAACGTATACCGACGCCGATAAAATCGTATGGTTCGTAAACGGGAAAATCGTGGGTGAAAGCGTCCCCGTCGACGGCATAGCGACCGTCAGCACGATATATGAAAAAGGATACATCCGCGCAGTATCTTATAAGAACGGAAAAGAACACTCCGAATACACGCTTGAAACGACGGGGAGCGCGTGCGCCATCTCTCTCTCTCCCGAAAAAGAGGAGCTTTGCGCCGACGGAAGAGACCTGTGCTACGTTCGGATAAGTCTTCGTGATAAGAACGGACGCCCCGTCGTGGGTGATGACAAAGAGATAGAATGTTATGTAAATAACGGAGAATTGCTTGCTTTCTTCAGCGGCGATCCAAAAACCGAGGACGATGCCTCCTCAAACCGTTGCCACACGTTTAACGGATGCGCTTTGGCTATAATAAGAACAAAAAGCGCAGGTAATATCTCCGTAACCGTGTGCGGAAAAGAGCTTGCGGGAGAAACAAAAACAGTCGTAGCTAAAGATCTTAATATTTCATTTATATACGACTGTCGGTGCGACGGGTAACAAAAAGCACCCGCGAGGGGTGCTTGAAATACAACAAAATCAAACTATTTCGACGGGAAGTCGAACTATGCAAATCGCTTTGCGCTTTGCATACGCAGTTTCCCTCGCCGAAAGCGAGGCAAACGTGCGCCGTGTGGGCTGAAGCCCCACGCGCTCTCGCACCTGTCGGTGCCGCGGGTAACAAAAAGCACCCGCGAGGGGTAAGGTTTTTCTTCGACGGGAAGTCGAACTATGCAAATCGCTTTGCGCTTTGCATACGCAGTTTCCCTCGCCGAAAGCGAGGTAAACGTGCGCCGTGTGGGCTGAAGCCCCACGCGCTCTCGCACCTGTCGGTGCCGCGAATAACAAAAAGCACCCGCGAGGGGTGCTTTTTGTTATTGGTGGAGCCGACGGGAATCGAACCCGTGTCCAAAAACCTCTTGATACAACTTTCTTCGCGGACAGTTTGTCTTTTATCCTTCCCCATCGGGAGCGCCGACAAACAAGCTCGCCTTCAGAGTAGCCCTTTTTTGCTTGATCGGTTCAAGGGCGAAACGCCGATGCAAGTTCACTACTGATTTGACGCACGGCAGGGGCCGTAGTCCTCCCCTGCGGTACGGGCGGCATTATAGCCGCGACACAGCCTTAGGCTGCAAGAGCAACTCTATTGTTGTCGTTTATTTTTAAGTTTGGACAGTTTTACGGGATTATCCTGCCCGCCGCGCTTATCATACCTCGGGATCCCTGTCGAAACCATTGCGGCCCCATATTGCTGATAGCAATAATAATTATACACGCTTTTATTCGCTTTGTCAAGAAATTTTCATCGCAAAATCTTGCAAAAACCGAGCTTTTGTGATATAATTATAAAATCATATATTTTGTTTATATTTCAAAAAGGTGTTTTATGGATTCTCTGATTTTTGCTTTTAACGCAGTTCTGCCCATCGTCCTCGTCGTGGCGCTTGGGTATTTTATTAAAAGGATAAAGCTCGTTACCGTGGGCACGGCAAAAGAGCTGAACAAGATAGTTTTCCGCGTTCTTCTGCCTGCCAACCTTTTTTTGAGCGTTTACAAGATCGATTCCCTTGCGAGCGTCAATCTCACTTTCGTGCTTTTTGCCGTTGTCGCGACCGTAGCTCTTTTCGCTCTCGGGCTTATTTACGTACGCTTTGCCACGAAGGAATATTCAAGGCGCGGCGCGCTTTTGCAAGCCGTGTTCCGTTCAAACTACGCACTCATCGGCGTTTCCCTCGTCGTTGAGATATTCGGAGAATCGGGCTCGGGCTCGGCGGCGCTGCTTGCGGCGTTCATCGTTCCGCTCTTCAACATCCTCGCGGTAATAACTCTCACGGTCTTTGAGCCCGTAGCCGAGGGGGAGGAAAAGCATAAGATAAGCGTCAAAAGGATAGTCATCGGAATTTTAAAGAATCCTCTCGCGCTCTCCGTTTTCACGGGTCTTGCGGTGCTCGGAATAAGAGCGTGCTTCGTCAGATTTGACCTGAGCTTCAGACTCAGCGATCTCTCCCCCGTCAGCTCGGTTCTTGAAATGCTCTCGCGCTCCGCGACGCCCCTCGCCCTCGTTGCCCTCGGCGCGCAGTTCGAATTTTCCGCTGTTAAGGAAATGAAGCGCGAGATAATCAGCGCGACGGTGGTAAGACTCATTTTCGTTCCTCTTCTCGCCCTCGGTTCAGCTGTGCTCTTCTTCCGCTTTACAGGACCCGAGTACGCGGCATTGATTGCGGCGTTTGCAAGCCCCGTTGCGGTGTCGAGCGTTCCTATGGCGCAGGAGATGCGCGGCGACGCGACTCTCGCAGGGCAGATAGTCGTCTGGACGACGCTCTTCTCGTCCGTGTCGCTCTTCCTCTTCATCTTTGCGCTGAGAGCTCTCGGCGTACTCGTCTGAAAATAAAAAACGGCAAGGCGTCCTTCCCGTCCGAAAAGCATTGCTTTCGGGGTGTCGGAGCTTGCCGTTTTTTTAAATTTTACTTTAGCGTGATACAGCTTTTTTAATCATTTCATTAACCGCTTCGCGCACCGCGAGCATTTCTGCCTCACTTTTTGCACAGCGTTTGAAAGAAATCTCCTCACCGAGGACCGCTTCGATAGCGGCGACGACCTCGGCGTGGGAATAATATTTTTCCGCGAGCTTCATCGCGCGATAGTCCTGGAGCGCCTCTTCAAGCGTGAGCATACGAAGTGACTCAAGAGGCGTGCCGTCCTGTGCGGGATAGACCATAAACGTGTCACCCGCGGGGACCCAATCCTCGCCTCCGAGGTCGATATAGGGATTTATCGCGTCGCCCGAGCAACGGTTATTATAATAGTTATAGCCCCAATGAAGGAAGCCCGTGATATTCTCATACTTATAAAGTTGGAATCCGAGCGAGCGCGTGCGCCACGAGGGCATTGCGACGTAGCAGTTGGAATAATCAACGAGCTCACAGCACGCGTAGTACACCCAAAGATCGGGCACACCCGCCTCTATAAAGGGCATAGCGTGGGTGGTAGTGGGAACGGGATGGGCAAGGATTCCTTCTTTATAAAACTCGAAGTCCGATAGCGCGTCAAGCGTCTTATAGCCCGCGAGAAGATCTTCGACAGAGGCTTTGACCTTCTTATACTGCTCGATAGTGTCAAGCCCCGGCTCGTCGCAAACGTGATATATGCAACGCTCGTCGTCGCCCCTTTTCTTCATATGAGCTATAAACGCGCTTAACATAGAGCGAAGGAAACGGACGAACTCACGGTCGCCCGCCTCGGTCTCCCAACCGAAGATGCGCTTATATTCACCGTCAACCGTCGCATAAACGTGCGCGGCGTGGTCGGCGTCGTGCTGCTTGAAGAAGTGGGATATTTCAAAATACTTTACCCCTGCTCTGTCGCACATCTCGACCCATCTGTCAACGCGTGAGAAATCGAATTCGTATTCACCCGAATTTACGCTGACGCCGACGAGCTGCGCGGGGGTACGGTAGTGCGGCGGCAGGACGTTCAAAAACGGAGTCAGGAGCGGCGTGTAGAGCACGTTTCTTCCGCGCTTTACGGCAAGCCTTACGAAATTCTCTACTATTTTCCAGTGCTCCTCCGAGAAGGCTTCGACGTTATAATAAGACGCAAGACAGTCGGGATAGAGCCACTGCGTGAAGAGAAGCTCCTCTTCGGGAAGAGTTGCCGCGATAACGTCGATCGCTACCGTATTTACTATATTCTCACCCGAACATTCGATCTCAAGCTCAACGGAAACCTCTGTTCTGCCCGAGAATTTCTTGGGTATTTTTACTTCTACCCAAACCGAGCGAAGCTTTTCACGCGAGGGACAGATCTTGCCGCCGTAGCGAAGCGGGGTCAGAAGATCGGGAAAAATCCCCGGCTCTTTTCTTAAATATCCGTCGTCGTTTTTTTCGGGATGAACGGGTCTGTCGACGGGAACGAGTCTTACGTCGCGGAGCGTGACATCAAAAGATGGATCGCTCACGGCACTCACTTTAACAAAAGGTCTTACGGGAAGATAGCCAGGACCTTCATCGACGTAAAGAAGCTGAAAGGAAACGGTCTCACCACCAAGGACGGTGAGTCCCCTACATTCGAAAAACGAGTCTATCTTATCGTCGAGAAACGCCTTGATCTGCGAGGATACGGTTTTCGTCTTTAACATCGGATATACCTCGATTTTTAAACTAAGTTAGATCAGAAGTTGAAATACGTCTTTGCGTTTTCGTACGCAATGCCCTTTACTATTTTCTCAAGCATATCGTAATTTGCGGGGTACTCGCCCTCCTCTACCCACTTGCCGATGAGATTACAGAGTATGCGTCTGAAATACTCGTGGCGAGTGTAGGAAACGAAGGAGCGGCTGTCGGTGAGCATTCCGACGAAGCGAGAGAGCATTCCGAGATTGGCAAGCGCCTGCATCTGCGCCTCCATTCCGTCGCGCTGGTCGTTGAACCACCAACCGGAGCCGAATTGGATCTTGCCGGGGGTGGGCGCCTTCTGGAAGTTACCGAGCATCGTGCCGAGGGTATAGTTATCCTTCGGGTTGAGGGTATAAAGTATAGTCTTAGGAAGAATATCGGCATACTCAAGCTTGTTCATAAACGCAGAGAGCTTTTCGGCTATCTGAAGGTCGTTTATGGAGTCGAAGCCCGTGTCAGCACCAAGCTTTTCGTACATTCTTCTGTTATTATTACGAAGAGCGCCGATATGGAGCTGCATTGCCCAGCCGCGCTTCGTGTATTCCTCCGCGCAAACGGCGAGCAACGCGGTCTTGAAGGAATCTATCTCGCACTCGGTGAGCTCACCGCCCGCCATACGCTTATTGAAAGCAGCCTCGGCGTCGCCCTCTGCAAACGGGACGTACTCAAGCGCGTGGTCGGAAAGACGGCAGCCGTAGGAATCGAAGAACGCGATACGGTCCTTTATCCAAGCGACAAGCTCGGAATAGGATTTAACACCGATCTGATTTATATAAGGAAGGAACGTTTCCTTGCCTATCTCAACCGCCTTATCGGGACGGAAGGTGGGAAGCACCTTGACCTCAAAATCACGAAGCGCCTTGTGATATTCAAGAGTGTCCGCGGGGTCGTCGGTCGTGCAGATGACCTCAACCCCCGAGCGCTTTATGAGATTTTTTGCGGAATACTCGGGCTTTTCAAGAAGCGCGTTTATCTTATTCCAGATCCTCTCACAGCTCTCTTCGTTAAGCTCCTCGTCGATACCGAAATATCTCTTCAGCTCAAGGTGGGTCCAATGATACATAGGATTTCCGATAAGAAGAGGCAGAGTCTTTGCAAACGCCAAGAACTTCTCGTAATCGGGGGCTGAGCCCGTGATATATTCCTCGTCAATTCCGTTTGAGCGCATCTGACGCCACTTATAGTGGTCGCCGCCGAGGAAGAGGTCGTAAGCGTTCTTGAAGGTGTGATCCTCCGCTATCATCTTCGGAACGAGATGGCAATGGTAGTCGATAATGGGCATATCCTTTATCATCGCGTAGAGCTTTTTCGCGGTCTTGCTTTTAAGCATAAAGGATTCGTTTACGATGTTTGGTACTGACATTTTAATTCTCCTCAATGTTTTTATTTTAATTATAGCTTCTTTAAAATTAAAAGTCAAGTGAATTGCGGGGCTGTTTTGAAAAATGCGGACGATTTTATAAATTTCTGAAAAAATGTGTACGATTTCTTGATTTTTTTAGAAAAAATATATTGAAAATCAAATCGTTGTGTGTTATAATTTTATATCATAAATTTTGGGGAGATAACAAAAATGAAAATAAGAGTCGGTATTTTCGGTTACGGAAATCTTGCAAGAGGCGCTGAGTGCGCGATAAACGCGAGCCCCGATATGGAGCTTGTCGCCGTTTTTACGAGGCGTGACCCGAAGAGCCTTAAAATAGCAACCGAGAGCGCCGCGGTAATGAGCGCGGACGACGTTCTTTCAATGAAGGGAAAGATCGACGTTATGATAGTTTGCGGCGGCAGCGCCACCGACCTGCCCCATCAGACTCCTATGCTCGCCGAGCATTTCAACGTCATAGACAGCTTTGACACACACGCGAAGATAGGCGAGCACTTCGCCGCGGTCGAAGGAGCTGCTCGCAAGGGCGGCACGGTCGCGCTCATCAGCGCGGGCTGGGACCCCGGTATGTTCTCCCTCGCCAGACTTTACGCCGAGGCTGTTCTTCCAAACGGCAAGGATTACACCTTCTGGGGTAAGGGTGTCAGCCAAGGACATTCCGACGCAATAAGACGCGTCGAGGGCGTTCTTGACGCAAAGCAGTATACAGTTCCCGTCGACGCCGCGCTTGAGGCTGTCAGAAGCGGCTCGTGCCCCGAGCTCTCGACGCGCGAGAAGCATACGAGAGAATGCTACGTCGTGGCAAAGGACGGCGCAGACCTTAAGAAAATAGAAAACGATATAAAAACTATGCCCAACTACTTTGCCGATTATGACACCACGGTCAACTTCATCACCGAGGAGGAGCTTCGCGAAAAGCATTCGGGCATTCCCCACGGCGGCTTCGTTATAAGAACGGGAAGAACGGGCAAAAACGGTGAGCACAGCCACGTTATAGAATACAGCCTGAAGCTCGACTCCAACCCCGAGTTCACCGCCTCCGTGATCGCCGCTTACGCAAGAGCGGTCTTCAGAATGGCAAAGGAAGGCTCCGTCGGCTGCAAGTCAGTCTTTGACGTGCCGCCCGCATATCTTTCCGAGAAGAGCTCGTTTGAGCTTATGACAAGCATACTTTAATATTTTCACCGTCCGCGGTACTGCGGGCGGTATTTTTTATCGTTACAAAGTAAGATTTCTGAAAGCAAAAAGTAAGATATTGAAAGATTTTCCCCGTTTTTTGTTGTACAATAAAGTAAAAAAACAAAAAAGGAGCGTTCGGAAAATGGCGAAATACTCGATAGAAAAAGGAATATACAAAAAAGACGGAAAGCCCGTCTTTGCCCTCGGAGTTTCTTACTATGCGTCCTATCACGAAAGGAAGGTGCCCGTGCCGCCCGAGGGCGACAGGATAGGTGAAGCCGCGAAGGACGTCGCGGGAATGCGCGATTTCGGCTTCAATATCGTAAGGTGCGCGGCGCTCGGTGACGTTTATTATAACGATAGGCGCGAGGTCGTGACGGACACGCCCCTGCTTGACGCCATTGCCGAAAAGTGCGAGGAATGCGACGTCGGTCTTATGCTCCGCCTTCAGGGCTATTCTATGAACCTTTCGGGTTATACCGACACCCCGATGATAGATCAGGACGGAAAGGAAACGGATAAAAGCATTTGGTTCAACTTCGTGCGCGACTGTCTTTTCCACGAGGAGCTTGGCAAGGATAACGACGCGGGCACTAAGGCACTTGCCGAGCACTTTATGAAATTTCCCGCAACCGTCGGCTGGCAGACGTACAACGAGCCCCATTATCCTGCGCGAGGAATATTCGACTATCATCCAAAGACTATTGCGGCGTACAGAAAATGGCTCGTCGAGCGCGGCTTCAAGACCGCAGAGGAGGCTCGGAACTTTGATCCGCCGAGGGCGCGTCCCGCCACCGACGAGAGTGCCGAGGAATGGATAAGATGGCGCACCTTCTCACACGACGCTATGACCGATTTTCTCTGCCACACCTCGGACGTTGCCAAGGGCGCGAGCGGTCTTGAAACTATGACCTGCATCACCTCGGGTCCCGCGCACACCTTCCTGCCGCTACGCGGCGAGGATTATTTCAGAATCGCCGAGGGAATGGACGCGCTCGGTATTACGCAGTATTTTCTTGTAAGAAAGCCCGAGGTTTATACGGCGGCTATGAATCTTTCGCTTGCGGAGAGTGCGGCGGCACTGGCGGATAAGCCGCTTTGGATAGTGGAATACGACGCAAAAACGGATTCACCGCCCGATTATTTCGCGAGAAACACTTACCTTGCGCTCGGCACGGGAATCAAAGGACTTCTCTTTTATCAGTGGCGCGGAGATCATATTTATCCCGACTCTCCCGAAGGTAACGGCTTCGGCATTATAAATTACGACGGGACGAAGACCGTAAAATACGGTGCCGCAAAAAAAGCAGTAGATTTTATTAACGCTCACTCAGAGCTCCTTCTCGGCGCCGCGAAGCACCGCTCGGGCGTCGGAATACTTCGCTCCTTCCGCGGATTTACCGCCTCCGAGGCAAGGGCAAATCCCGGCTCTGCGGATATGTGCGAAAAGTGCCCGTGGCTTGAGCGAGAGGTCGCCTTCTTCTCCGAGCTTGCAAAGCGCGGCATCATCTGCGACTTTACAAGAGCCGAGGATCTTAAAGAAAATAAGCTTGGAATAAAGCTGCTCTATATACCCGATATTGATCTGATTTCAAAAGAAGAGCTTGCCCTTGTAAACGAATTTGAAAGTGCGGGCGGTAAGGCGGTATATACGAACAGGATCCATCGCTCCTTTATAAGCTCGGCTTACGAGATGAATGACTTTAAAAGAACGAAATTCACGAGCTTCCCCGACGCCGCGGACGTTCTTTACGTTTGCGGAATCAAGCCCGCTATTTCCTTTGACTCTTGGGAGGAAACGCTCCTTCTTCAAACGCTCGACACAAAGAGCGGCTACGTCGCGGTTATCACGAATATTGACAACGTCGGGCGTCCCGACGTCGCCCCCACCCTCAGCGTGAGTGATGATATTAAGCGCGCCGTATTTGAAAGCTTTGATGAAGAAGGCGGTATTGAGCTTCAGATAAAAGACGGAAAGATAAAGCTTCCGACGGTAACGGACGGCTGCTTTGTAAGGCTTATAAAATAAGAGGTTATATAAGAAAACCAAAAGCACGGGGCATCCCCCGAAAACGAAGGATGTCCCGCACTTACGGCGAAGAGTCCTGTCAATCGACGAGGCTCTTCTTTTCTTTTTTATTAAAGCGAGTGTAAACAAAGAGCATAAGCGTTGCCGCGATCCAGCCGACGGGCATTGCGTAGACTATCGGAATAAATGTGTTGGAGATAAAGTTTGCCATAATGAAAAGATAGAGCTGGCGCACGCCGACGAAGGACGTTATCATTATTATCATAGGGACCTTGGAGTTTCCCTCGCCGCGCATCGCCGCCGCCATTACCTGATTGTAGCAGCAGACGAGATACATCGGCGTTACCCAATAAACGACCTTGATAGCGATGGAAACTATCTCGGGCGAGTCGTTGAAGAACGCGCACGCCTCGGGAGCGAAGATGAAGAGCGGTATCATTATTACGGCGGAGGAGATGATAGAGAGAAGCAACGAGGTCCTGACGCCGCGCTTTGCGCGCTCGTGCTGGCCCGCTCCGATGTTCTGACCGACGAAGGTCGTTGCCGCGATAGAAATGGTCTGCATAGGAAGCAGGAGAAATTGGTCAAGCTTATGGAAGGTCGTCCACGCGCCCATTGCCATCTTGCCGAAGTGGTTTATGTATCCTTGGACGAAGATGTTCGAGAAGCTCGTGATAGCCATTTGTATAGCGGCGGGAATGCCGACGCCGATTATCTTGCCGAGCACCTTCATATCGGGCTTCATTCCCGAAAGAGTAAGACGGATGGGGAGCTCCGTCACGAAAAGCGTGATAAAAACGAGAACGGCTGAGGCACCTTGCGATATTATAGTAGCGTACGCAACGCCCTCAACGCCCATACCGAAGTTTATTACGAAAACGAGGTCGAGCACGGTATTGAGAAGAGCCGAGACCACGAGGAAATAGAACGGGCGCCTTGAATCGCCTATTGCACGAAGAATACCCGCGCCGATGTTATAAAGAAGAAGACCCGAGATCCCCGCAAAGTATATGGTCAGATATCTCTCTGCCTCGGGGAATACCGCCTCGGGCGTGTCCATAAGCCTCAAGAAAAGCGGTGTGCCCAAAACGCCGACGGCGGTAAACAGCAAGCACATCACGAGCGTCATCACCACCGACGTGTGAGAGGCTACGCCGACCTTATCTCTTTTCCCTGCGCCGAAATACTGTGAGATAACTACTCCCGCGCCGCTGGCAAGCCCCGAGAAGAAGCCGATGAGCATATTTATAATAGGTCCGACGGAGCCGACGGCGGAATAAGCCTCGTCGCTTACGAAATTGCCGACGACCCAGGTGTCAACGGTATTGTATAAAAGCTGAAAAGCGTTACCGAGCAAAAGCGGTATCGCAAACAAAATTATATGCTTTGTAATAGAGCCCGAGGTCATATCGACCTGTCGTTTTGCGGTGGTCATTCGTTTTCCTTTCATATAAAGCGCAAAGTGGGGATTACAGTCTTTTTATTGCCACATTTTTTCTTTCTTTTTTCGTTTTTTGCCAAAAAACGCGGCGTTTGTGGGGATATTACCCCTTAATTTCATAAAGATACGATCTTCCTTCTTTTCCTTTTTTCTCAATTATCCCAAGGGACAAAAGAAGCGTTAGCGTATTGTGCGCACGTCGCGGATCAAGCCCCGTCAGGCGCTCGATATCCTTTGCGAAAAAGGTGCTCGGAAGAGCGCTCGGTAAAAACACGCGATAATCCTCGGGGGAAGAGAGCGTTATCTCACGGGCGACGGATAGAGGGATGCGCTCCACGATATTTTCCGAGGGCTTCTGCCACGCTTTTTTATCTGTTTTATACCTTACGTCCTCGAAATTCAGAAAAAGAAGCTTGATACCGAGATTAGGGTCTGGGATAAAGTCAGCTATCTTATAAAGCTCGCAAGCCGCGCGGTTCACGCGGTCGCACTTCGGGCTTTTGCGTCTTTTCAAGAGCTCACCGCTCTCTCGGTCAACGTAGCTGATGTAAAGCGATTCTACGAGCGGATGAACGACGGTAAGGCGGTATTCGGGTAGGAATCTTTTAAGCTTCGGCACGAGCTTTTCAAAGGAATGGGTCTGTATCTCAATTATCTCGCCGTCGCGAAGAACGTCCGCGACGCTCCCGAGGACGGGGATCTCGTGCTTCTCGGGATCGGGCTCTACGTAAAGCTTCAGCATTCTGTGAAGAAGCTTTTCCGAAAGCGTTCCTATGCCATCGCTGCCGTAACTGCGCGCTCGCTCGTAAGCTTGCGCAAAAGAGTCGGACATATCGGCGTTAAGATGAGCGGAGATACCGCACCCCCGCTCTTTTTCGGTTTTATTCATTTTTACTCGTCCGTGAAAACGGAGTCGACGAGCGCACTCTTTGCTACGCGCGCCGCTTCGGGATCCATATTGCACTCAAGCCTGATGAGCGGAAGCTCTTTCAGAAGTCTGTCCATAAGCGTCATAGTTTTTATGACCGCTACCCTGTTTTTCGGCTTGTATACCTGAGGAATAAGACGGGAGAGAGCGTCGGAGGTGTTTATTCTGTACGACCTGTTCTGCACTCCGCGCTCAAGAAAAGCGATGCCGCCGAGAGGCGCCGTTTCGTAAACGCCGTACATCTCCTTACCGCGCCAAGGCGTGCCGCAGACGAAAAACTTTCCGTCCTTATATCTTACGACGGGCTTGTCGCCGTTTAAAACGTACGCGTCCCCTTTAAATTCAGAGAGCCAAAGGCGCGTGTGCGTAGTCTTACCGACGCCGCTTTTTGCGGTGACGATATACGCTTTTTCACCGTACTTTATAACCGAGCCGTGAAAGACGAACGCGTCAAGAGTCGGAAGCACCTCCGCTATATTACGGTAAGAAACGATGGATTCAAAGTACGCGTCCGAGGCGTCCACCTCGGATTTAAGACGCTCGTTGGCAATTTCCTCCGCCGAGGCGCGGACGGTAAACGCGGGAGATGCGTCCGTCAGATATTCTGACGCGAGTCGCTCGATATAACCGTATTTATTATCAACGGCGACGCAGATGCCGCCTATGTCTATTTTTATCAATTTGAAGCAAATGCCTTTCTTTTAAAAATACTTTTACAAATACTATTATACACCATAAAAAATATTTTTTCAAGTGGATTTCGGTTTTATTTAAAAGCTGTTCGTTTTTTTGGAATAATTGCTCGTTTCTTAGGGAAAATAATAAAAAATCCACTTAAAATGAGGTATTTTGATGATGAAAATAAAAACTGCGGCAGCGCTCTTTCTTTGCTGCCTTGTTATCGGCGTGACGCCCGTGTTCGCTTCGGCGTGCTTCGGCTCGGGGTGCGGTGTCATAGCCGCGGACGTGAGCCTTGTAAAGACCGCCGTTCGCGGGGAGAAAATATGCTTCCGCGACACCGATTTTAAATGCGCCCTCGGCATTACGGATTTTAAAAGCATAACGCTCGTTTCCGTGCCGAAGGAAAGCGACGGCATTCTGATATACGCGGGCAGGCGTGCAACGGTGGGACAGACCGTGAAAAGAAGAACCGTCCCTTCCCTCGTATTCATTCCCGCGTCGGAGAAGGTAAAGGAAGCTCGGTTTTCGTTCAGCGCGGAGGGCTTTGCCGACGGTGAGGTGATAGAATGCGTTATGAAATTCAAGAAGAGTCACAGCGAGGCGCCAAGCGCGCTTTTAACGACAGCCGCCCCCGAGAGTGAAGAAAGCTCCGTGTTCAAAGGCAAGCTCCGTGCCAAAGACCCCGAGGGGGACGCGATAGAGTATTTTATCGCCGCCTATCCAAAGCTCGGCGCCATTTCGGTATCAAAGGACGGTGAGTACGTTTACACACCCTCCTCGGATTTCAAGGGCAAGGATTCTTTCTCTTGGGTCGCAAGAGACGAATGGGGAAATTGGTCCGAGGTAGTAAGGGTCAAAATAAGCTCCGAAAAATAAAAAAACGGACGGATATTCCGAGCGACAGCAAGATCTGTCGAAGTACACGGAATATCCGCCTGACTTTTCTGCCCCGATATAAACGGCGAAAAAGCGGTTTTTACTCTTTTTATCGTTTTTCTGATGCGCGGCCCTGAGTTTTCGCGATCATCCTTGCTATCTCGCGAGGAAGATCGGAGGGCGTTACTCCGTACGTTGAGAGCTCACGCGCAAGGCTGTCGCCCGCCGCGCCGTGGTAGTAAACACCGAGCGCCGCCGCTACTATCGGCTCTTCGACGTAAGCGGAAAGCGCCGCTATGAAGCCCGCGAGAACGTCGCCCGAGCCCGCCTTGGCAAGAGCGGACGAGCCGCTCGTATTTATGTAAACGTCCTTGCCGTTTGTCACTATCGTGCCCGCGCCCTTTAAAACGAGTATGCATCTGTTCTCTGCCGCAAATCTTATCGCGGTAGCGAGTCTTTTGCGCTGGACGGTTGCAACGTCGTGCCCCGAAAGGCGGGCAAATTCAAGCGGATGCGGCGTAAGTATCACGGGGCGTTTTGCGTTCTTTATAAGAACGAGGGCGTTTTCTCTTTCCGCGGCGATGGAATTTATCGCGTCGGCATCGAGGATCAAGGGTCCGCCCTCCGACGCAAGAAGCGCCTCCGTCAGCTTTGCTACCTCGGGAGTGTTTCCCGATCCCGAGCCTATCAGCAAGGATGAGTATTGCGACGAAAGAGCGATCAACTCATCTGCGTTATCACCGCCGTCAATATCAAAGCTCTTGTATATAGCCTCGGGGAACTCACGGGAATACTCCTCGGTAAGCTTCTCCGCTCCCGCGTAAGCGACAAGGCCGACACCGCCCCGTAAAGCTGCCTCAAGCGTGAGTCTGCCCGCTCCGCGAAAACGCTCGCTGCCCGTTATGAGAAGCGTTTTTCCGAACGTGCCCTTATTAGAGTTATCGTCTCTTCTCGGCAGATGCTTTTTCGCGTATTCCTCATCTATGAGCCTGTACTTAAAATCAAATTGCTTTTCTATCCTGTCCTTGGGAAGTCCGAGGTCGTCGTAAATTATCCTTCCGACGAAGGACCTTGCGGGATATGAAACTATGCCGGGCTTGATGTACGAAAGCTCAACCGTCGCGTGCACCGACGCCGTGGATATATCCACGCTTCCGTCATCGGCGTTTACACCCATAGGAACGTCTATCGCTATTTTCTTTGCTCCGACCGCCTCGCTGACGACGGTTGCCAGCTCCTTTACCGTGTCGGGTATCTCTCCGCGAAAGCCCGTACCGAAAACGGCGTCAACTATGCAGGCGGCGTTTTTGATCTCGTTTTTTTGTTCCGCGGAAAGAGTGAGATCCTCCACCTCACCGTCCATACTCTTAAAAAGCTCAAGAAAATGTCTGCCCTCGTCGGTCCTCTGCCCCTTGGAAAAGACGTCGAACACCTTTACGCGGAAGTCCTTCATCAGTCTTACGGCGGCGGCATAACCGTCACCTCCGTTATTTCCGCAGCCCGCGAGGATGACCACGAATGAGCCGTCCTTGACGTAAGAGCGCACGGCTCCCTCGACAGCGGCACCGCTTCTGCCCATAAGATCTATCAAGGGCATACCTATGACCTCTGCGGCGTATTTATCTATCTCTGATATTAAAGAAGAAAGCGCAAGCTTCATATTTTATTCCTTTCGTGAGAAATCAAAAATCTTAATTTCAAGTTTATTTTAAGTTATTGTAGCATATTTTTATAAAAAAGGCAATATTTTTGGCGAAAATTACTTAAAAACTCTTTACAAATCCTGTTTTTTTTGCTATAATTGTTGTAATAAAGCTTAACGGAGGTCATATAAATGGCAAAAAAGGTTGTAATCACGATAGCAAGGCAGTACGGAAGCGGCGGCCGCGAGATAGGTGAGCACGTTGCGGAGCTGCTCGGGATCCCGCTTTACGATAAAGAACTTATAACCGACGCGGCGGCAAAGGGCACGCTCAACGAAGAAATTATAAAAAGCGCTGACGAGTCCGCGGCAAACAGCCTGCTCTACACCCTCGCGATGGGCTCAAACGTCCTCGGTACTACTATGAGCTTCGGTTACAAGATGCCCCTTAACGACAAGCTCTTTATCCTGCAATCGGAGGTCATAAAGGAGTATGCGCAAAAGGGCAGCTGCGTAATAATCGGAAGATGCTCGGACTACGTTCTTAGAAACGAAAAGAACGTGTTCAGGATCTTCATTTACGGCGATCTTGACCACAGAAAAGAAAGAGTTGCCGAGAGGCACCCCGAGATCAAGTCGTCTCAGATCATCGACGTTATCAACAAGACCGACAAGCGTCGCGCGTCCTACTACAACTTCTACACGGGAAACAAGTGGGGCAAGTACGACAATTACGATATGGCAGTCAACTCCTCTACCCTCGGAATCGAGGGAACGGCGAATATAATCGCCGCGTCGGCAAAGAAGCTGATGGAGGAATAAGCAAATAAACGAAAGAGGCTCTTCCGCCAAAGAAACGGAGGAGCCTCTTATCTTTTCCGAAGCGATAAAGAATATCACTTCACGGGTCTTGCGGCATCAACGCACGCCGCAAAGTGCTTTGCGGTGTCAAACATAAACTTAGCCGCGACAGGCTTATATTCATCGGAATAACGGACGAGGAAATTGTCCGCCTCAAGAGTGAAGTCGCCCTTGTAATCTATCTCACCGAGCGCCCTCGCGACCTCGTAATACTTTATTCTTCCGCACCCAGGGAGAGTGTGAAGATCGTCCTTGTAATCAACGTCGTGAACGTGAAGTGCGCCAAGGCGGTCGTGACCGAGTATTCTTATCGCGTCCTCGGGCTCTCTTCCGCAAAGAGCAACGTGACCTATATCAAGGCAGACCGTGAAATTATCGGGGTCGTTTACGGTGTCGTAATACCTCGCGAGCTCGTGAGGGTCAGCACAAACGTCGTCGACTATGTAGCCCGCTACGGGATGGCGCTGCCACATATTTTCTATCGCTATCTTAACGCCCGTTCTTTTTGCAAGCGGCGCTAAGGAGGTGTAAAACTCCATATTCATCTCGAAGAGCTCCTCTGCTCTTCCGTAATACCTTCCGTTCTGAATAGGATGAACGATGATGTTCTTTACGCCGAGCTCTGAGCAAAACTCAAACACGTCGGGAAACTTGGGTATGAGATTTTGAGTATAATTGTCGTATCCGCCGCCGAAGGGAGCGTGAGCCTGATTGAAAACGACGCCGCGGTCGCCCGCCATTTTTTTAAGCTTTTTCGCGAGAGCTAAGCCGTCCGCACCCCGACAAAAGGATATATCGCCGAAAAAGGAATAGTCAATGCCCGTATAACCCGCGTCTATAAGCTTAGTTATACCGTCCTCTATACCGAACGTGGCGATCATTCTGTGTGTTTGAGTTGAAATAAGCATTTTCCGCCTCCGAGTTTTTTACATATTATTATATTACCGACTTCCCAAAAAATCGATCATTTCACTATATACTTTTCGATTTTTTCAAAGAGTTCGTCTGCAAAATCGGTGTGAGCGACGAGCGTTATGGGCGAGAGAAGGTCGAGGGAGAAAATTCCCATTATAGACTTTGCGTCTATTACGTATCTTCCCTGAATAAGGTCAACCTCGTAATCGGTCATTATAACTATCTTGACGAAGTCTCTGATGTCCTGTACGTTGCTTAACATAATCTTGGTTTCTTTCATTTCTTTTTCCTCTTTTCTATTAAAATTATTTTAGTTTTCAAAGCTGTGTGGGTTTACTTCGTATCTGTAATCGTCGTGCACCGAGCTTAATGCGGGGCCCGTTGACATCCAGAATCTGCGAACCTTTTTATTAAGGTCTATCTCGGCATAAGCCGCCTCAAGGTTTTCATTCGTATGCGAAAGCTGATTTCCGAGAGGATCGACGATTCTTGTCGGTCCCCAGCCGAAGTCGTTTTCCATATTCATACCGGAAACCGCAAGATAAACACCCGAGTCGATTGCAAGCGACATACACGCGTGATGATCGTCACCCGCGGTGGAGATAGCAATTATCTCAGCACCCTCATTTACAAGAGCCTTGGCCGTTTCAGGGAAGAATTGATCGTAGCATATAAGAATACCTATTCTGCCGAAATCAAGATCGAACACGGGGAAACCGACACCGGGGGTAAGTCCGCCCTCGTATTCTCCGACGGTGATGTGCGTTTTTCTGTAAGTGCCAACGACCTTGCCCGTCCTGTCAATTATAAACGAAGCGTTATAGAAATTCCCTTTCTCCTCTTCTACACCGTTGTATATTATGTAGGTGCTGTATTTTACAGCCTTTTCACCAAGTGCTTTGATCATCTCGGGATCGTAAATTCTCGCTCTTTCGGGGTGAGATATACCAAGACCGCGAGAGTACATTCCTTCTCCGAGGACTATCAAATCTACTCCGCGCTCCCCCACCTTTTCAACGGATGACATAAAAGCTTCGAATTGACTTTCCTTCGTTCTGCCGACCTCGGCATTCCACTTCATCTGTATCGCCGCAAGTCTGACCGTTCTTTTAGGAAGCGGCTCACCAAGGGTGAGCGTGGGCAGATCCCACTCACAAAAAGCACCGGAACCCTTGCACCAAAGCTCGATCTCGAGCCTCACGGTTTGCTCGGCAATATCAAGCTTATCGGAAAAACGCAGATATTCTCCGTCGCGAACACAGTCCTTCACGTGCTCACGAATGGGCATTTTGCCCTTTTCGTCAAACTGCGTTATTATAAGATAAGCGTCACACTCGGGGAGCTCCGTTTTGCAGGACGCGGAAAAATCGTAAAACGCACCGCCCGAAACGGGCACGGAGCAGATCCACTTACCAACGCCGAAATCGTCCGCAGTTTTTATTGACGCGCTCCGTCCGTCAGGCGAAACGGAAAACTCCGCATTTTTCTTGTACGGCGGCTCATTCGTGCGCCAAGCGGGGTCGGAAAAGGCGGGGACGAGATTTTCTTTTTTATTTTTCATAGCTATTCCGTTTTTTTAATTTTTATTATTTTAATTTTAGCATTTTTACATCTGTTTGTCAACCGAAATCCTAAAAAAACTTAGAAACTGCCTTTTCGCTTTTTTTTAACGAAGTAAAAAAAGGGCTTTCGCTAGCAAAAGTATTGACAAGCTACAATTTATATGGTACACTTTAAAAAAAACAAGGAGCAGTTATGAAATACATAAGCCAGCTTGATTACCCACATATCCCCTACCCCACAAGAGTAAAAGATCCCGAATTCGCCCCGAACGGCAAGCCAACCACCGCCAAGAGCTCCGGTTGCGGACTTTGCTCTGCTTGTATGGCTATTGACATTCTGACCGACACCACTCTTGAGGTCGAAGAGAGTGTTCGTATGTCGATGGAGTGCGGCGCAAATCACAGCACAGGCACGGATATGAATATTTTTGGGCCTGCATTAGCCGAAAGATTCGGCATTGAATATTCAAAGACGGACGACAAAAACGAGCTTATAGCGCATCTGCGGGACGGCGGCGTTGCAATTATGCACGCCGGCATTCCGGTTGGAAAAGAGATAAGCCTGTTTGCCAGCACCACAGGACATTATGTGCTTCTCGTTTCTACGGACGGTAAGGATATTTGCATTCTTGACCCATCTTACAGCCTCGAGAAGTATAATCACCCCGCAAGAATTGGTCGCATCAATATAGCGAACGCGCCTTACCTCTACTGCGACATTGATACCGTAGACAGCGAAACCAAGCCGCAAAGAGTAAAATATCACCTTTTCAAAAGAATAAAGAAGTAAAAAGGGGATATATTTCAAACAGCGAGCCGAAAAAGCTCGCTGTTTTTATATTGACACTTTTCGTCTTTTTTAACGAAATCGCTTGACAAAGCTATTCTTTTGTGATAAAATACTTTTATTGGAACACGTTTTTTCGGAAAACGGTCGTAAAAGAGAGCCGCGGGAAGCTGAAAACGCGGACGTCACGCCCGAAAAAATACCGCCCATGTGCCGAAGGTTTTTTCGGGACTTACATTTTAATACTAATGAGTTAAACGCTCGGGTGGAACCGTGCGGGACAGCTTTTGTCCTCACCCCGAAGTCGGCATTTTAAACGCTGTCGGCTTTGGAGTGGGATTTTTTGTTTTTAAAGAAATAATATTTACCATATAAAGGAGAAAAGAAAAATGGCAAAAATCATTTTTGCAAGCGGCGAGGTATTCACCTCCGACGCCCCCGTCTCCGTTTACGAGGCGGCACGCGAGCTCGGTATCATCTCCCGCGAGGTGATAGCGGCAAAGATCAACGGCGAGGCTAAGGAGCTTTCAACCGTTATTGACGGCGAGGCTGACGTCAGGCTTCTTACGTTCGCAGACGAGGACGGAAAGCACATCTTCCGTCACACCGCGGCACACGTTATGGCGCAGGCGGTAAAAAGACTCTACCCCGAAACCAAGCAGACGATAGGCCCTGCGACCGACACGGGCTATTTCCAGGACTTTGACGCTCCCGTTTCCTTCACCCCCGAGATCCTCAAGAATATCGAGGCGGAGATGAAGAAGATAGTCAAGGAAAATCTCATAATCGAGCGCTCCGTTCTTTCCAAGGAAGAGGCTATAAAGCTTATGACCGAGCTTGACGAGCCTTACAAGGTAGAGAGGATAAACGAGCTCCCCGACGACGCGGAGATCTCCATCTACCGTCAGGGTGAGTACACCGACCTTTGCTCGGGTCCCCACCTTCATTCCACGGGTATGGTAAAGGCGTTCAAGCTGACGCAGTGCACGGGCGCTTACTATAAAGGCGACCAGAACAACAAGATGCTCCAAAGAATTTACGGCATCGCCTTCCCCTCAAAGGACGAGCTTAACGCGTACGTCCAGCAGCAAGAGGAGGCGCTCAAGCGCGACCACAACAAGATCGGACGCGAGCTTGAGTACTTCACGACCGTCGACTCCATAGGACAGGGTCTTCCCATCCTTCTTCCCAAGGGTGCGAGAACTATCCAGCGCCTTCAGAGATGGGTCGAGGACGTCGAGGAGAAGAGGGGCTACCTTCTCACCAAAACGCCTCTTATGGCAAAAA
This sequence comes from Clostridia bacterium, assembly GCA_017503105.1. Lineage (GTDB taxonomy): Bacteria > Bacillota > Clostridia > Oscillospirales > CAG-272 > UBA1740. The sequence continues at coordinate 80,610 of JAFVTS010000014.1, forward strand.
GAGAGCTCTACAAGATCTCGGGTCACTGGGACCACTACCTTGACGGAATGTTCGTTATGGGCGATCCTGACGATTACACGAAGGAGTGCTTCGCGCTCCGTCCTATGACCTGCCCCTTCCAATACCAGGTATTCCTTAACAAAAAGCGCTCGTACAGAGAGCTTCCTATGCGTCTTGGCGAGACCTCTACCCTCTTCAGAAACGAGGATTCGGGCGAGATGCACGGACTTATAAGAGTTCGTCAGTTCACGATCTCCGAGGGTCACCTCGTCCTTCGCCCCGATCAGCTCGCGGAAGAATTCAAGGGCTGTTTTGACCTTGCGAAATACTTTCTTGAGACGCTCGGTCTTTGGGAGGACTGCTCCTTCCGCTTCTCGCAGTGGGATCCTAACAGAACCGACAAGTACGAGGGCACGCCCGAGCAGTGGAACGAGGCGCAGGCTATAATGGGCGAGCTGCTTGACACCTATCTCGGCCGCGAAAACTACGTCATAGGTATTGACGAGGCAGCGTTCTACGGTCCGAAGCTTGACATTCAGTGCAAGAACGTCTTCGGAAAAGAGGACACCATCGTTACCATCCAGGTCGATATGCTTCTTGCAAAGAAGTTCGGTATGGAATACGTTGACCGTGACAACACGATGAAGACGCCTTACATCATACACAGAACCTCTATGGGCTGCTACGAGAGGACCCTTGCGCTCATACTTGAAAAGTACGCGGGCGCTCTTCCCCTCTGGCTTGCTCCCACGCAGGTAACGGTCATCCCCGTCGTTGCCGATTTTGCGGACTACGCGGCGGAGGTCACGAAGAAGCTTGAGGCACACGGCATTCGCGCGGAGCTTGACGACAGAAACGAAAAGCTCGGTTACAGGATCCGCGAGGCTCAGGTAACGAAGATACCCTATATGGTAGTCGTCGGTGAGGACGAGATGAATTCGGGCTCGGTAACCGTCAGAGCACGCGTCGAGGGCGAGGGCGGAAAGTTCTCGGTCGACGAGTTCATCGACAAGCTCGTGAAAGAGATAGAAACAAAAAAACACTGATTTTGGCAAGAAAAATAAAAGCAGAAATCTCCGTTGCGGCGGGGATTTTTGCTTAAAGATAAAAAACAAACGGAGCCAAACTAAATGAAAAGGCTTTTAAAATACTTAAAATACTACAAAAAAGAAACAGTTCTCGGTCCGCTTTTCAAGCTGCTTGAGGCAAGCCTTGAATTGATAGTTCCGCTCATTATCGCGGCGGTGATAGACCGAGGTATTGCGACGGGCGATACCTCTTACGTCGTAAAGATGTGCCTGCTCCTCGTTTTGCTCGGGGCTGTCGGACTCTTTTTCTCGGTTACGGCACAGTACTTCGCGGCAAAGGCTTCGGTCGGCTTCGTCACAAGAGTCAGACACGCTCTTTTCGGGCATATGCAAAAATTCTCTTACAGCGATATTGACGAGCTCGGAAGCTCGGGAATGATAACGAAGCTCACGGCTGACTCGGACAAGGTGCAATCGGGACTCAATCTCACCTTGCGTCTTCTGCTTCGCTCCCCCTTCGTCGTTTTCGGCGCGATGATAATGGCGTTCACGGTGGACGCGACGAGCGCGCTGACGTTCGCGGCAGTGATACCCGTGCTCGCGGTAGTCGTATTCGGCATTATGCTTATCACTATGCCGCTTTACAAGAAGGTACAGGGCGGAGTTGATAAAATCCTTCGCAAGACGAGGGAAAACATAAGCGGTGTGAGAGTCATAAGAGCTTTCGGTAAGGAAGAGGACGAGATCTCCGAGTTCAAGGACGAAAACGAAAAGCTCACGAAGATACAAAAGCGCACGGGTCACGTCTCAGCTTTAATGAATCCACTGACCTACGTCATTATCAACGTCGGTATCATCGCGCTTATCAACGTCGGTGCCCTCAGGGTATACGAGGACCCTTCAATGACGAAGGGCGACGTCGTCGCGCTTTACAATTATATGGCGCAAATCCTCGTCGAGCTCATCAAGCTCGCGAATCTCATAATCAGTATAACCAAGGCTCTGGCGTCCGCCTCAAGGATAGCGGACGTGCTCGACAAGGAGCCGAGCCAGAGCTTCGGCACTCTCGAAAATTCCACGTCTGCCTCGGATTATTACTTAGAATTTGAAAATGTTTCACTTAGATACCGCTCGTCGGGCGAGGATTCTCTTACGGGAATAAGCTTCAAGGTACGGCGCGGAGAAACTCTTGGAATAATCGGCGGAACGGGTTCTGGAAAGACTTCGCTCATAAACCTGATACCGCGTTTTTACGACGCGACGGGCGGAAGTATAAAGCTTTTCGGCGAGGATATAAAAAATTATTCCGAAGCCGCCCTTCGCAGAAAGATCGCCTGCGTTCCGCAAAAGGCGGTGCTCTTCCGCGGAACGATAAGAGAAAATATGTGCTGGGGCAACCCCGACGCAGAGGACGACGAGCTGCTCTTCGCGATAGACACGGCGCAGGCGGCAGAGGTAGTTTCTGACAAGGGCGGGCTTGACGCGCGCGTCGAGCAAGGCGGAAGGAACTTCTCGGGCGGTCAGAGGCAAAGACTTACCATTGCCCGCGCTATTGCGGCAAAGCCCGAAATACTCATCCTCGACGACTCCTTCTCCGCTCTTGACTACGCAACGGACGCCGCTCTCAGACGTAAGATCAGGGAGAGGATCAAGGACACGACGGTCGTTATAGTTTCCCAAAGGGCCTCCTCGGTTATGGACGCCGATCTTATAGTGGCGCTTGATGACGGCGAGGCTGTCGGTATAGGAACGCACGAGGAGCTTCTTTCGGGATGCGAGATTTACCGCGAGATATACGAATCGCAGTTCGGAGGTGCTGGCAATGGCTAAGACGACTAAAAAAGCCGCCCCCGGCACTATGAAAAAGGTTCTCGCTTACATAGGCAGATACAAGCTCCTTCTTCCCATATCCATACTTCTCGCGCTCTTCACGGTAGCCTCCTCGCTCTACTTCCCCGTTCTTATCGGTGACGCGATAGACTGCATCGCGCCTTGGGGCGACGATTCGGGCTTCGCGAGAATGCACGAAATATTCCTTGAAGCTTTAATTCTTATTGCGCTTACGGCGCTCGCGCAGTGGCTTATGAGCACGATAAACAACAGAATAGCGTACCACGTCGTAAGAGATATAAGGAACGACGCTTTCGGAAAGATCGAAGAGCTTCCCCTCTCATCTCTTGACAAGAAGGCAAGAGGTGACACGGTAAACCGCGTGATAAACGACGCGGAGAGATTCGGAGAGGGTCTTTTGCTCGGATTTACGCAGGTGTTCACGGGTGTTCTTACCATCGTGGGAGCTCTTGCGTTTATGCTGATGACCAACGTCGTTATCACCGTGGCGGTAGTGCTCATTACTCCCCTTTCGATATTCGTTGCGAAATTCATCGGCTCACGGACGTTTAATATGTTCAAGGAGCGCTCCGAGTGCGAGGCTGAAACGACGGCACACATCGACGAGGTGCTCGGCAACCAGAAGCTCGTCAAGGCGTTCGGAATGGGAGAGCGTGAGTGCGAGAGCTTTGATAAGTTAAACGGAAGGCTTGAAGTGTCCGCAAGGCGCGCGATATTCTTCTCCTCCCTGACGAATCCCACGACGCGCTTCGTCAACAGCGTGGTATACGCGGCGGTGGCGCTCATCGGAGCGCTTGCGGTTATGACGCCCGTCGGCGGTATGAGCGTTATCACGATAGGTATGTATTCGAGAATACTCGCCTACTCGGGGCAGTACACTAAGCCGTTCAACGAAATTTCGGGAATCATTGCCGAGTTTCAGAACGCTCTTGCATCAGCGTCAAGGATATTCGAGCTCATCGAAGAGCCCGCGGAGGAAAGCGACGCTGACAGCAAGGAGCTTACCGAGGTTCGCGGAAGCGTAGAGATAAAAGACGTTTCCTTCGCCTACGCGCCCGAGCGTCCGCTTATCGAAGATTTCTCATTCACGGCAAAGCCGGGACAAAGGATAGCCATAGTCGGACCGACGGGCTGCGGAAAGACCACGCTCATAAACCTGCTTATGCGCTTTTACGACGCCAAGTCGGGCGCTATACTCGTCGACGGAGAAAATATCACCGACGTAAAGCGCGGCAGTCTTCGCTCGAAATACGGTATGGTGCTCCAGGACACGTGGCTCAAGGCGGGAACGGTAAAAGAAAACATCGCCTTCGGAAGAGAGGACGCGAGCGACGAAGAGATAGTGGCGGCGGCAAAGTCGGCGCACGCCCACAGCTTTATAAAAAGGCTGAAGGACGGCTATGAAACGAAGCTCGGCGAGGACGGCGAGGGTCTTTCTCAGGGTCAAAAACAGCTCATCTGCATAGCAAGAGTGATGCTCACCCTGCCCCCGATGCTCATTCTTGACGAGGCGACCTCCTCCATCGACACGAGAACAGAGATACGCATTCAAAAGGCGTTCGCCACTATGATGGAGGGGCGCACGACCTTCGTCGTCGCTCACAGGCTCTCCACCGTCGTGGATTCCGATGCGATAATCGTTATGAACGACGGTCACATTACGGAAGTCGGCACGCACGAAGAGCTTCTCGCAAGAGGCGGCTTCTACACGACGCTTTATAACAGTCAGTTCGCAAAATCATAAAAACGGCAAAGTGAAAAGACAGCGGCAAAGGCTTTCCCACGGAGGGACTTTCGTTCGCTGTCTTTTTTCATAAAAATACGAGCACTCGGAGATGCTTTTCGTTTATCTCATCTGTTATTTCGGTTATTTATACTTTTTATTCGGCGGTGTTTTGCCCCGTGGCGCTGACCTTGTTTTTATATTCCTTCGGTGTTATGCCGACGGTCCTTTTGAAAACGCCCGAAAAGTAGAGCGGGTCCTTGAAGCCCGAGAGATACGCCACGTTCTTCACAGATTCAAGCCCGTGGTCGAAGAGAAATACTGCGTGCTTTATGCGCAGATTGCGAAGGTGCTCGGAGAAGCTGACGTTCATTTGCTTTTTAAATAAATGTGAGAGGTACTTGGAATTATAGCCTATGGAATTTGCGAGGGTGGAAAGATCGAAATCCGAGTCAGAAAAGTCGCGCTCCATTATTGAAAGTATGCGCTTTACCGTATCATCTCTTTCCGCGCCTTCCGCCGTAAGGCGCGAGAAGGCAAACAGAAGCGAGCTTTCCGCGGCAAGATCGACCGCGTTCTCAGCGGCTCTGAAAAGGCTGTCACGCCAAACGGGGATCAAGCCTTCGTTTCCTTTGAAGGCGCGCCGTGCTTTGCTTATTCCAAATCTTCTGAAGAGCTCCTCTGCCCTGCCGCCGCTGAAGCTTATATACATATATTCGCTCTCTTCATCGGGCAAAGCTCTCACGCACTCTCCCGAAAACGCTACTATGAGCGTGCCGACGGGGGCGGATATAAGCTCGCTTCCGAAAACGAAGCTCGGTGCCCCCGAGGTTACAAGGAAGAGCGTATGGTTGGAAAGTGCGCGCTCCGCCGTCATACATTCCTTATTCGTTTCGAAGATAAAATTCTTCATAACGAGAATATCCACCGCGGGAGTATTTATAAATTTACATATATTAGAGCTTTTCATAGCTTGAACCTCCGTTTTTAATAAATTCTAACATATCTTCGCCAATAATACAACCTATTTTAATAAAAAAATAGATTTTTTCCATTGTTTTCTATCATATTTGATGATATTATATAAGTGAGCCTCGATTCTTAAAGGACTCAAAACTTTCAAAGCAAGGAGAAAAGCAAAATGAAAAAGATCAGGATCGGCATTCTCGGTATGGGCAGAGGCGCGTATCTCGGACGCTCGGTATTGCTTGCGGACGCTGAGGTCGTCGCCGTTTGCGACTTTCACAAGAAAAGACTTGAAGAGGGGGCTAAGAGCTTCCCGGGCGCTGTTAAGTACGAGAGCTTCGATGAATTTATCGAGCATCCGATGGACGGCGTGATACTCGCAAACTACTTCCACGAGCATACTCCGTTTGCTATACGCTGTCTTGAAAAAGGGATACACGTTCTTTGCGAATGCACCTCAAACGGCACTATGGCGGAGGGTGTGGCGCTTATAAGGGCGGCGGAAAAGAGCGATGCGTTCTTTATGCTTGCCGAGAACTATCCGCATATGAAATTCAACCGCGAGATGAAGCGAATTTGCGACGGCGGAACGCTCGGTAAAATACTCTTTGCCGAAGGCGAATACAATCACCCCGCTGACCCGAACGATATAAACTTCAAGAAGGACTACAATTATTTCCCTAAGCACTGGAGAAACTTCTTACCGAGAACCTATTATATCACCCACTCGCTTGCTCCCATAATGAGCGCGACGGGCGCCGTTCCAAAAAAGGTCACGGCTTTCGCCTGCCCCGCCCCGTTTGATGCGGACGTTCCCTCCGCTTCGTATTCCGCAGGCGACAAGGCGGCGATAATTATGACGCAGAATGACGACGGCTCAGTGTTCAGAGTCACGGGCTGTGCAGGATTCGGTGCGCACGGCAACTCCTACCGCATTTGCGGAACGAAAGGACAGATAGAAAATCTTCGCGGAATGGGCGAACGAGTAATGCTCAGGTACAATGCTTGGGAAAAGCCCGAGGACGCTGATGAGGTGAAGTGCTATGAGCCCGATTGGAACGATAAAGACCGCGAGCTTATAGAAAAGACTGGTCACGGTGGCGGCGATTTCCTGATCGTGCGCGAGTTCATAGATTGCATTAAAGAAGGCAGAAAGCCCGACTTCGACGTATATTTCGCCACCGCTATGGCATCGGTCGCAATACTTGCGCACCGTTCAGTGCTCGAGGGCGGCAAGGTCTTCGACGTTCCCGATTTCAGACGCGAGGAAGACAGAGTGCTTTGGGAAAACGAAACCCTGGCTCCGTATTGGTACACAGACGGCAGAGCCCCCACCCTTCCAGCCTGCTCAGATCCCGATTTTGCTCCCACCGAAAAGCAGATGAAGCTCTTCCGCACGCTCGTGATGGAAGAAAAGTAAAATTAAATTTGTATAAAAAACGGCTATTTTAGAGAGAAAGCCCTCCTAAAATAGCCGTTTTTTACCTTAACATCCCGAAATTTGTAATTAACGAAAAAATGGGGTGCTGCGTTTTTGCAACACCGCCACTTTTATTTGATTCTTAATTAAACGCAAGGCCAACCTTATCAGTAAAACTCAGCGTTAAAGAGATCTTCGGTTCAAGCGTCGGGATCTATTTTTTGAAAACCGACTTTGTTTTTGAAAGTGCGCTCACGGCGAGTATGCCGATCACAAGGCTGATCACGCCCTGCACGGCGTTTGCGGGAATATTTAAGAGCGAGGGCGCAAATCCGTAAAGCACGCCTTCAAAAAGATAATACGCGACCACCATAAAAGCCTCTGCCGTGAACGCGGGTATCAGCAGGGACAAGACGGCACCCGTATGCTTTGACAAAAGCTTAACTCCGAAATAAGCGATCAGCGCCATTACGCCCTTGATCAAAAACGTCGCGGGAGCGTAGACCGCGTATCCCAAGATAACATCCGCAAGAGCCGAGCCGACGGCGGCAGCGGCAAAGGCGTAAGGCGCGGGAAGCATCCATCCCGAGAGAAGGACGGCGGCGTCGCCGATATTCGCGTATCCCTTCAGCGGCGTGGGGATTTTAATTATCATCGTCGCGACGGTCACCATTGCGGTAAACAGCGCAGATATAACGAGGAGCTTGACGTGGGACGATGTGTTTTTTTCTTTAAAGAAGTTCTTCATCATAAACTGCTCTGACGCCTCCGATGAACTTTGGACGGGTGCGCGCGGCGAGAACCGTCGCTTCACCTATTTTGTTATTTTCAAGCCTTAAAGGAACGGCGACCTTCTTCAGGTGCATTCCGATCATCGTAAATCCGATATCAAGACCCGCGTCAGCCTTAATTTCCTCAAGCACGACGGGCTCTTTGAAGCTTGCATACGCCATCGTCGCGAGCGAGCCTCCCGCCTTCGGCTGCGGAACTACGTTAACGACCTCTGCAAACGGTGCTGCCGCGCGTTCCGTTACGATAGCGCGATTGAGGTGCTCGCAGCACTGAACGGCAAGATATACGCCCTGCTCTTTCGCGCATTCGTAAAGAGCGTCGAAAACAGCTCTTGCCGTTTCGGGACTTGAATTCGTTCCGATCTTAGAACCTACTATCTCACTGGTCGAGCATCCTATCACGACCGTATCTCCGCGCTGAAGACGCGCTTTTTCAATAAGCTCGGAAAGCGCCGCCCTTGCCTCGTTATAAACGTTACTCATATTTACCTCGCAAACGTGTTTCTTTGATTATAAATTATAATACAAGAAAATACGGAAGTCAAGAGCTTTACGGTAAAAAACCTTACTTCCGTATATAAAAATGCTATAACGTTCTTTTTAATGCGGTTATTCAGATGAAGATCATTGAGTCTTCATCCTCCGATTCCTCGGGGATCACGTCCTCGTCGGGGAAAACGAGCCCGAGCGGATCCTCGTTCTGAGCATCGAAACCGATAGGACGCCACGCCTCGCCGAAGCGGATGTCGCGGAACAGCTCCGCAAGACCCGTTATCTGCTTCAGCCTTAATATCTCGTCCCTATCCATTCCGAGGTGCTTGGATATCCAGGCGTCGGATCTGCCAAGCTCGTGAAGCTCCTTTACTATATTGCTCATAAGATCGACGTTGTGCGAGCCCCTTGCGCGGTTATGGCGTATAGTGCTCGCCATTCTGTTCTCAAGGCTTTTGTTTATAACGGAAACGGGGAGCATACCGCCCTCACGCTCGTATATATCCTCATATTCAAGCATAACGCGATAACGGTGGAAGCCGTCTACTATTATGTATTTGTCGCCTATCTTATCGTGATAACACACGATAGGCATCGTATAGCCGTCTTGCTTGATGCTGTCGTAAAGCAGCTTCATCTCAGGCGGAGCTACGGCGTTGGGATTATACGAATTCGGCACTATTTTTTCTATCGGAACGGATATTATACTGTAAACGGGGCTTTTATATGCCATTCTCTTCACCAACCTTGCTGTATTTTTTCTTCAGTAGATCTATGTTTTTCTGTTGTTCTCTTGTAAGTCCGAAGCCCATAAAGCGGCAGGTGTGATCGTTCTTCAATATACAATAGCACATCCGCTTCCAGCTCGGTATATCCTTTGAGGACTTGACGTCGTCGGTGTTATCGGGAATATCGCCGACGAAAACCACGCGCTTGCTTCTTTGAATAGTGTAATTTGAGACTCCGTTTATCCGTATATTATAACCGCGCTCGCGGAGCTCCTCTATAACCTCGTCGGAAAGACCGCCGCCCGTGTTATGCCAAAAATCCACGGAGGTCTTGAATTTTTTTGTATAACTCCGCCTGAGCTTAGGCGGCAAGGTGTCAAGCAAGAACTCGGTATACGACTTCCAGGTATGACCTTCGGGAAGAGTCAGCGCCCTGTAGCCGAGAGCCTTCGTCCTGCCGTAGATCGAGCCGAAATTCGCGCCCATAACTCTTCCTACGAGCTTTGCCCACATTTCGGGGTCAAGAACTCGGTAGAGATGGAGGCTGTCCTTTGCGTAATCGTTAAACGGAGAGGCGACGCGCATCTGATCGGGCTTAAGACCCGCCATATAGTAAAGGTCGTAGAGCTTATTGTAGTCGTAAGAAAACTCGGCGTACGCGTGCCATACGTCGTGATACGACCAATCGTACATCGGAGACGCCGCCCAAACGTCCTTGAACTGCTTGCTTATCCAACATTCGCCCTCATATCCGTAGCGCTTGTTTACGATTCCGCTGTAACGCTGGAGCGACTCGTCGGCGCGGATGCCAAGCAAGCAGACCGTCTTTTTATTACCGTGCGACATTTTATACCAACGGCTGAACTGCTTTGCAAGGTCCTCCTGATGCATTTTATACTTATAAGTCGTAAAGGGATTGTTTTCAAGATTTATCACGAACGGATGAGTCGGCATAGGTCTGCACCACGCATCCTTCTTGGTGTCATCCCACGGATACCAGAACATCTGATAGCTGCTGAGCGCCGTTCTCGTTGCCATAGGAAGACAGACCCAATACGGCTCAACGTCGTTCTTTATCCTCTCAAACGTGCGCTCAACGTATTCGGTCGTTACCGTATACTGAGCCTCAAAATCCTGATGGAAAACGCCGATCCTTTTCTTCGGATAATACTTCTTTTGAAAATCAAGCGCGATATTTAACAAGAGTCCCGAATCCTTTCCTCCCGAAAAGGAGATAAGGATATTATCAAACTCTTTAAAAATAAAGTGCAAGCGTTCCGTCAGGGCTTCATAAACGTTTTTCTTCAGATACTGTCGCTTCATATTTCTCCGCTTCTTTCGTTTTTTTGCGAATCGGACTGAACTATCTCCGCTATATCGGAGAGTCCGCATCCGAGCGTCACGCAGATCTTAAGCAGCGAATCAGTCGTAACGCTCTCACCCCTGACCATTTTGGCAAGGGTCGCCGAGCTGATACCCGCCATACGGCAAAGGTCCTTTTTCTTTATATCCCGATCTATTAAAAGCTTCCATAGCTTTTTATATGAAAATCGCATAAATACACCTCGCATCCGAGATTATTATGCGCAATTTATAAATATAATACCACAAAATCAAAAAAACTTCAATACCGAAAATTTCAATTTCTCGTAAAAAATTATTAAAATCTAAAATTTATATTTAAAAAAGTAAAGAAACACATTAGCGAAAAATGCGTTTCTTTACTTTTTATTTGCCGATAAAGTGCTACGATCGCCGCTTGGAAAGCAAGCGCGCGAGCTGCTCAAGAAATTCGTGCCCTTCATACCCTGACACGGCAGACACCGCCTCGTCTGTCAGCCGCTCGGCGTAATCAAGTGCCTCCTCTGGTGTGAAATAGGAAAGGAAGGTGCACTTGCCCTCGCGCTCGTCGCTCCTTACCTCCTTGCCAAGCTCCTCGACCGTGCCCGTGATATCAAGCACGTCGTCAACGATCTGAAAGGCAAGCCCAACGTTTTCGGCGTACTTCTCGGCATCCTTCATCTCGGGAGAATCGGGTGAGAGTCCTGCGGCGATAACGCCAAGTCTGACCGAGGCGCGTATAAGCGCGCCCGTTTTCATCGAATGCATCTTTTTGAGAGTGTCAAGCGAGATGCTCTTCCCCTCCGATATAACGTCAACGTACTCTCCGCCGACAAGACCGCGCGTTCCGACCGCGTCGGAGAAAAGCTCCGTTGCCGCCCGTGTAAGCTCAGGCGAAACATTCCCGTTGCGAGCGATAAGAGCAAAGGCGTCCATAAAAAGCCCGTCCGCCGCAAGTATCGCCGTGGCTTCTCCGAATTTTTTATGATTCGTGGGCACACCGCGTCTGAGATCGTCGTTATCTATCGCGGGCAGGTCGTCGTGTATCAGGGATGCCGTATGTACCATCTCAAGCGCGACCGCGTAAGGCATCGCCGCCTCGGCACGTCCGCCGAAAAGCCTGCAAAAGGCAAGGCAAAGAATAGGACGTATCCTCTTGCCCCCCGCAAGAAGGCTGTATCTTTGCGCCTCCCTGATACCGCAGAGCTCCAAGGACGGATTCGATTTTAAATACTCGTTGAGTGCCAAAGTTACCGCCTCGGCATCCGAGCTCATAGCTTTAGAAAATTCTTCGTTCATAGACCTCTCCGTTTTATTTTTGCGACCGAAGCTCCTCCAGCCGTCTTTTAACAGCGGCGAGTGCCTCTTCGGGATCCTCTATATCTTTTACTGCCTCTTCCATCGGGCAAACGCCGTCGCCCGAGCGGTTCACGATGTGATCGGTGAGCGTTTCGTATTCGACGGAAATCATTTTTTTCTGAAGATAATCCACGGCAGACTTGCTCATCGTAATACCGTAGCACTGCTTTACGCCGCCAAGAGTCATTATCTCGGCTGCCGCTTTGCCAATTACCTTGTCAAAGACGACCGCCCCCTCCAAGAGCCCCGCTTCATACATTGCGATAACGGGAGCTATGCCTCTGCCTGACTCTATGCTCACTATTCGTCCGTCCTTTATGACGACGCAGCTTGCCTTGCCGCGGGCTATAAGATTTTTCGCCGAATCGAATACGTTTTCCTTAGGAGCCGATCTGATGCTCATAACCGTAAAGACGACAGACGGGACGAGAAGAAGCTGTATAACTATTCCCGGAATACCCGTGACGAAGGCGGCTATTACGCCCGTCGCCTTATGTCCTTCACCTACGAGCATAAGTATCTCGAACGTTATTCCGTACGTGACCCTGCCCGCCGCCATAGCTCCGAGCATAGCGACGTACACTCCGAGCTTCGTTTTGCGAAGCGGCGTTTTCCGATACAGAAGACCGCTTACAAGACCGTAAGTGAAAAGCTCCGCCGTCATCATCGGCATCATCGGATAAACCGCAGGCATTCCCGTAAGAAGGGTGTTGAGCGGAGGCAGAACGAGCCCGATCCCCGCACCGTAAACGGGTCCGAGCAAAAGACCCGCGAGAAAGACGGGAACGTGCATCGGAAGAAGAACTCCGCCCGAAATGCCTATGCCGTGCGATACCGCAAACGGCAGTATGATACCCACCGCAAGGAGCATAGATGCAAGTGTCAGGCGCTCTGACTTGCTGAACGCTTTCATTTTATTTCTCCGTTTTATTTATAAGTTGTTGCGTGTCGGTTTTTAAATATATAGCTTTCGACTCCGCTGACAGGATCGGTATACTTTGAAAAATGCTTTGAGGCTTTAATCTTTTCTATGTATTTATTCACGACGATCACCTTTCAAGTCTTCTTACAAGATGTGAGAGAACCTCGCTTATTTTTATCGACTGCGGACAAACGGATTCGCAAGCGCGGCATCCGAGGCAGGATTTCGGGTGCTGGCTCTCGGGCTCATCGGCAATTGCGTTCTTTGCATTTGCGGTTCTGCCAAGAACGGATATTTCGTTATAAATATCTATGAGCCACGGTATATCAAGGCCCTGCGGACACTCCTCGGTGCAGTAGCGGCAAGCGGTGCACTGAACGGTCTTTGCACCCGACATCTCCCGTGCGATTTTCATAAGAAGGGCGAGCTCGTCCTCGGCAAGCGGACGGCGCTCTTCAAACGTGGATATATTCTCGGAGAGCTGGGTCATATTCGACATTCCCGAAAGAGTGATAGCGACCTCGGGTATACCCTGAACAAAGCGGAATGCCCACTCGGGAAGGGTGCGGTCGGGAGCTTTTGCGCGAAGCGCACTCTCGTGCTTTTCGTCAAGCGTGAGGAGCTTTCCGCCTCTTACGGGCTCCATTACGAAAACGGGCAGACCGTAGCTCTTCACGAGCTCGACCTTCGCTTTTGCGTCCTGGAATATCCAATCAAGCCAATTTATCTGAAGCTGACAGAACTCAAGCTCCTCGGCGTAAGCGTCGAGAAAGCGCTTCATCGTGGCAAGCGTTCCGTGCGTGGAAAATCCAAGATGGCGTATTCTGCCCCGTTTTTTCTGCTCGATGAGGTAATTATACACTCCGTACTGCGGATCAAGATAACCGTCTATATTTTCCTCGGTCACGCTGTGGAAAAGATAAAAGTCGAAATAGTCGGTGCGGCAGCGCTTCAGCTGCTCTTCAAATATCTCGCTGACCTTTTCAAAATTTTCTTTATTAAAGCCCGGGAATTTGTCGGCGATATAAAAGCTCTCCCGCGGATATTCGGAGAGTATCTCACCGATGACGGACTCGGACTTTCCGCCGTGATAGACCCAAGCCGTGTCGTAATAATTCACGCCGTTTTTTATAGCGTAAGCTATCATTTCCCTGACTGCCGCCGTGTCGACCTCTTTATTTTCTCCGACGGTGGGAAAGCGCATACAGCCAAGCCCGAGAGCGGATATTTTTTTGCCTTTAAAATCATTATATATCATAGTGTTTCTCCGTTTTCAAGATTCAAGATGAGCGAATATTTCTGCCCAAACGGCCTCGTCCTGCGCGGTCATTCGGTTCCAATCGTATTTCTCGATAAGCTTTTTCTTTTCTTCCTCGGTTTTAAGAAGTCCGCGCTTCAAGAGCTTCTTCTGCTCTGCGAAGAACTGCGCCATATAAGAAACGGCGTCACTCGTATAATTCGGGTTATGTCCCTTTCCCTCCGTGAGCAAAAGCTTTACGTTTCCGCACCCCGAAAGCTCTTTCTTTAAAATATCGTAATGAGGCGATTTTCGGCAAAGCTTGTCGTTGTCGGAATATATCAAAAGCGCTTTTGCACCGCTGTTTTTAAGGCTCAGGACAGCGTTCACGTCGCAAAGCTCGGGGTTTGACTCACGCTCAAGACGCATCACCGCGCGCCTGTAAGGCTTCATAATTCCGCCGAAGAAGGAGCCAACTATTTTCTCCACGCTGACGAAGCCCGAAATTGCCACGATATGAGTGACGTCGGGATGGAATGCCGCAATATTCATCGCGGAAAAAGCGCCCCAGCTGTGACCCATAACGGAGAAGGAATATCCCGAAAGCGCCTCTTCGCGCTTAAGTGCGCCGATACAGTCGCAAAGGTCGCGAAGGGATTGCGCCAAGCCGCCCGCATCCTTGCCCTCCGATTCAAAGCAGCCCGTGTGGTCGTAAGAAAATACGAGATAGCCGCGTCTGCAAAGGAGCTCTATCTCCTTCATATACGCTCTGTGCCCCGCGCCGAATCCGTGGTCGAAAACGACGAGTCTTTTCGGCGTGGGAGCGTCGTAGCAATAGAAATATCCCTTCAGCTTATGTCCGAGGGAAGAGTCGAAGGAATAGCCGAAAGCTCTGAGCCCCTCAAAATCCGAGGGTGAAAAATAGAAGGTCATACCCGCATCGTCGACGCGCGCGTGCATCATACCGCGAAATGCGCCTACCACCTTTTTTTCGAAAATCATAATTCCCTCCCCGTTTGTACTTTAATTAAAGTTATTATAATATATTTTGACTTCTTTGTCAATTCCTTTCGGTAAAGATATGGAGCGTGGAGGCTTATTTTTATTAAAAAGCGGCTCGGAGCATATAATTCTCCGAGCCGTAAAATTCGTTGGATTTTATCTTACTATGTAATAAAGCGTAACTCTGTCGGGCTGTTCCTTTGCAAAGCGCGAGCGCTTCATATACGCGAAGGAATCCTCAAGCGGCATTCGCTCCATAATTTCGGTAAGGCGGAAGCTCTTTACCTCTTTGTAAAGTCTGTCCGCCTCCCGAGCACGCTCACCGTCGTCGGCTATAAACACCGTTTTCATATACTTTACGGAAAGGTGCTCGCGCTCGATGCGGTGCCTTACCTCGTCACTTTCCGCGGCAGCCTCGGCAAGTCGGAAGAGCTCGTCCGCGCGTTCTATCAGAGCCTCGTCGAAATACCCTGCGTCGGGATCGTCAAAGAGCGTCATCCGCTTGCCGCGCGGAGCGTCCGACACGAGCTTGATATACTCTCTTATATAAGGAGCGCCAAGACCGTAAACGCCGTCGGTAAACTCCTTTATCAGCCCGTCGACGTCCGTGTCGGCACACCACGCAAGATTTGCTATTATGTATGACTTGAGCTCTCCCATTGCCGCGTCGCCGCCGTAGGAGAAGTTCCCCTGCTCAAGCAGCCCCTTAACACCGTGATCGCGGTAGTAGCGCACGTTTTCGCCAAGGGTATAGAAGTTCGGGAAAGGCATAAGATAATGCCTGAAATTTACAGAATAATCCCAAACGTAAAGTCTGTCGGTGATTTTCGCCCAATCGTCAATGCTCTCAAGGAACCTTGCCGAGGCGCTTTCGGGAGCTCTTTTCGCAACGAGAGCAAAGGGGTCGCCCCACTCGCACTCGATGTTGCAGAGTCTGACTATCACGTTTTCTCTCGGCTTAGTCTTCTTCGGAGCTATGCGCGAGTAAGTATATGCGAATGTGTGAATGAGCACGTCGGGGCGCACTGACTCTGCCGCCTCGGCGACCTTGTTGACGAAGCGGATAACGCTGCCTGCGTGCGTTCCCTCTTCTTCGTCCACGCGTCTGCACGCGGGGCAATCGCAATAGTCCTCGTTATCGCTTTGAGCTACGGAAAAGACGCGGCACTCGGGATTCTCAAGTATCCATTTCTTAACGCACTCTATGGATATTTTAAGCACGTCGGGGTTCGAAAGACAAAGCTGACGGGCGACCCTCTTTCCTCCGCGCTCCGAATAATACTCGGGGTGCGTATCAAAATAAGTCTTAGACGGCACGAGGTCCTCGAAGGAATGGTGGCAATTATAGAACTTCAGATTTCCGCCCTTCTCCGCCGAAACGTCGCCAAGGGTGGTATTGAGTCTGTTCTTCGCGCAGAACGCGCCGTCAAAGGCGTAGCGGAAATACGCGTCGCGGTACTCGAAATCGGGCACCTCTCTGACGTTGCATTCGGGTATCAGAAGCTCTTCCTTTCTGTCGTATTTCTCGACGCTTTTGGTGAAGGCTCTGAAGCCGATGAAGCGACGCAGAAATTCATACGCTCCGTAAAGGGTGCCTCTCGGAGTTTTTCCCGTTATAAGAATATCCTCGCCAAGCGTTTTTATAATGAAGCCTTCCTCACCGAGCGATTCTATCTCTTCTGCCGTTACAAGCTCCTCGGCGTTTCTCGTCTTATAGCCGATTATTATTTCGGGCGAGCGGCGAGCGCACCTGTCAGAATGATACGGAATAAAGGTATCGGTCGAATCGTAAATGTACTTTTGAAGCTCCGACGCCGCGTATCTTTCCGCGGGCTTTGAAAAATTCGCGCCGACTATGTGATAATGCGCCTTTCCTTTTGAAATTACGTCATACGTCTTCATATGCAAAGAGCACCTTTCTTTTTAGGTGATACTTATATGTTATCATATAAAAATAAGTCTGTCAACCCCGCAAAACGTAGAGCTGACAGACTCGTTTTTATATAGAAAGACTCGGTGAATATCTCTTTTGCGTTTTTACTATTCTTAAGTAAACGAATATCGCCAATATCGGGAAAAGTGCTCCGACGATCATTCCCGCCTTCATTCCGAGCGATTCCGTGCCGATACCGAGCCTTGCCGCAAGAGAAGTTCCCCAAGAGCTTGCGATGACCGCGTCCGACGCAATGCCGACGAGCTGAGGTCCAACGGACGCTCCGAAATCGCCGCCCGCCGCCATAAGAGCATAGATCAGTACGCCGCCCGAGGGAAATCTGTCGGAGGCGACGATAAGGCTGCCCGGCCAGAGCATAGAAACGCAAAAGCCCGTGAAGGCGCACGCGATAAGACCGACGACGGCAAAGGGCGAGAACGCCGCGATAAGATAGCACGCCGACGCTCCAAGAGCTCCGAGGAGAAGGACACGAGGGGCGTTTTTGCCGATCTTCGCGTAAAGGCTTCTTCCTATTCCGAGCGCCATAGCGAAGAGCGCTACGCCGAATATATCTCCCCACACCTTCGGGATCCCGAGTGCGCCCTCAAGATAACTCGAAGCCCACTGCGCCATAGTACATTCCGAAGCGCCGCCGAGGAATATACCTATAACGCAAAGCCATACCGAGGGATTCTTCAAGAATCTTACGGCGCCCGACGTCTTTTCGGGAGTATCGAGCTTCGGGACGTCGGAGGTAAAGAACAGAACTGTCGAAAGAAGCGGAATAAGAGCGAAGATAAGGGGCAATATCTGCCAATACTCTTGACCTACGAAGAGAAGGAAGAGCGTAGCTACTATAACCACGCCAACGACGCCCCAAGCGTATACCGAGTGAAGCTTGCTCATCTCGTGGTCGGGGTTTTCCGCGGGGATAGCCGCTATAACGGGGCTGATAAGCACCTCTGCAAGCCCCGCCGAAACGGAGAATATTATAATTCCAAGGACAAGACCGAGATACACCGCGTTCGGAAAAAGAATTGGTGCTGCGGCGAACAGTACAAGCCCGACTACCGAGAATATTGGCATCAGGCGCACGGTCAGAGCAATGTTGAACTTATGCGAGAAGAACGAGAAGATGAGGTCTATTATAAGCTGGGTGAAGAAATTTACGAGAACGAGCGTGCCGAGCAAGGAATATGAGAGCCCGTACTGCTCGCGGAAGGTCAGAAAGAGCAGCGGCGAGATACTTCCCACCGCTGACATCGTGATATTTCCCGTGTAGCACGCATATTTAAGTCTTTTATAGCTGCGCATTTTAAATCATTTTACCTTTATGATATAGTTTTCCTTTCTCGGACGGGTCGCGGGAGCTTCAGCCGCGTATCCGAGAATACAGTTTGCGACTCCGACGTATCTTTCGGGAACGCCCCACTCACGCATAAGCGCCTTGCCAAGTTCGGTGTCGAACACCTCTCGCGCTCTGTGTATCCAGCAAGAGCCGAGTCCTGTGGCGTGGGCGGCGTTGAGTATATTCCCCGCTACGAGGCAAGCGTCCTCAAAGCCCGTGCTGTGCGCGGGATCCGCAAACACTATCACGACGGTGGGCGCGCCGTAGAAGGGGTCGGAGCTCATACCGAGGACCTTCGCGTTTGCCTCCGAGAGCTTTTTTACAAGCTCGGGGTTCTGAACCGCGACGATCAGAGGACTTTGCGAATTTCTGCCCGTGGGGGCGTAGGTCGCCGCCTCAAGGACGAGGTCGAGCTCCCCTTCGCTTATCTGCTCGGGCTTGTATTTTTTGATACTGCGTCTTGTTTTAAAAATTTCAATAGACACGGATTCATCCTCCGTCAGATGGTGACTACGCCGAGCGCGTTAAGAACGGACGAGACGAGTATGGCAACGAGGAAGACGGGAGCCACGTATTTGATCATCACGCAAAATAGTCTTTTCGACTTGAAGCCGCCGCCGATCTCAAGCTCCTCGATAATAGTTTTCGGTTTAAGGAAATATGCGATAAACAAGGAGGTAAGAAGCGCCACGACGGGCATTATTATATTATTGCTGATAAAGTCAAAGAAGGTGAGGATATCCGAAAGTCCCAAAGGCTTGACGCCCGACCAGACGCTGAAGCCGAGGGCTGATACCGAGCCGAGCGCGAAAGCAACGCCGAAGACGGCAAGGCTTGCGGGAAGCCTCTTCCAGCCGAGCTTGTCACAAACGATGGACACAACGGTTTCCATAAGGGAAATCGACGAGGTTATAGCCGCGAAGAAGACCATTATGAAGAAGAGCGCGCCTATCACGCTACCGCCGGGCATCGTATTAAACACCTTAGGCAAAGTTTCGAACATAAGACCGGGACCCGAGAGCGCAACCTCGGACTCGCCGCCCGCCGAAAATGCGAAGACGGCGGGAATTATCATAAGACCCGCGAGAAACGCGATTCCCGTGTCAAAAATTTCAATGTGGTGAACGGACTTTTCGATGCTGATGTCCTTCTTCATATAAGATCCGAAGGTTATCATAATTCCCATAGCGAGCGACATCGAATAGAAGAGCTGACCCATTGCCGCGACGACCGTCATAACGGAGAATTTAGAGAAATCGGGCTTAAGATAGTAAACGACGCCATCCCACGAGCCGTCCATCGTGGCGATGGTGTATATCGCGATAAAGAGCATAACTACGACGAGAACGGGCATCATAACCTTGCTGACCTTTTCTATGCCCTTCTCTACTCCGAGTATAACGACGGCGGCGGTAAGTGTGATGAATATACCGAACCACACGAGCGGCTCGGCGGTCTTTGAAATGAAGCCGCCAAAGAATCCGTCGCTCGCCATTTTCGCCCCGTCACCGACAACGTATCCAGAGAAATACTTAACGACCCAACCTCCGATAACCGAGTAATACGGCAAAATTATCATCGGAACCAGAGCCGCGATCCATCCGACGAAGGAGAACCTCTTATCGAGCTTTTTGAACGCGCCTATTGCGCTGAGCCCCGTTTTTCTGCCTATCGCGATCTCAGCGACGAGAAGGGTGAATCCGAACGTCACCGCAAGGGCAACGTAAACGAAAAGGAATATCGCTCCGCCGTACTGCGCCGCAAGATACGGGAAGCGCCATATATTTCCAAGACCTACGGCTGAGCCCGCCGCCGCAAGGACGAATCCGAGCTTGCCTGTGAATGAACTTCTGCTTTCAGACATAAAAAATCTCCTTAAATCATATAGACCGAATGCGGCTCCATCTTTATTCTTTCACCGTCTACGGTGATGTATACCGCTATATCTGTTGGGTTTTCTATCTTTTCATCGGTCACGGTAAGAGCGTTTACCGCATCCTCGTAGTCAAATATTTCGACGTTGGTGGCATACCAATACTCCTCGGGGCGATTACCGAATTCGCGGGCGAATTTTTCAAGATCGCACCAATTTCCCGAGCGCTCAAAATCAACGGAATGAACGCCGAAAATAAAGGCTTTGAGAGTGCCGTCGTCGGGATACGCCGCAAAGCTTTCGGAAACGGACAGAAGCTCTGAATGATTCGCGTTATACGACCACGCGGTCCTGTCGGCGGGAATGTTAAAGCCCTGCGCGTCTTTCGTACTCCCCGTCTGACGCATAGCGTAGAACGGCTCTTTTTTAAGAAGCTCGAAAAGCTCTGCGGAGTTCTGCCTTCCGAAGGGCCAAACGAATCCGATCTTCTGCGCTCCGAACACCTCTTTTATCGACGCGGTGCACTCTCTCGTAAAGCGGATATAATTCTTAACGTCCGTTATTTTTCGCCAACCCTTGACGTATTCTTTTTCAAAAAGTCCTTTGGCTTGCGCACTCGCGTAGACGGCATTCTCACTCTCCGCGTGCTCGGGGTGAGGCTCGTCCTTAATAACGTACTCTACCCCGTCGGCAAACACGTGCGGATGGTATTTACAGTGATTGGCGATCTCGTACCCCTCGTAAAAGGCTCTGTAACCCTCGGGGGAGAGCTTGTCAAAGTGGAAGTTGCCTATATTGAACGTTCCCTTTATGCCGTAGGGCTTCACGATGTCGATGAACTTTTTGTCCATCTCAAGATTTCCGTCGTCAATAGTGAAGGAAATGGATTTGCGCACCCAACCGGGAAAATAATTTTTATCTACTCTTTTCATTTCTGCACCTCTTAAAATAAAATTTCCGTGTGTGGCGGAATAACGGTCTTCTCACCGTCTACTGTGACGTATACCGCTATATCAGTTGGGTTTTCTATCTTCTCATCGGTTACGGTAAGAGCTTTTACCGCATCCTCATAGTCGAATATTTCGACGTTGGTCGCGTACCAATACTTTTCGGGGCGATTTCCGAAATCGCGAGCGAACTTCTCAAGGTCGCACCATTTCTCCGCATTCTCAAAATCAATCGAATGTGCACCGAAGATGAAAGTCTTAAGAGCACCGTCATCGGGGTAATTCTTAAACTTTTCCGCGACGGAAAGAAGGCTTGAATGGATAGCGTTAAACGACCAAGTGTATCTGTCGGCGGGAATGGCAAAATTCGTCTTATCCTCTGTTTCACCCCCCTGACGAATACCGTAAAAGGGCTCTTTTTTCAAAAGCTCGAAAAGCTCTGCGGAGTTCTGCCTTCCGAAGGGCCAAACAAATCCGATCTTCTGCGCTCCGAACACCTCTTTTATCGACGCGGTGCACTCTCTCGTAAAGCGGATATAATTCTTAACGTCTGTTATGTTGCGCCAACCCCTGACGTATTCTTTTTCAAAAAGTCCTTCGACTCCCGCACTCGCGTAGACGGTATTCTCACTCTCCGCGTGCTCGGGTCGAGGCTCGTCCTTAATAACGTACTCTACCCCGTCGTCAAACACGTACGGATGGTATTTACAGTGATTGGCGATCTCGTACCCCTCGTAAAAAGCTCTGTAGCCCGCAGGAGAGAGTTTGTCGAAATAGAAATTGCTTATATTAAACGTTCCCTTTATGCCGTAGGGCTTCACGATGTCGATGAATTTTTTGTCCATCTCAAGATTTCCGTCGTCGATGGTAAAGGAGATAGATTTTCTCACCCAACCGGGAAAATAATTTTTATCTATTTTTTTCATTTTTACACCTCTTAAAGGGAAAGTTCAGCGTGTGGCGGAATAACGGTTTTCTCTCCGTCGATCTTTACGTAAAGTGTGCGATCGGAGGGATTTTTCAGCTTGTCCTCGGTGACGGAAAGCGCCTCTTTGGCGTCCTCGTATTCAAAGAGCTCGGCGATAGGAGCGCTGTAATATTCCGACGGCTTTTCGCGGAAGACGTCGCAAAAATCCGCAAGAACGCCCCACTTGCCGTCACGCTCGTAATCGTTCGAATGAACGCCGAAGATGAGCATTTTGAGCTCCCCTGTGTCGGGCGCGTTTACAAAATCCTCGGCCGCCTTCGGAAGATTGGTCGATCTTGCGTGCATTCCGATACGCATTCTGTCCTTTTGCACCGCGAACTCACCGTCCACGTGCTTCGTGTATCTCGTATAAAGATACCCCTCCGCGCGAAGATGCTCAAATATTCTCTCGTCGTAACAACAGCCGTGCGGCCAGACGAAGCCCTTTATCGCGCCCTTGCCGAAAACAGCCTCAAGCTCTGCTCTTCCACAGTCGGCAAAGCGTATATAATCCTCGTACTTCGCGCCGACGCACCAGAAGTCGTGACGCTTCAGATACCAAAGCCCATCCACCTCGGGATGGCGGTAATAATACCTCTCGTCCGCCGTGTCGCGCTCAAAGATCCTGTCGGAAAATTCCCGCGTATCAAGGGGGTCGATGGTGACGGGGTGATATTTACAGTGGTTTGCTATCTCGTAGCCGCGGTAAAAATCTCTGTACCCCGACGCTGAGAGAACGTCAAGCTTCGGCGCGGTGAGATTGAACGTGCCGAAAATTCCGCGCGGCTTCACGATATTTATGAATTTTTCATCCATAGCAAGATTTCCGTCGTCGATCGAAAAGCTGATCGCTTTTCTCGCAAATCCCGGGAAATACGCTTTATCTATGACTGCCATACTCATTCCTTTCCGTAATACACGGTGGTGCCGGGCTCAACCGAATGCGTGAGCCACACGTTACCGCCGATCACGGCGCCGTCGCCTATTTTCGTTCTTCCGCCGAGGATGGTCGCGTTTGCGTAGATAACGCAGCCGTTGCCGATGTCGGGGTGACGCTTCGTGCCCTTTACGGGATTGCCGTCCTCGTCAAGCTCAAAGCTCTTTGCTCCGAGCGTAACGCCCTGATAAAGCTTAACTCGGTCCCCTATCGTTGCAGTTTCTCCCACTACGATTCCCGTGCCGTGGTCGATAAAGAAATACTCGCCTATCGTAGCTCCCGCGTGAATGTCTATACCCGTCTTTTCGTGAGCGAACTCCGTCATAATACGGGCAATATAAGGTATGCCGCGCACGTAAAACTCGTGAGCGAGCCTGTATATCGAAATCGCGTAGAAGCCGGGATAAGAAAGAATTACCTCCTCGGGGCTTCTTGCCGCAGGGTCGCCCTCGTATATCGCCTGAACGTCCTTTATCAGCATCTCCTTTATATGAGGAAGAAGAGAAAGTATCTCGAAGGCTACGCTCTCCGTATCCTTGGTCATATCCTCGCCGCCGAATGCAAACGCCGCGGTGATCTGCCTTTTCAGCTTGAAGAACACCTCCTCAAGTATCTGCGGACGGCTCTTGCCCTTATTTTCGTCAAGCGTAAAATATTCGGGAAACATAAGAGACTGATAATTCTTGATTATAGAAATGACCTCTTTCCTCGAAGGGGTTATCGGAGGCAGCTCTCTGAAATACTCCGCGCTCTTTTCATCCGCGACGGAAAGCTCCTCAAGGATCTTATTAAACGTATCGCCGTGCAAATTCATAATTTGTACCTACTTATAATCAAAGTTATTATATTTTATCACAGTAAAACCAATAAGTCAAGTCTTTTTTTCTTTTACGCTCTTTTTTATGCGCCGCGCTCACGCATTTTTTGGCATATATATTCGCGCTTTTTGCATATTTAACCGCTTTTTGCCGTTTTTTCTTTCCGCGCATCGGTGCGCCAAATCCCACGAAAAGCGAAATTACTTATAAAACTTAACACGGGTACAGGGTAAAAGGGCGTTTTTTTCTTTTTTTCAGAGAAAAAATATGGAATTTTCTCCAAAAAAATTACTAATCCGTGACAAGAACTATTGATTTTTTCTAAAAAATATGTTAAGATATAATATGTGCTATTATATTTAATTTGCATATAAATTTAAAATGAATATTTATAATTCCAAGGCGCCGCACCGTCCGAAAAAAACGGTCATCCCGATCCGCTTGGTGCGGCACAGCTTACCGATACGACTCAATTTCAACGAAAGGAACAGGCATAAGATGGGTAAGAGCATCTACACTTACTATAAAGAACGCTTAGTCGAGATCAGCGGCAGCAGCAAATGCCTTTACTTAAAAAACGTAACCAAAAAAAGCGCCTACGACCTCGGTCACATACTTGAAGGGCGCGACTCGAAGATCACGGAATTCACCGATTTTATTTTCTCGGGAAAAAACGAGCCTTTTACGCTTATACAAAAGAGCGAGTTTGCCGCTCTTGTAAAAAATCTTACGGTAACGCCTCACATAAAGGAGATCCCCGACGGCGTCAAGCTCACGGGTGAAGAGCTCGAAGCTCTCGTCAAGAAAAACCAAAAGGCTATTGACAACGCCGAAGAAAAAGCCATAGAAAACGAATTAGACCGCATCAAGGAGCTTAAGCGCGAAGCGGAAGGAACGGAGCGCGAAACGGGCAGGCACGAGCTCTTTATCGGCTATCCGTTCGTTTTCGGTTGCATTCAACAGGGCTCTTCAAAAACTCACGTGAAAGCTCCTCTGTTGCTCTTCCCCGTTGACATCACCGTCCCCGACGGGAACACGGTAGTTATCAAGCGGAGCGCGGCACAGAAAATTCAGATCAACCCCGCCTTGATATTGGCTTACGCGCAGGCAAAGAAGCAAAACCTCGAGGACACGGAGCTCGAATTTGACAATATCGACCGCTTCAGGAGCATCAAGGATATAATCGACTATCTTTCCGAGGCTCACGTGCGGATAGATTATCAGTCGGTAAAGAACATCTTCGCGTACGAAAAATTCAAGGAGCCCGACGACGAGAGAACCGCGCTTGCCGTCAGAAGCGGCGCCGTGATAGGAAGATTCCCTCTCTCAAACTCAATATACAACGATTACACGGAGCTTGAGAAGAAAAATCTCACAAACGACGCCATATGCGAGCTTCTCCGAACCGAGAAGTCGAAAACGCCGTTACCTTTCTTTAAAAAGCTTTCCGAAAAGAAAAAACCGATCCGCGCGTCCAAAACGACCAACAGCTACGTCGTAAAAATGCTCGACTACGCACAGTCAGAGGTCGTCAAGAAGGTAGACAAAAACGGAAATATGGTCATCTACGGTCCCCCCGGCACGGGTAAATCGCAAACCATAGTAAACGTAATTACCGACGCTATATGCAAAAACAAAAAGGTTCTCGTCGTTTCTCAAAAGAGGGCGGCGCTCGACGTCGTTTTCAACCGCCTCGGTCCTCTTAACAAGAAGGCGATGTACATAGTTGACGAGAACAAGGAGCGCTCGGCTTTTTACGAGCGTTGCCTTACGACCCATCAAAGCATAGAAGCGGCTCGCCCGACCGATCTTGACGCGGTGGAGCGTGAATACAACGATATTGAAGCGAAAATAAACGCCGAGCTTTCCGAGCTTGAGCGAATAAGCGATCTTTTAAACACGAAGCTTGATTTCGGTCTTTCCCTCTCCGAGATGTACGGCGCGTCTTATATGCTTCCGAAGGACTCCTCGGAGTACGCGCTCTACTCAAAGCTCGCAGAGGACACCGAGCTTCTTTCGCTCCGCTACCCCGAGCTAAAGGAAGCTCTCTTCGCGATAGGAGCGAAGGACCTTCCCAAGATCTACTACGAGCACGCAAAGGATAGGGAGCGCAACCCCTTAACTTATCTCATTCTGCCAAGCATCGACCTTCGTACGCTCAGCGAGGTCAAGGCCTTAGTTGAAAACGTCGATTTCAAAAACAAGGCGGCGTTCAATACCGCGGATTACCCCTATTACAGACAGGTGCTCGCTTACTTCGACCAGATATCCGACCCGAAGAAGCTCGATTCGCTCGTGAAAATGGAGCTGAAGCTTCACGGTGGCGGCGGGCTCTTCTCGCGCGGCGAGGCGAAGAGGATACGGCAGATGTACCTCGAAACGCACGAGGCAATAAGAGCTTACGTAAAGGAATACGATTTCCTTTTAAGGATAATGACTCGCGACGGTTATATCGCGATAATCGACAATATCCTGCGCGGAAATTACGCGTATTTCAAGCTCTTAAACGAGGCAATAAACAATTACGTTGCGACGAGGGATACGGCGCGCCTTATCTCCGAGCTTGATAAGAACCAGAAGACCGTTCTGAACTTCGCTTATAAGGCATCGACCGACTACGACACGTATTTAAGCGCGATAAACAGCCTGATGCTCGTGAGAATATACCACGAGCTCATAGTTTGCGAATCCGAGAGCTGTGACGAGTTTGCGAGAATGATGGACTACGAGAACATCACCTCAAGGATTATGAAATTAAAAGAAGAACAGCTTGGAATCGCGAGCAAGCTCTGCGAGTTCAAAAACGACAAGGAATATCTTGAGCTTTACAAAAATGCGGAGAACAACAAAGATTTCCTCTATCAGATCTCAAAGAAGCAAAAGTATTGGCCGATAAGAAAGACCGTCGAGGTCTACCGTGATTTTATGCTTTCGCTCTTCCCCTGCTGGCTTCTTTCTCCGGAGAACGTTTCAAGCATTCTTCCGCTTGAGAGAAATATGTTCGACGTCGTCATTTTCGACGAGGCGTCGCAGGTGTTTATCGAAAGCACCATTCCCACGATATTCAGAGGAAAGAACATAGTCGTCGCGGGTGACTCAAAGCAGCTGCGCCCGTCCTCTACGTTTATGAAGCGATATCTCGGTCAGGATCCCGACGCGGAGGACGATTATTCCGTCCAGGCGGCACTTGAAGTCGAAAGCTTACTTGACCTTGCCGTGGCGAGGTACGAAAGCGCAAATCTTACGTATCACTACCGCTCAAGGAGCCAAGAGCTTATAGACTTCTCAAACTACGCGTTCTATTCAACCGACCTCAGAGTCGCGCCGAACGTAACGAAGAATCTTACGAGCAGACCCATCGAAAGATACAAGGTCAACGGAAAATGGATAGATCGCAAGAACCTTCAAGAGGCAAAGAAGATAACCGAGCTCTTGATGAATATATTCAAAACCAGAAAGCGTAACGAGAGCATCGGTATAATTACCTTCAACAGCGATCAGCAGGCGTGCATTGCCGATACCATCGACAGCGAGGCTGCAAAAAATCCCGAATTCCGCTCCTTTATTCAAAAGGAAATGCGCCGATTTGAAAACGGAGAGGACACGAGCCTGTTCATAAAGAACCTTGAAAACGTTCAGGGTGACGAGCGCGACATCATTATCTTCTCTATCGCGTACGCACCGAACGAGCTTGGCAAGCTGTACACGAACTTCGGTGCTCTTTCCACCGAAGGCGGCGAAAACAGACTTAACGTCGCTATCACGCGAGCAAAGTCCAAGATCATCCTCGTCACGAGCATTGAGCCCGAGGAGCTTAAGGTCGAGGGCTCAAAGAACCTCGGTCCTAAGCTTTTAAAGAATTACCTTGCTTACGTCAGAGCCGTTTCGGACGGAAACGAGGAGGATATGAACGCTGTCCTTGCCGAGCTTGACGAATCGGAGGCGCGTGCGTCCGAGCATATCCCCACGGGCAAGAGCACCGAGGAGCAGATCAAGGACCGCCTTGAGAAGCTCGGATACACCGTCGTAACAAATCTCGGAAACCGCAACAACAGGATCTCCCTTGCGGTTTACGACGAGCCGACGGACAGATACCTCGTCGGAGTTGAGCTTGATAAGGACGCGTTTAAGTCGTCCGACTCCTGCCTTGAGCGTGACGTGTATAAGCCGAAATTCCTCGAATCCCGCGGTTGGACCATAGTAAGAGTCTGGTGCCGCGATTGGTGGATATCTCCGACGAGAGTAGTTAAGCTTATCACGACCCTTGCCGAGGAAAACAGGAAGAGGCTCACAGAAGACCCGAAAAAGCCGAAAAGCGGCAAAGACGGCGCGGATAAAGACACCGAGAAAAAGCCTCGGACTCGCTCGTCAAAGGCTCCTGCTGCCACTCAAGGATAATAAATTAACAAAAAATACATCAATTGCCTTGAATTTTTCAAAATAATGATGTATAATATTATAGTATTCAATTAACAAAAGAAAGGTAACGAAAAAATGTTCAATTTTGCACTTAACACGCAAGCCGCATCGGCGAGCAGCCTCGTCTTCCCCATCGTTATGATCGTGCTGCTCATCGGTATGTTCTGGTTTACATCCCGTTCGAACAAAAAGAGAGCAAGACAGGAGCAGGAGATGCGCGATTCGCTCGCCATCGGAGACGAGGTAACGACCATCGGCGGTATTATCGGTAAGGTCGTTTCCGTAAAGGACGAAACCTTCGTGCTTGAGACCACCAAGGATTGCACGAGGATCCGTTTCCTCAAGGGTGCTATAAGAAGCGTAGACGTCAAGGCAGAGGATATCGCCGCGGCTGTCGCTGAAGCAAACGCAGAGGAAGCAAAGGACAAGGAAGAGTCCAAATAAATCTGTCATAAAAAAACAAGCCTTCGAATAAGCTTAAGTAAAAAGACTTATTCGGAGGCTTGTTTTATGAAAAAACGCAAATCCCCGCAAAAGAAAAGCACGGGCGTTATCTCGCTTTTACTCGGTATACTCGTGAATACCGTTACGCTTATATCGACGGCTCTGGTATTTTCCGTCATAGCTTACGCCACGGGAGATCCGCTTGGGGTAGAAAAGCCGATTTCCCTCGCGGCGCTTCTGACGGGCGGCGCGATTTCGGGCTTCATCGTGGCAAAGAAAAGCGAAAAGTCGTATACCCCCGCCCTGTCCTTAGCGGCAAGCGCGCTTTTGTTCTTGCTTTTGGGAATAATAATATCGGGCGGCGCGCCAAAGCTCGGAAGCGTTATAAATCTTGCTATATACGTTGCCGTCGGCACGGTGTCGTCAAAGCTCGGGACCCTGAGCTTCGGAAAAAAGAGGTTCAGACGTTAGAGAGCCTTTTTATGTACATAGGAAGCGCCTCTTCGAAATTCACTCCGTAGAAGCGCGCCTCGGGGTCGCGGAGAGTGTATCTCATACATTCAAGCGTGAAATCGACGGCAAGCGAAAGGGCGTCTTCGATGGAGGCGCCTCGCATATGTGCGCCAACGGCGGCAGAGGCAAAAACGTCACCCGTGCCGTGGAAGGAGGCGGGAAGCTTTTCGTTAAAGTAGGAGAAATAGCTTCCGTCCTCGGAATTATAAGCGTAAACGCCTATTTTCGAATCGTCGAAGCTGACGCCCGTGAGAGCCGCGCGCTTACAGCCAAGGCCCGTAAGACGCTTAAGGACGTCCTTGATATAATCCTCGTCGTATTTCTCGACGTAAGGTATTCCGAGCATAAAGCTCGCCTCGGTGAGATTTGGGATTATCAGATCCGCCTTCGACACCAAGGACGCCATATGGCTCGGAAAATCGGGGGAAAATCCGTGATAAAGCTTACCGTTGTCCGCCATAGCGGGATCTATGACGACGACGGTATTTTCCTTTTTGTGCGTGTCTATAAATTCCCCGACAAGACGTATTTGCTCGTAAGAGCCGAGATACCCCGTGTATATCGCGTCAAAGTCTATGGAAAGCTCCGAGAAAACGTCGGAGACCTTTTTTATTTCATCCGTAAGATCGAGAAAGGTGAATTTCGGAAACGCCGTGTGCGTAGATAACACGGACGTAGGAAGAACGCTCGCCTCGACGCCTGCCGCCGAAATTATGGGCAAAGCAACGGTGAGCGAGCACTTTCCTACGCACGAAATATCCTGAACGGTAATTATTCTCTTCATTATTTTTTATATTCCTTCGTAATTATTTTTCAATTATATCGGCACCGACGGCGCTGAGCTTCTTCACAAGGTCGGAGTAGCCCCTTTTTATAAGATGTGCCGAGCTTATAACGCTCTCCCCCTCCGAAATAAGAGCGGGAAACAGAAGCGCCGCACCGCCCCTGAGATCGACGGCCTCCGCCCGTGCGCGGCTGAATTTCGACGGCAGAACTCTGACGCCCGACGGTATATTTTCCGAAAGGACGCCGAAGCGTCCAAGCTCCGACGCGTAGCCGAAGCGCCTCGGAAAAACCGAATCCCTTACCTCGCCGCCAAGAAAACGGGCGAGCACGGGAACGGTCAGGGGCTGAAGGTCCGTGGCAAGCCCCGGGTAAGGCTCGGCGAAAAACGAACAGGGCGAGCGCAGCTCACCGAAAAGCCTGAAGCCGCCGCCCTCCTCCGCAATTTCGGCTCCCGCGTCCATAAGAGGCGCAAGAAGCGGCGTAAGCTCGCCGGAAGGGGTTCCCTTCACCGTGATGTTTCCGCCGCTTGCGAGTGACAGAAGAGCAAAGGTTCCCGTTTCTATCGGGTCGGGCGGAATAACGGCGTGTGCGGAGGTAAGTTCCCTGCCCTCGACCGTTATTTTCTCTCGGGAAAATTCGATCTTCGCTCCCGCTGATGAAAGAAATTCCGCAAGAGTCTTTATATGCGGCTCTCTGGCGTAGCCGTATATTTCCGTTAAGACGGGCAAGGACGACGCGAGAATGAGCGCGTTTGCCGTAGCGCCGACGGATACTTTTTTGAAAAAGACCGCAGAGCTTTTCGGCTTTGACATACGGAAAAGCGAGCCGTCTGCAAAGGCGCCCATACACCGTGCGGCGTAAAGGTGTAGGTCTATCGGTCTTGGCTCGAAATTACAGCCGCCGAAGGACGAGATCTCCGTTTTACCGAACCTGGCAAGCTCCGCACCGATAAGATACGTAGACGCCCTTATCGCAAGAGCCGCTGACGGCGTCGGCGGTCTGTAAGAAAGCTCGGAGGCGTCAACCGTCAAGGTAGTTCCCGAGCGATCTATAAGAGCACCAAGCTCTTCAAGAAGAAAAACCGCCGTTTCTACGTCGCTGATATCGGGCACGTTTTCTATGACCGATACGCCCTTGACGGTGGCGGCGGCAAATATTATCGGAAGAACGGCGTTTTTTGAGCCGCCGACGGCAACAGTTCCGAAAAGAGGTCTGCCACCGTGAATAACGAAGTCGGACATAACGTACTTCCTCTCAAAAAGTAAAAGGTATAGTACATTATATTCCGCGGCGGCGTTTTTTGTGATATTAAAGGCTTACGCCCGTCATTTGAGCTTATTCCGAAAAAGCCTCGTAGTAAGCGACCGTCAGCCTGACGGATAAGCTGTAGCTCACCCTTCCAGGAGTTCCGTTCATCTGAAGATACGCGTCGTTTGCGCTTGAAACTACCTCGCCAAGCTTACTGTCTCTGTACTTTTTCGAATGCTCGTTCGACGCTGATATATCACGGAACGCGGCGTCCGAGAGCTTCGAATGAACTCTTGCGAAAGCCTGACTGTCGGTTTTGTACAGCGCCGAGACGGTGTATTCGTACATATTCAGATATCCGCTGTAACGGACGTAAGGGTCGGACGAGCGGATGCAGACCGCAAACGCAAGGAAGTTTGCCTCATCCTCACGTATTATACCGCGCTGATGAGCAAATTCGTGCGCTACGGTAAACGGAACGGTGTAATCGGGATAGCCGTCGTTTATATTGCTCTCCCCCGTAAAGAAGGTGTATATTCCGAGAAGATGCGAAGAGGACATTACCTCGTCAAACATCATAGGCTTTGCGCGCGTGTAAAAATTAAAAGGAAAGCCGTATTCGTCCTCAAATGTGCCGTAAGCGTCTGTGACGAGCTGACTTATCTCGGAAAAAGAGAGCTCCGTTTCCGATGCCTTTTCCGAGGAAAGAGATAATTCGCTCGCGAGTGAATTTACCTCATCGCGCAGAATCAAGGACGTTTTTTCAAGGCTCACCGAGTCCACCTCTACCTCGGATATCTGCATCCGCTCGGCTATACCCGTCGTATGATACGGAACGCCGAGGGCAAAGACGAAGCCCGAGAAGATAAACGCGGGAACGGCGAGGGTCGCGAACAAAAAGCGCACGGCAGAAAGACGCGTTCTTACTTTTTTGAACATATAGATGAAAAGCAAGACGAGCGCCACGGGAATAAGGCACACCAGCACCTCAAAAAGCGAAAAAGGAAACGGAGAGGACAAGACGGACATCAATACCCTGAACGCCGTTGAAACGGTCGAATTTACGGCGTCTGCAAACGGCGTTATATAAACCGAGAGCGTAAGCACAAGAGCTGAGAGGGCGGCTGTGACAAACGCCGCCTGTGCCGTTTTGGGGATATATTTTTTTATAAAATCTATTATTTTTTTCAAATCGGATCCTTATTTAACGTTTTATTCAGAACGACTCAAATCTTTTAGCCGCGTACTTCAAAAGAACGAAGAGGAGGACTCCCGCTATCAGAAGCGAAACGGCAAGCTGAACGAGGACCGCAGCGAAGAATCCCGCAACCACCAGAAGCCATATACCGAGTGCCGCAAGACCTATTCCAAGCAAAAGAAGCGATATCATAGTCAAGAAAACGGACAACGAATTCTTTACGACCATAGCCTCGTTAGTGAACTCGAACTTCGGGAAAAGCACGTTCCAGAGCACCCCGACGAGAGCACCGATAAGGTTTGCCGAGAGGGGCAGTAAAACGTAATACCATACGTGCGCCCACGCACCCGATGCAATAAGGAGCAAAACGGACGATACGAGCGTAAACGGCACCGTTATTACGAGGTGGGCGATGACCTTTGAAAGAAGGACCTCACGTCCCCCAATAGGCAACGATCTCGGTATCCAAAGGCTCTTTCCTTCGAGAGAGAGCGAGCAGGACGAGATATATGAAAACGAGGACGTTAAAATCAGAGCGGAAACGAGTGCCACGGTGGCAAGCCCTCCCGCGTCCGTATCGAGCTCGTAGGCGAAGACGTCCGCTATCGGCAAAAAGGTCTCTGCTTTAAACAAAATATAAGCCGCCGCAAGCATTCCGAAAACGACGCCGAGTGCGGAATTTATCATATAAGCCGCGGACGAGAAGAAGCGCGAGAGCTCCTTTCCGACAAGCGCCGAGAGCACGGAGCGCGAGCTCATATATTTTTCCTTGTATTCGACCTTTCTCTCTCCCCTGTTCATAACGGCTATCTTATCAAATTTCACAGCTATCACGAGCACGGTGAGCACCGCAGAGGCAATAGAGATAAGAGCAAGCAGAAGGAGCGGCAGGGGCTTGAGCAACGCCGCCTCACCGATAGCGCGAATAAGCGCGAAGCGTCCGACACTCTGGGCGGCGCTGCCCATATGCGTGAGCATAGAGTCCATTCCGTCCATCAAAGCGCCGTAACCGTACATATACGCCGCAAAGAAGGCAAGGAAGAAGATCACGGAGAAGAAGGTCTTGTTCTTCATTCTGGATGACAGCAGAGATACCGCAAATCCGACAAGGCACGAAAGAGCCGTCGGCAAAAGCGGAATGATGAAGAATAAAAGAATTCCCCCGATGATGCCGCGGAGCGAGCCGCCAAACGCCGCGTAAACCGTGACAGCGGGCGCAAAGACGATGAGC
This sequence comes from Clostridia bacterium, assembly GCA_017503105.1. Taxonomy (GTDB): domain Bacteria; phylum Bacillota; class Clostridia; order Oscillospirales; family CAG-272; genus UBA1740. Next base: position 114,132 of record JAFVTS010000014.1, read on the forward strand.
GACTCTATATAATTCCATATTATTACCGAAAGCACGCGACTCAATACTATCGATATAGGCTTTATCGGCATAGAGAGAAGAAGCTCGTTATCGCGGCACTCGAAGATCTCCGCCTTCGTCTGGAAAACGCCGAAGATAAAAACGAGAAGAGCGTCAAGACCGACGAACATAAGGAAGTAGAACCAATCCGCGCCGATAGCAATAAGCACGGGAGCCATAAGAACCGCGACGGACGTGAATATCGAAGCGAACGCGACGAGGACCAGAAGATAGATAAGGACCGTCGGTATCGCTCCGAGCTTGCTCTTTCTTTTTTGCTCGCTCTTGCCGCCTTGTCCGAAGGATGCAAGGAGGCGGAGCTTTATAAGCTTACTCGTCATTGTTATCCTCCAATTCAAGGAAGACGGACTCAAGAGAGGAATCTCCCCTGACCTCTTCCATCTTGCCCGAGGTTACGAGTCTTCCGTCCTTGATTATAGCAACGCTGTCACATATTTTCTCGGCAACGTCAAGCACGTGGGTCGAGAAGAATATCGAGCCACCCTTATCGCAGTGCTCACGCATCATTTCCTTCAGAACGTGCGACGCCTTTGGGTCAAGACCGACGAAGGGCTCATCCATAATTATGAGCTTCGGGTCGTGTAGCCACGCCGCAATGACGGCGAGCTTTTGCTTCATACCGTGTGAATACGAGCTGATCTTGTTTGCGAGATTTGATTTAAGACCGAGCTTTTCCGAAAGCTCCGAAATGCGCTTGTTACGCTCGTCCGCCGAAACGCCGTAAACGTCGGCGATAAAATTAAGATACGAGATACCCGTCAAAAAATCGTAAAGATCGGGGTTGTCGGGAATATACGCCATCTTCCTTTTGCATTCGAGCGGAGATTTTTTTATGGATAAGCCGTCTATTAAAATTTCTCCCTCATCGAAGGAAAGTATGCCCATACACGCCTTTATGGTAGTTGTTTTTCCCGCACCGTTGTGACCTATAAACGCGTATATTTCCCCTGCCTTTATATGGAGGTCAAGGCGGTCGACGGCGCATTTTTCGCCGTACCTTTTAACGAGTCCCGAAATTTTAAGCATTGAATTTCTCCTTTTCTTGAAAAAAGTTAAAACGAAGCTCACCGCCCCCGATGCAAAAAGCAAAGGCGAGGTAAAGCTCTTTTGAGATTTATTTTACCACTACTTTAAATATTTGTCAATATTTTTCTTTAATAGATATAAACTCTTTAAGTAGTATTAGCACCGTATTCAATAAAACATAGTGTTCACAACACAAGAGATTTAGAATAACACTATTAAATTATTGACACCGTTCCTCTTTTATGATATAATAATTACGGTACTTTCGAGTACCCGAAGAGCACCAAAACGGTGGCGGTTGCTTCCCTTAATCGGGAACGCAGATTCTTTTTTTGCCTTCCCGAGAGGGGAGGTGATGGCAATGTTCGTTACTTGGGAATTGCTGTTCCTGCTTGCAGGACTTATAATTTCGATACTAACATACATAGACAATCATAACAAAAAGAATTAACCGCCTCGACTACCAATCATGAGCGGTTAATTCTTTAACTATTCATATTGGAAGCAACCGTCATCGGTGCTCTCCGTTATTATTATACATCTTTTTTTGTGTTTTGTCAAGAGCAATAATTGATTATATCGCTGAAAAGTATTATCTTTTATATTTCTATATTTTAAAAGCCTTTTTCTTTGGCGTGTTAAAAAATCGGTTGACTTTTCCCGCGGATTGATATATAATTATTCACGGAGGTTTTTGAGTATGAAGCTTCGGAATATTTTCAAGCATTTTGGGCTTGTCGTAAGGCACAAGCACAGAGTTTTTATAAATTGCGCAAAATGCGGTCTTATATGGCGCGGGATAGTGCACGACCTTTCAAAATTCACACCGACAGAGTTCTTTGAGAGTGCCAAGTTCTATCAGGGAAACCGCTCGCCGATAGGGGTGTGCAGAAGGACCAAAGGTGTGAGCTACGCGTGGCTCCACCACAAGGGCAGAAACAAGCATCACATAGAATATTGGCTTGACGGGGACTGCGAGGTAACGCCGCTTATGCCCTACAAATACGCCGTCGAGTGCGTGTGCGACAAGCTTGCGGCAACGCGGACTTACCACGGGAAGAGCTACGCTCCCGAAAAGCCGCTTGAGCATTGGCTGCGATACGGTAACAAGGTCGACGGTAATCCAAAGACTATGGCGTTCATCGAACGGGTCTTTCTCGACGTCAAGGAGCACGGAGAGGAATACGTTTTAAGCGGAAAATATATGAAAAGAGTCTACCGCGAGGTTACGGACGAAAGCGAGGCAGAAGCTTGATATCAAGCATTCTGCCCCGTTTTTTTCGAGAAATTACTGAATTTTAACGTCGCCTCCGCAAACGGAAAGGCTCGTTTCATAGAAAGTCTTCAAGGCGCGGGTCATTCCTTCAACGTCATTTCTGTGGGCAGTCTCGACCGCGCTGTGCATCGCGAGCTCCGGAATGCCGATGTCAAGCGTCGGGGTGGCAAACTGCGTATTGAGAATAGCTCCGAGAGTAGAGCCGCCAGGCATATCCGCTCTGTTGTAATAGCTTTGAGTCTTAACGCCCGCCCTTTCGCAAAGAGTCTTAAAGACGGCTGCGCTGACTCCGTCGGTCGCGTATCTTTTATTGGAGTTATACTTTATAACTATACCGCCGCCAAGGGTGGGAGCGTTATCACCGTCGGAAAGCTCGGGCGCGTTCGGATGGAGCGCGTGTGCATTATCAACGCTCAGAACGAATGACGAGGGGGTCATTTTCATAAATTCTTCGCGCGAGCCCGCGATCCTCTCAAGAACGTCGGTAAGGAAGGTTGAATCCGCACCGCCAACGGTTGCGGAGCCGACCTCCTCATTGTCAAAAGCGGCAAATACGGGAACGGAGCTCAAAGACGGCCGAGACTCCGTAAAAGCGGTAAATGCCGAGAATACGGCGGCAAGATCGTCAAGTCTCGGTGAAAGTATAAGGTCTTCCTCCGAGCCGACAAGACGAGGGATATCACGTGCGTAAACAAAGAGGTCGTGGTCAATAATATCGGAGGACGCCACTCCCGTTTTATCGGCTATAACCGAGCGAAGGGTCCCGCGTTTTGCTCCCGCTGACATAAGAGGCACCGTGTCCTTTGCGGGATTGAACTTGTAGCCGTCGTTGACTCCTCTGTTGAAATGAATGGCAATGCTCGGTATGGTAAGGAGATCGGAATCTATATTCACAAGCCTTGCAGAGATGCCGTCCTCTGTTCTTACCGCCACTCTGCCCGCGACGGAAAGCGGTCGGTCAAGCCAAGAATACATTATCATTCCGCCGTATTTCTCCGTCGGCAAGCGAAGGTAATTCCCTTCCTTTTCCTCGCTTATTTTGACCTTGAAGGCGGGAGAGTCAGTATGCGAGGCGGTTATCATAAACGCCTTTGCAGAGGACTTCATCCTGAAGGCTATAACTGCCGAGCCCGCTCTGACGGTAAAATATCCCCTGCCGTCCTCGAGCTGCCACGCTTCGGACTCGTAAAGCTCGGTATAACCGAGCGCCAAAAGCCTTTGCCTGATATTTTCCACGGCGTGATAAGACGTCGGAGAAGCTTTTATAAAATCGAACAATTCTTTCATTTTCGTATTACCTTTCAAGGATAATTTGCTTTATAAAAATATTTTACCTCTTTTCGGAAAAAAAGTCAAGTAAGCTACTTGAAAAAACGGCTGATTTGATGTAAAATAATTAGAGTACGAATACATAGACCTGAGAGGAGATTTTAAGGTGATAGATCTTTCGGATATAAAGGATGCTAAGCGCGCGCTTCATTGGTTTCTTGAAATATCGAAAATTCCGCGCGGCTCGGGCAACACGGCGCCCATTGCCGCCTTTCTTGAAAACTTTGCAAAGGCACGAGCTCTTGAATATATAAGAGACGAATACGACAACGTAATTATAAAGAAGCCCGCGAGCGCGGGGCTTGAGGACCGCCCGACGGTCATAATCCAAGGGCACTCCGACATAGTTGCTGAAAAGACGGCGGAATGCAAAAAGGATATGGAAAAGGAGGGCGTTGACGTTTATCGCGACGGCGATTTTCTTCGCGCTGAGGGAACGACGCTCGGAGGAGACGACGGCGTGGCTCTCGCCTACGCTCTTGCTATTCTTGAGGACGAAAACGCCGTACATCCCGCGCTTGAAGCAGTCTTCACCACCGACGAGGAAACGGGGCTTACGGGCGCTACGGGACTTGACGGAAAGTGCCTTTCGGGGAAGATACTCATCAACCTCGACTCGGAGGAAGAGGGCATCTTTACCGCAGGCTGTGCAGGCGGCGTGAGAGCAGATCTGTCCTTCCCCGTAAGACGCGAGGTGACGAGCGGTAAAGTATACGAAATCAAGGTTTCGGGTCTTCTCGGCGGACATAGCGGAGTTGAGATAGACAAGGGGCGTCAAAACGCCATCAAAGTGCTCGCAGAGGTCCTTTCGGCACTTGGCTCACCAAAGCTCATTCATATCGCGGGAGGCACGAAGGACAACGCCATTGCAAGAGAGGCGCGCGCTTTGCTCTCTCTCAAGGATGAACCGAGCCGTGATATGATAAATAAAATTATCACCAAATATTCCGAGGCAGAACCGAACATTGCCGTAAGCGTAGCGGAAGCCGTTTCGGACGAAACGCCGCTTACGGAGCAGTGCTCCGCTGCTGTTACGGACGCTATACGCGAGCTTCCTTTCGGAGTTATAGGAATGTGCGAGGATATTCCCTCCCTGCCTGAGACCTCGATGAATCTCGGAACGGCTTCGACGGAAAAAGACGGCGTGCTCGTGTGCTGCTCGCTTCGCTCGTCAAAAGGCTCGGAGAAGGAAAAGCTTCTGAAGAGAGTCGAGGATATAGCGAAGGCTCACGGTGCCTCGGTGACGGTACACGGAGATTATCCCGGTTGGGAATATAAGCGCGACTCGCACGTCAGGGATGTAATGTGCGGGATCTTTGAAAAAACGTACGGAAGGGCGCCCGAGGTAGTAACTATCCACGCGGGGCTTGAGTGCGGCATTCTCTCGGATAAGATAGAGGGGCTTGACGCGATCTCAATAGGACCTGATAATTTCGGAATACACACGACCGAGGAGCATATGTCCATACCGTCCTTCGTCAGAGTGTTTGAATTTCTTTTGGAAGTGCTTAAAAATATATAGGAGAAAATACGATGAACAAGACGAGATTAAAAAAATACGCAAAACTCATTGCCCGTGTCGGAGCGAACGTAAAGCGCGGTCAGGAGGTCGTGATAAACGCGGGGCTCGATCAGCCCGAGTTCGTAAAAGCGGTAGCGGACGAGTGCTATCGCGCAGGAGCGAAGAAGGTGTCCGTGGAGTGGTCTTATATGCCGCTTACCGCATCGAACGTGAAATACTGCTCCGAGGACGTGCTCGGAACGCTTGAGGGCTGGCAGATAGAAAAATGGGAGCATCAGGCGAAGGTCCTGCCCTGCAAGATATTTATTATGTCCGACGACCCCGACGGTCTTTCGGGCATAGACCAGGGCAAGTACGCACGCGCTATGGCACAGCGCTCAAAGCTGATAAAGCCCATAAGAAGCAAGATGGAAAACAAATATCAGTGGTGTATCGCAGCCGTGCCCGGCAAGGAGTGGGCGAAAAAGGTCTTCCCCGGTGAGAGGGCAAGCGTGGCGGTAGAAAAGCTTTGGGATGCTATTCTCGACGCATCGCGCGTGACGGACGACCCGACGGAGGCGTGGCGTGAGCACAACGAAAAGCTCGCCGAGCGCTCGGCATACCTTAATTCGCTTGGAATAAAGGAGCTTCACTACAAGGCGTCAAACGGCACGGAGCTGAAGGTCGGACTCATTCCCGAGGCGCTCTTTATGGCGGGCGGTGAGTACACCGAGGGAACGAGGATATACTTCAACCCCAATATTCCGTCCGAGGAGATTTTCACCTCTCCTATGAAGGGCGAGGCGGAGGGCATCGTCTACTCTTCCCGTCCCCTTTCCTACGGAGGGCAGCTCATAGATAAGTTCTGGATAAGATTCGAGGGCGGCAAGGCTGTCGATTGCGGCGCTGAGAAGAACTGCGAGATGCTCCGCGAGATACTCAAAATGGACGAGGGCGCGGCATATCTTGGAGAGGTGGCTCTCGTTCCCCATTCCTCACCGATACAGAAAAGCGGTCTGCTCTTCTATAACACCCTTTTTGACGAAAACGCCGCCTGCCACCTGGCGCTCGGACGCGGATTTACTAACGTCCTTAAGGATTACGAAAAGTACACGGAGGAAGAGGCTCACGCCAAGGGCATCAACGACTCCGTCGTGCACGAGGACTTTATGATAGGAACCGCGGATATGTGCATCACCGCCGTGTGCGCGGACGGCAAAGAGGTCAGGATATTCGAAAACGGAGAGTTTACGTTCTGATTAAAAGCGCATCGCCTCGTTCGGGGTATAACAGAACGCAGAATGATATTTTCTTCAAAAGGTGCTTCAGAAAGAAGCACCTTTTTGATTTTAACTATCGGACGGTAGAGAAGCCTCCCCCCCTGTGTAAAGGGAGGTGGCGCGGCTTGCCGTGACGGAGGGATTGTAAAATGCTTGATTTGCGAAAAAACAATCCCTCAGCCGCCTTCGGCGTCAGCTCCCTTTACACAAGGGAGCCTTTTTTATGTTCGCCTATGACGTATCAATTTTCCTGACAAGCACTGACTTAATTAAAGACAACAAGTTTTTGTCAGAAGTAACGCAAAGGCGCTTTTGACATTAACACATCAAAAGCTTACCCACTTGCCTTCCGGGAGTTAGAAAAAGCCTTCTCCTGCGGGAGAAGGTGGCAGCCGCAGGCTGACGGATGAGGAGTTGGTGTGGCGTTTGGTAACACCTCATCCACCGCTAATGCGGTCCCCCTTCCCCCACTGGGGAAGGCTTGGTTTGTGCGAACTTTCCGCATAACAAAATAGTCGTAATTTTGTTATTGTCTTTAATTAAAACATACGAAGCACCGCATTTGTGTACACAAATGCAAAAATACGGCATACCTCTTTCGAGATATACCGTATTCTTGCCAAACTGTCCTTTAGAGTGACGCTCTAACGCACCGTCTTTTTTTCATCAATTATTTATACTCGGGGAGCCAGCCCTTGTGAGCTTCGATAAGATCGTCACAAAGGGCGACAATATCGTCTATTGAAAGCTCCGAGGAAGTATGCGGCTCGAGCATTGCTGCGCGATAGATGTCCTCGCGCTTTTCCGTTACTGCCGCCTCTATGGTAAGAAGCTGGGCATTTACGTTCGTTACGTTCATTGCGGCAAGGGCGGTAGGGAGTCTTCCTATCCTCGTCGGGTGGATGCCCATTCCGTCAACAAGGCACGGCACCTCGACGCAAGCCTCGGGCGGAAGGTTGTCGATAAGACCGTCGTTAAGCACGTTTCCGCCTATCATATAAGGCTTGTTCGTGACTATCGCTTCCATTATGTGCGAGGCGTATTCGCGCGAGCGCGTGTGAGTGATGTCACCGGCAAGATACTTCTCCTTCGCGCCCTTCCAATTCGCTATTTGATTCACGCAACGGCGCGGGTACTCGTCAAGAGGAATTCTGTACCTTTCTATCAGCTCGGGGTACTTTTCCTTTATGAAGAAGTTATTGTACTCGGCGTTATGCTCGCTCGACTCGGTGCAATAATAACCGAAGCGGCGAATATACTCAAGACGCGTAAGGTCACGGAAGCCCTCGGGAGGATTTTCAAGTATCTCGGACGCTCTTTTACGTATCTCGGGGTAAAGATCATTGCCGTCCGCGTCATAGATCTCAAGAAGCCAACCCATATGGTTGATGCCCGCAATAAGCTCCTTTATCGGTTGCTTTACGCTGTCAAGAAGCCCAAGCTCGCGGAGAAGCTCGTTCGAGCAGACCTGAACGCTGTGGCAAAGACCGACGGTCTTTACCTTCGTGTATCTTTGCATATATCCCGTGAGCATTGCCATAGGGTTCGTGTAGTTAAGGAAGTACGCGTCGGGGCAGACCTCTTCCATATCACGCGCGAAGTCACGGAGCACGGGGATAGTTCTGAGCGCTCTGAAGATTCCGCCGATGCCGAGGGTGTCGGCAATGGTCTGTCGAAGACCGTACTTCTTCGGAACTTCAAAGTCGATAACGGTACAAGGCTCGTAGCCGCCGACCTGTATTGCGTTAATAACGAAGGTTGCACCTGCAAGCGCCGCCTTTCTATTTTCGACACCGAGATACTTGGTAATCTTTGCTCTGCCCGAATTTATGTTCTTATTCAAGGCATTTACCATTATGTAAGATTCTTCAAGTCGGTCTCTGTCAATGTCGTAAAGTGCAAACTCAAAATCACAGAGTGCATCTGTGAGCATTGAATCTCCGATTACGTTTTTTGCAAATACCGTGCTGCCCGCACCCATAAAAGTAATCTTTCTCATAATTATTTATTCCTTTACATTTGAATGTAATTTACGGTATACGTTTGGTGAGATACCCTCATACTTTGAAAAGAAGCGGAAGAAATACGTTACGTTTGAAAATCCGATCGACTCGGCAATTTCCGCTACCGTCATCTCAGCGTGCGTGCGTAAAAGGTACTTTGCGCGGTTGAATCTGCACGTGTCAAAAAAGATTTTCGGTGTAGTGCCGGTCGCGGCTCTGAAATCACGGTCAAGCTTTGAACGGCTGACGCTGAAACGGTCGGCAAGGCTTTGCGAATCGATATTATCCGTGAAACTCTCGCTTATAAATCGAAGAGCCTTCTGAACGTAAGACTCCGCAGAGCCTACCTCAATAATTCTGCCGTTTTTAGAAAAATTATAGATTTTCGTCAAGATGAGCGAGATAGCTGCCTCGTATTCCGAATTTTCCATCTTGAACTTTTCGTGGAAGAAAATCGTACGGAAAAGATCTTCAATATATGACGCCTCATCGTTTGAAAGGCGAAAGAAAAGTCCCATTCCGTTACTTTCAAGTATACGCGAAAGCATCGATGTGTCAAATGCGTCGATCTTATTCTCGTTGATCGAAATCACGTAGCGGTCGTAATTTACTCCACCCGTTTCCAGGCAGGACATTGAATGTATCGTATAAGGCTTTGAAATTATTGCACAAGGGTATTTATAATCGTATTCAACGCCGTTGATCACGGAGCGCTGAAAAATGTTTTCAGGACAAAAATACATCTCATAATGAGAATGAATATGCGGTTCGGGCATCACGTGGATGCCTGTATAATATCGCACGGCATAATCCTTTAAAGCGTCAAGATCGCTTTGGAAAAATCCTGTGTTAAGCATAAATCTACCGTCCCCTCATCATAGAACATTATACACTGTTTTTTTCTCGCAGTCAACGCCAAAACACGTCAAAAAACGAGATATTAACTATACTTTTTCGCCAAAATTGACAATGCACAGCGAAGTCCGTCTACTGCGGAGGAAACTATGCCCCCCGAGTACCCCGCCCCCTCGCCGACGGGATAAAGACCGCTTATCCCCCTTGCCGAGAAATCCCCTCCTCGCACGACTCTGACGGGCGAGGTGGAGCGCGTTTCGGGCGCGGTAAGGACGGCGTCGGGGTAATAAAATCCCGGCATCCACTTATCAAAATCAATTATCGCCTCGCGCAAAGAATCGGTGATAAATTTCGGCAGAACGTCGTCCATCTTTGCGGGGACGACTCCGCGTGGGTAGCTCGCGCCGTCGGGCGCGTCGGGCTCAGCCTTGTTCATAAAGCTCGACATACGCTCTGCGGGTGCCGAGAAGGTCTTGCCGCCGATGGCGAACGCCCTCTCCTCTATCGCGCGTTGAAGGTCAAGCCCCGCGAGAGGATGCTCCGACGGAAAATCCTCGGGCGTCACGGAGACGAGAAGAGCGGAATTGGAGTTCTCACCGTCGCGAGCGTATTCGCTCATTCCGTTCGTCACGACTCTTCCGTCGGTGCTCGCCGCCGCGACGACCGTGCCACCCGGACACATACAGAAGCTGTAAACGCTCCTGCCCGACGGAAGATGCGTCACGAGGTGATAGGAGGCTGTCGGAAGCCGCTTATCGTATCCCGCTCCAAAGACGAGCTCGTTTATATACTCTCTCGGGTGCTCGACTCTGACGCCGATGCCGAAGGGGCGCGGTAAGAGCTCCGCACCGCTCTCAAGAAGCATCTCAAAAACGTCACGCGCCGAGTGCCCCGTGGCAAGCACTACCGTGTCGGTATCTACGCTGTGCGTATCTCCGTGTTTTTCATAAACGGCTCGCACCACGCGCCCGTTTTCCGTTTCTATTTTCGTAAGACGCGCGGAAAAGATAAATTCCGCGCCAAAGGAGATAGCCTTCTCTCTTATGTTTTTTATTATCGACGGGAGCTTGTCCGTGCCGAGATGCGCCGAGTCGGAATAGGTGACGGACTCGTCAGCGCCCGCAAGAACGAATTCTGTGAGCACCTTCATTTTATATTCGTCAATAGCGCCGTATTTGAGCTTGCCGTCCGAGAACGCTCCTGCACCGCCCTCTCCGAACTGAACGTTCGATTCTGTGTCAAGGACGCCTTCTTTGATAAATCGCTCGACGCTCTTCTTCCTTGACTCAACGTCAAGACCGCGCTCTATGACGATAGGGCGCGCCCCCGCCTCGGCAAACGCAAGCGCAGAAAAGAGTCCCGCAGGTCCCGCACCGACGATGACGGGGCGTTTTTTTACTTCGACCTTCGGTATATCAAGCGAAAGCTCGGGCGCTATCGCTACCTTCTTTTTCATCTTCAAAAGCCCCGCCTCGCGCTCAGGGCTCACGGAAAAGGCGACCGACGCCGTGTAGTGCGGATCGGTCTTATCCTTTATATTAAGCGTGCGCTTTAAGATCCGCACCTCCGAGATCTCCCCTTCGGGAAATCCGAGGCGAGCGGCAACAGCACCCCTCACGTCAGCCTCGCCGTACGAAAGCTCCAGCCTTATATCGGTTTTTATCAACGTCGTTATCTCCGTTAAAAGCATTTTATTTTATGATAACATATTTAGAGGAATAATGCAAGTAATAACCAGAAAGTTGGGTAAAAATTAAAAGGAAAATCGGCGCAAGCAAAAGCTTGCGCCGACCCTTTGATGGTCTTAATTATTTAACAGCTTCTATTTTTATTTCAACCGTGCCAAGATTCCACGGATCGGAAGTTTTATTATTACCGTATTTGATATAAAACTTACCGTCTGCATCCACTTCTCTTAAATTTATTATTGCCGTTTTACTTTTAGTTGACCACCCATTACCAAAGCCTTCGAGATCAAAGTGGCAAATTTTATAATCTTTGTAAGAGTATATTTCGATATATGGATGATCGTCAAACCAAATAAATGACATTCCTTCTTTTCCATCAACACTTATCGTCAGTCTCAATGACGTATAGCCATTGGCAATTAACGTATCACGGTCCATAGCAGGATAGAAAGTATCGGAATAAATATTTGATTTGATCTCTATCTCTCGCGAATACCAGCCGACGGTTGCTTCGGTTTTCAGCCATATCGCATAAAGCTCATACGTCCCCCCGTTAACAGAAGTCAAATTAATTACAGGTTGCGTATCGGTATACGTCGGAGCTTTTGCTTTAGGATCTGTGCTCCAACCGAGGAAAACGTGCTCGCTTCTTGTAAACGTATTAGGTGAAAGAGCTTTGTTCACTCCATATGTGTGAGAGCTTGTAACGGTTTTACCGGGAGCTCCGTTGGGGAAATATGAAATCGTATAAGTGTTATTCGCCGTAACTGCATAAATTTGAGTCGATGTTATATTAGCCGTTTCAACCGTGATTTCTGTTTCACCGTGAGAAGATATATGATAGCCCTCTGCGGAAGTATACGTAATTTCAAGCACGTCACCGTAATATATAGTATCGCCGCTCTTAATATCGCCAAGCTTTCCGCCGGCAGGTGACGTCGTACGGTTTACAGATATCGTACAACCGACTTTGATATCCCAAGTGACTTTGTAAGGAATGGGTTCCCATACGGCATACAGAGTTATTGTTTCCTTTGCCGAAGCAAGATTGTTAACTTCTGCTTTGTCAAGATACAGGACATCGCCGTCGGGTTCGAACGACCAACCTCTGAACTCATATCCAATGCGTGAGAAGCTGTTTGTGGCAAGTGTCTGATTTTTATTTGCTTCGAAAGCAGAAATATACATTGACCCCTCGCCACCGTTATTATCGTACTCAACGTAATAGCGGCTGTCTATATGCTCTATTATTCCGTATACGTCCTTCTCATCTTCCTCACGAAGATTAAAATCAAGGCCTTCGGAATATGTAATGCTTATATCGTCATACGAGGCGGGTGTGTAAAGTATTTTTCCGCGAATTTCTTTATCTAAGATGCTGAACGTATCAACGAAATAATTTTTACTTTCAATATCGTAAGATATTACCGCATACACGTAAAGCTTTCCAACGCAAACGTTTCTGTACGTCCCCTTAGGCATATACCCGGGAATCGTCTGCTCCGTACCTATCGTTGTGCTTCCACCTTCGGAAAAGGCAACTGTCGAAGAAATGGAATCAGATATATCCGTTCCACTGCTTTGCGATGAAGAGCTTCCGTATTCCTTGGATTCACTTGAACCGGAAGACGATGAATTTTCTATCGACGATTCGATTTTAAATTTGATCGGAGACTTTTCACCTCCAATTTCAAGTCCACCTGTTACACTACTGCTCGTCGTATCAGACTTGCTTTCAACCCAACCCTTGACCTCTGTAACTTCGCTTGATTGCGAGAAGGATTCCGTTACCGTATTTGCCGCAGTGTCAGCAACGCTCTTGTCGACGGTAACGGTGCTCGATTCCGTCCACTTCAATTCATTTCCGTCGCCTTTATCTCTGCTTTCAACAACTTTAAGGACAACGTTATCAATGAATCCGAGTTCATATACGAAATAATATCTGTTTGTTTCTTCGTCAAAGAAAACAGAAACAAGCTCTTTGCTTTCGGACTGAACTGTCATATTTTCTTCGTATATCCAAGTTGCATAAAGGGTGATATCGCCAGTGCTTCCCTTTTTGATCTCGGTTACTTCGTTTCCGTCCTTGTCGGTCCATTTATTGAACTTCAAGCCCGTAAAGCTGGGAGCTTTCAAAACAATGCCGTCTTCCACCGTATACGTTGCAGGATTATTGGTAACCGGTGCATCTTCGTATATGATCTCATAGTTAATAAGCATCCAATGAGCGTAAAGAGTTACGTTTCCTTCATCGCTACCTTGTTCTATATGATCTATCAATTCAAGGTCCGCGGGAATATCAGCTTCCGTCTTGTATACTCTGACCTGCTTTTTATAGGTCCAACCGATGAATTCATAGCCCTCGCACTCAATGACGGGAAGCTCTAAACCTACGTCCTTGCGATAACTCCAGAATTCATCGGGAATTTTCGCGTTTTTATGATCTCTGTAAGTAACGGAATAATATTCCGGCTCAAGCACGGGAACCACTTCCTGCGCCTTTAGTATCTTGCCGCATACAGAGCACTTAACACCTGCGGTAAGTCCGGTTTGGGTATAAGTAGGCGCCTTCGCGGGGATTTCTTCCTCGGTATGTCCCTTTGCTGCTACTACTTTTTGTGCTTCAAGCACCTCGCCGCATACGGTGCACTTAACACCTGCGGTAAGTCCCGTTTCGGTGCAAGTGGGCGCCTTCGCGGGGATTTCTTCCTCGGTATGTCCCTTTGCTGCTACTACTTTTTGTGCTTCAAGCACCTCGCCGCATACGGTGCACTTAACACCTGCGGTAAGCCC
>JAFVTS010000015.1 GCA_017503105.1 Clostridia bacterium
CCGCTTTTTTCAGCACTTCTACCATCTCGGGCCATATTTCATCGTGCCGTCTTTTGTATTCGTTCTTCATACCGGGTTTCAAAATGGCGCGCCAAGCATATTTTTCCATAATAATCTCCAATCAATAATACTAAGGTCTTTCCCTCGTGGGGCTGTATAGAATTACAAGATTATTATACCTCTTTTTTTATTGTATGTCAAGTTATTTTAAAATATTTTAAATATATAAAATATTTAGTAAAACTACATTGACAAACGCACATCGAGATGGTATAATTAAGCCAAATAATCAAATGAGGATGCGAAATGAAGGGTACTGTTTTTAACATCCAAAGATTTTCAATAAATGACGGTCCCGGAATAAGGACGACCGTGTTTTTAAAGGGTTGTCCGCTCTCTTGCATCTGGTGCCATAATCCGGAATCAAAGCTTACAAAGCGCGAGGTTGTCTGTTTCGCACTTCGTGCTCAACTGCCTAAAGACATTAAGAAAAACACGCAAGGCTTTTTCGTAACCTTGCGTGTTAATAATATATGTGATATATGATAATCAGGAATCTCGTCCAATCTTTATTCCAAAGAAGTCCCTTGTAAAGAAAAATACGAACCCCTCGTGTGAAAGGTTCGTATTATTCCTGTTTGGTGCACCTCCAGGGACTCGAACCCTGGACCCACTGATTAAGAGTCAGTTGCTCTACCAACTGAGCTAGAGGTGCGTTGTTTTTTTCGTGCCGATCGCGGGCACTTTTTCTTACGCACTATATTGTATCACATTTTTTTAAAATTTTCAATAGTTTTTCGAGATTTTTTTGATTTTTTTCTTATTTTGTTGACATATCCTATTTTGTTTGATAAAATAAGGTAGGGGAATTGGAAGTATTGACGGCTTTTAGTTTCTCTGTAATAATTGTTTTGGAGAGGCGATATGAAAAAAAGAGTGGGGATTGCCGCTGCGATCTTTTGTTTTTCCGTGCTTACCTGTGCTTTTTTTGCGATGCGCTCGGATGCCGCAAGGGGCGAAGCTCCGCAAAGCGCGGTTTTTACCGTAGGACTTATGGCGGAGGAGAAGACGGGTGTCGGATATTATGGCAGATCAGCCCTTGCGGAGCTTGAAAATTCCGAAGCTCTGCTTTTCGCTTACGACCGTCTTACGGAAGGGGTAGAGGCGTGCGAGGAAAGAATATCGGTCTATGACGGCGTGCATCCTATCACCGCGGATGAAATAAAAACGGTTGTAGATACATACGTGCGTGACAGAGCGGATCATTTCTGGTTTGGCGCGGCGTATTCGATCACTTCGAAAGAGCACAGCGTTTTAAGCGTGAAGCCCACCTATCTTATGCGGGGCGATGAGCTTGCGGCGGCGCGCGCCGAGTTTGAGCGCTGCATAAACGAACTCTTGCGCTTGACGGACGGGGTTGAGAGCGAGTTTGAGCGTGAGCTGATACTGCACGATGCTCTTGCCGCTAAAATAACCTATACGAAAGATACCGAAAACGCGCATAATTCCTACGGCGCCATCGTAGAGGGGGCGGGAGTTTGCGAGGCATACGCCGAGGCTCTTCAGTGCTTGCTCTTCCGCTCGGGAATTCAGTCGTTTTTAGTTACGGGATCGAGCGTGAATCCTTCGGTGGGTGCCTCAGAGGGGCACGAATGGAATATAGTTCGCATAGACGGAAAGTATTATCATACGGATCTTACGTGGGACGATCAAGGAGAGAACCTCTTCCACGCGTACTTTAATCAGCCCGAGGCTGTGATTCTTACGGATCACGCGATAACGCCGACCGCTTACCCGTTGCCGATTTGTGATTCTGCCGATGCAAGCTATTTTTCAGTGCGCGGCGGTCTTATAAAGGAATATAAAGCGGATGAGATCGGAGCTTTGATGAAGCAAAGCTTTTACCGTCCCCACGTCTTTATAGACGGAAGCGTTGAAGATTTCGTCGCCTGGTACTATGACAGTATCAGAGATATCGCGGCAGCGGCGGGCATCACGGGCGGATTCAGTTACGGATATTTGTGCCTCGGAAAAGAGCTTGTCCTCATCTTGAATCCTCTGGCGGCATTTTGCGGCGTGTCACTCACCGTGGACACAGTCCTTTCCTTGAAATACTACGTCAAGGTAAACGACGAGCAGATCGGAAGTCTTGGAGAGCTTGCGGTCGCGTTTGAAGTATCGGGGCGGTCAATATTGGCAGACGAGTATGAAGTGAGCGACGGATATTACGTCTTCACCCTTAGCGGTATACCTTTTCACAGAATATCCGACACCGTAGACGCGAAGCTCGTCCTGATAAGCGGTAACGACGCGCGTATTCTGGGTGAGAAAAACGGATACAGCGTGGAAACGTACTGTCACGAGCTCGTCTCTCATTTTAAAAATGACGCACCGCTCGTGAATCTTATCAGCGATATGCTTATCTTTAGCAAAGCGGCACAGGAATATACCTCGGGTACGTCGAGCGTTTTCGTCGACGATCCGCTCTTCACACCCACCGACGCTTTGCCCGACGGGAGCGACGCCTGCTTAATGCAGGGAAACGAAAACTCGAGATGCTATATCAAAAACGTGTCGGTAGAGTTTGACGGACGTATGAGAATATGCGTTGACGTGTATTCGAAGGATTTAAATTTCAATCTCTCCGTCGACGGTATGAACGTGTTTATAATTTATTTCACCCATCTTGGAGGCAGCGTTTTCCGATACGTGCTTGAACCTACGGAGGCGCTCGGGGTAGACACGGTGCATCTTTTTGAACTGCAGTACGGTCAAAAGACGGTAACGTCCTTGCGCTGGAGCATAAATTCGTACGCGCTTGAGCTTCTTGACGGTGAGCAGACGGACGAAAAGCGTTTGTCGTTTATTGTTTCGGCCTACCGCTTTGGAAGGTCGGCTGATACGTACGCTTACTTAAACGGAATAGGAATATAAAAAACACGCCCTTTCGCACTTGAAATGCGGGGGCGTGTTAAATTTTGCGCTGATTTCAGCTTTTCAGCGATTGAGTTTTTTCTTGTATTCCGTAGGAGAGATGCCTACGCTTTTTTTGAATGCGCGCGAGAAATTATGTATTGACGAATAGCCGAGCATATCGGATATTTTTGTTACGGAATATTTCTCCGAGCCGAGCAGCCTTTTTGCCTCGGCCGTTTTTAATTTCAGAAAATATTCTATCGGTCCTTCGCCCAAATGGTCGGCAAATAGCTTGCATAGCTGGGATTTGCCGATGAAAAATTTCGAGCAAACGTCAGAGAGGGTGAGGGGCGTGTAGAGATTTTCGGCAAGATATGCGGTTATGAGCTCAATTATCGAGCTCTCGGCAAGCTCGCGTGAATGTACGCCGTCAAAGACCTTGGCTATTCCCGTGTCCTGCCTGTGCAAAATTAAGAGCAGCTCCGTTAAATAGCATTCAAGAAGCTGGAACGAGCCGTATTCCGCGTCTGAAAAATCGAGCGGATTTTTATTCGTATACTCGCTCGGAAGCTCGCCGAGCGCGCGCCTTGCCTCTTCCATAAAAAGCCTGAGCAGGGTCTTTGCCGTCTTATCAAGGGTGAAGACCTTTTTGTGGAAGAACTCCATATCGGGGCTGTGCGTGGTGAAGGATATGACGATCATACTGTTTGGAACTATTTTGTTTGAAACGTGCGCGTGAAGCTCCATAGGACGGTGAAATATGACCTCGCCTTGCGTCAGCCTTCTTCCGATACCGCCCGTTACAGCGTTTATCTCGCCGCTGTCGACGTACACGAGCTCCCAGAAATCGTGCCTCTCGGGTGGGTGAGAGAAATCCTTGCCAAACTCAAAGTAATATATGCTGTTGAACCCCTCTATCTCGATCTCCCTTGAGATTTTGTGCATTCGAAAGTCCATATTTTCCAAATCTTGCACCCTCCGCGGAATAAATGATAAATAAAATGCAATCTATGTTAAATACAATTCTTTAAAAATATTGTATCATATAAGTGGTAAAATGTCAATGATTTTGCCGATTTTATAGGGGAAAAGGACTAAACCGCCCTTAATTACAGTTAAAGGAGAGAAAAAGAAGAGTGAACGTTCTTGCTGTCGGTTGTCATCCCGACGATATAGAAATTTCCTGCTGCGGAACACTTGCAAAATGCGTTAAGCGTGGGGATAAGGTGACGGTTTGCCACGTCGCAAACGGAAATATGGGTCACGAGATCATAAAGCCCGAGGAGCTTCGCGAAATACGTGCGGGCGAGGCAAAGCGCGCGGGTGCTCTTGCGGGAATTGAGGTCGTGACGCTCGATATCGGCGATCTTTTGCCAAACGGCGCGTCCGTGGAGCAAAGAGATAAGGTTGCTGAGCTTATAATCAGAACGCAGCCCGATTTTATAATCACGCACAGTCCGACTGACTATATGCCCGACCACAGAGAGGTTTCGAAGCTCGTCTTTGACGCATCGTTCGTTGCCAGCGTCCCGCAGTACGGCCCTTCAGGCAAGGCGGCTGTAACGCCTATTTATTATATGGATAATCTTGCGGGGATGCGCTTCGAGCCGACGGAATACGTCGACGTCAGCGACGAGATAGAGCTTAAAATAGAAATGCTCGAATGCCACCAAAGCCAGCTTAAATGGATGCGCGACCACGACCGCATCGATTTTGCGGAGTTTGTAAGGACCTGCTCCCGATTCAGAGGAATTCAGTGCGGAGTTCAGTATGCGGAGGCGTTCTGTCAGGAGCTTGTGTGGCCCAAAGTTACGACGAGGAGACTTCTGCCTTAAATGAAAAGAATTGCTTGTGTCGGTATTTTAGTTGCCGACGTGATAGTTGAGCCCGTGGACGGTTATCCGGGTCACGGAGTATTGAAGCAGGTGAACGGAATAACGCTCCATAACGGCGGAAACGCTATGACGGCGTCGATAAATCTAACGAAGATGGGCACCCCTGCTTTTATCGTTGGAAAAGTTGGCGACGATATGTTCGGCGCTTACTTGAAGAGCCGTCTTGAAGCCGCGGGTGTTGACACCGCAGGGCTTAAGACCGATACTACCACTCAGACCTCTGCCTCGGTCCTTATGATAGATGAGGGCGGCGAGCGCTCGTTCTTCCACTGCGTAGGAACTAACGGCACCTTCGGTATCGACGACATTGATTTTGACGTTATTTCAAAGGCGGATCTCGTTTTCGTCACGGGAACTTATCTGCTTGACAGATTTGACGGTGAAGAAACGCGTGATTTCTTGAAGAAATGTAAAGAGATGGGAAAGACGACCTTCCTTGACGTTTGCTGGGACGCGAAGGGGAAGTGGGGCGAGCTGCTTGATATGTCTATGCCTTACATCGACTTCCTTATGCCGAGCATTGACGAGGCAAGGGAAATAGCGAAACGCTCGGACCCCGATGAGATTGCAGACGTTTTTATGGCGAAGGGTGCGAAAAACGTAGTTATAAAGATGGGCAAAACGGGAAGCTATTTAAGGCTTGCGGGCGAGAAAAAGGGACGTATTTTCCCCTCGGTCAAGGGCGTCAAGGCGGTTGACACGACGGGGGCGGGCGACAGCTTTTGCTCGGGCTTCCTTGCGGCGTATGCAAGAGGTGAGAGCCCCGAGTTTTGCTCGGAATTTGCAAACGGAACGGGGGCTCTTTGCGTTACCGCGACGGGCGCAACCACGGGAATCAGAACGTATGAAGAAACACTTGAATTTTTAGGAGAAAAGAAATGTTAGTAACGCTTGAAGAAATTTTAAAGGATGCCGAGGAAAGAAAGTACGGCGTCGGACTTTTCAATATGCTTAATCTTGAGATGGCAAGGGGCATTATAGAGGCGGCAGAAGAGGAGAAGAGCCCTCTTATTCTCGGAGTTGCGGAGGTGCATTTGCCCCTCATTCCCTTTGAGTACGCAGCTCTTATTATGAACGATATAGCCAAAAAGGCAAGCGTGCCTGTTTGTCTGCACTTCGATCACGGAACCGATTACGCGAAGATAAAGGCGGCTGTCGACGCAGGATTTTCGTCGGTTATGTACGACGGAAGCGCTCTTCCTTACGAAGAGAATATAGCCAACACCCTCGCGGTGAGCAAGATGGCTCACGCAAAGGGGGTCAGCGTCGAGGCGGAGCTCGGTCGCGTCGGAGGCGGCGAGGGCGGCACTGAGGACGGCATCGAAGAGATGTACACAAGAGTTGATCAGGTTACCGATTTCATAAAGAGAGCGGATATAGACGCGCTTGCCGTCGCTATCGGAACGGCTCACGGCAAATATAAGACCAAGCCCGTGCTTGATATAGACAGACTCGCGCAAATATATAAGGTGTCGGATAAGCCCCTCGTGCTTCACGGAGGCTCGGGACTTTCGGATGATGATTTCAGAAGCACTATCGCAAACGGTATCAGAAAAATAAACATCTGCACGGAAATGTGCGTTGCCGCGCGCGAGGCTTATCTTTCGAGCGCAAACCACGAGATAATGTTCTCGGACGCCAAGAATGCCGTGAAGGACGTCGTCGTCGGAAAGATGCGCCTCTTCGGCAGCTCGAATAAAGCGTAATTAAAAAATTATATAACGAAAGGAAACAAAACTATGGATTTCTTAACAACGGTAAAGGGAAGCCTTCTTGAAAACTTCTATCCCAAGGGGTGGGATATGAAGAGAATAGACGAGTGCTGCGAAAAGGGAACGGCGCGCGAGGACTTCTGGCATAAGGACTTCAACCCCGTCGAGTGTCAGAACATCTATGAATTCGACACCCTTATGGGTCACGAGATCGCTCTTCAGATAAAGGCGGCACGCGACCGCGGCGAAAAGCTTGCAATGATACTTCCCGTAGGACCTATGGGAATGTATAAGTGGGCGGTATACTTCCTCAACGAGTGGGACGTTGACTGCTCGCACGTTTACACCTTCAATATGGACGAGTGGGCGGACGGCGAGGGCAACACCCTTTCAAAC
The DNA here is from genome assembly GCA_017503105.1 of Clostridia bacterium. Lineage (GTDB taxonomy): Bacteria > Bacillota > Clostridia > Oscillospirales > CAG-272 > UBA1740. The sequence goes on from JAFVTS010000015.1 coordinate 6,920, forward strand.
GACAACCCCGCATCCTTTGAGTACAGTATGAAGGACGCGTTCTTCGGAAAGCTCAATAGGACCGTTCCCGAAAATCAGCGCAACTTCGCGACCAAGAGCAATCTCCCCACTTATCCCGAGAAGATAAAGGCGCTTAAAGCAGAGGGCGCGAAACTCGTTTTGGTGTTCGGCATCGGAAGAATGTGCCACATCGCGTTCTGGGAGCCTCATTTTGCCGAGGAATTTGCAAGCGTCGAGGAATGGAAGAGCCAGTGCTACCGCCTTGGTGCAAAGCTTCATCCGCTCACCATCGAGCAGAACGCCATCACGAGCTTCAAGAGCCGTACGACTCTCGTTCCTTGCCGCGCGAACACCATCGGCCCCGGTCTTTTCCTTCAGGCTGATTACATCATCGGCGGTGCAGATGGCGCTCTCGGACGCGGTATGGGCTGGCAGGGAATGAGCTTCCTTACCACTCTCCATTACGGACCCGATATGAACATCACGTCAACGTTTATGCCGACTCTTCCGGGAAAGCTCTTCTATCTCAAGGAGCTTGCAGGACCCCTCGTTGCAGAATGTAACTAAAACAAAAATAAATCACCGTGCTCACAAAGAAACCGAGCACGGTGATTTTTATGATCTTAGGGCAAATTACTTGATGAAGAAGATTATTGCCGCTATAATTACCGCCGCGACTGCCGCGAGAGATATTATAGCTTTTATTTTTGCCGCGGATGAGGGAGCCTTGTTCAAAAGTCTTGAAAGCGGGTCCCTTCGTCTTTGTATATCAGACGTGAGCTTCTTTATAAACCTTACGTCGTCGTTGGTAATTTCGTCGTTACTTTTAAGAGCGCCGGGGTCGTGAGCGAGCTTGTTTCTGACGAATCTGCATTTTTTAAGAAGCTTCAGCGTTTTTTTGGCGTCCGCGTCGAGAGTCAATGATTCAAGCTCGGATATGTAAGCGCTGACACCGCTGCTCTTTTTGTTCATAAGAGCGTTTGCCGCGTTTTCGAGAATTATATATTTTTCGATGAATTTTACGTTCGTTCCTTTACTCATAAAAAACTCCGTTTAAACGTATTTTCGTTTTTTTACGCAATAATAAAATACAGGGCGGTGAGGGATAAGCCCGTGACGAAGAGCAACGTCGCCGACGTGCAGTAAAGCACGAGCTCGCCCTTTTGCGCTCCGTCTTTTTTGTGCGTCAAAACCGCGAAGACCGAGAAGATAACGGTCAGAAGAAGTGCCACGCTTTGTGCGATTACAAGGTCGTAAAGAGATTTGTCCGCTACCGTGTGCTCAAGAAGTATCTTAATTCCTATGCCGATGAGCACGATGCCGCCGACGAATTCGGCAGGGCCGCGCCACCTTGAGCCGAAAACCTGACCGATCTTGACACCGAGGGCGGAGAGGATAAAGGTGATAACGCCTATCGAGCTTATCGCGAATACTATGTTTATGTCGGCGTCAAGGGCAAAGGTGATACCGACCGCAAGGGCGTCAATGCTCGTCGCAAGAGCCATAGCCAGCATTATTTTAAAGCAAAGCGAGCAGTCAGCCTCTTCGTCCGCATCAAGGGATTCCTTCAGCATATTGAAACCGATGACCCCAAGGAGCAAGAACGTGACCCAATGGTCAACGGGGGTTATATAGCTCTCGAAGGTCTGACCGAGAAAATATCCGATGAGGGGCATAAGTGCCTGAAATCCTCCGAACCACGCACCGCAGATAAGCATATGACTAAGCTTTACTTTGCCCGCCGAAAGCCCTTTGCAAACGGCAACGGCGAAGGCGTCCATCGAAAGCGCGACGGCAGTCATCAAAAGCTCCGTAATTCCCATATCGGCATCTCTCCTTTCCAATCGGTTGAATATGACGGTAAATATTTTATCACATATTATTAAGAAAGTCAAGACGTATCGGAAAACTCGGTCCCCTCACGCTCACGGCGATCGGCATCTTGACAAATAAGTCCGAGAGGTGTATAATTAACAAAAACGAAAAACGCGAAGGGAGAGGGACGTGAGGAAAAAAATCGGAAAAGCAGTTGCTTTAATACTTGCCGTAAGCGCGTTGTTCGCGTCGCTGTCTTCGTGCGGTGAAGAGGAGCGGAAGAGCAAAACGTATTACGATTATTTTGACACTGTCAGCACGCTTTACAGCTTTGCCGACGATTCTGACGACGTATTTTGTGCGAACGCGGAAGCGTTCCGTCAGGAGATTGCGACTTGTCATAAGCTGTTTGATATATATAATTCTTACGACGGCGTTAACAATATAAAAACCGTAAACGATATGGCGGGTAAGGGCGCTGTGAAGGTGGACGGAAGAATAATAGACCTTCTTTCCTTCTCAAAGGAAATGTATGTGAAAACCTCGGGCGCTGTCAATGTCGCGATGGGCTCGGTGCTCCGCATATGGCACGAGTGCCGCGGGGACGGAAAAAGAGTTCCGACGGAGGAAGAGCTCACTTTGGCAAGCTTGCACTGCGATATAGAAAAACTCGTTATTGATAAGGCGAAGGGGACCGTGGAGCTTCTTGATCCCGAAATGTCGCTCGACGTGGGAGCCGTGGCAAAGGGCTTTGCCATAGACCGCGCGGCAAGCGTTCTTCGCTCGCGCGGGGCTCGGGCGTACGCTATTGACGTCGGCGGAAATCTTTACGCGATAGGAGAAAAGCCCGACGGCACGCCGTTCAAGACGGGCGTGGAAAATCCCGACGGCGGCGATTATCCCGCGTATATCGACGTGAGAAACGGAGCTGTCGCGACCTCGGGTGATTATCAGCGTTATTATACCGTGGCGGGTGTGACTTACCATCATATCATAAACGGCAAAACGCTCTTTCCGTCGAATTATCACCGCTCGGTCAGCGTTTATTCGGAAAGCGCGGCGCTTTCGGACGCGCTTTCGACGGCTTTGTTTAACACCGAGTCGTACGGTGCGGCGAAAAATATGATAAGAAGCATCGGCGGCGTCAGAGAAGTGATTTTCATAAATAAAAACGGCGGTGTCGAGAGAATAACACCGAGATAAAGAGCACGGACGTATCAGCGTGTTGCTTACAAAGGAAGCAGTTACGCAAACGCGTCCGTGTTTTTTTATTTTACGGCTTTTTTGCGCCTCTTTTTCTGAGCTCTTTCGGGGTCGTGCCCGTATATTTTTTGAATATTTTGTTGAAGTTGGCAGTGTTGTTGAAGCCTGATTTTACTGCGACCTCAAGGACGGTTGAGTTATCCGAGCGCAAAAGGTCTATCGCTCTTTCAACTCTTTTTATAAGAATATATTCCCACGGATTCGTTCCGACAGTCTTTTTGAAGAGAGTCGCGAAATACGTTTTCTCAAGCCTTGCAAATTCCGAAACGGACTCAAGGGATATGGGCTCGGTGAAGTGGGTGTCGATAAATTCGAGCGCTCGGAAAATTACCTCGGAGCTCTCCTTGCTCACTCTTTCGTAAAGCGGCGGCATTTTCCTTGAGAGCAGGACGAGTATTTCCGAAAGATAGCTCTCCGTTATAAGCTCGTACGCCGCCTGCTTTTCCGTGAGCTCCGAGCGCACCGAAAGTATCAGGGAGCGTATCTTTTCCGCCTCCGCCTCCGACAGTATATCGGTAAGCTTGACGGTAGGAAAAGAGCGTCTTAAGAACTCTCTTCCGAAGTGAGGCGCGTCCGATTCCGATCTTACGAGGTGAAAATACGCGGGAGGTATGTGAATGTTCAGTATATTCATTCCACCGTCGGATATATCCGTCATACAGTGCGGCACGCTGCTCTTGTAAAAGAAAATATCTCCTGCCGAAACGGGGTAGAGCACCCCCTCGGAGTTGTACGTACCCGTTCCCGAAAGAATGAGGCTCAGCTCAATTTCCGCGTGATAATGCACTCTGAACGCCTGGCGTCTTGCGTCCGCGTGAGAATCGTACATTTTGAAAAGAACGGTGCCGCCCTCTTTCCTTATATCTCCTATTGCTCCCATACGCTTTCCTCTCCCCGAGCTTCGATTTATTTATATCATACTACAAATCTCTCGCAAAGTCAAGAAATAATCACAAGATAGTTTGCAAATTAACAAATATAGTTGATGAAAAAACGCGTGAAATATACGATAATGTAAACGGTAATAAAAAACTTTAAAGGAGAAAATGAAATGATAAAAGCATCCGAGCTTAAAATAACGGACATCCGTTTTGCCGATATTGACGGACTTCCTAAGCATATGATACTTATTAAAGTATTCACAAATTCCGACATCGTCGGATACGGCGAGGTGAGGGACGCGTCGAGCGCCACTTACGCTAAAATGCTCAAGAGCCGTCTTATCGGCGAGAATCCCTTGAACGTGGAGAAGCTTTTTGAGAGGATAAAGCAGTTCGGCGGTCATTCGCGCCAGGGCGGCGGCGTTTCGGGTATTGAAATAGCCCTCTTCGACATCGTCGGAAAGTTTTACAAGATCCCCGTTTACCAGCTCCTTGGCGGCAAGTACCGCGACAGGGTGCGCATCTACTGCGATACGGACGTTGACGGCAAGCACACGGGCAAGGATATGGGCAAGGCGTTGAAGCGCAGAATGGAGGACGGCTTTACTTATCTTAAGATGGATCTCGGTATCGAGATGCTTCTTGACGAGCCGGGCACGCTTAACGCTCCTGCGGGAATGCTTGAGGATATAAAGAAGTATTCTATGAAGGCGATATGCCACCAGTCGGGCTCAATAGACAAGTCCTTGATGTTCGGTAAGAATTACGAGATATTCACCGTTCCGCACTACGCAACGGGAATACACATCACCGAAAAGGGTCTTGATATTCTTGAAAACTACGTGCGCGAGGTAAGGGAAGAGATCGGCTATGAGATCCCCCTCGCGATAGACCATTTCGGTCACGTCGCTATCGAGGACGCGATAAGGTTCGCAAGACGCCTCGAAAAGTACAATATCGCCTGGATGGAGGACCTTGCGCCCTGGATGCTCACCGAGCATTACAGAAAGTTTGCGAAAAATTCCTGCGTTCCCCTTTGTACGGGCGAGGATATCTACCTTGCCGAGAACTTCGAGCCGCTTCTTTCCGCGGGTGTAAACGTCGTCCACCCCGACGCGCTCACCATAGGCGGACTTCTTCAGCTTAAAAAGCTCGGCGCGCTTTGCGAGAAGTACGGTGTGGCGATCGCGCTCCATATGGCGGAAAGCCCGATAGGATTTATGGCGGCGATACACGCCGCGGCGGCGCTCAAGAACGTGCTTGCAGTAGAGTTCCATTCGGTCGATCACCCCGAGTGGTACAAGCTCGTCGAACCCAATATCAGGCTTGAGGACGGCTTCTTCGCCGTTCCCGACACGCCGGGCCTTGGAATAGACTCGCTTTGCGAGGAGCTGATAACGAGATTTTCAAAGAAGGACTGCCCCGAGCCGTGGGCTCCCACCGACGAGTGGAACGGCGAGTGGTCAAACGACAGAACCTGGTCGTAAGGAGAAAAAAGATGAAAGCATTGGTAACGGGCTCAACGCAAGGAATAGGATACGCTATCGCAAAGGCTCTTGTCAAGGAGGGCTTTGAGGTAACGGTCCACTGCGCGAGAGATATGGAAAAAGCAGAAAGGATACGCGACGAAATAGGTGCCGCGAGTGCCGTGGTATGCGACCTTTCAAAAATGGACGAGGTCGACGCTCTTCACGCAAAGACGGGTGACGTTGACGTGCTCGTGCTCAACGCCAGCGTGCAGTACAGAAATCCGTACGACAAGATCACGGACGAGGAATTTGACACGCAGGTGAACGTCAACTTCAAATCTACCTTCAAGCTCATCCGTGCATACAGCGAGAAAATGAAGGAAAACGGCTTTGGAAGAATAATCACCGTCGGAAGCGTACAGCAGTACAAGCCGCATAAGGATATGGCGATATACGCCGCGACGAAGTGCGCGGTCGTGAGCCTCGTAAACAATCTTGCAAAGCAGCTTGCGCCCTTCGGCGTGACCGTCAACAACGTAGCGCCCGGCGTTATCGCGACACCGAGAAACGAGGCGGCGCTCTCCGATCCCGAGTACAGACAAAAGGTTCTTGACGGCATTCCCGCAGGCTATGCGGGCGAGGCTTCCGATATGGCGGGCACCGTCGTACTGCTCACGGGCGAGGGCGGCAGATATATCACGGGTGCTGACATAGTGGTCGACGGCGGAATGCATCTTTAATTTTAGGGGGAAGTAAAAATGACAAGAAACGAAGAAATGCTCTCAAAATTTAGGCTTCACGCGGACGAGGTAAACGACAGGATCAAAAACGGTATAGAGCAACACAGAAAAACTTACGCCACAATAACCGTAACCGATAAGGACGGTGCACCCGTCAAGGGGGCGAAGATACATATCAAGCACAAAAAGCACGACTTCCTCTTCGGCGCCAACCTCTTTATGCTCGACGAGATGGAAACCGAGGAAAAGAACGCTGAATACAAGAAGGCTTTTGCGGAGTGCTTCGAGGCGGCAACGCTTCCTTTCTATTGGTCCGACCTTGAGCCCGAGGAGGGAAAGCCGAGATTTTCAAAGGACAGCCCCAAGGTTTACAGAAGACCCGCGCCCGATCTTTGCCTTGAATACTGTGAGGCAAACAATATCACTCCCAAGGCGCACTGTCTTACTTACGTTAACTTTAACCCGCCGTGGCTTGACGAATCAAATCTCGGAACCGTCAGGGCGAAGCTTGAAAAGCGCTATAAGGAACTCTCCGAGCGCTATCGCGGCAGAATCCACGGCTGGGAGGTCATAAACGAAACTCTTTGCAACAGTCCGAGGCGCGATAAGTGTCCGTATTTCAGAGAGCGCGGACTCGTTGAGGAAAACTTCCGCCTTGCGGAAAATTATTTCCGTGAAAACGAGCTCATTATAAACGAGGCTACGAATCATATATGGGAGTGGAGCTCGTTCCAATTCGACAGAAGCGCATACTATACGCTGATAGAAAGAACGATAAACAGGGGCGCGCGCATCGACTGTATAGGAATGCAGTACCACGCCTTTAACAGGCGCGAGGAAGAGCACAAATTTCTTTCCTCTATTTACGATCCCGTCCAGATCTTTCGTGTGCTTGATCAGTATTCGGATTTTAATCTGCCGATACAGATAACCGAGATAACCATTCCCGCTTATTCGGATTCCGAGGAGGATATGCGCACTCAGGCAGAGATACTCGAGTGGCTTTATAAGATATGGTTCAGCCATCCCGCAGTCGAGGGCGCTATGTATTGGAATCTTGTGGACGGCTATGCGGCGTTTGCGCCTCTTGGCGATATGACGGCGGGTGAGAACTACTACCGCGGCGGTCTTATAGACTTTAATATGAAAAAGAAGCCTGCCTACGAGGCGCTGAAAAAGCTCATTCACGAGGAGTGGACGACGGAGCAAACGCTTACCGCCGACGACGGGGGGCGTGTTAAATTTAAGGGCTTCTTTGGCGAATATGACGTCGAGATAGATGGCACGATTTATAAGGCAAAGCTCTCGAAAGACAGAAGTCACGATATAAAAATAACTTTAAAGTGAGGAAAGACGGATGAAGTTTAATTCAAGAGAAGAAATTATAGCATTGACGCCCCTCTGGAAGGGCGAAAGGTTTCCCGACGGGCGCCCGAGAGTGCCCGACAGATACCTTGAGGAAATGAAGAAGATGACCCTTGAGGAACTTTGGAAGCCCATATTCGTCAAGGGCTACGAGAGTCAGTTCGAGGGAGATCTCAAGGTGCTCCACGACGACGGAAGAAAGCTTATCGGACGTGCGGTAACGGCGACGTTCGTTCCCACCCGTCCCGACCTTCACGAGGTGATGTTTGCGCGCGGACGCGAGCAGGAATTCAAGGGCAACTACAATCAGTGGGTGATCGACAGCCTGACGGAGGGTGACGTCGTAGTAGTTGATATGTACGACAAGATTTATAAGGGCACATTCCTCGGAGGCAACCTTACCACCGCTATAAAAAAGAGAACTAAGACGGGTGGAGGCGTTATCTGGGGCGGTATCAGAGATACTCAGCAGATGAAGGAGGTTCCCGACGTTCAGGTCTACTATCGCGGCATCGACCCGACCCCCATACGCGAGTTTATAATGAAGGACTTCAACAGCATCACGAGAATAGGAAAGGCGACAGTCCTTCCCGGCGACATCGTTTACGGCGCGGGCGGAGGCGTTCTCTTCATACCGTCCCACCTCGTTCCCGAGGTCGTCGACGGCGCGGCAAAGACGCACGTTAAGGACGATTTCGGATTTGAGATGATAACGGCGGGCAAGTTCACCACCGCGCAGATAGACCGCGCGACTTGGACGGAGGAGATGCTCGATATGCTTATGGAATGGATAAAGACCGACCCCCGTGGCGAGAAATACCGCCATCTTGATTGGTCGCTCGAATACGATCTTGCAAGAAACGGTGACCCAAATGACACACAAACGGCACTTTGATCTTTACGTATGCTCCTGTTCGGAGGACGGAGGACTCGTAAGAGTATCGCTTGATTCCGAAACGGGAGAGCTTGAGATGATTTCAAAAACCCCGCTTGACCGTCCGATGTACGCGATAAAGCGTGACGGTGAGCTCCTCGTCATAACGAGAGAGGGCGGAGAGGGAAACTTTGGCGCTCTTGTGAGATTTGCCGTAAACGAGGACGGCGAGCTTTCTCAAATCGGCGAAAAACTCGACACGGGTGGCATCGTCCCCTGCCATCTTGACTCGGCGGGCGACGATATTTACGTCGTAAATTATCTCTCGGGTAACGTAAGACGTATGGGTGGGAGGACGGTATTCCACGAGGGAAGAGGCCCGCATCCCACAAGGCAGGAAGCGCCGCACACGCACTGCGTAAAGATAGCTCCCGACGGAAACGTGCTCGTTACCGATCTTGGGCTCGATACGGTTTTCGTTTACTCGCGCGAGCTTCGGCTTTTGTCGTCGGCAAAGGTGCCCGACGGCTACGGTGCGCGGCATCTTGCGTTCTCCGAGGACGGAAAAACGCTTTTTTGCGTGAACGAGCTCGTGTCGAGCGTTACGGTCTTTGATTATAACGGCGCGCTCACGCCTCTCGGTACCTACAAGGCGGCACCCGATATGGAGGGCAACACCGCCGCGGCTATAAGGCTCGTCGGCAACGAGCTCTTCGTTTCCAACAGAGGTCACGATTCTATCGCCGTATTCTCGGTCTACGGCACTAAGCTTGCGCTGAAAAAATATATAAAGACCTACGGTGAAGAGCCGAGGGATTTCGACGTTTTCGGACGCTTTATCGTTTCCGCAAATCAAAAAAGCAACGCCGTTTGCGTAATTGATAAGGAAACGGGTGAGCTCGTTTGCGCTCTCGGTGTGAAAGAGCCGCTCTGCGTCACAGAAATATAGATAAAAAAGGAGAACCGTGATGACTTATCAGGAAGCCAGAGAAACGCTTTTAAAGTCGTTCAGAGAAAACGATGCGCTCTACGAGAGTAAGCTCTCCGATATAGAAAAGTATCGCAAGGGCGAGAAGAAAATTCAAATTTTAGACGAGAAGGGCGCACCCGTGTCAAAAAAACGGGTGAAGATCACGCAAAAGACGCACGAATTTAAGTACGGAGCGAACATCTTTCTTCTTGACGAGTTCGGCACGGAGGAGGAAAACCGCATATACCGCGATACCTTTCACCGTTACTTCAATCTCGCCACGCTTCCTTTTTATTGGGCGGAGCTTGAGCCGGAGGAGGGAAAGCTTCGCTTTGATAAAGACAGCCCAAAGATATACCGTCGCCCCGCTCCCGATCTTTGCCTTGAATACTGTAACGAGACGGGGGTGAGCCCGAAGCTTCACTGCCTTTATTATGATAAATTCACTCCCGATTGGCTTCCGAGGGAGGACAGGGAGCGTATGACCTATCTTTATGACAAGCGCTTTCGCGAGATAGCGGAGCGTTACAAGGGGAAGATGTGGGAATACGAGGTAACTAACGAGATGCTTGAGATCGGAGGCTTTGATTGGGCGAAGAAAAAGTGTGTCCTTACCGACGACCCCGATATTATGGATTGGTGCTATAAAAAGGCGAGGGAATATTTCGGCGAGGAAGCAACGCTCGTTATAAACGAGGGAAACAAGATTCCCGTTATAGCTAAGAGCGGCTATATGGCGCCCGTTATTCTTGAATACAGAGGTGCTCTTGACAGAGGTCTTGATATTGATAAGATAGGAATGCAGCATCACGCCTTCCTCGGCTGCGGAGGCGATCAGCTCGCCGAGGTCGAGTGGTACGCGGATATGTTCAACGCGAAGTATATCGACCGCGCACTCAAGATCCTTGCGAGCCTTGGACGGCCGCTTGAAATTACCGAAATGACGATACCTTGCGTCGGCGAGGGTGCCGAGGGCGAGGAATGTCAGGCGGAGCTGCTTAAATATCTTTACACTTACTTCTTCGCTTGCCCCGAGATGGAAAACGTCGTTTATTGGAATACGGTTGACGATATGTGCTACGTTTCCGAAGAAAATTCCGCTTGGAATGAAAACAACTGTCACGCGGGTCTTTTCCGCCGCGACCTCACTCCGAAGCCTGCCGCCCTGATGCTCAAAAAGCTCTTCGGCGAGATCTGGCACACGGAGCTTGAAGCGATGACGGACGAGGACGGATACGTTACCTTCCGCGGCTTCTTCGGCGACTACGAGGCGAGCTTTGCGGGCGGCGAGATGAATTTCTCGCATTATAAAAAGCAATAAAGATTTCAACAAGAAAAACACGCCCATCGGGGATATTACCCCGAGGGCGTGTTAAATTTAGCCGAGTTTAAATCTTATGTTTTCTCATTTAGAGATAAAGAACAACACGACGTTTATTATACAGAAAATGAAGAGAAGCACGGGAAGCACGTATTTCATATAAACGCGCATCCACGACCTTATCTTAAGACCCTTGCCCGCGTTCGCCTCGTTTATGAAGTTATCCCAACCCCAACCGCGCTTTGACGTGCAGAAGAGCACGAATATCAGCGAGCCTATCGGCAAGAGGAGATTCGACACTATGAAGTCCTCAAGGTCGAGCACGGAGCTTCCTTCTCCGAACGGGCTGAAGCTGCTCCAGAGATTGTATCCGAGGATGCAGGGAACGGAAAGAACGAGAATTCCGCCGCCGCAGATCAGCGAGGATCTGATCCTTCCAAGCCCCGTCATATCCATAATGCAAGCGATGATATTCTCAAACACCGCGAAAACGGTTGAGAGCGCCGCAAAGGATAAGAAGATGAAGAACAAAGAGCCCCAAAGCCTGCCGAGCGGCATATTTGCGAATACGTTCGGCAAGGTTTCGAAAATGAGGGGCGGACCCGCGCCGACCTCGCCGTTATTGTAGGTGAAGCAAGCGGGGAATATTATAAGTCCCGAAACGAAAGCAACGAAGGTGTCGACGGCGGCAATGGTTATCGACTCGCCGAGCAGCGAGCGCTCCTTATCAATATAGCTGCCGAATATCGCCATTGAGCCGATACCGATGCTCAGAGTGAAGAAGGCTTGGCTCATTGCGCTGACGATTATCGAGAAAACGTCGGATGCTGAAAGCTCGCTGAAATCAGGAATGAGATAGAATTTAAGACCGTCCTTCGCTCCGTCAAGAGTAAAGCCGTTTACCGCGACCACCACCATAAGGGCAAGGAGGGCGACCATCATAACCTTCGTCACGCGCTCAAGACTCTTTTTTACTCCGAGTGAGCAGACGGCAGTACCGAGCACGACCGTGATGGCCATAAACAAGATCTGCTCCCGGGGCTCTGCGAGCATATTGCCGAATTCGGAAACGACCTCCCGAGCTCCTATTCCGTCAAAGCTGCCCGTAACGGTCTTGAAAAAGTATGAAAGGAGCCAACCCGCAACCGTGGTATAGAACATCATAAGCAATACGTTACCCGCAAGGGCGGCGTAGCTGTGCAAATGCCATTTCGTTCCCTTCGGCTCAAGGGGCTCGTACATTTTAGCAGGACTCCTCCTTGAGGCTCTTCCGATGGAAAATTCCATAGTCATAACGGGAATGCCGAATATTAAAAGGAAGGCAATATATATCAGCACGAAAAGAGCTCCGCCGTTTTGTCCGACCATATACGGAAACTTCCACACGTTTCCGAGGCCTATTGCGCAGCCCGCGCTTAAAAGAATAAAGCCAAGACGGCTGCCGAGCGTATCGCGCTCCTTTAGGGTTAAATCTTTTTTGTCCATACAGAACCTGCTTCGTAATTATTTCAAGTGAAAGAGACTGCCGAGAAAAAAGACGGCAGCCTCTTTTTCTTCACGCCGTGACGGAAAAACACGGGCGATGAAGCGAATATTCTTTGTTTTATACCGAAATTATCTCTGGATACGACCCGTGCCGTTACCGCCTGCAAGCGCCTTGACCTCGTCAACGCTGACCATATTGAAGTCACCCTCGATGGAGTGCTTGAGGCAAGATGCCGCAACGGCGAACTCGACCGCGTCCTGAGTGGAGTATCCGTTAAGGCAAGCGTAGATAAGACCGCCGCCAAAGCTGTCGCCGCCGCCGACTCTGTCGACTATGTGCATATGATAGGACTTGGAGAAGCAATATTCCTTACCGTCGTAAAGAAGCGCTGCCCAATCGTTGTCGTTTGCGCTGATGGAAGAACGAAGGGTGATAGCAACCTTTTCAAATCCGAACTTCTCAGCAAGCTGACGTGCAACGGACTTGTATCCCTCGTGATTGAGCTTGCCGCCTGCGATGTCGGTGTTTTCAGCATCGATGCCGAATACGTCGTGTGCGTCCTCCTCGTTGGAGATGCAAACGTCAACGTACTCGCAGAGCTTAGTCATAGTTTCACGAGCCTGCTCGCGGGACCAGAGCTTCTTTCTGAAGTTGAGGTCGCAGGAGATCTTTGCGCCGTGAGCGTGAGCAGCCTTACAAGCGTCAAGGCAGATCTCGGCAACGGTGGGGTTAAGAGCGGGGGTGATTCCCGTGAAGTGGAACCAATCGGCGCCCTCGAATATCTCGTCCCAATTGAAGTCCTCGCGCGATGCCTCGGCAATAGCGGAGTGCGCTCTGTCGTAGATAACCTTGGAGGGACGCTGAGAAGCACCCTTCTCGTTGAAGTAGATACCTACTCTGTCGCCGCCTCTTACGATCATAGAGGTGTCAACGCCGAATCTGCGAAGGGAGTTGACAGCGGACTGACCGATCTCGTGCTTGGGAAGCTTGGTAACGAATGCGGAATCAAGTCCGTAATTAGCAAGAGAAACGGAAACGTTTGCTTCGCCGCCGCCGTAAACTACGCCGAACTTGTCAGCCTGGGTAAATCTGAGATATCCCTCGGGAGCAAGGCGGAGCATAATCTCACCAAATGTAACAACTTTCATTTCAAAATTCTTCCTTTCATTCATAAAAAATTTTTCTACGCATATATTGTAACACAAAGGACGGGCAAAATCAAGTGACTTTGCGTTTTTTCCTACACTTTTTATAAGAACTTTTCTTCGCCGGGCGTGATACGAATAAAAAAACGGCGAGTGTCGCCGTCTTTTAATATATTAAGAGTTCTTGAGAACGCCGATACATTCCGCGCAGATCTTCTTCCCGCGGAAATCCGTAACGCCGTCGGTAGCGCCGCAGAAGATACAAGAGGGTTGATATTTTGTGAGAATGATCTTATCACCGTCTACGTATATTTCAACGGGGTCGCTGTTCGCAATATCCATTCTCTTGCGCATTTCCTTTGGGATAACTATACGGCCGAGCTCATCTACATTTCTTACAATGCCTGTTGATTTCATTCTTACTGCCTCTTTTTAATAATATTTTTCATAATCTGAATTTTTATTCGGATAATATATTTTTTCGAATAAAATATGTCAATATTTTACCACATTTAATTCTTAAAGTCAAGAAAAAAATAAGTTAATCTCGTTACAAAAATCAGAAAAAATATGTAGGTTATTTTGTAGAAATGCACAAAAAATTAAAAACAAGGAAGGAATTTGGAAGTTGTTGGATATTTCCGCGAAGAAAAATGGAATTTTATTGAAAATTATTGAATATTTTCCCACAGACGTTTCCCGATTTATCGTGGACGAGCTCGGAAGAAGAAACGGCACCGTTTTTGAAATAAGGCTCAGGGCAGAGGCAAGGAGCAGTATTTTATTCGATTCGGGTATGCGCTCGTTACCGCGCATCCTCGGGAAAAGGGAGCTTGACGATATTTTGCTGGCGCTTACGGGTGGCGCTCTTTATGCGCACAGGGATACGCTGACGGAGGGCTACGTGACTCCCGTAAACGGTGTCCGCGTCGGAGTTTGCGGGAGGTTAAGATATGACGGCGGCATAGCAGTTGGGCTCACGGAGGTGCGCTCTCTCGTTTTCCGCATACCTCACTCCAATACAGAAACGGGCGACCGTCTTTTCGATCTTTGGCGCTCATCGGGCAGGGGCGGAATGCTCGTTTATTCTCCGCCCCTCGGCGGGAAGACGACCGCCATACGGCGCCTTGCCGACCGTATAGGCAAAGATGGGACGAGGGTCTTGGTCGTGGATGAAAGGTGTGAATTTTTCCCCGAGGAGTATTCGTCAAGCGAGGTGGACATTCTTCGAGGATATAAAAAATCCAAGGGGATAGAGATAGCGGTGCGCACCCTCGGCGCAGGAGTGGTGATAGTGGACGAGATAGGCGCGTCGGAGGCGTCCGAGGTGCTCTCTTCTATGGCTCTCGGAATTCCGTTTATCGCCACGGCTCACGCGCGCTCGGCAGAGGAGATACTGAAAAGACCCGTGTTCAGACCTTTTCTTGAGGCGCGCGTTTTTGACAGTATCGTCGGGATAAGGCGCGTCGGTGCTTCCTTCGGTGTAGAAGAGACGAGGCTTGGCGATCTTGCGCGCTTCGGGCAAGGAGTGGTCGTATGATACTTATAAAAGCTATTACCGCCGTGCTCGTCCTCTTCGTTGCGAAAACGCTTTCGTCAGAATATAAAAAATATATGGAGGCAAAAAACGCCGTAAACGACGGCTTCGTAGCTCTTCTGGATTTCATAAGAAACGAGCTTTCCTGTCGGCTTCGCAGCGTGCCCCAGTGGGCGTGTGAATTCGAGAATGAAGCGCTCTTCGACGCAGGCTTTATTTCCGAGCTCTCGGAAACGGGCAGTCTTTCTCGGGCATTCTCAAACACGCGTCAGCGCTTGCCGATGCTCGGCGGTGATGCCGCACGGCTGCTCGAGTCTTATTTTTCCTCTTTCGGAAGGTCTTATAAGGATGACGAGGAGAAGAGCGCCGAGAGGGTATATAACGAGATGAGCCGCATAGCAGTTAAGGAAAGGGCGGAGTCCGAGAGAAGCGTGCGAGCGGTTCGTATACTGTGCTACGGAGCCGCGCTCGGTATAATAATTCTTTTTCTTTGAACGACGCTTGGGGCTTAGGAGGTTTAAATGGATATTGATCTTATAATGAAGGTTGCGGGGGTCGGAATGATAGTTGCCGTCGTTTGTCAGATCCTCGGGAAAATAGGAAAAGACGAGCATTCAACGCTCGTTTCCGTGACGGGTATGGTGATAGTGCTCATAATGCTCACCGACGAGATAGGGAAGCTGTTTTCTTCTCTCAGAGATATTTTCGGACTATGAGCGGCGACGTCGTAAGAATATGCGCCTCGGCACTCATAGCGGCGGTCTGCGGAATACTTTTGCGCGAGCTTGGCTGGCGCGGTGCGGGAGTTTTTTCCGTGCTTGCGCTCGTTATATTCCTCGGCACGGTAGCCGACGGAATTTCCTCGCTTTCCAAAGACGTTTTGCTGATTTCCGAGGAGTACGGCGTTGGACGGACCGCAAAGGAAATACTTAAAGTGATAGGCGTCTCTTATTTGTTCGGCATATGTTCCGACGTATGCTCCGAGCTTGGCGAGCGGGCGATAGCAGGGGCTCTTACCGTGGTTGGGCGTGTTGAAATACTGCTTATAGTGATGCCGTATTTCTTTGAAATGATAAGAAATGCCGCGGCACTTGTCGGGCAGTGACGTGAAAGGAAAAGGTCAGACTATGAGGTTTAAAGCGGAATCTTTAATAGATGCGGAGGCTGAGAGCTTTCTCAGCGATTTTACCGAGATAGTGCCGAGCGGACTGAACGGGGCGGCGGTGGGTGACGCTGAGGGAATAGGTTTTCCCGCGCTGCTCCAAGAGATGCTCTCGGTCTTTAGTGATAACGGCGGGGCCGTGGGATCTTTTTTCACCCTTATGATCGGTATCGTTGGGCTTATGGCTTTAGCTTCGCTGTTTTCGGGCAAGCTGTCGCGCACAGCCGAATGCGCCGTGAGCGTAATATGCTCGGCGGCGATATTTTCTATGATATACGCCGTCACCCGACAGGCGACGGAGGCGCTCTCGGGCATACTCGGCTTCGTCAGCGCTTTTATCCCCATTATCACGGGAGCGGTGGCATACGGCGGAGGCGTCGGGGCAGCGGCTGCGGGAATGGCAGGGGCTAATATGACCCTTGGCATTATAGGTGCGTTCATTATTCCGCTTATGACCTCGTGCTCGTCGATGATACTCGCGCTTGGTCTTGTAAGCTCCGTCGGAGCTGAAACGGGCGCGCTTTGCGCGAAGGTAAAGAGCTTCTTCATTTGGCTCGTGGGACTTTGCTCGGTCTTGCTTCTATCGTCCATCGCGCTTCAAAGCGCTATCGCCTCGGCTGCCGATACCGCCGCTATGCGCGCGGCAAAATACGCCGCTACGGGCGCCGTGCCCATCGTCGGTTCTACCGTCAGCTCGGCTATGGGCGCGCTCGTTTCGGGCGCGTCTTACATAAAGAGCACCCTCGGGACGGGTGCGCTTACCGTTATACTTCTTACCTCGCTGACACCGCTTGCCCTTTTGCTTGTTTACAGGTTCATAATATCCCTCGGCGAGGGGGTGCTAGAATTTCTCGGCGTAAATACGGGCGCGAGAATGCTTGCCGCTATCAGAGCGGCGTTTGACGCGCTTTGCGCGGTTTTCGCTATAACGGTGAGCGTGCTTATTATCGAAACGGTACTTCTTATGAAAAGCGGGGTGAGTGGCGTATGAGGGAATATGCCGTCACTCTCGTCGTGACATCAGCGCTCGTTTCACTTGCTCTTGCGATAACGTACAGGGAGGAGGAGAGAAACGGCGGAGCCGTGCGCTCGGCACTTACGGTGCTCCTTCTTTACGTAACGCTGTGCCCGCTTTTCGGCGCGGTGCGGAATTTTGATATCGAAGACGATATTTTTGAAGTTGAGGAATATGATTTCGAGGACCGTTTTTCCTTGTCGGGTGTGACGGAGGAGGCGTTTTGCAAGGGGATACGCTTGTTTTTAGCGGACAAAATGTCGCTGAGCGCCGAGGAGATAACGGTTAGCGCAGAGGGCTTCGACGCCACCGCTATGCGCGCTCGGAAAATAAAGGTAACGCTCTTTGGCAAGGCGGCTCTTGCCGATTACAGAGCCGTAAGAGAGACGGTAGAAAAAAACGGTTTCGGGGAATGTGAGGTAAAAAGTGAAGTCAAATAAGGATATTACGAATTTTATAAAGGGTATTTTTAAAAACAAAAAAAGCTTTTTACCCCTTTTGATTTTGTTGCTTTTGCTATTGCTCCTTTTAATATTCCTCCCGAAAGCGCAAGAGGCGTCGGAAGGGGGAGGCGATAGCGCACTTTCCGAGCTTTGCTCGTCGGTAGACGGCGTCGGGGAGTGCAAGCTGTTCGTTACTTATGAAAAGGATAGAAACGGCAAGACGACCGACAAGATATATTCCGTCGCCGTGATATGCGAGGGGGCAGACAGCATTGCGGTGCGCTCGGAGCTCACGGAGCTTATTACGTCGGTTTACGGAATAGGAGCAAACAGAGTAAGTATACTGAAGCTGTCAAAAAGTGAAAAATAAATACGGGAAAAGCGGAATATAAACGCTTTCTTCGGCATAGGTTATAGCAGTAACGAAACAAAGGAGATATTCAAAAATGAAAACAGAAAAAATCAAAAATTTCTTTTCCACAAGAGCGGCGAAGAGCGCCGTTATGATAGCCGCCGTCCTTTTGGTCGGGCTTGCCGTTTATCTTAATTACAGGTGGTTTTACGACCCCGTTGAGGCGGTAGGCTACGGCGACGGAAATATGCAAGGCTCGGGCGATTCTCAGGCAACGCTCGGTGAGGCTGAGGATTACTTCCTTGCCGCGGCTCTCAGCCGTGAGGAGGCTCGTGACGAAGCGATAGACGTACTTAAGCTCGTGAGCGAAAGCAGCGAGGCAAGCGCAGAGGCGCGCGCTGAGGCGGCAGAGCAGATATCGAAGATCGCTCTTGACATCCAGAACGAGGCGAATATCGAAACTCTCGTGAAGGCAAAGGGCTTTGAGGACTGCGTTGCCATAATTTCCGACGACAGCGTCAGCGTCATCGTTTCCGCAGAAAGCCTCGTGGCAAGTCAGACGGCACAAATACTCTCGGTGGTATACGACACGACGGGAATAACGCCCGATAAGGTTACTATCATAAATAAGTGATCACGCACGGAAGAAAAACGAAAAGAACACGGAAGCGCCCGTGTTCTTTTCGTTTTCTTAAAGAACTTCAGTTGTCCTTTGCCTTCGTTTTCTCGATCTTACCGAACTTTTGCTCGTATCTTTCTATTTCATCTCTTATGAGGATGAGTATTTCGCTGTTTGCGCTTCTGCCCTCGTAATCAGCAACCACGTGCAGCTTGTTAAGCATCTGTTCGTCGATCCGTATAGATAAACTTTTTATTGCCATATTTCCTCCTAAAAAAATTCGTTTTATGTTTATTTTAGCGTCATTTTGTGTTATAATGTTAAAAATGAATGTAAAATGAGTTTAAAATATATCTAAACAGGAGTGAACAGATGAAAATCGCAATAGTCGGATCTCGAAATCTTACGCTTGACGTTGCCCCGTTTCTTGAAGGAGAGAGCGTCTCGGAAATAGTATCGGGCGGTGCCAGAGGTATTGACAAATGCGCGGAAGCCTACGCTGAAAAAATGGGGATCGAAATCAGAGTTTTTCCTCCGCGTTACGACCTTTACGGAAAGGCGGCGCCGCTGAAGAGAAACGAGGAAATAGTCGAATACGCCGATAAGGTATACATTTTTTGGGACGGCAGCTCTCGCGGAAGCGCCTTCGTGCGTGACGCTTGTATTAAAGCGGGGAAGCCGTACGTCCTTATCGTCACGACCCCTGAGGCTTAATGAAGGTCGGAGATGCCGTCGGAAATCAGTATTGGCAAAAAAACGCTGAAATGGCTAAGAAAAGACGATTTTTTTCAAAAATCTCTTGACATTTTGCGTGTGCGTGTGATATTATACTATGTATAAAACTTGTTTTCGCAAGAAAAATCCGATATGAGAGGTAAATAATATGGACATCAAAATCACTTTAACCAAAGAACCTAAGGTCATTCCGCCCGATTCCGAGCTTGGATTCGGTAAATATTTCAGCGACCATATGTTCGTTATGGATTACGAGGCGGGCAAGGGTTGGATGAACGCGCGTATCGTTCCTTTCGGAAACATCACGCTTCACCCCGCATCCACCGTTCTTCACTACGGCTCGGAGATCTTCGAGGGACTTAAGGCTTACCGCCGTGCTGACGGCGGCGTGCAGCTCTTCCGTCCTATGGAGAATATCAGAAGAATGAATCGCTCCGCTGAGCGTATGTGCCTTCCCGAGATAGATGAGAACGAGGCGCTCGACATTCTTGAGCAGTTCGTTAAGCTTGAGGAAAGATGGGTGCCGAAGTCCTTCGGATCGTCGCTTTATCTCCGTCCTTATATGTTCGGTAACGACGAATCTCTCGGCGTTCATACCGTAAATCACGCGACGTTTATGATAATAGCATCTCCTTCGGGCAGCTATTACAAGGAGGGCATCAATCCCGTAAAGATTATGATAGAATCCGAGGACGTTCGTACCGTAAGAGGCGGAACGGGCTACGCTAAGTGTGGCGGAAACTACGCCGCTTCCAACAGAGCGGGCGAAAGAGCAAACAAGAAGGGCTATTCTCAGGTGCTTTGGCTTGACGGCGTTGAGCGTAAGTACATAGAAGAGGTCGGCGCTATGAACGTAATGTTCAAGGTGAACGGTGAGATAATCACCCCCGAGCTCACGGGCTCTATTCTTCCCGGTATTACGAGAAAGTCGTGCATCGAGGTTCTTAAGAAGCTCGGTTACAAGGTTTCCGAAAGACTCTTCTCCATCGACGAGCTCAAGGAAGCTCTTCAGAACGGAACTCTTGAAGAGGCTTGGGGTTGCGGAACGGCTGCTGTCGTTTCTCCCATCGGAAAGCTGATGTACGAGGACGTTGAGTACGAAGTCAACGGAGGCAAGATCGGAGAGGTTACTCAGAAGCTCTACGACATTCTCACGGGTATTCAGTGGGGCACGCGTGAGGACGAGTTCGGCTGGATCCATAAGCTTAGCTAAAATTATTATTGTTCCCGCGCGCTTGCAGAAGATTTGGCAGGCGCGCGGTTGATATAGAAAGACCCCGTTTCTTTGTATAGAAAAGGTATATTAAGAGTTAAAAAACAAAAAACAGAAAGGGTTTTTATGAAAATGGCAGAGAAGATTTTAACCGACAAAGCTCCCGCTGCTATCGGCCCTTATTCTCAGGCGATAAAGGTGGGAGATCTCGTTTTCACCTCGGGTCAGATACCGATCGACCCCGAAAGCGGAAATATAGAAGCAAAGGATATTACCGCCCAGACGGAGCAGGTGATGAAAAATCTCGGAGCGGTGCTTGCCGCAGCGGGCTCAAGCTTTGAAAAGGCGGTAAAAACTACTTGCTTCCTTGCGGATATAAAGGATTTTGCCGCGTTTAACGAGGTCTACGGCAAGTATTTCACGCAAAAGCCCGCGCGCTCCTGCGTCGCGGTGAAAGATCTGCCCAAGGGCGCTCTCGTCGAGGTAGAGGTAATAGCCGAGCTTTGACGCGCCAAGAAAAATAATATAGTCTTATTCCCCCCTGTTCTGAAGTGAACCCAAAAGTTTAGACAAAATTAAATATTAAATTGCTTGCGAATGAGCTCGGTATTGCACTGGGCTCATTCCTTTTAGTTTTAGAGAAATTCTTTCGTTGTTGTAGTAATGTATGTATTCTTCCAACTTTTCA
>JAFVTS010000016.1 GCA_017503105.1 Clostridia bacterium
AAAATATTCAAAGAGAAAAGAGATGAAAAACATCTACGCGGTCATCTTCCAGAATACCACCTTGGACGAGCCGCGCCAATTCTTAATTCAAGGAGGTATTTTATTATGCGTTGGGGTAACTGCGCATCACTACTCGTTATGAGTAGTGATTATGAATTTATGGCTTAACCGCTGCTCTACATAATAAAAAACTGAATAACGTTAGAAAGGCACTTGTTGAATGGTACGCAAAATCGAGCGTATCACGCAATAAGTGCCTTTTTGTTTGCCTTGGCGAAAAATATCGTATTTACTCTATTCGTGCTCCACCTTGTCGGATTTTGAAATAAAAACCACAAATTTCAAAATTTACAAGGAGATACACGATGGAAAAACATTTTTCAAAAAATCGAAACTATTTTTTTGAACTGTTCATTAGGTGGACAGTTCGCCTGTTAGAATACAGCCATCAAGCACGGAAGGAGGTGAGAACATGACGAGTACAACAGAACGCAGACAACTTGTGTTGGATTACCTTTTGGATCACAGATATACAACGCTTAATGCCTTATGTATGGAGTTTAACGTATCCATGAGTACAATGCGCCGTGACGTTTTGATACTCTCGTGTTCTTACCCAATCACCACTATGCAAGGTGGTGGCGGTGGAGTGAAAATCGCCGACGGTTATCGTCTTGGAATGAAATATATGACCTCCAAGCAAACCGACCTGCTTGAAAAACTGTCCGAAACACTATCGGGAGATGAGCTTGCGACGATGCAAAGCATTCTCAAAACCTTCTCCAACCCAATCAAGTAAATCGGACAAGCCTGATCCTTGACAACTGAATATACCTTCAACAGATACCTTCCCGCTTTTCGCAGGGTGATGAGCCGGCAAGCCACAGTATCCGAAAGCAAAGCTCCGAATAGAACGGAGCTTTGCTCGTTGGGATCGACCACAGAGTTGCTCTTTGTGGATGGCCATGACAGATAGCGGGGACAATGATACTTTCGTAGCCAAAAGCGCGACCGGCGGAGTACCCGGCGGGGGTGAGATTCCCATGATAACGATTAGCAATCGTTAGTCTGTTGCATGCCCGAAACTTTGCGTTTCCTTTCCGGGGTGTTGAGAACAAATAGGAATAACAAAAACGATTGATACTCAGGCGATAGCCTGCATTTTGCAAGTTATCGCCTTTTTACATTACGGAGGATATATGCAGGATCATAATAAGACAATTAGACGAGGTGAAATATATTATGCTGACCTAAGCCCGATTATCGGAAGTGAGCAAGGCGGCATACGCCCCGTACTTATTATTCAAAACGATATATGTATAGAAAGTAGTCCGACCATTATTGTGGCGGCAATTACATCAAAGCTGACAAAACCAAAAATGAAAAATCACGTTCGCATTACCGAGAAAGTGTTACCAAAAGAATCTCTTGTTCTGCTCGAACAAATCAGGACAGTAGATAAATCACGATTAGGTGAGTATATTGGATGTCTGGACCGGACGGCGATGAAAGCAGTTGACCGTGGTATTGCTTTCAGCTTTGGAATTAAACAAATGGAGGAAGCATCAAAATGAAAACAGCGATATATATGAGAGTCGGAAACAAAGAACAACTCAATTCACCCAATCAGGAAAACAGAATTCCTACACCCGAAGAACTTGCAGCCGATGGATACGAGGTGTTAACCTTGCCGAAGAAAAAAGCATGGCTTTATATCCGTCATAGCGTACCAATGAACGATACACTCCAAGCAAAAGCAATTGCAGATCTCGAATCCTTTGCTAAAGAAATAGGATATGAGGTTATAGGATCAACTGTGTTGATCGGATCTCAACAGGAATCCATTGCAGAGCTAACTCGTTTCGTTAACACCGAGCCACCTGCCCAAGGTGCTGATGCTATCCTTATTCAAAATAGCACGGCAATCTCACGAAAGTACGATGAGGTCAAGGAGATTTACGATGCAATTAGCGATAAAGGAGTGGATTTGCTTTTCCGTGATGGTGGAGAGGAAATGTTCGAGGACGAAGCTCCCTCCATGAGCATGGGAGGTGGAATGATATGAATGACAAGAACAACGCAGCTTTCATTTATAGCGTGAATTTACTTCGGATGCTTCTCAACATGGGATTGATAACAAACGAAGAATACGAAAAAATTGTAGATATCAGCGCTAACCACTACGGTACAAAAAATATATGTCTGAACTGATAAATCTACGGTAAAACGCTGGATGTATTCGAACTCTTGTGGTATTGTTGGTGTTGCCAACAGGCAAACCACATAATAAGCAAGGAGAACCTTGCAGAAAGGAAGGAATGAAATGAACATTACACAAATTATGCCGACAATACAAGTAACGGCAAAAAAGATCAGACTCGCTCCATACTGCAGAGTATCAAGCGACTCCGCCGATCAGCTTCACTCCTTCGCCGCACAGATTCGATACTACAGCGATTTTACGAGCAAGCACTCGGAGTATGAGCTTGTAGACATCTATGCGGATGAAGGAATCACAGGCACGGACATGAGCAAGCGTGACGATTTTCTCCGCCTTCTGCGCGATTGTAAGAAGGGCTTGATAGATCGAATCATCACAAAGTCCGTCTCTCGATTTGCGAGGAATACGGAAGAACTTCTCGAAACACTTCGTATGCTCAAATCAATCGGAGTTTCGGTGTACTTTGAAGAACAAGGCATCGATACCAACAAAATGAATATGGAAATGATCGTAACATTCCCCGGTATGGCAGCTCAACAGGAGAGCGAAACCATATCGGGGAATTTGCGTTGGAGCATCAGAAAGCGAATGGAGTCGGGCGAGTACAACTGCACATACCCTGCATTCGGATTCAATCAAAAGAATGGTGTGATGACCATAAACGAAACCGAAGCAATAGTAGTCAGAAGAATCTTCGATCTATACCTACAAGGATACGGTCTGCAGAAAATCGCAGCCCTACTCAACGCAGAGGGCATCCCAAGACGAGAAGGACAATCTCGGTGGTATAACTGCACAGTCAAATATATTTTGAAAAACGAAAGGTATATGGGAGATGCAGTCTTACAGAAAAAGTACAGAACGGATACCCTGCCGTATAAGCAAAAGAACAACCACGGAGAGCGTCAGCAATACTATGTTGAAAACAGCAATCCGCCGATTATCAGTAAAGAAACCTTCTTAAAGGCACAGGAAATGCTTCGCTCCAAAAAAGCACCAACGGAGAGGACACAATCTGTACTAAAAGGAAAAATCCAATGTCCCGAATGCGGATGGAACTTCCGCAGACAGAAAATCAACGGCAAAAACTATTGGATATGCTCTGGAAGAAGCTCAGGCGAAACCGATTGCAGGCATCGCCGTGTACGAGAGGATATGATATACGAAGCATTCATTAGCATGATGTACAAACTCAAGGGTGAGAGAAAATACTTACTTGAAGCGCTTATCCATCAGTTTGAACAGATGCAAAACCGTGCAAGTAAAAGCAACGAACGGATACGCCAAATCGATAAGGAGATCGCCGACCTTGGTGCGAGAAACCTTGTAATCTCCAAACTCCACACAAACGGAGTGCTAAATGCGGTTGCATACTCGGCACAATCTGCCGACATCAACAATAAGATTGCAATCCTGCGAGCCGAGCGAAAAAAGAAGCTCGCCGAGGACGAGGATGACGAGCTGTTGGATACCCTCAAAACGCTAAACGAAATTATAGAAGAATATCAACTTGCGAACGAATTCGATGAGGAACTCTTCGAACAAATCGTCGAGCGAATCACGGTCAACGATAACACAAGCATCACATTCCACCTTATCGGTGGCGTAGATCTGACCGAAGAAATCAATGAGAAAGGAAGGTGCAAATCAGCGTGAAGAACAGAACAATTCCATACGGATATCAAGGCACAAACGGCAACATTATCATCCACCCAAACGAAAGCGTTATCGTAACAATGATATGCCAAGCATACATTTCGGGAACATCATTGCTCAACATCGCCAATAGCCTAACCGAACAACAGATCGAGTATATGCCCGGCACGGTAAGTTGGAACAAATCCCGAATCAAGCGGATTATCGAGGACGAAAGATACCTTGGAACAGACAAATATCCCGAAATCATCAGCATCGACATTTTTCAAGCGATGCAACAAATCAAAAACGAGAGAAACACTCAAAAAGATACCGACCGACAAGCGGAGATTTTCCAAATCGGTATCCCGGTGTTATGCCCCGAATGCAAAAAGCCCTTGATTAGGCGGCAGGACAAGAGATGCAAATGCAAAGGACGGTGGAGCTGTGAACAACAAGACGGTTGCAAAACGCTGATAGCCAAAGATGATTCAGAGTTGCTTGCTGATATAACCGCCATCATAAATCAGCTCATAAGCAACCCTTGGAGCGTTCGAGCAAACGAAGAACGGCGTACTGAAACGAGCATAGAACTTCAACGTTTAAACAACGAGATAGGTTTTATGCTCGATAGCAACGATATCGACAAGACCGCATTGAGAAAGAAACTATTCGAATGCATGGCTCAAAAATACAAGGAAATCGACTCAACAAGATATTCCACCCAAAGACTGATTGACGAGCTTATAGCAACAGAACCCCTTGATACATTTTCCCCGGACCTTCTTAAAAAAATAGCCAAAGCAATAATGCTTCAAAAAGATGGAACGGTCGCTTTAATCCTAACAAACGATCAAATGATCAGAAAGGAGTCGGACGATGGAAGCCACAACCCTACAACCTAAAAAAGTAGTACGAATTATACCGCCAACGGTTAGCACAACCGAAACAATAAAAACGGCACATAGACAGCTTCGAGTGGTTGCCTACTGCCGAGTATCTACCAAGCAAGAGGAACAGTTAAACAGCTACGATGTGCAGAAAAGATATTACACGGAAAGGATCAATGCTGAACCCGATTGGTGCTTCGTAGGAATCTTCGCAGATAAGGGTATCACAGGAACGAGTGTCAAGAAGCGTGACGAATTCAATAAAATGATTCGCCTCTGCAAACGTGGCAAAGTCGATATGATTATCACGAAATCAATCTCCCGATTCGCACGAAACACCCTCGATTGCCTCAAATACACGAGAATGCTAAAGGAGATCGGAGTGGATGTTTACTTCGAAGAACAAGGCATTCATAGCACCCAACCCGGCGCGGAATTTTATATCACCATATACGGCAGCATCGCACAAAGTGAATCCGAAAATATCAGCGCCAATGTTAAATGGGGCAAGGCACAAAGTGCAAAGGAAGGAAGAGTCAGCTTCCACTACAAACGCTTCCTCGGATATCGAAAGGGAGAGGACGGCAAGCCCGAAATCGATCCCGAACAAGCTCCGATTGTAAAAATGATATACGAGAGATTCCTCGCAGGCGATAGCATCGAAGGAATTATCGCAAAGCTACATGAGATGGGCATCCCCTCACCAAGCGGTAATGCAACGTGGCAAAAATCGACGGTCGTATCTATCCTATCCAACGAGAGATACAAAGGCGATGCCATCATCAACAAAACCTACATCTCTGATTGTATTACGAAACAAGTAAGGGTAAACGATGGAATACAAAGACCAAAATACTATGTAGAAAACAACCATCCTGCAATCATTGATTCCGCTACCTTCGCAAGAGTTCAAGAGGAACTCTCAAGAAGAACAGGAAAACGCAAGGTCAAGCAGGTTGGAACGAAAACCGAGCAAGGAAAATACTCAAGCAAATATGCACTTACGGAGCGACTGATCTGTGGTGAGTGCAAAACTCCGTATCGGAGATGCACGTGGACAATAAAAGGTCAGAAGAAGATCGTATGGCGATGCATCAATCGCCTTGACTTCGGCAAGAAATACTGCCATGAATCCCCAACCGTCGAAGAAAGCATTCTCCACGAAGCCATTATGAGAGCAATTATGGAAACGGCACAACAGAATATCGATGTGCTGAAAACTCTGAAGATGCATATCGGTATGGGCTTGCGAGGTGAGGAAACCGAGGACATCAGTCTGAGTCTACAGATCCGAATGGCAGAGATTGATGCCGAATTTAATGCTATGCTGAATGCGATATCCTCTGATGAGATAGATAAGTTTGACGAGCAAAGAGCAAGCGAACTGCTGAACGAAAAAAACAGTATCCAAAGCCAACTTGCAGAAATTTCAGAGAGTCGGCAAAAGCGTGAAAGCACAGAGTCACGACTCGACGAAATATATACCATACTCGATGGACTTAAGAACCATCCGATGGAGTACGATGACCAAATCGTTCGACAGATAATTGAGTGCGTGATCGTCGAATCCAAAGAGCAAATCAGAGTGATATTCGCCGGAGGATTGGAGGTGACTCAATCGTTAGTATAAAAGACCGTGGGAGTTCGAAACCTTATTGCAAAACGCAAAAAATATCTTTTTCGTAGCCTTTGCACAAAAAACGACAATCTTCGACAGAAGGTTGTCGTTTTTACTTTTTCACTCTTCACTCTTCATTTTTCACTAAAACCTCTTGTCGTTTTTCGGCAAGTAATAAGTAATAGTGAATAGTGAAGAAGTAAGGCAGGGGCTGAGTCATTAACTTAGCCCCTTTGTTTATGATTATAAATACGCTGTTAAAGCTTCTCCGTTATCCTGTCGGCGATGCATTTCATTCCGAAATCGCCCGGGTGGTGTGCGACGCCGCCGTGCTCAAAGAGCCCTATTGCCATAGTGCGCTCGTCCTCTTCAAGGTCGGTAAGGTGAACGAAGGTATAGCCGTGCTCGTCAGCCACCTCTTTGAAAACAACGTTTTTCGCGGAATTCCAGAAAAGATCGGTTACTATAACCTGCTCGGCGTTCCAAGAAAGAAAGGCGACAACCTTTTCAAACGACGGCTTACAGCTCGACCTTTCGTGCTCTGCCGTCGGAATATTCTCACCGATGCGGATTATGACGATGTCAGCACCGAAATCACGCGCGGACTTGAAATGCTTCTCTAAGACCTCGTCGACGTTGTGATAATTTCCCTCCCAAACGGCGCCCTGCGCTATGCAAAAATCGACCGTGCCGTATTTTTCATCAAGAGCCTTTACGACGAGGTGAACGTAATCCTTATCGGCGGATGACGCTGCCATACCCCAATCGCCTGACCAGCCTATATCTTCCTTCGGCGCGTGGCGCGTTATGGAATTCCCGAAGAATAGGACTCGCTTTTTACCTCCGCGAAGGCAGAACTTTACGTATTGATTTTCTTCAAGCTGTCCTCTTGAGCAAACCGTGTTTGCCAACATATTTTTTGAATCCGCCATTTTACCGACCTCGCTTTCATTTTCTACAATTATACAATACCTCTCACGGATTTGTCAAGCGTTTACTAAGAATTTTCGCGTTGTATCCGCAAACCCCGACGCCATACCGTATTTTTTTATATTTTTTTGAAAAATACTTGACTTTTTTGTGAATATTTGGTATAATATGCTTGCTAATCACGAATTGATGCGTTTACATAAGCTTTTATTGGGTTTAAAACGACACATCGGTTCTTAATAAAACAATTTAAGTTCTATGAAAGGAGATATCTGTTATGGATTTCGGTTCTATTATCGGCATTATCATTTCTCTCGTCGTTGCTTTTATAGCTATTAAGATCGCTCTTAAGCTTCTGTCGGGAATAATCAAGATCGCGATCGCTATCGCAATTGTAGTGGCTCTTGTTATCGGTATCGCTGCCCTCGTTGGTATGGCAGGCGATGCAGGTATCATAGATTCGATTTCGAATCTGTTCAGCTAATATAAAAATAAAAAGATGTGCCGCGTAGAAGAATGCCTCTACGCGGCGCGTTTTTTATCAATAGTTTATTTTATTTTTCAAAGTCTTGTATATGGAACGGTACGAATCGAGTCGGCTCTCGGAAATATCCCCCTGCTCTTTTGCCCTTGCAACGGAGCAGTCCTCCACCCCCTCACCAACGTGAGCACAGTCGGCGTATCTGCACGCGTTGCCGTGTGCCATAACGTCGGGAAACGCGGGCAAAAGCTCTTCTACCGTGAAAAAGTCAAAGCGAGCAAAATCTATGAGAGAGAATCCCGGGGTGTCAGCAAGAAATCCGCCGTTTCCTATATCAAATATCTCAACGTGGCGAGTGGTATGCTTGCCTCTTTCTATTTTACGCGATATTTCGCCCGTGGAAAGCGAAAGATTCGGGAAAAGAGCGTTCATCAAGGTCGACTTTCCAACGCCCGATGCCCCTGCAAAAGCTGCAGTAGCGCCGTCTTTTACATAACTTTTTATGTATTCTGAAAGTTCAGACAAGCCTTCTTCCGTCTGCGTAGAGGTGACGAACGTGGGAATACCCGCTTTTTTGTAAACGGAAGCAAACTCGTCGGCGGCGTGCCGCGACATATCCGATTTCGTTATTACTATGACGGGCGTGATATCATTATGATACGCTATCGCGGTCAGCTTGTCCACCGTTTCAAGAACGGGCTGAGGCTTCGCCGCCGCAAATACTATAAAAAGATAGTCGAGATTTGACATTGGCGGACGGATGAGCGCGCATTTTCTCGGAAGTATCCCCGAGATAACTATGCTGTCGGGAGTTTCGTCGTCTATTCTGACGACGACTCTGTCACCGATAAGGACCTTTTCCTCGTCGCGCTTTAGTATTCCCTTAGCTCGGCAAAAGAGCACCTCGCCCCCGTCGGTCTTTACCTCGTAAAGTCCGCCGAGCCCTTTTATTACTTTACCTTCTTTTTCGTTTACCAAAGACCTATCCTCTTTCTTAAACTTGAACGGCAGACGCCGAGCGACGAAGCTGACCGCAAGCCGCGTTTACGTCCGAGCCAAGACGGCGTCTGACCGTTGCGACGACGCCGAGGCTCTCAAGCGTTTCGGCAAAGCGCTTCGCGGAATCGACGCTTCCTGCGACGAATCCCGTTTCCTTCACCTCGTTCACCCTGATGAGATTCACGTGTATGGGCGCGTGGATGGGAACAAAATATTTTTTCAAAAGTGACGCCAGGGCTCGCGCATCATCCTCCGTGTCGTTTTTGCCCGAGATGAGCGTGTACTCAAAGGATAT
Source organism: Clostridia bacterium (assembly GCA_017503105.1). Taxonomy (GTDB): domain Bacteria; phylum Bacillota; class Clostridia; order Oscillospirales; family CAG-272; genus UBA1740. Next base: position 9,070 of record JAFVTS010000016.1, read on the forward strand.
GCGTCTTGACGTTTTTTTATAATAATCAACGCACGCAAGGAGCAGAGCGTCAATATTCCACTTCTTGTTTACAGGCATTATCGCGGAGCGCTTTTCATCGTCCGAGGCGTGCAGGGATATTGAAAGCGTTATCGGAATATCGACCTCTGCAAGCGCGCGTATTTTCGGCACCACGCCGCAGGTGGAAAGCGAGATATGCCTGTATCCGATATTAAGACCGTCCTTATGGTTTACGAGCTTCAGGAATTTAACGACGTTATCAAAATTGTCAAGAGGCTCGCCTATTCCCATCATAACTACGTTATCGACCCGCTCACCGCTGTCGCGCTGCGCCGCGGTTATCTGTCCGAGAAGTTCGGAGGGGAGAAGATCACGCTCCCGCCCCGCAAGAGTTGAAGCACAGAACTTGCACCCCATTCTGCATCCGACCTGGCTTGATATGCAAAGGGTATTGCCGTGCTTGTATTTCATAAGCACGCTCTCAACACACGCACCGTCAAAAAGACGGAAGAGATACTTGACCGTGCCGTCTATTTTTGACGTCAATTTAAGCTCGACGGTGGGGGGCGTGTCAAGAGTTTCGTCAGAAAGGCGGTCTCTGAGCTTCTTTGAAAGCGTGGTAATTTCAGCTATGCGCTCACCTCTCGCAAGCCCCTTAAAAGCCTGCGCGGCGCGAAATTTCGGCTCACCGATGGAAACGAAATAATCCGCAAGCTCCTCGGGGAGCATAGAATAAAGGTCTAATTTTTCCATATGATCACTCCGAAATTCTCTTAAGCTTCGCTATAAAGAAGCCGTCTGTGCCGTGAACGTGGGGTAAAAGCGTCAGCATTCCGCCCGAGGACGAGAGCGCTCCGACGGAAAAATCAACGAGCTCGAAATTCTCTTCGCATTCAAGGAAGGAACGGACGACGCCCTCGTTTTCAGCGGCGTTCAAGGTGCAGGTGGAATATATCATCTCGCCGCCAACCTTCAGATAACGTGACGAATTTCTGAGAATTGAGAGCTGAAGGGCGGGAAGCTCGTCTGCCGCCGCTATATCCTTATAGCGCAGGTCGGGCTTTTTGGCAAGAACGCCGAGTCCCGAGCAAGGAACGTCGCAAATAAGCTTGTCCGCTTTTCCGAAAAGCGCCTCGTCGGGCGCCTCTGCGTCACGCACGGCGTATTCGATCTCAATTCCAAGGCGCTCAGCACCGCCCGATATCAACGAAAGCTTACTTTCGTGAATATCAAAGGCGTAAATCTTCGCGCCGCCCGAGAGAATATACGCGGAAAAGCTCTTACCGCCCGGGCAGGCGCAAACGTCAACGAGAGTGTCATTTGCCCCTACCCCAAGCGCCGCGACCGCTACCGCAGACGCCTCGTCCTGAACGAAGAAGAGTCCTTCATCAAAGCCGAAAATTTGACACGGGTTGACACTTCCGTCAATTTTTACGGTAATTTTGGAGTTCTCGGCAATCGACGCCTTAACACCGCTTTCGACAAGCTTGCTCACGAAATCCTCTCTTAATATTTTAAGCGTGTTAACGCTCAAGGAGGTAGTGGGAACTGAATTGAACCGACGGAGCAAGAGCTCCGTTTCAGCCTCGCCGAAAATGCTTATAAACCGCTTTACCGTGGCAAGCGGGAAAGAATAAAACACCGAAAGATATCTTGCCTCGTTCTTCTTCCTGTCGGGCATAGGCAAAGAATCCTTGCTTCTCACAGCGGCTCTCATCACTCCGTTTATAAAGGCGCGCTCGCCCTTATTTTTCCCAAGCTTCACCGTTTCGTTAACCGCGGCAAAGTCGGGAACGGAGTCGACGTGCATCAACTGGCAGAGCCCAAGTCTCAGAATATTTTTAACACGGGGTGCCACGTCGTCTATCGAACGGGCGGCGAGCGCCGATATAATATAGTCGTAAGTTATCTTTCTTTCAACGGTAGTATAAAGGAGCACCGTGAGAAACGACCGCTCCTTTGCGTCAAGGTTGTCTGCCTTGTGCGACGAGAGCGAGAGGTTTACGTACTTTCCGCTGTTTTCATATTCAAGAAGAAGCGAAAGCGCTGTTTCTCTTACCGTCATACGGATCTCCTTTCAAAATTCATTCAAGTATATCACCGAGCGCGATCTTCCTGCCGCGGACGAAATCTCCCGCGCTCATTCTGCCCTTGCCCTCGAATACGACCGAGCGCACGAGCATAGCACCGTCGCCGCAAGCAACGGTAAACGAGCCCTCACCCTTTGCGTCAGTGGCAATGACCTCGCCGGGCTTACCCTTACCGCAAACGGGCTCTTGCCTCGTTATCTTCAAAAGCTTACCGCCGAGGTATGCATATGCCCCCGGAATAGGCGTAACACCGCGGACGAGGCAATCGAGCGTCTTCGCGTCCTTGGTGAAATCGATTTTCGCGTCTTCTTTTTCAATCTTCTTTGCGTAAGTGGCAAGGGATGAGTCCTGCGGACGTCTTTTTGCCGTGCCGTTTTCTATTTTTATCAAAGTCTTCGAAAGAAGCTCCGAGCCAAGCTCTGCCGAGCGATCGTGAACGGCTTCAAAATCGTCACACTTCTCAATAGGGAATGCGACGGTATCGATAATATCGCCCGTGTCAAGCCCCTCGTCCATATACATCACGCTGACGCCCGTTTCCCTCTCGCCGTCTATGATAGCCCTTTGCATAGGCGCGGCGCCCCTGTATTTCGGAAGCAAGGAAACGTGCATATTGACACATCCGAATTTCGGAAAATCTATTACGGATTTCGGAAGTATCTTGCCGTAAGCGACAACGACGATAATCTCGGGAGAAAGCTCGTTTAAAAGCTCGGAAAACGCCTCGTCTTTAAGAGTTTTTGGCGTATATACGGGAATAGAGTGCGCCTCGGCGACCCTTTTTACGGGGGTGGGGGTCATCACGTTTCCTCTGCCGCGCGGCTTGTCCTCGCCCGTTATGCAAGAGGTGACCGAATGACCGTCCGCTACGAGCTTTTCAAGCGTCACAGCGGCAATATCGGGCGTGCCCATAAACATAATCTTCATAGACCGAAAACCCGAGCCGTCAGCGGCTCATCTCCTTTATTTCCTCACGCGTCAGGGGGCGAAGCTCGATATCCGTGTATATCTTGCCGTCAAGGTGATCGCACTCGTGGCAAATGGCACGCGCAAGAAGATCCTTGCCGTTGACCTCAAATTCCTTGCCGTATCTGTCAAGGGCACGCACCGTCACGGCGGCGGGGCGGCGCACTATGCCGTAGTTGCCGGGGTTGGAAAGGCAGCCCTCGGCATCCTCTTGCTCGCCTGCGTATGCTATTATCTTTGGGTTGATGAGCTCTATAACGTTACCCTCCTCGACCTCGATAACGACGACTCGGCGAAGCACGCCGACCTGGACAGCCGCAAGTCCGCAACCGCCCGCCGCACGCATCGTTTCCGTCATATCGTCAAGGAGCGTAAGTATGCGCGGCGTTATCTCCTCAACAGGTCGGGAGACCTTTCTTATAAGAGGTTCGTCAAATTTTACTATTTTTAATATTGCCATTTATATACTCCATTCTGACCGCCCGAGGGGCGGAATATATTTAACCTGTAAGCGGATTGAAATCGACGGAAAGCGTCGCGCGGCGCTCCTTTGAAAACTCGGCTAAAAGCTCGCCGAAGAGCTCACGCGTCCTCTTTGAGAGGCGGCACTTGACCGTCATTCGCATTCTGTATTTTTCGTTTACTTTATAAACCTGCGCCTCAAACGGACCGAACACCGCGAAAGGCAGGTCTGAATATTCCTTTGCTATCTTATCTTTCAAGCTGTCGGAAAGACGCTTAACGGCATCAAAAAGTTCTCTTTCGTCATCGGAAACGACGGTGAGCCGCACTATATCGCAAAACGGCGGATAGGAGAGCTCGCGCCTCACGGCGATCTCACTCTCGTAGAACCGCTCGTAATCCTGAGCGCAAGCGAGCTTGATGACCTCGTTCGTGGGCGAATAGGTCTGTATTACGGCAACGCCGCCGTCCTTTGCTCTGCCCGCCCTTCCTATTACCTGGGTAAGAAGCGAGAAGGTGCGCTCGGCGGCACGGAAATCGCTGACGTAAAGAGAGGTATCGGCAAGCGCCACGCCGACGAGCGTTACTCTCGGAAAATCGTGCCCCTTTGCGACCATTTGCGTTCCGAGAAGAATATCCGCCCGTCCCGCTCTGAAATCCTCAAGCATAACGTCGTAAGCACTTTTCGCGCCCGTGGTGTCGGCGTCCATTCGGAGGATCCGCATATCGGGAAGTATCCTTTCAAGCTCGGATTCAAGCTTTTGCGTCCCGAAGCCGAGGTAACTCAACTTTTCCCCCTTGCAGGAAGGACAGCTGCGCGGTGCGGGCAGTATCATACCGCACATATGGCACATAAGACGGCCGCCGCGCTCCGTGTGATAGGTCATAGACACCGAGCAGTGCGGGCACTGAATGACCTCGCCGCAATCGCGGCACTGCACTTGGGACGAATATCCGCGTCTGTTTAAGAAAAGTATCGCCTGCTCATCCCGCTCTCCGACGGACGTCAACGATTCGTAGAGTCTTTTGCTGACGGGGGTCATATTTCCAAGACGCAATTCCTCACGCATATCGACTATCAGCGCCTCGGGAAGGTGCACGCCGCCGTAGCGCTTGCGAAGCGGAACTAACGTATACGTTCCGCTTTTCGCCTTATAAAAGCTCTCAAACGACGGTGTCGCGGAAGCAAGAAGCATCATAGCGCCCGTCCTTCCGCATCTGTAAGCGGCGACGTCCTTGGCGTGATACTTCGGGTCGCTCTCGGATTTATAGGTATGCTCGTGCTCCTCGTCAATGACTATGAACCCGATATTTTCAAGAGGCGCGAAGATAGCTGAGCGCGTTCCTATTACGAGGTCAACGTCCCCTCTTTCTATCCTGCGCCAGGCGTCAAGCCGCTCGCCCTGCGAAAGAGATGAATGTATTACCGCAACGCGCTCGCCGTACCTATGACAGAAAAGCCCCACGGTCTGCGGCGTCAGGGATATTTCGGGAACGAGCATAATCGCCCGCTTCCCGTCGTCAAGAGTCTTATCTATAAGACTCATTATAACCTTAGTCTTACCCGAGCCCGTGACTCCGAAAAGAAGCGCCGCGCGAGCCTTGTCGTCCGAGTAAAGCTCGGAGAGCGTGCCGTAAGCCGCGCTCTGCTCATCCGTCAGCTCGATCGGCTCCTCCGCCCTTTTAGCCTCGTAGCCCGAATACGGGTTTCTTATATATTCTTCGGCACTCACGCTGACGAGCCCTTTTTCCGAAAGAGCGTTTATGTGCGCGAGCGTTATGCCAGGCAAGTCGCGGAGCACCTGCAGATCCGACTCGCCGTTTTTCAAGAGAAATTCAAGAACCTCTCTCTGCCCCTCGCTCCTGATACCCGCGCGGGAGGCGGCGGCAAGCCTCTTTTCGATCTCATCGGAAGATGCGGCAAGCTTTACCGTTTTTCTGTACCTTATATTTTCCGTTTCGGAAAGAGCGCCCGGCGGAAGGACCGTCCTGACAGCCTCGCCGAAGGTACAAAGCGTGTGTTCCTTTAAAAATTTACAAAGCCCGAGCATCTCACCTGTCAATGAGTAACGGCTCGAAAGAACCGAATGCACGGGCTTTATATTTTCTCCGTCGCTTGAGTCCTTGAGGGCGACTACGACGGCGGTGCGATAACGGTTATTTCTTCCGAATGGAACTTTGACAATATTGCCGAGTGAAACGTCGGTCGGGCATTCATAATCAAACGGACGGTCGATGGCGTACGGCGCATCCGTAAGATATACCTCACAATACACCGTATCACCTCGCCTTCTTTTTTGATACGGGTCTTAAACGGACTCGGAGGTCTCTTCCTCGGGGCGATACATCTTGAATCTGCCGTCGGAAAGCTTCTGAATAGCTATCTTAACAGCCTTCTGATCCTTGTACTCAGCGTCAATAAGAGCGGAAAGGGGCTTGTCGGTTTCGTGATTGTCGATGAGCTTTTGAGCCTCGGCTCTCATTTCAACGTACTCGTCGGTAACTATGCGCGCGCCCTTTGCCACGCCTACTACAAGCTCGTAACGGTTGAACTCACCTTTGGTAAGCTCGTCAATGGTAGGATGAATCATTTTCTATATCTCCATTTCTTTTTATTTACAAAATTTATTCTTCCTCGTCGGCGGTGTCAGCCTCGTCAGCGTCACCCGTGAGTCGGTTAGTCAGCGTTTCCGTCTGAATGGCGGAAAGTATTACGTGCTCGGAATCGGTGATTATTACCGCTCTCGTGCGTCTGCCGCAGGAGGCGTCTATCACTCTTCCGTCTTCCTTTGCGTCCTGAACAAGTCTTTTTATCGGTGCGGAATCGGGCGCCGCGACGGCAATTATCCTGCCTGCGGAAACCATATTTCCGAAGCCTATGTTTATAAATTTCATATCTCAAGGTCCCCTCTTATTCTATATTCTGGACCTGCTCGCGAATCTTTTCAAGCTCGCCCTTCATATTCACGACTATCCTCGCAATGCGGGCGTTGTTTGCCTTTGAGCCGATGGTGTTCGTTTCACGGTTGAGCTCCTGCATAAGGAAATCGAGCTTTCTGCCCGAGGGCTCCTTCATATCGGCGATATCGTAAAACGCGCCGAAATGCGAGCGCAAGCGCACGAGCTCCTCGTCTATCGCTATCTTATCAGCCCATATAGCGCACTCTGTGAGCAGGCGGTTTTCATCAATGCTGACCGAGTTATCCGCGAGTATCTGACGAAGCCTTGCCTCAAGCTTGTCACGGTAGCCGACGGTGTCCTCCTTCGATATAGCCTCGACCTCGTCGGCGAAGGCTCTGACGGCTTCGATCTTCGCCTTTATGTCGGTCTCCGCCTTCTTTCCCTCGATGCTTCTCATCTCGTCGTATCCCGCGATAGCCTCGTCAAGAACGACGCGTATAGCGTCCCACTCGCGCTCCATATCCTCTTCTTCTCTTTCGTATTTAAAGACGTCAGAGTTGCGCGCGACGCTCATCGTGCTGATGTCATCGGGGAGCGAAAATTCTTTAGAAAGCTCACGCAAAGCGGCAACGTAGCTCTCGGCAAAATCTCGGTCGAGCCTTACCGTGCCAACCCCCGATCTATGGCTGTCAACGGTTATGAAAACGTCGACCTTCGCTCTTGAAACGGCGTTTTTCTGAACGTAATTCTTTATTCTTTCCTCAAGGAAGATATAAGCTCTCGGCATCTTGACGTTGCAGTCAAAGAAGCGGGAATTGACGCTTTTTATCTCAACCGTAATATCCTTATCCTCGCCCTCGCGCTTTGCTCTGCCGAAGGCTGTCATACTCTTTATCATTCCGCGCTCTCCTTCTTCTCGGGGATCTTCTTGCGAGTCTTTTTCGAGAGTCTTTTTATCTCCTCCATAAAGGAATCTATATCCCTGAACTCACGGTAAACGGAGGCAAATCTGATATAGGAAACTATGTCGATCTCCTTCAAGTGCGTGAGAACTATCTCACCGAGATCCTTCGAGGATATTTCCGTTACTATGGTATTCTGAAGTTCAGCCTCAATGGACGCGGCAACGGCGTCGGCATCGACGGGGCGCTTCTGGCAGGCGCGCTCTATTCCGACGGCAAGCTTGTGCTTGTCGAAGAACTCGCGTCTTCCGTCACGCTTGACGACAGCTATCGGCACGGTGTCAACGACCTCGTAGGTCGTAAAGCGCTTACCGCAATTCGGGCATTCCCTGCGGCGCTTTATGCTTGCGCCCTCCTCGGCGGAGCGCGAATCTATAACTCTTGAATCAAGATTCCCACATACGGGACATTTCATATCGGGTCTTCTCCTAAAGCAATATTATTACATTATATAATTATATCATAAATATTTAGAAAAGTAAAGGTATTTTTAAAAAAAATTAACTTTGTTCCGGCAACCGTGCGACTCACGAGGAAGCATACAAGCGTTTTTACACTTTGTTTACTAAAAGTGCACAAAAAAACGCGAAAAAACATTGACACACTTTGTGATTTATGCTATAATAATTATGCATAAAGAATGCGCACGAATGCACCGCCGCCAATATTTTAAGCCACCGCAATTTACGAAGAAAGGAGCTACCGTTCTATGAAATCAAAATTTCTTTTACTATCGTTCGTTTTAGGAATACTCGTTGCGTTTACGCTTTTGGGATGCACGGTAAGTATTCCGCAAGCTGACCCCGCACCGCAAGGCGGCGTCACACCGCCCGACACTGAGCAAGAGCCCACGACGCCCGAAGTCGGTCTCAGAGTAGGCTTCGATCCCGAAGAGGCTCCCATCACCAATATTATGGCAACTATACGAAGCAAACAGCGTGAATTTGATCTGAACGACGTGACGCTTACCCTCGGTTACGGGGCGTACCGCGACGAAGAGTACAAGTCCGACAAAAATGACGGTGCTACCGCGGAGCTGTTTTTAAGCATAGACGGCAAGGAGGAAGAGAGGCTCTATGAAGAACTGAATCTTCAAGCGCCTTTCAATCTGACATATTATATCGTGGATTATACGATTCCTGCGGAGGACCTGACGAAAGACTCGGGAGTTATAAATTACCGCGTGCGCCTTTACAACGGCGGTGAGTCTGCTTTTTCGGAAACAGCCACGCTCTATTATAAGAAGACTCTTGACACCGTAATACTGTCGGAGAAGGAAGGCGAATTTACGGGCGAGGGAGCTCTTTACGTCGGCATAGGTGACGACGCGACTCTTCATTCGGAAAGACTCAGAATAGCCGTGTCAAGTGAGAATTCCATCTTCGACAAAGAGAATGCGAAGATTACCCTTCACTACGGATTTTTCCGTTACGACAAAACGGAGCTTTACAACAGCACCTCGCGCTTTTGGATCAGAATCAACAATTCGGCGCTGACCGAGGACAAATATTTCTATTATCGCAAGGAGTACGAAGCGGATCTTGCGGACGCGAAATATAACTGCGCGTACGATACCGCGCTCGGCGAGTACGTTTTTGCTTACAGCGAGGAAATAGAGCTTTCGTCGTCTTTATTCAGCGAAGAGCTTGGCGAGATCAGCTTTAAAATGACCGCGCACGGAGAACACGAGTGGCGGGAGGCTTCAAATGAAGTCACCGTATATTACAGAACTCTTGACGACGGCAAAATAGAGCTTTACACCGCCGAATAATTAAAAAGAATGCTTTAAAAAAATAAAAAATCACGGTTCTTCGGAGCCGTGATTTTTTCTTCATCTATTCATCGTCTTCTCTGTTCGCGCGTGCTTCCCTTGCCCAGGCGGATATTAGGGCGGCAAACTCGTCGGAGCATTCAATGACGATCTCCGCTCTTTCGTACGCCGAGCGCATATTTATTCTGTACACTTTTTCGGGGAAGAGGGTGGGCGTGTAGAGATATTTGACCACCCCGCGCGGAGTTTTATGCTTTTTGAATTCCTCGGCACTTTCCGCTTTTATACTGAGTATCTCCGCAAAAGAGATGCGACAAAGAGTAGTTGATCGCTTTCCCGTCAGGCGTCTTACCAAAAACAGGGGCTCGCCGTCGGTCGTTATCATCGTTTCATAATAATAATTTGACGAGATATACTTCGTGTAAAGAAAGACCGACGCCGTGATACAGCCGATCGTGCCGAGATCGATTATGCCGACGAAGCGATTTACAATAAGCCGCGTGACGAAAAGAACGGCAGCCGCAATAAGACAGGCGGTGGAGATGACGTGCGCCTTGCGGTTTGCGCTCTTCGCTTTTACTGAAAGCTCCTTGATCATTAAGCGGGCACCTCCTCGTCAGAGAGCTCGTAGGGAACGAATTCGGGATTCTTTCCGTCGTTCTGGTATATCAGATTTTGGGTAAATTTATTCTTTCCGTCGAACGTGCCCGTTCCGTCGTCGAGGAAGGTCTCAAGGCGGATCCACGTTGCGGCTTTGCCCGAAAAGTACTCCTCACCGTCAAAATCAACGCCGTTAAAAACGAGCTTATAGTAGCCGTACTGCATACCCGTGTCAAATATTTTGACCGAAAGTGTGCCGAGAACGCACTTTTCGGAGAAGGTATCGGCGGTCTTGCCCTCGGGATTATTTCTGACAAGGCGGAAGGTAAAAGCAGTTCCCGAGAGGGTGTCGGGCGACTTACCGAACTTCTTCGCAAGGTTTTCTTCGACCGATTTATTGAATTTAACAGCGATCTGAAGCTGATTTATCTCACGGATAATTATAAGATTCTGACAGAAAATATTTCCCTCGTCGGGGTCGTCGTATCTGCGCATAAGCATCTGTGTTTCAGCGCCGATATTGCCGCCCGTTTTTTTGTAATGCTCGGTCAGCACCTCATCAAAATAAATGTTTTCGGCAAAATCGGGATAGTGATTTGCCATAGCGATGCGTATTATAAGCACGCTCGCAACGGAAAGGCAGATAAGCGCAACGACGATCTTTACGATCAACCGACCTATGCTTTTACCGGGAGGGGCGTCTATTTCGTTATAGTCGCCGTATCGCTCCATATCATCCATTAGCAGTTCTCCTTAAAAACACCGTAATACAGATAAATTATACATTAGTATCAAAAGAAAGTCAACACCGTCCTCCGAAAATTCAAATTAAATTAAAAATCAGACGGTGAAAAGAGCCCTCCTATATATAAAAAAGCAAAGCGACGGAATAAAAACGCAAATTACGTCCGCTCACCGTTTTTTCGCCTGAGGCAAAGACAAAAAGCGAGGCGGAAATTCATTCCGCCTCACCTTTTTCAAATAATATTCAAATTATGCAAGCTCTGCGAAGTACTTAATGGTTCTTACCATCTGAGAGGTGTAAGAGTTCTCATTGTCGTACCAAGAAACTACCTGAACCTGGTAGGTGTCCTCGTCGATCTTTGCAACCATAGTCTGAGTTGCATCGAAGAGAGAACCGTAGGTCATACCGATAACGTCGGAAGAAACGATCTCGTCGGTGTTGTAACCGAAGGATGCGGAGGACTGAGCCTTCATTGCAGCGTTGATAGCCTCAACGGTAACGTCCTTGCCCTTAACGACAGCAACGAGGATAGTGGTGGAACCCGTGCAGGTGGGAACTCTCTGAGCGGAGCCGATAAGCTTGCCGTTGAGCTCGGGGATAACGAGGCCGATAGCCTTTGCAGCGCCGGTAGAGTTGGGAACGATGTTCTGTGCGCCTGCTCTTGCACGGCGGAGGTCACCCTTTCTGTGAGGACCGTCAAGGATCATCTGGTCACCGGTGTAAGCGTGAACGGTGGTCATAATACCGGACTGGATGGGGAATGCATCGTTAAGAGCCTTTGCCATAGGAGCAAGGCAGTTAGTGGTGCAGGATGCAGCGGAGATGATCTGGTCAGCAGCGGTAAGGGTCTCGTTGTTAACACCGAAAACGATGGTCTTAAGATCCTTGCCTGCGGGAGCGGAGATAACTACCTTCTTCGCACCTGCGTTGATGTGAGCCATAGACTTCTCGGTGGAGCAGTAGAAACCGGTGCACTCAAGAACAACGTCTACGCCAAGCTCGCCCCAAGGGCAGTTAGCAGCGTCCTTCTCTGCGTAGATCTTGAGGGTCTTGCCGTCAACAGTGATGGTGCCTGCTTCGTCGTCTGCCGAAACCTCGTGGTTGTAACGACCCTGAGCGGTGTCGTACTTAAGAAGGTGAGCGAGCATCTTGGGGCTGGTAAGGTCGTTGATCGCTACGATCTCGTAACCCTCTGCACCGAACATCTGTCTGAACGCAAGGCGTCCGATACGGCCGAAGCCGTTGATTGCAACTTTAACTGACATGTTAAAATTCCTCCAATATTTTTATTTTTTTGAGAACGTGTTTTAAAGGACGCAAGAGGCATTTCCCTTTCTGTCCAAAATACATTATAGCACAAATCAAATCAAGATACAATAGGATTGACGAAAATTTATCAAATTTGTGAGATTATCCAAAACGGCGCGGGAGCGGCTTGGTATTTTTCGGCAAAATGCAAAAACGCTTATTTAACAGCCATTATAAAGGCAGCTTTCCTCTTGACAAAACTGAAAAAATATATTATAATATTTTATTGACTGAGCGGGGCTGTCGCGCGGTATCGTGCCGAAAGGTATTACCGTGAGGAAAGTCCGGGCATCACAGAGCAGGATAACGGATAACATCCGCCCGGGGCGACCCGCGGGAAAGTGCAACAGAAATAAACCGCCGCTTTTTGCGGTAAGGATGGAAAGGTGAGGTAAGAGCTCACCCACTTCTATGGTAACATAGATTTGCTGTAAACCCTATCCGATGCAACACCTTGGCTCTTCGGCTTTTGCCGAGGCTGCTCGCCTTTTGCTATGGTGGCAGAGCCTTCGGGCTCAAACTTGGAGGCAACTTCAAGTGAAGATAGATGACAGTCGCATTTCTTTTTGAAATGTACAGAACCCGGCTTACAAGCTCAGTCATTTAATTGCTATTTTCTAACGGATCTTCTGTATTCGAGCGGGGTTTTGCCCGTTGCTTTTTTGAAGCTCCCGATAAAAGAGCTCGTTGAAGGGAATCCGCATTCAAAGCCAATATCCGTAACGCTCATCTCCGAGGAGGTGAGCGTTTTTTTTGCCATATCTATCCTCGCGGACAAGAGCAGATCGCAAAAGCCTACGCCAAGATGCTCGGAAAGCAGACGCGCCATATAGCTGTAGCTTATATTCATTTCACGGGCAACTTCCGACGCGGTAATATGCGACGCCGAGTTGCTCTCTATGTATTTTTTTATCTCGCTCACGGTCTTATTGTGCGAAACGGACGAACGGTAGCCGCGCTTTTTCCACTCCGCAAGAAATTCCGAAAGCACCTCTATCACTCTTGAATAAAGTCTGAGGGGCGCACCGTCGTCGGGCGCATTTCGCATATCGAAAAGTTCGTTCATCAAGCTTGCAAGACGTGGGCGGTCTTTAGCCGAAACGATGCACCCCGTGTTAAATTTAGCGTTTAAAAAAGGAAGGAGCGAGAAATATTCCTCGCACTCCCGGTCCGCGACGAGCGTATCGTAAAAGCCTATAACCACGCGCTCGGAATCAGACCTGTCACAGAGAGTGCAGTGAATGCACCCCTCGGGAACGAGCAGAGCCTCGGACTCCTTCACGTCGAGCCACACGCAGTCATAAAAGACCCTCGCCGAGCCCTTCCTTATATAAATTATTTCCGCACAATCGTGAAAATGCGGCTCGGTCGCGCAGGCGCCGATGCCGACGTCGAGGCAAGCCCTGCTCCCTCCCCTGCCGTCAAGAGCCTTCGGCAAAAATTTATTCTTCATACTTATTCCCCTTTTTCGGTCAAAACAGTCAAGATTCAAATAGGATATTGAAGCTAATAAAGTATAGCATAAATACATTTATTTTGTCAAGCTTTATAGACCGAAAGAACGCGGCATCTAATATTTTTAATACGTTATTTCAAATAAGCGCAGAAAATGTTTTTCTTTTACAGTAGAGATTTCTTATATTTTTGTAGTGAAATTGTATATTCATTCCGCTCGCTTTCATTTATAATAATCTTAAAGGAGAGGCGCTATGAATTATTTGCTTTTACTTTTATCCACCCTTGCCGCAGCGGCAAAGGGAATTATGTGCAAAAAAATAGGCAGCGACACAGAGAATAAAAAAAGAATGTTTTTGTATAACGGGGTCATCTTTTTCACGGCTTCGTTAGTTATCCTCATCTCCCTTTCTTCAAGGCTTGGCGAGATAGCGGGACTGTCAAGGTATTCATTCTTGCTTGCCCTTGCTTTCGCGTTCTTCTTGCTTTTCACGCAGACGACGGAGATCTTGGCGATGAATTTCGGCTCCGTGTCACTCACTATGCTTATTTATTCCTGCGGATTTCTGATACCAATATTTTACGGATCCATCTTCCTAAGCGAGAGCATATCCGCATTTCAAATAACGGGGCTTGGAATCCTTATAGTTTCTATGGTGCTTATAATCTCGCCGAAAAAAGGTGAGAAGATCTCATTTCCTTGGCTCATATTCTCGGCGCTCGCAATGCTCGGCTCGGGCACGAACGCCGTTATACAGAAAATACATCAGGCATCCGAATACAAAACGGAGCTTATGCCCTTCCTCTTCTGGGCTTTGTTCTTCTCGTCGATATTCTCATTTATAGCTTGTTTTTTAACACGGGGCGGCACTTCGGAGCGGGAATCTGCAAAAAGCTCAGCTCTCGCCACCGTGATATTTCTCTTGCTCGGCGGCGTTTGCGTAGGGGTTCTCAATATTCTTAACCTGCACCTTGCGGGAAAGATACCTGCCGTCGTGCAATTCCCGACATACTCTATCGGCTCGATAATAATTACCGGTCTTGCGGGAAAATTCATCTTCCGCGAAACTCTGAGCACAAAGAAGCTCGTAGGCTTTGGCATCGGATGTATAGCTATTACGATCATCGCACTTTTATAAAATACAACGAAAGAAGGAAAAACAATGAAGCTACCTTGGAAAACTAAAGGCATCGTGCTCACAGCTCCCCTCACCGAGGAGGTCGATAACGTCGTAAAATTCATCGACGAATATCTTGCGCCGAACGGCTGTAACACCATAGCGCTCCAGATACGCTACCGTTATCAATTCAAAAAGCATCCCGAGTGTATGGGATACGATCCCCTCTCGGAAGCGGACGTTAAAAAACTCGTGGCGGTATGCAAGAAAAACGGCATAAGACTTATTCCGAAAATGAACCTCCACGGTCATCAGTCGGGGCTTCCGAACACGCCGACCGACGGTATCCTACACGGTCATCACGAGAAGATAAACGACATCCGAGACGGTCTTTTGAGAGCTTATCCCGATCTTGACGAGCAGCCCGACGAGCCCGCGTATTATTCGAGAAGCATTTGTCTGACGAATCCCCTCGTCAAGATCATTCTCTTCGACCTTATAGACGAGCTTCTTGAGGTCTTTGAGGCTGACGCTATGCACATAGGATGCGACGAGGTGCTTAACATAGGTCTTTGCCCCGAGTGCAAGAAGTATTCAAACGCGAAGCTCTTCGGGGATTGGGTCACGGCGGTGCACGATCACCTTGCCTCAAGAGGCGCGAGAATGCTCATCTGGGGCGACAGATTCTTAAATTCGGCAAAGACGGGTTATCAGGAATACGAGTCCTCCGCAAACGGCACGGACCCCGCCATAGACACCGTTCCTAAGGACATTCTCATCTGCGACTGGCATTATGAAAAAACGCCCACGGTCTACCCCTCGGTCGATATTTATCACGAGAAGGGCTTCGAAATGCTCATAAGCCCTTGGCGTGTACGCGCTAATACCGACCAATTCATAAAGTACGCGATAGAGCACGACAAGGGTCACATAGCGGGAATACTCCTTACGACCTGGTGCGGCTCGGGCGATCTTGCGCGCCATATGCTTTACGGCGAAAGCGGCAAATGGCTCCACACCGAAGAGATCGCGCGTATGGTGCGGCACATATTCGAAGAGGAATAAAACCGAAGAAGCGAGGACGCCCAAGAAAGAGCGCCTTCGCTTCTTTTATGCTTAATTTTTTGTAAATTTTTAAAAAAACGCTTGCAAAATATTAAAAACATAGTATAATAAAATAGTACAGTTTTCGGGAGGATAATGCCACGTCTTTTGTCTTTGATGCTTTAAAGGACGCGAAAAGAATAGGATTTTTAGGATTCGGGAAGTCAAACCGAGCGCTTTTTGATCATCTTTCAAAGCTCTGTTCCTTCAAGGCGGTGATACGCGACGAGCGCGAAGAGCTGCCGTTCCCCGTCACGGGCGCGGAACTGTTGCTCGGCGGCAAATGCTTTGACGAGCCCTCGGAGGATATAATTTTCATCTCTCCTTCGGTAAGGCGGGAGCGCGAGTGCGTAAAAAGGCTTTTTTTACGCGGAGCCGTTGCCTGCTCGGATATGGAGCTGTTCTTTTCCGAAAAGCCCGAGAACGTCTTTGCCGTAACGGGCTCAGACGGAAAAAGCACGACCTCCGCTCTCATAGGACGCATTTTTTCGACCTCGGGAAAAGAAGCCTACGTTTGCGGGAATTTCGGTCTTCCGCTATCTCCCCTATCGGAAAAGCGGGGCGCGTATTTCGTGACGGAGCTTTCGAGCTTTATGCTGAGATATGCAAAGCCACGTTCAAGACGGGCGCTGATAACCAATATCACACCAAACCATCTGAATTGGCACAAGGACTTTGAAGAATATAAGGAATCAAAGAAAAACGTTCTAAAAAACGGGCAAGAAAGGGTATTTTCTTTCGACTGCCAAAATTCAAGAGAGCTCATAAACGAGTTTGGCGCATACGCCCTGTTTTCGGTAAGTACCCCGTTCCGAGAGCTCAAAAAAGAAATCAAGGCAGAGGTATATTGCACTCTTGAGAACGGTGTTCTTTTAAAAAACGGAGAGCCCGTTATCGAGCGCGAAAAAATCCCACTCGTCGGTATTCATAACGTCAAAAACGCGCTCGCTGCAATATGTATGACGGACGGTTTTTGTTCCGTGGCTGACCTGCGATGCGCTTTGTCGTCATTTACGGGGCTTGAGCACAGGTGTAAAACGGTTTATGAAAAAGACGGCGTGCGTTATTACGACTCGTCGATAGACTCATCGCCCGAGAGAACACGCGCAACGCTCGCGGCCTTTGACAGGCCCGTCACCGTAATCTTGGGCGGCAAGGACAAGGGGCTCGATTACGCGCCGCTTGCCGAGGCTCTTCCCTGCTGCGCGGTAGCTGTAATACTGTGCGGAGAAAACGCGGAAAGGCTTGCCGAGTTTATTTCGGAAAAGCGCATTCCCTGCCCCGTGTTCTTTGCGGATAATTATATTGAGGCTGTAACCGTCGCTCGGAGCATCGGCTGTGATACGGTGCTGTCGCCCGCATCAACGAGCTTTGACAGATTTTCGAACTTTGAAGAGCGCGGACGCGAATTTTTAAAATCAATTTTGGAAGTATATAAATAAATCTGCCGCCTTTGCGGCTGAGAGGATCGGTAAATGAAAAAAACGTTTAAGCTTTTCTTAACACTTATAATAGCTGCTTTTGCAATAGGGCTTTCCTCGTGCGGCGGTGCAGACGCGCCCGAGGGAATGCAGCTCGCCGGAGGCGGCGACGGTCTTGGCTACAAATTTTTTGTTCCCGAGGAATGGGTAGTATCGTCCTACGGCGAATTTGACTGCGCTTACGTTTCTGCGGTAAACAACACGTCCGTCGCATTCGGCGAGGCAAGCATTCCCGATTACGGAAAAGACGGTATGGACGCCGACGAGATGCGCAAATATTTCAAAGAAAGAATGGACAATCTTGACTATATGAAGTCAAGAAAGCTCACGGTAGACGCGGAAAAATGCGCTTTCGGAAACGAACAGAACGCATACAAATTCGTATACACTTACGATTATCCGCAGAACGGCGGAGCGATACGTTACCGCGCGATGCAGATACTTATAGAGCGAGGCGGCAGACTTTACATATTCCAATACAACTCTCAAAACAGCGTTCCGCAGTATTCCACAGACGCTAAAACGCATTACGATATCTATCTTGAAAAGGTAAACGAGATAATAACGAGCTTTGTATTTGAAAAAGACGCGCCCGCAAAGGCTCCCGAGGCGGTCGCGGGCTCGACGGGTGACTTCGTGCTCGTTTCGGACCCTGAGCTTTGCGACTTCGACTTCTATGCGCCGAAGGACAGTCTGCCCATAGCGTCCTCTTCACTCGTGCACAGAGATCTCGGAGGGGGAGCAACGGTTTCGCTCTCAGAGCTCATACTCGACTCGATCCCAACGGATACTCAGTTCGGAATAAACGAGTATTGGGAAGGACTTAAAACGAACTTTGAGAAGAGCTTCGGAGAAATAAAAGTCCTCTCGGAATACAAGAGCAAGGGCAAAGATGAAAACGGAAGAGATATATTCCCAAATCTTCTCGATAATATAAACGGAGCAAACGGCGGAAGATATTACGAATACGAATATAATTACGCGGGGAAAACGTACCGTAGCTATATGGTTATTATAGGGATCGCCGACACCTTCAGCCTCGACTATTATATATACACGTATCAGGCACCTGTCGAAACCTACGACAAGGCGCTGTGCGATAAAATACTAAGCAAAGTAGAATTCAAATGACGGAAAGCAAAAGAGAAATTTATCTTGACAACAGCGCGACGACCAGAATCTGCGAGGCGGCGCTTGCAAAGTACGTAGAAATATCGAGGGGCAACTTTGGCAACCCCTCTTCTCTTCACGCGCTCGGCTTCGAGGCGGAAAAAATAATCTCGGACGCTAAAAAAACGGTGCTTGATTCCGTCGGTGCCAAGGATGCGGAAGTCGTTTTTACCTCATCGGGCACTGAGGCAAACAATCTTGCCATTATCGGACGCGCGCACTCCAAGGAGCGCTATAAAGGACGCGCTAAGATAATCACTACGGACGGTGAGCACGCGTCCGTGTCTGCCCCGCTTGAAGCTTTAAAAAAAGAGGGCTTCAAGGTCGTTACTATTCCCACCGTGGGCGGAAAACTTGACACGGGTGCCCTCATTTCGGAAATAACGCCCGACACGGTGCTCGTCAGCGCTATGATGGTCAATAACGAAACGGGTGCTCTTTACGACGTAAAAAAGATAAGCGAGATAATAAAAGCAAAGGCGCCCGAGGCGTATCTTCACGTAGACGCTACGCAATCTTATATGAAGATCCCGTTCACGAAAGCGTCGCTCGGAGCTGATATGATAACGCTCTCGTCCCACAAGATAGAGGGCCCGAAGGGCGTCGGAGCGCTCGTTATCGGAAGCAGAGTTTTCAAAGAGCGCGGCATTTCTCCGCTCGTGCTTGGCGGCGGACAGGAGTCGGGGCTTCGCTCAGGAACGGAAAACGTGCCCGCGATAGGCGCGTTTGCCGAAGCCGTAAGGGTGGCAAAGCCGAACGTTTCTCTCCGGCGCGAGTATATGGATTCTCTGAGAGCTCAGCTTATAAAAATCATTGAGAGCGCCCCTGAGCTTTCCGAAATATCCGTTACAAAACCCGAGTGCCACGCCCCTCATATTCTTAACATAACTCTTCCGAGGATAAAGAGCGAAACGATGCTGCACTATCTTTCATCCCTCGGTATATACGTCTCAAGCGGCTCTGCCTGCTCTTCAAACGGGGCTCACACGTCCTCAGCCCTGATAGCGTACGGAAGAAGCGCCGAAGAGGCTGACACGTCGATCCGCATAAGCTTCTCGCACGGCAATACTGCCGAGGACGTTACCGCTTTAGCGGAGGCTTTAAAGAGCGGACTTAAAAAGCTCTCGAGGATCAGATAATGGCAAACGTAAGCTTTATAACGGTTGGCAATCTTAAAGAAAAATATCTTAAGGATGCCGTTTCGGAATACAAAAAAAGAATAGCTCAATACGCAAAAGTGGACGAAACGGAAATCAAAGAAGAGCGCATTGCGAACGAGGACGACAAGAGCGAGATCTCCCGCGCGCTCGCAGCGGAGGGCGAAAAAATACTCTACTCCGTCCATAAGGACGCTTTTAAAATAGCTCTTTGCGTCGAGGGCACTCAATACGACTCCGAGGGGCTCGCCGCGCTTATCGGCAAAGGTCTTGACAAGAGCGGAAGAATAGCTTTCATCATAGGCTCGTCTCACGGTCTTTCGGAAAAGGTAAAGGCGGCGTGCGACGTGCGTCTTTCGGTATCGAAGCTGACCTTCCCTCATCAGCTTATGCGTCCGCTTCTGTGTGAAGCGGTATACCGCTCCTTTACGATAATAGCGGGAAAGAAATACCATAAATAAATTAACACGGGTGCCTCGGTGTGAGGCATCCGTGCCATTTTTATATAAGCTCCTTCGGAAACATCGCGGACATTGCGGAGTTTGAATAAGCACCGTCACCCGTTACGTCACGCACGAGCTCTATAAACGGCGGCATTTCAAAAACGGTATCCCTCGACGGAAGCTCGACCTCCATTATGCAGCTTCTCTCCCACTCGGGATAAACGTCCACCTCAAAGAGCCTCTCTCCGAAAGAAAAGGTTATTCTGCGCTTTATTACGGGGCGGCTGTTTTCACGTTTTTCATTCATCAACTCGTTAAAGCGAGCGGGCGTTATCTCCTCTTCTCTCTCCACGGCAGACATTCCGTCAATTCTTATCTTTTCCGTTTTCGTATATGCGCTGACATTGCCGAACGTCCTCTTCCTTATTCTGCGAGTAACGCCCCCGGGGCTTTGCAGATACACCTGCACTATCTCACTCTCGGAATATTCGGGAAGAGTGCGGAGCAGGTTGAAATCGGGCATCCTTATCACAAATTTCTTTTCTATCTCTATATTATCCTTCATTATAGCGGACCTCTTTATTATTTTTCCCTTTTATTTTATCATAGCGGCGATATTTTTTCAACATTTCTCGAAAAAAATATTTTTTTCTTCAAAAATCATATTGACTTGTTAAAAGATGTGTGGTACAATATAATTATCATAATAGTATCTTTAGGTTTACACCGAAAGGGAGCGAAAGAATGGAAAAGAAAAATAAATACGAAGGTCTTACGGAAGAACAGATATTCGAGATCGAGCACGAGAAAAAGAAAAAGCGTGCCGCAATATTCGATAAGGTAACGACGGGAATACTCATTTTCCTTATGGCAAGCCCCGTGCTTATCCTCGGATACATATTCCTGTGGTTTATTATAAACCTTCAACAGTAATTATCTATAAAGGAAGCTGCTTGGCTTCCTTTTTATTTTTCAAAAGTTCCATATCATTTATATCAATATGATTAAAGCATTTATCAATATTGTACTTGATTTTCCGGAAAATGTTTGATAGAATAGTGATACAGTACAAATCAAGGAGGAGCAATATGCTTACACTCGAACGAATGACCCCCGAGCAAAAGATAGGGCGCGTACTTTGTTTTCGCAGATTCAAGAATCAGGATGACATTGATTTCACCCTTGAGCTTGTAAAAAATCAAGCTGCCGGAGTTTTGCAAATACCGTTCAATGAAAACACTCGCGAGCTTATAAAAACGTTCCGCGAGGCGGCAGATTATCCTCTTCTTATTGTAAACGATATGGAGCGCGGCGTTCCGTCCTCGCCCCTTCCGAAAATTCCGCTCATATCCCTTTCCGCGACAGGAAACGCCGAGCACGCACGTAATTTTGCCGCTATTACGGCAAAGGAAGCAAAGGAGCTCGGTTACAGTGGTTGCTGGAGTCCCATTGTCGATATACTTCATCAAAACGGACCCTGCAAGGTTCCGAGAACTCTGAGTGACAACCCCTCCGATACTACGAATATTGCCCGTGAGATACTCAAGGTATTTAAATCGTATAATTTCCAAGGCACGGGAAAGCATTACCCGGGCGGTGACAGCGGCAATATTGACACGCATATGGCTGAGTTCATCGGAGCGGAAACAAAAGAAGAACTTTTGAATTTCGACCTTGTTCCTTATACCGAGCTTGATAAGGAAGGGCTTCTTCCCGCTATAATGGTCGGACACAAGGTCCTTGGAAATATCGATCCCGATTATCCCTCATCTATGTCGAAGAAGGTCATCGACATTATAAGAGAACAAGGCTTTGACGGCGTTATGTACACCGACAGCTTTGCAATGATGGCTATTCTTCAGAAATACGGAGAGGCTGACGCTTACGTCACCGCGCTCAACGCAGGGATCGACGTTGTTCTCATCAACTACCGCACCCCAACAAAAGAGGCTTACAAAATGATGCTTGACGCGTATAGGGCGGGCAAGATCTCCGATGAAAGACTTAACGAGGCAGTAAGACGCGTTATGAAGCTTGAAGAGTTCTGCGCGGCAGTTCCCGAGAATCCCTATCCCTGCCCCGCCGATCCCGAGAAAGCGCTTCTTGACATCACGCGTGACTGCATTGCCTCGGAATGTGACGAAGGGCTCGCCGCAGCACTTCCCGATCCGCAAAAGCCGCGCCTGTTCGTCGTTACAACCGCGCAGGATTACAGCGAAGAGGCGTCAGCCGAGGAAATATCACTTAAAGATTTCTACAACCCCAA
Organism: Clostridia bacterium; assembly: GCA_017503105.1. Taxonomy (GTDB): domain Bacteria; phylum Bacillota; class Clostridia; order Oscillospirales; family CAG-272; genus UBA1740. Next base: position 31,069 of record JAFVTS010000016.1, read on the forward strand.
AAGAGTTACCGCCGCGATAAAAGAGAATTTCCCGACTTCGGAGATACAATACATCCGTGAGTATCCGACCGGGTTGGAAAACGACCGCATTCTCGCGGCCGCAACGAAATACGACGAGGTCGTGTTCGTCAGCTTCTGCGCAACGTCGGCGTACTACGGAACGGACTGTATGACAAGAAGACTTGAGGCGCTTATCAACGCTCTCATCATTTCGAAGAAGCTCTCCGCCCTCGTGCACTTCGGCAACCCGTTAGCACTTGAGCCGCTTATGCACGTTCCGAGAAAGATCTTCGGCTTCACGGCTCCTCACTCGCAAACCTTCGCCATTGAGGTCCTTGCAGGCAAGATCCCCGCGAAGGGGCATATCCCCTTCCCCCGTTTATATAAAAAGAACTAAAATTTCGTCCGCAGTGGCTTATCGCCTCTGCGGACGTTTATATCAGAGCCTTGAAAAAACCTCGACGGCGTCACCCGAGCGAAGGAGCGACGCGTGTTCAATAAGTGCCGTGGCGGTAAGATCGTTTATGCGCCTTCCGAATTCGAGTATGCGCGAGAGCTTTGAAAGGACGCATCTTTGCTCACGCTCACAAAACGAAAGACAGTAAGCACCGTCCTCGAGTAGGTGAACGCTGCTCTCCTCGATCTCACCGGGAGGAACGCATCTGACAGCTCCGATAAGGTCTTCAAGCGTGTCGAATATGTAGTACACCCGCTTTGCCGATAGCACGGCAACGCGCTCCGAGCGAGAGATCATATTCGCCGCCTCCTTCGATATTATTCCAAGCTTCGTGACGAAGAGCTCCATTCCCCCATCCCGCGATGGATAGAACTGGATCAACACTTTTTCCTTTCCTATATCAAACCCGACCTTTTCCCTTGCCTCGTCGAGTATTTTTCGGAAGCTGCGCCTCACCTCGGGATCCTCATAATCCATTTTATCGCCGTCAAGACCGCGCGCCGCCGCTTCATCAGACGTGAGCATTATTTTTATCTTCGAATTTCCAACCGTTAAGAACTCCAAAAGAACTACCTGCCTTTCTTATACAGTATACCATAGATCTTGAAATTTTGCCACAGGTAAGTTCTGTTAAAAATAAATCGTTTACGTTTTAAAAAAGCTCTTGCTTTTTATTTTCTTTTGTGATAAAATATTTTGCGGTGAGTTCGAAACCATCCTCACCGAGCGGATATACGCCGCGAAAAAACAAAACTACGGGAGAAAACAAAAAAATGAAAAGAAAGAGCAACGCCCTGTTTTTAACACGGGGTGCCGTCATAGCGGCAATTTACGTCACCCTTACCTACCTTTCGCACGTTTTCGGGCTTGCGTCGGGGGTCGTTCAGTTAAGGCTTTCCGAAGCTCTTTGCGTGCTGCCGGCTTTCTTGCCCGAGGCCGTTCCGGGTCTTACGATCGGATGCCTCATCTCAAACCTCGTCACGGGGTGCGCGCCCTGGGACGTCGTTTTCGGAGCGCTTGCCACGTTCCTCGGAGCTGTCGGCGCGCGGCTTTTTGCAAGGCTTGCCAATAAAAGTCGGCTCCTTGCGTTTATCATCCCCCTTCCGACGGTCATATCAAACACCCTTATCATCCCGTTCGTTTTAAGATACGCCTACGGAGCTCCCGATGCTCTGCCCTTTATGATGCTTACGGTCGGTGCGGGAGAGCTTTTATCGGCGTTGGTGCTTGGAATGCTATTATACTTTTCTATCAAGAAGATATTCGGACGCAAGTAGATCCATAAAAAACAGACTGAGTCAAAAAGCTTTATAGCAGCTCCCGACTCAGCCTGTTTTCGTTTTATCAAAACCGTTTATTTATTCGAAAGATATTCGTCTATCGCCTTTGCGGCGACCTTACCTGCGCCCATTGCGGAAATTACGGTAGCGGCGCCCGTCACAGCGTCACCGCCCGCAAAAACGCCCTCTTTCGTGGTAGCGCCGTTCTCCTCCACTATAATTCCGCCGCGCGCGTTAACGTCAAGCCCTGCGGTAGTAGATTTTATCAGCGGATTCGGTGACGTGCCTATCGACATTATTACGGTGTCGACGTCGAGGACGAATTCGCTCCCCTCGATCTCTTTCGGGCGGCGTCTGCCGCGCTCGTCGGGCTCGCCGAGCTCCATCTTGACACACTTGATCCCCGTTACGAAGCCGTTTCTCGGGTCGCGCCTGTCGTCGGGATTTTCATATCCGAGTATTTCTACGGGATTGTTGAGAAGACGGAAGTCTATTCCCTCCTCCATCGCGTGCTCAACCTCCTCGCGCCTTGCGGGAAGCTCTTCCATAGAGCGGCGGTAGATCACATACACCTTTTCCGCTCCGAGTCTGAGCGCCGTTCTCGCGGCATCCATCGCGACGTTTCCGCCACCGACGACGGCAACTCTTCCGCCCTTCATTACAGGAGTGTCGGAATCCTCGCGATAAGCCTTCATAAGATTGCTTCTCGTTAAAAATTCATTAGCCGAGTAAACGCCCTTATATGATTCTCCCGGGATACCCATAAAGTTCGGAAGTCCCGCCCCCGAGCCGATGAAAACAGCCATAAAGCCCATATCAAAAAGCTCGTCGACCGTGAGAGTTTTTCCGATTATGACGTTCGTTACTATCTCAACGCCCATAGCCTTAAGATTATCGACCTCTTTTTTCACGATATCCTTAGGAAGTCGGAATTCGGGTATACCGTAAACGAGCACGCCGCCCGCCGTGTGAAGAGCCTCGAAAACGCTGACGGAATAGCCGAGCTTGGCAAGGTCACCCGCGCAGGTCAAGCCCGAGGGTCCCGAGCCGACGACGGCGACGCGCTTGCCGTTTTTGGGCGCGGTAACGGGCACAGCGTCGGAATGAGCGTTATGCCAATCCGCGACGAAGCGCTCAAGCCTGCCTATACCGACGGACTCACCCTTTATACCTCTCACGCACTTAGATTCGCACTGCGTTTCCTGCGGACACACTCTTCCGCAAACGGCAGGGAGAGAGGACGTCTGACTTATTATCTGATACGCCGCCTCGAAATCCCCCTCTTTTACCTTCGCGATAAAATCGGAAATGCGGATATTTACGGGACACCCCGACACGCAGGGCATATTTTTACATCCAAGACAGCGAAGCGCCTCGTCTGTTGCCATCTCTTCCGTATATCCCGTCGCAACCTCGAAAAAGTTTCGGGCGCGAGCGGCGGGATCCTGCGCGGGCATAGGATTTCTTCTCGGATTCATATTTGCTTTTGCCATTACTTGCCCCTTTTCTGCTTCTTAAAAAGATTACACGCCTCGTCATAAGCGTGACGCTCGAAGTCCTTATACATAGTACCTCTGAACATTGCCTCGTCAAAATCGACCTCATAACCGTTGAAATCAGGGCCGTCAACGCAAGCGAATTTCGTTATTCTCTTGCCGTCGCGCACGAGCGTCAGGCGACATCCGCCACACATACCCGTTCCGTCTATCATAATAGGATTCATAGATACGTCACAAGGAATTGCGTAGGGCCGCACAGCCTCCACTACGAACTTCATCATTATAAGCGGTCCTATCGTTATGACCTTGTCAAAGCTCTTTCCTGCCGAGAGCATTTCGGAGAGAGGAAGACACACGTTTCCCTCTCTGCCGTAAGAGCCGTCGTCGGTCATTATATGAAGCGTGTCCGACGCTTTGCGGAATTCATCCTCAAGGATGAGAAGATCTTTATTTCTGAATCCGATAATGCTCGTTACCTCACACCCAAGCTCGCGGAATTTTTGAGCCACGGGAAGCGCTATCGCGCACCCGACACCTCCGCCGACAATGCAGACCTTCTTGATTCCGTCCGTGTGAGTGGGCACTCCGAGAGGCCCCGCAAAATCGCTTATATATTCTCCCTCTTCCTTGGCGCCGAGCTTTGCGGTAGTCGCGCCGACGATCTGGAATATGATCTTTACCGTGCCCGCATCTCTGTCATAGCCCGCGACGGTCAGCGGTATACGCTCACCGTCCTCGTCGACCCTCAGAATAATAAATTGCCCGGGCTCGGCTTTTTTTGCCACGAGCGGCGCCTCTATATCCATCATAGTAACGCTTGGGTTCAACTGACGCTTAGCCCTTATTCTATACATAGGAAAGGATTCTCCTTTTTAAAAGTAAGCTTTTATATAAATATAAGTATACCACTTTTGCGCGTTCTTTTCAAGCGTTTTGAGTGAAAAACTTCACTTTCCGAAATTTTCTCACATTTATACGAAATTTTACGCCAGATACGGCTTTAAATTCTATTATTCCCACAAAATCGATAAAGTTTTAACATTTGCATAGGCGCAGTCAAAAAAAGAGGGGCTCGCGCCCCTCTTTTTTTGTAAATTAAAATTGACATTTTTGTTCGCATATAGGTATGCGTGTTAAATTTAAGCTCTTCTATTTTTCTTCCCTCTCAGCACGCATATCAGTATATAAACAGCGCAAGAAACCGCCGCCGAGGCGGAAATTACGACGAGCATTGCCCATTCGGGGACGTTCGTACCGAAGAAATCTATGCTCATATCCGTCGCTTCGCGAACTATATCCGTATTAAATTCGGGCACACCGAGGGCGCCAAGCTCTTCGACGGCACCGCGCATAGCGTGATTTCTTAAAATACTCGTCGCGTACGTACCGGGAGAGAAGGAAAGCACGTCGGCAAGTCCTTCGCTGAACTGCGAGATCGGCATATAAGCTCCGCAAATGAAGCCGTAACAAGAGCTCACGATGCTGCCGACTGCGGATATTTGCCCCTGTGACGTCAGGAACGAGTTGACGATGGAAGAAAGCCCCGTACCGAACACGGTAAGTATGAAGACGTCAAGCACGATCAGAAGCGCGTCCGCTACGGAAAGATACCAACCTGTGACGCCCATATATATAAATCCGAGCCCCGCAGCAAACAGAGCTATTATCAGCGTCGAAAAAGCAGATGCAGCAAAGTACGACACGGCAAGCTCCCACGGACGCACGGGAGTTATGCGAAAATCGCTGTAAGCCCCCGAGATCTTGTCCTGCACCATTAGCATATTTGAGCAGAACGCTACCGTTACGCAGCTTACAGCCAGGAGCGACGAAACGAGCTGAGCACCGACGAGTCCGTCTATCACCGCATCCGTCGCGGGCGTTCCCTCAAGCATCGCCACGAAGCTGTCACGGTATACGTTGCCAAGGAAGGTGGAATAAAGCACGAGAAGAATGAGCGGAGTTATCAAGGACGTAAAGAACAGAGCCTTATCCTTAAAAAACAGTTTAATATTTCTTTTGAGCAAAATCAAGGTCTTTTTCATCTTTCATCACCTCCGACAAGGCTTCTGCCCGTCACGGCAAGGAAAACGTCATCCATCTTCCCTTTTATTATCTCGTAGTCTGCGAACAGCGTAGGGTTCGAGCATATGAGCGCCGTTGCCGCCGCCGTGTCGGGAACGCTCAGTCTGTACCCGAAAGCGGTAGATTCGTACTTGCATCCGAGGCGTTTTACATCATCCTCGGTAGCGGAATACAGGTTTATGTAGTCACCCGTGTAGCGATTTTTAAGCTCAATGGGCGTTCCGAGCGCCACGGCTTCACCCTTGTCTATTATGAGCACGGAGTCTGCGTCTGCCGCCTCCTCCATATAGTGCGTAGTCAGAAGGACGGTGATATTCTCCCTTCTTCTGAGCTCCGATATTACAGTCCAAAGCAAATGCCGCGTCTGCGGATCGAGTCCCGTCGTGGGCTCGTCCAAGATGAGAAGACGGGGCTTGTGGAAGAGCGCCCTCGCTATATCCACGCGTCTGCGCTGACCGCCCGAGAGCTTTCCTACGGATCTTGACAGAATATCGGAAAAATCAAGCAGTTTGGCAAGCTCCGAGAGCCGCTCTTCAAACTTCTTTCCGAAAATTCCGTAAAGCGCCGCGCGGCTCTCAAGATTATCTCTGACGCTCATAGCCTTGTCAAGAGCGCTGTTTTGATAAACCACACCTATCGACGCTCTTACCTCGTCGCACATAGTCATTCCCGCGATACGTACGCTGCCCGAATCTGCTGATAAAAGTCCGCACATTATCGAAATAGTCGTTGACTTTCCCGCGCCGTTTACGCCGAGAAAGGCAAACAAAGCCCCCTCGTCGACGGAAAAGCTGAGATTTTTTACCGCGTGGACGTCGCCAAAGGACTTATTCAGTCCCTCAATTTCTATCATTTTCATTTTTATTCCCCAAAATTTCGTGTTTAGTTTTTTCTATATGAAGCAAGCGCATCTCGCCCTTCTTCATATACATATCAATAAATCTGTCGTTAACGCTGACGCTCTCGCCGCCGAGAAAATCCCGAGCCACAGCGTCTGCTATCGGCAAGCAGATGCGCCTGTACCCCTCCTCGGTCGCAAGAATACCGACGTATTCGCCTCCTGCGAATACTACGTCACCCGCTCGGTTATAAAGATGCACGCCCGAGAGAAGAGCGATATGACGAAGAAGCGCACTCGGCAGAGCCAAAGGCAGGGCAAGGATGCTGTGATATCCCGCCTCGCGTTTCCAAAGCACGGCGGCACCGTCATCCTCAAACCGTGAGAGCACGTATCCCTCTTCCCTCTCCACCGTCGGCGACGGAATAGGAAAGCTCGGATAGACCTCGCCCTCAAACTCCGCGCGCTTTGCTCTGTCGTCGCGGCTGACGCGAAGCGAGTATCCCGTAAGCGACTTGCTGTAAGCACCGCTGCCGCCGAGGAAAAGAAGAACGCGGCCGTCGCGCTTCAGCTTTCTCTCTATCGCGTCAAGCTCCTCATCCGTAGGATCAAACGCCGCTATAAAAATAACGAGTCGGTAAGGCGAGGGGTCAAAATCAGGGTTGGCAATATCGGACAGAAGGTAATTATCGTAAGGGAATCCCGCCGTCGCGATATTGTCAAGCAATTCTCGGATGGCGCTCGGCATTTTTTTGTCGTCAAGAGAAGAATATTTATGCCCTCTTTCATCCACGACGAGCGCCACCTCGGTAGGAAAGAGATCGCATTTCTGCTCCGAAAGAACGTGTATGCTCCGCTTTATAACAGAGAGCATATCGGGGTCGTCGAACCAACCGCCGAACATATCGAACCACCAGATGCCCGTAGGCGTCGTGGCAATGCGCGCGGCGGCTCGCGTGAGCGAATACACGCTCCCCTCTACGTCAGAGGGTCCCCGCCAGACGGGAGAATCGTAAAAATCGTTATCGGGCATCGCGTGCGCGAGATTTTTACCCATTCCCGAGGACTTGCAGGTGCGTATGTCGCCCTCACTTATCCACATTTTTCCGTGAAGAATAGCGCTGTTGACGGCGGAGGCAAAGTGCCAATCCACACCGCTGTTCGTGGTAGAAAGGAAATCGACGTCAGGCGAGGCGAGGACCTTGCCGAGTGCGTGAAGCCCTTTATAGTTTTGCGGCATAGAAAAGACGTAGCCGTAGAAGACACCGACAAGACGCTCACCACCCGTATATTCCTTGACCTTACGGCAGAAATAAAGTATGGCGTCGGCAACGCTTTCGTTATGATAATCGTAATAATCAAGAACCGCGCGCTCGGTTTTCGGGTCGCGAAGATATCCGCTCTCGCAGTACCTGCGCTCACACGGATGCGGAAATACTACGTCATCCCACGAGGAATAACTTATTCCGTGCGAGCGTGAAAGCTCGGAAACGCCGTGATACCGCTTGGAAAGATAACGGCGGTACGCCCTGAGATTAACTTCGCTGTAATCGTAATACTGCGGTGCGTAACGGCACTGATACGTCCACTCCTCCGTGCCGCCCGCGGCAACGTGATACCCTATAACACGATCGGCGTACACGGATGCGTTGATATGATCTATAAGGGCGTAAAGAGCGACGGTCATATCCGCCTTCCAAAGCTCCGAGGCAAACGATTCTCTTTGCTCTTCCCCACGGAAGTCGCGGGAGACCTCGCTCGGGTGGAGCCTCTGCCACCATATCGGGGGCTCAAGGCAAACGCGCGGAATAACGTAACCGTCCTCGTTTCCGCTCGGGAAGATGCGTGAAAGAGCCTCGTCCACAGCGGAAAAATCGTATTCTCCGTAGCCCTTAAAGAAGTTATCGCAAAACGGTCTGAGACCGCTCTCCATATTTATCCCCTCGTCGCCCGCGTAAACGGGAAACATAAAAAGTCGGATCCCCTGCTCGCGCATAGCATCAAAATTCTCACGGAGCGGAGCGTAGCTCATATACGCGACGGGCACCAAGGTCTTGCCGTCGACGTCTATCACACGCTGAATCCCCAGATTTTTAAGCTTGCATATCATTTTTCTTTCTCCTTATATATTCGGAAGCAGCGAGATACATGTCACTCGTCATTTCAGAAACAAGCCCCCAGTCCATATCGCAGTAAGACGTCGCGAACATCGTGGCTATTCCGTGCACGAAGATCCACATTTCAAGGTGAAAAGTCCGCGCCTCTTCTTTTGATATTCCGAGATTCTTCGCTATCACGGGAATTATGCTTTCCTCCAAATAGGAATCTGCCATAGTCGGAACCGAACTCTGCCCCGAGCTCATAAAAAGCAGGCGGAAAAGCTCGGGCTCATCCTTCGCAAAGCGTATATACGCCATACCCGTGGATTTGTAGTACGGGTATTCTCCGGACGCGATCTCACGCTCCGTATATTCAAGATATAAGCCGTACGCTGCACGCTCCACCTCTTCCTTTAATTCATCCATATTTTCAAAATTGGAAAATATGGGTTGAGTTGAGCAGGAAAGCTTCCCTGCCAAAGAACGGGCGTTAAGCGCGCTTTCCCCGCTCTCGCGAACGATATCAAGAGCGGCACTCACTATTTCCGTTTTCGTCAATCTTGCCTTAGGCGGCATACGTTACTCCTTGTATAACATTTGTTATATTACACTTGTTATTATAACATTTATATCCCTGTTTGTCAAGACGTTCAACAATTATTTTGCAGCAAATATTTGCGTGAAAGCTATTGACAAAAGGCTCAAAATATGGTAATATAATTAAGTAACCGAGTTCATCGGTTTTGCGGAGAAAGCTGAATGTAGGTTTTACCGAACGTAAGCTCCGCCTCGGCAGTCCTCGCCGTGTAAAAACAGAGGACGTAATTTTAATATGCGGACGTGGCGGAATTGGCAGACGCGCTGGTTTCAGGTTCCAGTGAAGCAATTCATGTGGGTTCAAGTCCCGTCGTCCGCACCAAACAGGAATAATACGAACCTTTCAGACGATGGGTTCGTATTTTTCTTTACAAAGGATTTCTTTGGCATAATGATAAGGCGAGAAATCTGACGCCATAGCAAACAATAAAAAATAGAGCACGTAAGGTTCTTTAAAAGAGCTTTACGTGCTTTTTATAAACGGTTAGAATAAAACAGTATATTATATTTTTACGATCTTCAAATTCTCCCAAACAGACCATATTTGCAATTTACATTTATTTGCCTTTCGGGTGGAGGATCGTAGCATAGTTCTCGTATATGTAAACGGTCGGTCGGAGTTGAAATTTTGCTTATAAAATGGAAGCCGTTTTAATTCTATAAACTTATCTTTAATATCATATCAAATATCATTCGTTAAAGGTCGGGTAGAAATACCCGGCTTTTTTGTTTTACAAAGATACAAATTTTCAAGCCTTGCTTTATTCCTAATTTAAGACCGTTGACATATACAAGCGTTACAAGCATTTTTGTTTTCTTCTTACCGAACCACGCTACGATGGGGTTCGGTGCCGAAAGGCAAAAAATTAAATTTAAGGAGAAAAGAAAAATGAAAAAAGTTGTTTATTCAGTTCAGAGAGTAGGAAGATTCGAGATTCCAAAGATGACAGGTCTTGGATACGTAGTTGATGACGATTTACTCATCGCTGCTACGAGCCAGAAAGGAAAGCCTTACATCAGAGTATTTGAAGGAGCAGTTACCTACTGTCACAAGGTAGTCGGCAAAGATAACGAATTCAAAGGCTATTTCACCGAGTACAAAGAGGTTGAAGTTGAAAAGAAGACTAACGGATACGTATCTCTTGAAACCATTGAGGTTGAAAACGAATACAAGATCTGGTACAAATTCGCAGATTGAAAGGAGAAGCAAGATGAATGACTTTATAAGATACATAAGAAAACACAAGCTCACGTTAGCTGATGACGTAGTAATTACTTCTGATAACTTAAAGATGCTCGGAGAATTTATAGGCGTCAGCGCGATAAGCAGAGTTATGCATTGCTTCGGAGAGAGAGGAATTATACTTCACGCAGGACTCATACACGATATCCTCTACGAAAAAAGAGCTGATGAGAGGTTTAGTGACGGTTACGATATTGCAAGCGAGGCAATGTGCTTTTTATGCGATTATATGGGACAGCCTCTTGGGACGGTACTTGCCGTAAACAGCAAGGGAAAAGAACTGACTATTAGGGATATGTGCTTCAAAGCGGTCTTCAGGTACATAAACGGAAACCATAAACACGAAAGCAACATTATCCATCTCGACCAGCCGAATTTAAGAGAAATGAGCGTGCCTTTTGAAAGCGAAAGCACCAGCGAAGAACGCTCAACAGATGTGAACGTAATAATGCTAAAAATCGGCTTGACCGAGAAGGAGAAATACACGCTTAAATTGATCATGGGCGGTATGAACCCGTACAGAGTATCGAAGTTTCTTGGAATGAGCAACCACGGCATTTATAACCGCGTTTACAGAGCAAGAGATAAGTACGTTAAGGTGTACGGTGTGCCTGCGAGCTGTAATTTACAATTTTGACGAGTTAAATTTCAAAAACGAATAGTAACGGCCACCGTGGGAAGAAACGCATTCGTAAAAACGTTCAACCTGCGGTGGCTTTTGTTGTTATTCATTTTCACGATATTTAATCAAAACTCTTCAACTATACCGTAATCAGCATATTCGAAGATCGGAGCATCTTTGTCGGGGTTTATGGCTATTACGATACCGGAGCCCTCCATTCCGGCTATATGATGTACAGCACCCGAAATTCCTATTGCCAAATAAACTACCGGGGCAACAGTTCTGCCCGTAAGCCCTACTTGTTTTTCGTATGTCATAAGTGCGGAATCGGTCATTCTTCTTAATGAAGCAATAGATGCGCCATAGCACTCAGCAAGCTCTGTTACCCGCCCTAAGTTATCCTTTACACCGTATCCGGCGGCAGAGCCTTTTATCGGCAATTATTGTGCCAAGGGTATTTATAAGCGTTGCCTTAGCCGCACAGCCACCGAAATCTATTCCCAAGAGATATCTCATAATTTAAATTTTTCTTTTTTTCAAAAGTTCGATGATTTATTTAAATTTTCAACCTCGTCTATATTTACGTCTATGTTATTGCAAAAACGCTTAGGTTTGTGTAAAATATTCAAACGAATCAATAAAATTTATTCGGGAGGATAAACTGCGGATCCCATCATATTGGATTGACCTGCAAATACAAATAAAAGTCTTTTCATCTTTTTAATATCTCAAGTGCCTTAAATATCACTTTCGTGAAGCTTTACACCGCGACGCACAAGTTCCATCTGAAGTTTCTTTATATCAAGAGTAGTAAAGTCATCGCTCATTGCAGCGGCAACTCCTGCCGCCTCGCCTGTAACAGCACAATCCGGAATTGCTCTGGTTATATCCCACATATTGTCGGTAACGGAAATACATCTACCGGCGGTAATAAGATTTTTTACTTCTTTACCGTAAAGCGTTTCAAACGGAATTTCAAACACAGGTCCGCGCTTACGCCAATCGGAAATCATACCGATGGAGCTTTCAAAGTGTTTATGCACCTCAAACTCGTCGAGCACATATTCACCGACAAGTTTTCTTGTCATTCTTAACTGGGGTATAGTTGCTATTGTTACAGGAAACGCTACGTTTTTGCCTTCATACTTTGAGAGAAAATCTTTCAAGGTATACTCGTGCGAAAACTGCATAAACTCAGAAATTTCCTCTCCGTCAATGCCTCCAAATTTACGTTCAAGCAAATACTTGTGTTTGACGTCATTTTTTCTTTGCTCTTCAGGTACATCAGAAAAACCGACCATATTTAAAATATATTTTCCTTCAACAAAAGCATAATACCAAGCGGCTAGAATGTTTCCATTAAAATGAGTAGTACATTTTGCACCCGCAAGGTGACATATGTCAGCATCACCGGTAGTGTCAACAACACTTCTAACCTCTACGGCGCGCCTGCCACTCTTGTTTTCAATGACAACATATGTAATTTTGCCTTCTTCCATTTTCACGTTTGCCGCAAGAGTGCCGTAAAGAATTTTAACTCCCGCATCAAGAAGGACTTTTTCTGCATCAATAGCAAAAAGCTGCGCGTTAAACTGTACTTGGAAACGTTTTCCTTTCGCACGAACTTCAATGCTATCGTTCCTATCCAACCACTCATCGGGATATCTCGATTCCACTCCGTGTTTTATGGAAAGTTTTAATAGTTCCTCTGCAAGTCCAAATGATACCTGACGTCCCATGCCGTCACAAATGGGTAAATATATAGTTACTAGCCCAGCGGTTGCAAGACCGCCGAGCATATATCCTTTTTCGAGCAAAATGACCTTGGCTCCGCTTCTTGCCGCCGCAAGGGATGCCGCGATTCCCGCAACACCGCCTCCGACAACAAGCACGTCGCATTCATAAGCTACGTTTATTATGTTTTTCTCTTCAAAATTTGCAATCCTTCCCATAAAATCTCCTTATAAATTTGCAAATAGTTTCTTACGAAAAACTATCCCTCTCCGGTTTCTTTATTACAACTCTTCATATTATAATATCCCGAATTAATTATAATGTCATCTACACGAAGTGCCGTATCATTAACCGTGTCGGCATATGCGTTCATAAACACAAAACCGCTTGAAATCTCATTCCTAAAATCAAGAAAACTTTCAGCAGTCGATCCTTTAGGTATAGCAAGGTCCGTTATGATAGCAGGCACACCGCTTTCAGTGATTACTACTGAACCGTCAGTGTTATAAGCTGTAAGCGTTGCATTAAAGAAATCTACTGTCACTATAAACTCCGTAAACTCATTGGAAAGAGTTCCTATTACGAAATTCTTGTTATTATTCAACAAAATCTTTCCTTGAACATTGGTTTGGAACAGAACAAATGTTATGTTTGAGGATGCGCCTTGGAGTCTTACAACAATTTGCGATGGAACTTTATCATCAACGGTTGCAAGTTTAATACGAAAAGTTGCCGAGGTATCATCACCTATAAAGTTTGTTAAATTCCCGATAGCTTGCATATTTGCATATTTTTTTGAAGACCAGAATAAATATTGTCCGCCATTTCCGTCATCTACCGTCTTGATGACAGTACTAAAATTCTTATTAGCATAATAGTTTATACCGTTATCACTATCGTTTTTATAGTCCGTTCCGTCCGCATTAGTATAAGCATCTACTGTTACATCGTCGAAATCTTCGATCCATTCAGTTTTCCATCTAGCATAAACATTAAACTGAGATGTACAACCGGCAGGAACTTCATATATTTGATTTTGGAAAGTAGATTCTGTATACCAACCACAGAATTCCATACCGTTCTTATCTGCAATCAGAGGAAGACTTGTCTTATCCATAGGTGAATGATAATAATTCGTTCCTTCAGGAAGCTCGTTCAGTTCTATTCCGTTGTAAATTATAGCATTTTGAGCTTCTGTGTAAGAAATCCATTTTGCATAAACTTTAATCGCTCCAAGAGTACCGGCTTTTATTCTTGTAATCGGCTTTGTAAACTCCTTATCTAAAAACCATCCAGCGAAAATTTCAAGTTCTGTACCGGACTCTACATTTTGCGGCAAATCAGTACCTAACTCCCTATCATAATTCATCGGAGAACCAAAAGGCAAATTAGCCGAACCTAATCCATCGTAAACGATATCGGTTGCATCGGCGGTAAATTTTTTCATTACATACGATCCCGAGTTGATAATTATATCATCAACTCGAAGTGCGGTTTCTTTCTCTGTATCCGCATACGCATTTAAAAATACAAATCCGCTAGAAATTTCATTTTTAAAGTCAAGAAAGCTTTCCGCTGTAGAACCTTTAGGTATAGCAAGATTAGTGATGATAGCCTGGGTACCATTCTCTGTAATTATCACGGAACCATCTGTATTGTAAGCGGTAAGTGTCGCGTTTGCAAAATCAACAGATACTATTATTTCGGTAAATGTATTTGAAAGATTTCCTATTACGAATTTTTTATTATTATTTAATAGTATTTGTCCTTGAGCGTTGGTCTGAAACAGAATAAATGTTACGCTTGATGAAGCACCTTGAAGTCTAACTACAATTTGAGAAGAAGCTGTATCGTTATCGGTTGCAAGCTTCATACGAAAAGTTGCTGAGGTATCATCACCTATAAAGTTTACTAATTTTCCGGTAGGCTGCATATTTGCATATTTTTTTGAAGACCAATATAAATATTGACCTCCGTTTTCATCTAATACAGTTTTAATAACAGTACTGTTATTCTTATTTGCGTTATAATTTACGCCGTTATCGGTATCATTTTGATACTCGGTTCCATCCTCGTTAGTATAAGCATTTACAATTATTTCATTAAAGTCTTCGATCCACTCGCTTTTCCATCTTGCATAAACATAGAAAGGTCCCGTCTGACCGGCAGGTATTTCATATATGGGTGATTCAAAATTTGAATCCGAATACCAACCATAAAATTCCTTTCCGGTTTCGTCAGCAAGAACTGGTAAGGGAGTAGTTTCCTTTGGGTTATAATAATACCTGGTTCCAAACGGCATAATACCTACGCCACGGTAAACTATAGCATTAGGTGCACTTTCGTCAGGAAGAACAGCTCCTTCAGGAAACCCACCACTAACAATAATATTATCTATTCTTAATTCACCATTACCTTCTATTGGAGATGAATACCAATCAATGATGTATGTGCTACAATAACTAACATATTCGCTATAAGTGAATACTTTACTATCCTTTGATAACGTCAGCTCGGTTTTTGCTAAAAAATTACCATCATTATCAAATGCATAAAGTATACCGCTTTTGGTATCAAGGCTTACTGTGAGCGTTGTAAAATCCATTGATAACTTTGTGAGCTTAATCGCTGAATCTCCCAGTCTTACAGCTCCGTCAGCATCAAAATTAAAAAGATTTGAACAGTAAAGATTTGATGCCGCCGTGGGTGTCGGCTGTGCACGTAAACGGAGTCTTGATTTTAAAGCTGGGGCATCACCATTAAGAGCAACATCTACGCTAAATGTTACAATATTATCTGGA
>JAFVTS010000017.1 GCA_017503105.1 Clostridia bacterium
GGATAAAATAGGGCTTGTAAAATTTGAAGATGATAACAAAAAATACGAGATATATTTTACTCGCAAACGCGCAAACAGATATTCTATTATTCACTGTAAAAACAATACGATTGAATGGGAGCAGTTTCCCGTTTTGCCTCGTATAGTGGGCAGAATGTATGGAATACGAGAACCGATTATCAGTCTTGCTCAATCAAAGGACTGTATCAGAATTTTTTATCCATTGCGAAAGCAATTGCATATCGTAAGTATTATGATATAATTCTAGCGGAGGTGATTTATAATGTTATTACTAAATTATGATTTTTATGATATTTATGCGGTGCTGATATCTTTTCGAAACGATCCATCAAATGCATTTAACGAAAAGATAGCCAAAACCATAAAAGCATTGTTAGAATCGCCTCAAGTGGATAATTTAATCGAATCCAATATAATTCGTCGCTCGATAGCAGAAATAGATAATCTTGATACTGAACCGCTCGCTTGGATCAAAACAAACAATGTATACACGTACGGGCAAAAGGTTATCAAAGAAGAAACTGCTTATCATATATTATCCACAGGATTTGCAGAGCTCTTGGTTTGCTTAAAAGATGAAAACTATAAGCGTTTTGAAGATTTGGCAGATGCATTGCATAATGTTCCGATTATTCTCACAGAAAGCCCCGGAAACCGTTTAAAGCGAATTAAGACAGAAATATCTGCTTATCGAAAAGAATGGAACAATTCATTCTTAAAAGATATCATAAGGTAACGGACACCTTTTGTTCGTTTTCACCTCGATTTTTGACCCTTTATCACGTTTTTCGAAAATAAATCTTTTTTATTTTTGGGTCTCACACCGTTGACAAACATAAATGAAGCTGAAAAGTGCCGAGGGCAAGAAAAAATAAAAGGCATCTTGTATTTTCATATCGTTTATGATAAAATAGATTTACATAACAACCTTGGTCGGGAGAGAAAAGTATGAGCGTAAAGGACGAGGCATTTTCACTTCTTAAGGAGTGGTGTGACGAGCTTATAAGCCTGCGGGTAACTCACAAAAGAAAAGAGCTTGACGGCGGTATACTCTGCCCCGCTTGCTCGGTCATACACGGCAGATGCGGAGATTTAGTACTGCCCCTTATGTACCTTTATTCAGAAACTAAAGACGAGCGATACAAAAGATGCGCCGAGGGAGTCTTTTATTATTCGGAAAACAATCTTTTAAGACCCGACGGCTCTTACTATAACGACGTCGGAAGCACGTGGCGCGGCATCTCTGTTTTCTCCGCGCTTTCATATGGAGAGACGCTTTTAAGATTCTCGCATCTTTTATCGGCGGATATCAAGGAGCGGATGGAAAACGCGTTTTTGCGCCTTGTATATGCATCTATCGCTTATTTCACGAACGAAGTTAAAAGCACGAATATAAATTATTTTGCGGGAATGGCGGCAATGCTCGCTATGTCTTATAAATATACGCAGGATGAAAAACATCTTGAGCTTTCGTGTGAATACGAGAGACGCGTAAGAGTGTTGTTCGACGAGGCGGGACTTCTTATAGGAGAGGGACAGTATAAAAGCGGCGCAAGCAAAAAAGGCTGTCACTCGATAGATATGGGCTATAATTTGGAGGAGAGTCTGCCCCTGCTCGTTATGCACGCACACCTTCTTGAAGACGAAGAGAAGCTTGCCTTTTACACCGCTCGCGTGCTTGATCACCTTGAGTTTGTTTTGCCCGACGGTGCGATAGATAATTCCTTCGGAACAAGAATGAACAAGTGGACGTATTTCGGCAGCAGAACGAGTGACGGAATGCAGGGCGGACTTGCTTACATAGCCGAAAGAAGCCCCGTCATAGCAAGGGCGCTTCTTGAAAATTTAAGACTTCAAAGAAGATGCACTCACGAAGGATTGCTCTTCGCGGGACTTATGCAAAGGAGCGCGGGCGAGCCGCCCTGCATTCATCATTCTTTCACTCACGCAAAAGCACTTGCGCTATTCTGCCTTGAAATAAATGAAGAATTTTTCGATTCATCAAAAAGCACTATGCTTCCGCGAGAAAAGGAAGGCGTCAGAGATTTTCAAAACGGAAATCTTATACGCGTGACGCGCGGAGGCTTCACCGCAACCGTAAACGCGACGGACACGCATTCAAAAGAGGAAAACGCTGCGAGCGGCGGCGCCCTTTCCCTTCTTTGGCATAAGGAGAGGGGTCCTATACTTGCCGCTACCTTGCATAATTACACCCCTGCGGAGCCTATGAATATGCAGTATCTCAGAGGAAGTAACAGAACGCACTGTATGACGCCGAGATTCGTTTCATCGGACGCCGATTACTCCTCGGACACCGATGACAGTATCACTCTTTCTTCGGACGGGTGGCAGATCGTTGCAACGAGTAAAGAAAAGCCGTTCTCGTTGAAATACGAATTTGAGGAGAGCTTTGTCCGCATATCGGTTACGGCGGGGATAGAGGGCGAATATCTTTTACCGATAATCAGCGAGGACGGCGAGGATATAACGAAAAACGAAAACTCCCTGCTCTTCGGAAACGAACTGCTCGTCTTTGCCAATAGCGCGCCCGAGGTAAGACTTGACGGCGACAAAAGGTTTTTCAACCAGGTCGGCGGCTTTCAATACGCCGTGGCGGCGTTCCGCATAAAGGAAGGCGAAACGCTGAGCGTGAAAATTTCTATAATATAGAAGGATAGAAGAAAGCTCGGAGCGCGTGACTCCGAGCTTTCCCTTATTCCTCGTCCTCTTCATCCTCTTTTTCGGGGCGGTAGATATATTTTTCATCCCCCACGGGAACGTCTACGGGAAATTTTCTTTCAGGGGCTGTAACGAGGGAGATGCTGATGATATTTTCTCCTACCGCGTCCTCGGGAGCAAGGCTCTCGCTTTCCGTGTCGTATTTACAAAGCACGTGACGGGTGCAAGGCTCGCTCGGCGCGTTGTCGGGCGTGAAATAGCCCTTCGCTATTCTGTCACCTCTTAAGTCGAGCGAACAAACGGCGTCGGGCACAGCACCCGAGTCCTTACAATAGCTCCGCTCCACAAGGCCCGAAAGCGAAAAATGCTCTTCACAATCGACGAGGTCGTGAACGCGGGTCATAACGGAATCCCAAATTTCAAGGTGTGACGGCGTGATTCCCGCGACGGACTCGTTCTTAGTCGGATATCCGCACCAGATGCCCGCCGTGAAATAAGGAGTGTAACCGACGAAAAGCTTATCTCGCGAGGCGGACGTCGTTCCCGTCTTGCCCGCCGTGTCAACGCGGTCTTTAAGGCTTACCGCACGCGCGGTGCCGTCCGTCACAACGTTCATAAGCAGCTGGTTCATTATTCTTGCGCACGACGGGGCGAACACGCGCTTTGATACGGCGGGATTTTTAATTACCTCAGCTCCGTTTTTATCGGTTACAAGAAGGTAGCTGCGCCCCTCGGTATACGTCCCCTCCGACGGAAAAACGGTGTAAGCCTCGGTGAGCTTTCTTAAAGATACTCCGAAGCTGAGCTGACCGAGCGCAAGGGGTGATACACCGAGGTCACTGACCGTGCCGCCCGAATATCCCTCAGCCCTCTCGGCAAGCGTGTCAAATCCGAAGTCGTTTTTCAAAGAATCAAATATCTTGCGAGCTCCAAGCATTCCGAACAACCTCACCGCAACCGTGTTTTTCGATTGTCTGAGCGCGTCCTTCAAGGTAATAATACCGTCGTAGACGGCGGGAGAATTACGCGGAAAAGGAACGTATTCTTCGCCTTTTTTATTAAATTCCACGGGAACGTCGTCGAAAACGCTTGCCCAATTTATCTTTTTTTCATTCAAAAGAGGGGCGTAAAGGGCGAGCGGTTTAAGCGCAGAGCCGGGCGGATGCGGAGCTTCTGCCTGATTATAAAGCCTGTTTCCGCGTTTTTCGCCACAAGAACCTATTATTCCAAGAAGGCAACCGCTTTTAGAATCACACACGCACATCGCAAAATCAAGGCCGTTTCCCACCTCTTTCGGAAGGGCGTCCGCATCCTCGAATATTTCTTCAAGTGCCGATTGGACGTACGGGTTTTCCGTCGTGTAAATATTATATCCGCCTCTGATCAGCTTGAGCCTTGCCGCTGCCTCGGAGAGGTCGTATTTTTTCGCGATATCCGCAGTGAGCTCCGACATAACGGTTTCCAAAAACCACGAGGAATATCCGTCTCCCGACTCGCGCTCCGTAAGCACGAGCGGCTCACCCTTGGCGGATGAAAACTCTTCATTCGTTATATATTCCATATCGAGCATTGCCCGAAGAACCGTATTGCGCCGCTCGATACACTGCGCGGAATTAACTCTCGGATCGTATCTGACGGGGGAATTGGTGATACCTACTATCGTTGCCGCCTCGGCGAGCGTCAGCTCTGACGGCTCCTTTCCGAAATACCTGTCCGCCGCGAAGCCGACACCTGCTATGTTTTCGCTCATCGGCACGACGTTCATATACAATTCAAGTATTTCGTCCTTGGTGTGATTCTTTTCTATCCTGAGCGCTCTGAATATCTCGTAAAGCTTGCGCGAAGCGCTGATCTCGTTATCACCGCTGATATTTTTTACGACCTGTTGGGTGATCGTGGACGCACCGTATCTTTCGCCCTTTTTAAAAATATAATTGTAAAGAGCCCCTGCGGTCCGTCTGAAATTTACCCCCGGATGCGTGTAAAACTCTCTGTCCTCGACGGCGACGAAGCCCTTCTTCAAATAGTCGGAGACCTCGTCGGCACTGTACCATACTTTTTTCTCAGCGCCGAATGCCGTTACCTCCATCTCGATCGGAGCATACGCTCCGCTTATAGCGGAATTGGCATAAAAGTGCGTGACGCTCGTGCTCTTTGCCGCGTCAAAAAGCTCTTCGTCACCTTCATAATCCATCCTTGCGTTAATGAAAAAACAAACGAGCGCGCCTATTATAAAAATCGAAAACAGGATTATTACAAAAGCCCGAACGGAATACGATACTATCTTTTTTACGGTTTTCATTTTTTCAAAGCAAAAAGCTCTCCTTTCAAGATAAAATTCCTTCACGGGAATTTTACCACGGAGAGCTTTTATTCATTCGCGCATTTTTATGGCAAGCGTTTTAATAATTTACTTTATTGAGATAAAGCCCCTCGGGCGGTGCCGTCGGACCTGCGAGATTTCTGTTCCCCGATTCTATTATCCTTCCTACGTCCTCGGGTGTAAATCTTCCGAAAGCTACCTCGGAAAGCGTGCCGACTATGATGCGTACCATATTATAAAGGAAGCCGTCGGCTGCTATTCTGATTTCTATTATATCGCCTTTTTTGTCAATTTTTACGTATTTTACACATCTTACCGTATCCGAAGCGTCCGAGCCCTCCGACATAAATGCGGAAAAATCGTGTCTTCCCTCTATCTTCTTCGCGGCATCCCTCATTAAGCTGATGCCGTTTTCGCTTATGACGCGCGGCAAAAACCACGAGCGCCCGTGCTCAAAGGGATCGGATACTCTGTTGTTGTATATTCTGTAAAGATATTCCTTTGATACGGCGTCGTATCGCGGGTGGAATTCTTCTGAACAGCTCTCGGCATAATAAAGGGAGAGATCGGGAGGCAAGAACCTTGCCGCCGCGAGCGGAAGCTTTTCGGGCGGAACGGTTCCTCCGTCGTTTTCGACGCTTAAAACGAACTCGTTCGCGTGAACGCCCGCATCGGTCCTGCTGCATCCCGTTACACGGCACGGAACGCCAAAGCAAAGGTCAAGCGCCGCGTTCAACTCGCCTTGCACCGTCCGCTTGTCGGGTTGCACCTGAAAGCCGTGAAAATCTGTACCGAGGTATTTGATTTTTATAAGATATTTCATAGTCGAAGAAAAAAGTCCTTAAAGCTTATAAAATACGATATCGAGCACACGGTGCTTTATACCGATAAGCGCATCGGTATTTCTCGAAAGAATAACGAGAGTCAAGACGGCGGAAAATATAAGAAACGCAAAGAAATCGCGAGCCTTAAACGACAGTGCTTTAAGCTTAGTTCTGTTCTTATCGCCTCTGTAACAGCGGCATTCCATAGCCGTAGCAAGCTCCTCGGCACGCTTGAAGGAAGAAACGAAGAGCGGAACGAGGATAGGCACCAGCGCCTTCGCGCGCTTTCTGAGTCCACCCGAGGAAAAGTCAGCGCCGCGCGATTTTTGCGCGTTCATTATCTTTTCGGTTTCTTCTATCAGAGTCGGAATAAATCTGAGCGCAATAGACATCATCATCGCGAACGTATGAACGGGGACCTTGATCTTTTTCAGGGGAGAAAGAAGCGATTCTATTCCGTCCGTCAAGGCGATCGGAGAGGTCGTATAAGTCAGAAGAACGCTCGTTCCTATGATCAGAATAACGACTCTGAGCGCCATAAATACCGCTCTTATTATTCCCTCTTTGTATATCTTTATTACCCAAAATGCCAAGAGAGGCTCACCTTCGCCTTTCGTCAAAAAGACGTTGATTATCGCGGTGAATATCAAGATGAAGATTATCGGCTTCACCGCCTTCAAAATCACCTTAAACGATATTCTGCCTAAAGTTATCATAAAGAAAGTGGTAATTATCATAAGAGCGAATGCCGCGGGAGTATTCGCCGTAAATATCGCCGCGATATATATGACGGCGGCGATTATCTTCATCCTCGGGTCCATTTTGTGAAGAGGTGAGAAACCCGGGAAGAACTGACCGAGAGTTATATCGGAGATCATTTTCCGTACCTCCTTATATAATCCTTAACGGCCTCACGCACCCCGTCGACCGTGTAGAGCGTTCCGCGAAGATCCACGCCTCTTTTTCGAAGCTCCGACGCAATACGCGCGACGGCGGGGACGTTGAGCCCGATATCAACAAGACTGTCAGCATCGGAAAATATCTCGTCAACGGTGCCCGTTCTGTATACTTTAGCGCGGTTCATAACCACGACGTTATCGCAATAAAGCGCCATATCCTCCATAGAATGACTGACGAGGATTATGGAAGCGTCGTTTTTGTTGACGTATTCGCAAAGACCGCCGAGTATTTCCCGCCTTCCGCGAGGGTCAAGCCCTGCCGCAGGCTCATCAAGAACGAGAACCTCAGGGCGCATTGCGAGTATTCCCGCGATGGCACAGCGACGCTTCTGACCGCCCGAAAGCTCAAACGGAGATTTGTCAAGCAAGTCATCGCCAACTCCCGCAAAACGCGCAGCCTCAAGAACACGCTCCTCCGTCTCTTCTTTGGAAAGGCCGAGATTGCGCGGCGCGAAGCCTATGTCCTCCCTGACCGTTTCGTCAAAAAGCTGATACTCGGGATACTGCATAACAAGCCCTACTCTGTATCTGATGCTTGCTATCTCCTTCGGCTTTTCCCAAATATCCTTGCCGTCAAGAAGAATTCTGCCCTCGGTCGGTTTTATAAGACCGTTGAGCATATTAACAAGCGTAGACTTGCCCGAGCCCGTATGCCCGATAAGTCCCGTTATTTTTCCTTTTTCAAATTCAACGCTCACACCGTCAAGCGCGGTCAGCTGAAACGGCGTCCCCTGGCTGTAAACGTGCGATACGTTCTCTACTTTTATTATACTGTTCATTTATACCTTGTCCTATTTTATCACAAAATCAAGACTTATAGCTCTCAAGAAAGGCAAGAAGCGTTTCCACGCTCTCTTCCTCCGTCAAAGAATCTCCCGCTATACCGAATCCGTCTTTTCTGAGAGCGTGGATAAGCTCAGCCCCCTGCGGCGCCTCAAGACCTATGCGGTGCAAAAGCGAAATATCCGAAAATACCTCTTTGGCGCTTCCGTCAAGAATCAACTTTCCGTCGTTTATAACGACTACCCTGTCAGCTCTCGCCGCCTCTTCCATATAATGAGTGATATTTATAACGGTTATTCCCTCTTCGCGATTAAGTTTTTCCATTATCCGCACGACCTCGGCGCGTCCGAGAGGATCGAGCATTGCGGTAGACTCGTCAAAAATTATAACGTCGGGCTTCATTGCGATAATACCCGCTATTGCGATACGCTGCTTCTGTCCACCCGAGAGCTTGTGAGGGGCGTGGTTGGCGTAGTTCTGCATAGAAACGACGTTCAAGGCGTCGGTAACGCGCCTGCGTATCTCCTCTCTCGGAAGACCGAGATTTTCAGGGCCGAAGGCAACGTCCTCTTCCACCACCGTTGCAACGAGCTGGTTGTCGGGATTCTGAAAGACCATTCCGACCTTGCGCCTGACGTCAAAAAGATCGTCCTCGGAAAAGTTCTCGTCGGTAACGTCCTTTCCGTCTATATACACCTTCCCCTCCGTGGGTACGAGTATCAGATTCAAAAGCTTCGCAAGGGTCGATTTCCCCGATCCGTTATGACCGAGAACTGCAATGTATTCGCCGCGATATACCGACAAATTAACGTCGGAAAGCGCGGGGATCTCGACCCTCGCCGTATCGGTGTTTTCCTCATCTTCGGTGTAAGTAAAACCGAGATGCTCACATCTTATTATAGGTTCGCTCATTTTTTCCGTGACCTTACTGAATTTTATTTTTGCCGAAAGAGACCCGTACGCTGCTGCCGCAAGGAAGAACGAGTCCCGTACTCTCAACGGGCAGTCCTATCTCGTCTGCCTCGCTTTTTCCTTCGAATTTTGTCAAAAGGCGAATATCGGTGATGTATTTCATAGTCGATGCCGAGAGCCCCGTGGTGTAGGAATTGAGAAGGAAGAAAAGAGGGTCGTCCGAAAGAACGCCGGAGGCAAGCTCGACGAACGGGTCGATGCTCTCCTCTATTTTCCAAACCTCGCCCGTGGGACCTCTGCCGTAGGACGGAGGGTCCATTATTATTCCGTCGTATTTGTTGCCGCGGCGGATCTCGCGTTCGATAAATTTCTTACAGTCGTCAACGATATATCTTATGGGAGCATCGGCAAGGCCCGAGAGCCTTGCGTTTTCTTTTGCGGTGGCGACCATTCCCTTCGACGCGTCAACGTGACAAACGGACGCCCCTGCCCTTGCCGCCGCGACGGTAGCGCCGCCTGTGTAGGCAAAAAGATT
Source organism: Clostridia bacterium (assembly GCA_017503105.1). Lineage (GTDB taxonomy): Bacteria > Bacillota > Clostridia > Oscillospirales > CAG-272 > UBA1740. The sequence continues at coordinate 9,037 of JAFVTS010000017.1, forward strand.
AAGAACCTTGATCGGTCTTCCCGCATTTCTAATGAGCTCCGAAAACCAATCCCAATTCGTTGCCTGCTCGGGGAAAAGTCCCGTATGCTTAAAGCCCATAGGCTTTATCATAAACCTGAGCTCTCCGTAATTGACGGACCAGGATTCGGGGAGCTTGTTTTCGCTCCACTTACCGCCGCCCGAGGAGCTTCTTTTATACCCCGCGTCAGCACGGCGCCAGAGGGGATGCTTTTTTTCCGACTTCCATATTACCTGCGGGTCAGGGCGTATAAGACTGTATTTTCCCCAAGTCTCAAGCTTTTCTCCTTCGGAGGTATCAAGTATTCTGTAATCCTGCCATTTATCTGCGATCCACATAAAAACCTCTAATGCGTTTTTCTTTGATTGAAATATTTTCCCATTGCGGAGCCTGCGCACTGAGAGTGGCAGATGGCAATGGCGATAGCGTCCGCCGTGTCGTCGGGCTTCGGGGGTGCGGGGAGCTTAAGTATTGACGTTACCATAGCTATGACCTGATTCTTTTCCGCCCGTCCGTATCCTACAACGGCTTGCTTTACCTGAAGAGGGGTATATTCAAAAACCTTGACCCCCATAGCGTACGCCGTGCAAAGGATAACCCCGCGCGCCTCCGCGACGGCGATTCCCGTAGTTATATTGTTCGTGAAGAAGAGCTCCTCGACCGCCATCTCGTCGGGCTTGTACTTATTTATAATACTCTCAAGATCGTTTTTAATGATCAAAAGCCGCTTCTCTATATCCGTGTGAGCAGGAGTCGTGATCGCTCCGTAAGCTATCGGTCTTACGCTTCCGCGCACGCTTTCAACAATGCCCCAGCCAACTATCGCAAGTCCCGGGTCGATTCCGAGAATGATCAACGCCTATCCTCCTCTTTTTCTTTATTCATATTATTTTACCACATTTCCGCGGCGTAGTCAATCATTTTTTCATATTTTTTGATCAGGACTAAATATTTTAATATTAAATTTAAGTATTTATAAAATATTTTTTAACTTTGCGGGAAAGGTATGGACTTTTCTTTCAAGACGTGATATAATATAATGAATTTATATATACTAATTAAGAGGTAAATCGCAAATGTCAGAAAAAATCGAAATATACAACGAGGTAAATCTCCCGCTGATACCGCTTCGCGGAATCGTCGCCTTCCCTGCGGTACAGCAAAATATAGAAATAGTACGAGGAATTTCTTTAAAGGCTTTCACCGCGGCGGCGACTATGCACGAGGCGAAGGTCCTGCTCGTTACGCAGCGCGATCTCGGTGTCGAAGAGCCGACGGTGAGCGATCTTTATAAGACGGGCGTCCTCGCGCAGATAAAGCACGTGGTTAAGAACCCGCACGGCAACCTTTCCGTAGTGTTCGAAGGAATCGCAAGAGCAAAGATCAAAGCGATCTCGTCGCCGCAAGGATTCTTCGTAGCAAACGCGCTCGTCAAAGAAGAGGCGAGCACCGTCAGAACGACGGGAAGCTGCGAGGCTTTGATGCTTGAGGTCAAGAACCGTCTTGCCGCCCTCACCGAGCTTCATCCCACGTTTACGGACGAGCTCAAGATGACCGCAGAGGCGATAACCTCTCCCGGTTACCTTGCCGATTTCGTTGCGTCAAGCGCGGTCATAGACTATAAAAACAAGCAGACGGTGCTCGAGGCGTTCTTGCCGAGGACGCGCCTTGAAAGACTCCTTTACGCTCTTGAAGAGGAGCATATGCTTCTTGAGTGCGAGCGTGATATTCAGATGCAGGTCCGCGAGAAAATAGACAAGAATCAAAAGGACTACTTCCTTCGCGAGCAGATAAAGGCTATACAATCCGAGCTCGGCGAGGACGATGACGACGAGATCCGCGAATACGAGGAAAAGATAGAAGCGGCAAAGCTCCCCGCGGAGGTAAAGGAAAAGCTTTACAAGGAGCTCGGAAAGCTTGCGAAAACGCCCTTTGGCGCGGCTGAGAGCACGGTGCTCAGGACTTATCTTGATACCTGCCTTGAATTTCCGTTCGGTATCAGAACGAACGATAAGGTCTCCGTTTCCGAGGCAAGAAAGATTCTCGACGAGGATCACGAGGGGCTTATTAAGGTAAAAGACAGAATACTTGAGTTCGTTGCGGTAAAGCAATTCTCGGATAATATAAAAAATCAGATAATTTGTCTTGTCGGCCCTCCCGGCGTCGGAAAGACCTCGGTCGCCGCATCCGTCGCAAGAGCACTCGGACGTAAGTACGCTCGCGTTTCGCTCGGCGGTATGCACGACGAGGCGGAGATAAGAGGTCACAGAAAGACGTACGTCGGTGCTATGCCCGGCAGAATAGTAACGGCGCTCATAAACGCGAAGGCGGAGAACCCCGTTATCGTTCTCGACGAGATAGATAAGATGGCAAGCAATTTCAGAGGCGATCCGACCTCGGCACTCCTTGAGGTACTCGACCCCGAGCAGAACAAGACCTTCCGCGATAACTTTATGGAGCTGCCCATCGACCTTTCCGACACGCTCTTCATCGCAACGGCAAACAGCTACGACGGTATTCCCGCCCCCCTTCTTGACAGAATGGAGATCATAGAGCTCTCCACCTACACGGACACGGAAAAGCTCGGGATCGCAAAGAAGCATCTCGTTCCGAAGCAGCTTAAAAGAAACGGTCTTACCGCAAGGCTTTTCAAGATCTCCGACGAGGGTATACTCGCGCTGATAAAGAGCTATACGAGAGAAGCGGGCGTCAGAACGCTTGAGCGCACGATAGCTTCACTTATAAGAAAGAGCGCGAAGAAAATTGCCGAAGGTAACGCAAAGAGCGTAAGAATAACCGAAAAGAACCTTGAAGAATTCCTCGGCAAGCCGAAGATCCTTCCCGAAAAGCTCGAAGAGAACGACCCTATCGGCGTCGTAAACGGTCTTGCGTACACGCAAGCGGGCGGCGATATGCTTAAGGTCGAGGTTGCGGTTATGGAAGGAACGGGAAAAATCGAGCTTACGGGCTCGCTCGGCGACGTTATGAAGGAATCCGCAAAAATCGCGCACACCTTCGTAAGAACGCTTCCCGAGGAATATAAGCTCGACCGTGATTTTTACAAAAACAAGGATATACATATCCACTTCCCCGAGGGGGCGGTGCCGAAGGACGGTCCTTCTGCGGGAGTTACGATGGTAACGGCGATAGTTTCTGCCCTCGGAGGCATTCCCGTAAGACGCGACGTCGCAATGACGGGCGAGGTCACTCTTCGCGGTAAGGTATTGCCCATCGGAGGACTTAAAGAAAAGACTCTCGCGGCATACAGAGCGGGAATAAAGACGGTTCTCGTACCCAAGGATAACGTTCCCGACCTTGACGATATAGACACGGAGGCAAGAAACGCCCTCGAGTTCATCCCCTGCTCAACGGCGGAGGACGTTCTCAGAACGGCGCTCGTACGCTAAAATGAAGATAAACACGAACAACGCTAAAATTTCCATTTCCGTCGGTACGGCAAAGCAGTTTCCGAGGGAGCTGAAGCCTCAGATAGCGCTTTCGGGAAGATCCAACGTTGGAAAAAGCTCGCTCATCAACACCCTGCTCGGAAGAAAATCGTTGGCAAGGGTGTCGTCGGCTCCCGGTAAGACTATAACGGTAAACTTCTACGACGTGGACTCCAAAATATATCTCGTCGACCTTCCCGGATACGGATACGCAAAGCGCTCTAAGGAATCTCAAAAGGTCTGGAGCACTCTTACGGAGGAATACTTCACGAAAAATCCTTCGGCGGATATGATAAAGCACGTATTTCAGCTTATAGATATAAGAACGGGTCCGACGGAGGACGACGTTCTTATGATAAACTGGATGATAGACAGCGATATAGACTTCACCGTAGTTGCGACGAAGACGGACAAGCTCTCCCCCTCACAGCTTCGCGCGGCGCTTGATGAGCTTTGCGAAGGTTATTTTAAGGATACGGGAATAGAGATCATTCCCTTCTCAGCTGTGACGAGAGTGGGAAAAGAACAGCTCTGGAATAAAATTTACGACAAGATCAAATAATATTTCAGATAGGTAATAAAAATGAGCTACAATTTAAACGTTATACTTCTCTCGGCACTCGCGGCGCTTATCGCTCTTACGGTGCACGAGTTCTCGCACGGTTACGCCGCCTATCGGCTCGGTGACCCTACCGCGAGAAATTTCGGCAGGCTGACGCTGAATCCTTTGAAGCACCTTGACCCGTTCGGCGCGCTTTGTATGATTTTCTTCCATTTCGGATGGGCGAAGCCCGTTCCGATAAACCCGCGATACTTTAAAAATCCTAAAAAGGGATTTGCGATAACGGCACTCGCAGGACCGCTTTCGAACTTAATTCTCTCGCTTCTGTCAGCTCTTGCTTATCTGCTTTTGTTAAACGCGTTTGACGGGGTGGGCTTTGAATCGGAGTTTACTTACAAATTAGCGGTAAACTTTTTGCTTTTCGTATACTGCCTTCATACCGTAAATCTCGGACTCGCGATATTCAACCTCGTTCCGATACCGCCCCTTGACGGCTCAAGAATACTCAACGTTATTCTGCCGCCAAAGACGTATTTCGGAATAATGAGATACGAAAGACAGATATACTTCGGGCTTATCGGCTGGCTCTTCCTCGGAGATATCGTGAAAAGCGCCCTGCTCTCCGTTCCTATGATAGCGACAAATCCCGTGCTTTCTGCGGTTGCGGGAATATTCTCTCTTGGCGATATGCTCTCGTACGTTATGGCAAAGCTTTCGGAGCTTATCTTCTCATTCTGGGAACTGTTTCCGTTTATTTAAACAATAAAGAGGATATAAATGACACAACAACTGACATACAGGCTCGACCAATTTGAAGGGCCGCTCGATCTGCTTTTAACGCTTATCGGAAAGAACAAGGTGAGCATCACCGACATTCCTATTGCGATAATTTGCGATCAGTATATGGAATATATAGAAGAGGCTAAGAAAATGGACCTCGAGGTTGCCAGCGACTTTATCGTTATGGCAAGCGAGCTTATGCTTATAAAAAGCAAAATGATACTTCCGCACGAGGAAGGAACGGAAAACGACCCGAGGCGCGAGATAGCAGACGCCCTTCTCCTTTACCAACAGGCAAAGCTTGCGGCAAAGAGCTTACGTCCGCTTTACGAGGAATATTCATCGCGAGTCGTCAAGGGCACGGACGAAATCCCGCCCGAAAAGGGGCTTCCGCTCAACCTTGTCACCGACGACCTTATGAAGGCGCTCAGCTCCGTTATGAGAAGACTCAAGGCGGCAGAGGCGCACAGAAAGCCGGCGGACCTCGTCAACCCGCTTATAAAGCATCATATCGTGTCCGTCGAGGAAAAGATCGAGCAGATCTGCGATCTTCTTGAGGAGCACGAGGAGGCGTCACTCTTCTTCCTTTTGAAGGATGCGGACTCACGCCCCGAGCTCGTCGCGCGCTTTATGGGCATACTTGAGCTCATAAAGCTCCACAGGATCTCGATAACGACGGTAAAGTTCACAGAGGACGTTGCCGAATACGAATACACGGGACTTGAGATGAAATTCAAGCTGAACCCCGATTACGTTCCCGCCGAAGGCGAGGAAAGCGAATTTGACCACGACCCCACGAAGGACGAAGACGAACAAAAGGAGGATGACGGAAAATGAGCGAGGAGCTTTTAACCAAAGAGGCGGATATCGCCCCCACCGAGCCCACGGAAGATGCGACCGAAGAAAAAAACGACACACGCCCCGTAGTATTTGAGGAGGCGCTTGAAGCCATACTCTTCGCCGCAGGGCACCCAATTTCATACACTACTCTTGCGAGAGTTTTTGAAATGACCCCCGCGAAGGTAAAGGACAAGGTCTTTGAATATTCCATTAAATACAACGATCCCGAAATTCCGAGAGGCGTTATCCTTCTGACCTTCCCCGACTCCTGTCAGCTTTCCACTAAGCAGTATTATCTCAACGAGATAAGAGAGGCTCTCGGACTCAAGAGAAACGGAACGCTCTCAACCTCGTCTATGGAAGCGCTTGCGATAGTGGCGTACAATCAACCCGTCACAAGGTATTTCGTTGACACCTTAAGACGCGCGGACTCCTCGTACGCTATGAACAACCTCATCGACCGCGGACTCATAGAGAGCAAAGGACGCCTTGACGCTCCCGGAAGACCTATGCTTTACGGAACGACGCCCGATTTCCTTCGCGCGTTCGGAATAAATTCAATAGACGAGCTTCCTCGGACGACCGAGGAAATACAGGCGGTATTCTCAAATACGTCGAATACCGAGCAAAAGGAGAGCACGCACCAAGACGAAGAAAACGTGCAGGCGACCATTGACGATATGGTCGAGATCTTGGAAAAAGCCACGGACGAAGAGCAGAACGAGCTTGAGCCCTCGGCAGATGATTATCAGAACTTTGACGAGGCGGAGGAAGAAAAAGAAGAGGAGTAAAAGAGCGTGGGTGCGGTTTTTGCCGTCGTATGCATTTTAATCATTCTTTTGATTATCCTTACGAGAAGATCCGAAATAAATATAATATCTCGGGGAAGGCTCACCGTGACGGTAAATTTCACGGTTTTCGCCCTCGAGCTTTCAAACTTCAAGAAAAACAAGGATAAAAGAAAAAAGAAGCCAAGCTTTTACGCGCTTGCTTCTGCCTTAAAATTTCTCTTAAAAAATTCACATTTAAGTGTAAACAACATTTCTCTGCATCAAAAAACCCCTCTCGTGACAAGAGGTGCTTTCGAAGCGATTCTTTCCGTTATTTTTGCATATTACGACAGCGCCTCGGGCAGAATAACTCTGCCGAGGAGCACAGAGGACTGCGATCAGCCCTTCGCGTTTGACGTAACGCTGAAAACAAGGCTTTACGTTCTTATCTCGGCTTTTGCGGTGATGAAATTCAAAGATAAAAAGAGAAAGAAAGCGGAGTCTTCGTATGTCAGAGAATAAGATGAGCGAAATAATCAGAGCTTCCATTGAAGGAATGCGCGATTTTACGTCCTCGGGCGTATCCGTCGGAGACGCGATCGTTACGAGTGCGGGAGTCACGGTCATTCCCGTTTCAAAGATAAGCGTCGGATTTGCTACGGGCGGGATCGATTACGGTCCCAAAAAGATGCTCGCGGAAAAGAATTTCGGAGGCGGCGGTGGCACGGGAATTTCCATAACGCCTATCGCTTTTCTCACTATAAGCAAAAACGCCGATATAAATCTGATACCCGTCGGCGGCGGTGATACGGGGCTTGAGAAGCTTATCTCCTTAATTGAGCATTCTCCCGATCTGATAGAAAAAATCAAAAATTCGCTGACATAAATTTCTGCGAATACAAATACGCGCACGGGGGCAAGTTAATACCGAAAGGAGACTTGCTTTATGCGACGTAACAACGGAATTTTCCCTACTCTCGTCTTTCTTATTCTTGCGGTTTTGATTTGCGTTATCGCTTCTTTGACCGTAAGCGCAAGCGAGACCCCAAAGCTCAGCGCCAGGGCTGCGACGCTTTACGAGCCCAAATCAGGCAGATTCTTGTATTCGCACAACGAAGACACACGGCTTGCTATGGCGAGCACAACGAAGATAATGACAGCGCTCGTCGCGGCACAAAAACTCTCGCCCGACGAGACCGTCATTATACCGAAAGAGGCCGTTGGAACTGAAGGCTCATCGGCATACCTCACCGAAGGCGAGGAGCTTACGGTCAAGGAGCTTCTTTACGCACTTCTTTTGAGAAGCGCAAACGACGCTTCCGTGTCGCTTGCTATACACACATCGGGGAGCGTTGAGAGCTTTGCTCTTTTAATGAATGAAAAAGCGGACGCCCTCGGACTCAAAGATACGAATTTTACAAATCCGCACGGTCTTCCCGACGAAGAGCATTTCACATCGGCGCACGACCTTGCTATAATTGCCGCAGAAGCGCTGAAAGATCCTCTTATAAGTGAAATATGCGCTACGCAAAAGGCGGTAATAACGAGCAACACGTCCACGCGCACTTTTTTAAATCACAACAAGCTTTTACATCTTTACGACGGATGTGTCGGTGTAAAAACAGGCTTCACAAAAGCCGCAGGGAGATGCCTTGTCGGAGCAGCGCTGAGAGACGGAGTAACTCTCATCAGCGTTACCCTTAACGCGCCCGACGATTGGAACGATCACAAAAGACTCTTCGACCTCGGCTTTGAGCTTACGGAAAGCAGGCTTCTTGCAAGGAGGGGCGAATACTCGTATTCCCTGCCCGTTATCGGAGCTGACGGAGCATCCGCCGTGAAAGCGGAGCTTAGCTCCGACGTGCGCGCAGTGCTTTTGAAAACAGACAAAGCTCCCGTAGCAGACGTGCGGCTCAGCCGCTATTTTACAGCTCCGATAGAGGCGGGACAGAAGCTCGGCGAGGTGATCTTCACGCTTGACGGCAAGGTCATAGCAAGGGGAGAGATCACCTCTAAGGAGAGCGTGCCTAAAGCAAAGAAAAAAGTATTTTTGGCAAAGATAAAGGATTTTTTTAAAAAATAAGACTTTCGGGAAGTGTACTATGGAAAAAATAAGACTTCAAAAATTCATAGCCGACGCAGGCGTGATGTCACGCCGCGCCGCAGAAGAAGAGATAAAGCTCGGCAATTTCGCCATAAACGGCCACCCTGCCGAGCTTGGACAGAAGATAGATCCGCGCGAGGATACCGTCACCTACAAGGGCAAGCGCATATCCTACGAAAAGCGCGAATACACCTACATAATGATGAATAAGCCGCGAGGATACCTTTCTTCGACCTCTGACGACAGGGGAAGAAAATGCGTCACCGATCTTCTTGACGGAGTGAAGGCTCGCGTCTATCCCGTCGGAAGACTCGACCTTATTTCCGAGGGGCTGCTCTTGCTTACGGACGACGGAGCTTTAAAAAATCTTCTCACTCACCCGAGCACTTCCCTCCCCAAGGTCTACCGCGTCAAGGTAGGTGAGCCCGTCGGAGAAGAGGAATACGAAATACTCACCTCGGAGCTTGTGATAGACGGATATAAGATCAAGCCCGTAGAGGTTCTTATCGGAGAATCCGACGAGAGCGGTACGGTGCTGAAAATGACTTTGACCGAGGGCAGAAACAGGCAGATAAGAAAAATGTGTGAGCAAGCGGGTCTTACGGTCAAAAGACTCTCGCGTATTTCCGTCGGAAGCCTGAAGCTTGACGGTCTTCCCGTAGGAAAATGGAGATACCTTGAATCTGACGAGGTGGAATATCTGAAAAAAGCGACGAGGAGGATGAAGAATGTTTAAGATCTCAGCCATTCAAGACCCCTCGGAGCAAGAAAACGTCGCAAAAGCGTGCGGCTCCGCCAAGAAGGACGGATTCTTCGCTTACGTTATGCGTGACTGTGACACGAGCGAGCTTATGGGATTTTCGCAATTTGAGATCGGAGAGACGGGATATATCAGCGATCTTAAGGCTGTACCGGGCTCCGACGACTTTGAAGCTATGTTCATTCTCGGACGCACGACGATGAACTTTATCGATATGTGCGGCGCTCATATATGCCGTATGGCAAATGACGCTGCGGATGAGAAGCTGATCCGTGCTATCGGCTTTAAGCCCGACGGTGACGCTTACACCGTGGATATGACGGGGATGTTTGACGGCAGCCACTGTGAAGGACACGCGGTAAAACTTTGATCTTGCAAATTCAGACTGCGTCGCGGTTTTTTAACCGACAGCTTTACGGATATTTAATCAGATCTTATATTTATGATCAAAAACACGGCAGAATTAAATCTGCCGTGTTTTTGATTCACTTATTCCTTTTAAACGAGTTATGTATTACCTATATCGAAAGCGGGTAAGTCTTCCATACTTTTAAAGCTGAATTACGTTATGATGCTCTTCGCGATCCGCACGAATTCTTTTATAACCCGCGACGTGTGTTTTTCCTTTTTATAAGCTAATCCAAACGTTCTTTCCCCACATTCTTTTATATTATATAGTAGAACGGAACTGTCAAACTTATGATACTTAAATATCGTATCCGTAACGAAAGCGCATCCGCCGCCCTGCGCGCAAAGAATATACGAGGTGGACAGCTGATCTAAGGAAAGTCCTACGTTTGGTGTTACACCGCTTTTTTGGAAAGTTCTTACCGCGTGTTCATACATACTGTTTCCCGGCTTCAGAAGAATAAATTTTTCCTCCTTAAAGTTCACTACCGAAACCTGCTCAAGATTATCAGCGTTTATTTTTCCAAGATAAAAATCTATCGGATGTGCGGATAATTCCCTTACGTTTTCATTGCTTCTTGCCCCCTCCGGGACGGCAAGCATAATTTTTTCAGAAATAAACGGGGTATATATACAGCCCTCGGGATCTCGGTCAAAGCTGTCGACTATGATATCTATATCATCTTTTTTAAGCATTTCAAAAAGCTCGGAAGAATGCCCCTCGGTTATTTCCACACGGATATTCGGATAAGTCTGCAAAAAAGCTTCAATAATGCGAGGCAGAATATACGAGCAACCGTAATTAGAACCTCCCACGCGTACTCTCCCTGAAGAAAGCGAATTTTCGGAACGCAATCCCAAAGAAAAAGAATCCTCAAGTTCCACTATCTTTTCTGCAGTCTTTATATAATCTAATCCTATATGCGTTGGACGCACGGAAGTCGTACTTCTGTCAAAAAGACGCGCACCGATATCCGATTCTATTTGCTTAATTGCCGCACTCAGACACGGTTGAGAAATATATAAGCTCTCTGCGGCTTTTGTAAAGCTTCCTTCTTTATATACCGCCAGCACGTATCTTGCCTTCTTGAACATATCGCTCTCCTCTATTTATAATCAAAAGTTATAAGACTTATTAAATATACATATTTGATTATATCATAAAATTGTGCTATAATCAAGTCAATTCAACAAAAAGGACGTAAAATTATGGACCAGCTTTGGCAACAGCTTTTATTTCTGTGCCCGATGCTTTTGATTGCGGGAATAGTCGACGGGATCTCGGGCGGCGGAGGATTGATCGCATTACCTTCCTATCTGATCGCGGGAGTTCCGATAACTTCAGCGTACGCCTGCAACAAAATGCAAAGCTTCTCAGGCACGAGCGCATCGCTTTTCAAGTATGCAAAAAACAAATTTATCGACATAAAATCTGCTCTGCCCGCAGCTCTGACGGCAACGGTAGGTTCGTATCTCTCGACCCAAATTATGCTTTCTTTAGAGGATAAAACGAAGAATATTATAATCGTCACAGCGACCTGTTTCGTTATTCTGCTGATGTTTTTCTCATACAAGATAAAAATAGACAGTTATACCGTCACTCAGCTTACGCCTTCCAAAGTAACGGTTTCCTTATCCCTGTGCATCGGCTTTATCCTCGGACTTTATGACGGATTTTTCGGCCCCGGTGGAGGAACTATTGCGATCCTTTTGTTCGCGCTGATAATGAAATACGACCTACGCGTAGGAGGCGGAAACGGCAAATTTATCATTGTAGTTTCAAATCTTATCTCTATGGTCACGTATCTCATTCACGGTGATATGATCTATTCCATCGCTATTCCCTGTTCGATATCAAACATTATCGGAAGCTATATCGGTGCATCTCTCGCGACAAAAAAAGGAACGGGATTTGTCAAGTACGTGTCACGGGGCGTAATTATCGCGCTGCTCATTTACACGGTCGTCAAATTATTCTTTTAGTATTTAAACGGCGATCACAGCAACGAAAAAGCGGTATGTAAATTCGCCTCTTACTCTTATATTGGCGATAAAAAACTCGGCAGAACGGATCTGCCGAGTTTTTTGTTTTATTGCTTTGGAACAAGCTCGATATTATCTATATTGGCGACGGGAGTTTTATTTTCCTTATTCCTAAAGCAGAAATCAAGCCTTGTGATATTTCCCTTTTTAAGTTTGGAAAGATCAAAAGCTACACGCTCCCAGCCAAAGGAAAGCTCTTCCTTTGCCGTGCCGTCTATCCTTACCGTATTTTCATCTCCGCTTTCTTCCTTATAATATACGTTAAGGAAAGAATCAAGCTCTCCCGAGTTATAAACGCTCATACGGAGCTCTTCATAATTATAAAGGTCAAGCGGGCGATATTGCTTTGCCGTTACGTACGCACCGAAGCTCTCCCCTTCGCCAAAGAGGGCAAGAGAACGACCGCTTAATTGAAAAACGCTGTCATAGCATATTTCAGAGTCGGCACACGGCTTGAATATCGGAACACTGAAAGCGCGCTTCCGCTGCTTTGACATTGGTTGCTCGTAAATAAAATCATAGATATATTCGTTTGAAAGCCACGGCTTAAGCGCGATCTCTATATTTCCGTTTTCATCGGTAAATTCCGTGCAGAACGGCGTCACGGGAAATTCGCCTGCGAAAAGATTTGTTGAAACCTCAGCCGATGAAACCGCATACGCAACGTAGAGTGGCTTTTCGATATAAGGATTCCATACGTCCATTTCACAGTCGGAAACGATCTTACATTTTGCGGGCACGTAAACGCTGTTTTGTGAGCGTATATAAAGACCTCTTACGCTATTTCCTTTTATGTAAAGACCGCTTCCAACATTCGAAAAACGAAGGCGAAGCACATTACTGTAATTTGTAACACCGTCCAAAGCAGCAGCGGTTCTTTGCACGTCTTCATCCGTATAGCAAACGTTCCACGTAAGCTTGGCAAACCGAGCGCCGATGGCGTATTTATGAGCCGGATGAATGGGTCCGTTGTCAAGGTGATACGTCCATATCGGAGGAAGGTCGCATACGGGTACTAACGAAAACGCACCGGGATATTTACGCGCAAGCTCAGAGAAAACGCGGTTTAAATAACCGGTATAACATTCGGGTACGGACGGATCATACGCCCACGGATATATCTGCGAGCAAATGCAAGGGAATCTTTCATCCTCACCGCCCGAAAACAGTTCTTTGTAGCACTCCCACAGCGCTATCATCATTTTCTGATATATGTGCTCTGTCTGTTCGGCGCGCACATCGGATTCCCCCTGATACCAGAGTAATCCACGGCACTTCACGCCAATCAGCGGATGAACCATATAATTGTAATGCGATGAGGGTTGCCTGTAATTCAACTCGCCCATCTTGTTCCAGCTATCGCCGTTTTTTCTCTTATGCGAGATTTCAGGGCATTTTTCAAATACAGAATCGGGGATCCACGGCGCGATAGTAGAGCCGCCGCGGTTCGCATTTATAAATCCAACGGGCATCTCCTTACCGCAGTTGCGGAAGAAATCAAACAGGTCCTTGGAAAACGCCGTCGCAAGAGCGGAAAGGAGAAGGAAGCCTTCGGCATCCTCGGACGTTTTCCACTCCCCCTCAAAATCTTCAAGAGGCTCCTCGGGATACTCAGCATCGTGAGCAAATCTTCTTTCATAATAAGCTCTTATGTGCCTTTGCGACAGAAAAGACTTGAACTCATCGCCCCACTCGGGCTGCTGGCTGTTTGACATCTCCATATTCGACTGTCCCGACGCGAGCCAAAGCTCACCGAAAAGGATATTCTCGGCTGAAAATTCTTCCCCGCCAACTCTTACTTTCAGGGTATATTCAAGAAAAGACGCGGGTGGAGTTTTAAGCGTCACACAGAACTTGCCCGTCGAATCGGCGATTGCTTCTCCGCAAGAAAACACTTCTCCGTCTTTGACTATCTCGGCGCTTACGCACCCTCCGTACGAACAAGTGCCACGCACGTCAAGGACGCTTGAATGAAGAAAAAGCGCATTATCGGAAAAAACGCTGTGAAGTTTTAACATAAATAATTTCTCCTTTAATCGGGGTTGCGCTCCGCGAGCTTGTTTCTGTACTTCTTATAAAATTCCTCGTATCGACCCTCGTCAAGAGCATCGCGGATCTTTTGCATAAGCTCATTGTAGAAATAAAGGTTGTGAAGAACTGCAAGGCGCATTCCGAGCGCCTCTTTTGCTTTGAAAAGATGCCTTATATAAGCGCGTGAATAATTCCTGCACGCGGGGCAGCCGCAGCCCTCTGATATAGGGCGACTGTCCTCGGCGTATTTTTCATTTAAAAGGATCATCTTTCCCTGCCAGGTAAAGAGCGTGCCGTGACGCGCGTTTCTCGACGGCATTACGCAGTCAAAGAAATCAACGCCGCGATATACAGCCTCCACGATATTCTGCGGAGTTCCGACTCCCATAAGGTATCGCGGCTTATCCTCGGGCATATAGGGCTCGACGGTTTCGATTATATGATACATAGTTTCGGCATCCTCGCCGACGGCAAGTCCGCCTATCGCATAGCCGTCACAGGGTATCTTCGCGGTTTCTATCATATTCTGAACGCGCAGATCGTCGTACGTTCCGCCCTGATTTATACCAAAGAGGAGCTGATGGGGATTGACCGTTCCATCCTCGGCGTTAAGTCTGTCAAGCTCCGCCCTGCATCTTCTCAGCCATCTGACGGTTCTTTCTTGCGATTTTTTTACGTAATCGTAAGGCGCGGGGTTCTCAACGCACTCATCAAAAGCCATAGCGATAGTCGAACCGAGATGCGACTGTATTCTCATCGACTCCTCAGGACCCATAAAAATACGCTTGCCGTCAAAATGGGAGTTAAAAGATACGCCCTCTTCGGTTATCTTTCTTAGCTTTGCAAGAGAAAACACCTGAAACCCACCCGAATCGGTAAGGACGGGTCTTTGCCAATTAAAGAACTTATGGATGCCGCCAAGACGGTATATAAGGTCGTCGCCGGGACGAATGTGAAGATGATAGGTGTTTGAAAGCTCGACCTGACACCCGACCTCCTCAAGATCGCGTGTCGAAATGCCGCCCTTAATTGCCGCGCTCGTTCCGACGTTCATAAAAACGGGGGTCTGTATCGTTCCGTGCACGGTCTCAAAGGTGCCTCGGCGAGCTTTGCCTTCTTTTTTCAAAAGTGTATATTTTGCCATTTACAAAGCCTTTCGGTATATATTCTGCCTTACTTTATTCTGTCAAACTGTCGATCAAGCTCATTTTTGGTAAGCTTGTAGGCTATGGGTCTGCCGTGTGGACAAACCGTCACGTCGGGAAGTGCGAGAACCTTTTCAACAAGCCATTTTATTATCGCATCGTTATAGTATCTGCCGCCTTTAATAGCCGCCTTGCAGGCTATCTGATAAAGAGCGCGCTCGCGTCTTATCTCATCCGTGAGCTTCGGATTTCCGCGCCCTTCCGCAAGCTCGTCGACCATTCTAACGAAAAGGCCTTCGGCGTCAAAGGGACTCACGTCCTCGGGAATCGCGGTAATATCCGCAGCTCCGTCACGGACGGTAAAATCAAATCCGACCGAGTGAAGATCGCTCGCATATTCTCGCGCGGCGCTTTCCGAGGCGGGTGAAAGTATAGCCGTCAGCGGCAGAAGCAGCGTCTGTGATACGACGCCCGAGCCGCTCAGGCATTTTTTCTTAAGCTCCTCGAATATTATACGCTCGTGCGCCGCGTGCTTGTCTATCACAAGAAGGGCGCCGTCAAGCTCGACGAGCACGTAACAATCGAACACCTCGCCTGCTATTCTGTACTGAGGACACTCCGAGCTCGGAGCAATATCGCGCGTACTTTTTTCGGCCGCGGTTTCTTTTTTGTTCTCCTGCAAAGTGGCGGCAGGTGTTTTTATCTCGCCCGCAGCTTCCGCAGGACGTGCCGCGCGGAAGCGCTCAAGAAGCTCGATCGACTCACGCGGAGTTTTCTCCGAAGAGGGGTTTAAGTCGGGCTTCGGCGAAGACACCTTCAAAGGCTTGTTCCACACGCTTTCGTTTGCGGGAGCTTTATAGGTCGGCTTGGGAGTCTGGAATACTTCGCTCCCGCGCTCGGCAGGTACGTTCATTTTCACCTGCTCTGCGCGAGTGCGGTTTTCCTTATCCTCTATCGGGAGAAAGGCTGTGAGCGGACTTTGCTTCTTCTTTGCGCCGAGCTCCATCTCGGGGCGGTATTCGTGAGCCTCAAGAGCACTTTTTACCGTATAATAGATCGCCTCGAAAACAGTACGCTCGTCGGAGAATTTTACCTCAAGCTTTGCGGGGTGGACGTTTACGTCGACGATCCCCGGGCTCATCTCAAGGAATAAAACGCAGCTCGGGAAGCACTCGGGAGCTATGTAGGATGTGTAAGCCTTCTCTATTGCCGCCATCGCTGTAAGACTCTTTACATATCTGCCGTTAATAAATACGTTTTGAAGATTTCTGT
This sequence comes from Clostridia bacterium, assembly GCA_017503105.1. Taxonomy (GTDB): domain Bacteria; phylum Bacillota; class Clostridia; order Oscillospirales; family CAG-272; genus UBA1740. The sequence goes on from JAFVTS010000017.1 coordinate 25,217, forward strand.
TTCTGCGCGCGTTATCACTTCTGCCGATAAATCCGTGAACTCTTATTCCGCCCGCCGTGCCGTCGGCTTCTATAAGCTTTCCCGCAAAGTCCTTACCGAGAACGGCGTAAACGGTATTGTAAAGATCGCCGTCACCGGGGGTCTTGAAGCGTTCTTCACCGTCTATCAAAAGCTGGATAGATATATCGGGTCGTGAGAGAGCCACCTTTTCGACAAGAGCTGCAACGTTCATCGCCTCGGTAGAATCCTTCTTCAAGAACTTGCGGCGCGCAGGCACGTTGTAAAAAAGATTTTCAACGACGACCGTCGTTCCGTCCGCGGCACCTACCTCCGCTACGTCTACGACCCTGCCCGCCTCGGACGTGAGCATAGAGCCCGACTCGGCGTTTTTCGTCTTCGTTATTATGGTCATTTCGGAGACGGAGGATATGGCGGCAAGCGCCTCACCTCTGAAGCCGAGTGTCATAATCGTAGAAAGATCGTCCTTGGTTCGTATTTTACTCGTGGCGTGACGCTTTATAGCAACGGGAAGATCTTCCTTTTCTATTCCCGAGCCGTTATCGGACACACGGATAAGCGCGACGCCGCCTTTTTTTATTTCGGCGGTTATCTTCGTCGCACCCGAATCTATTGAATTTTCTATGAGCTCCTTCATCACCGACGACGGGCGCTCAACAACCTCGCCCGCAGCAATAAGATTAGCTATTTCAAAATCAAGTACGTTAATTCTGCCCATATTTATTTCCTGTTTATTGAATATTAAAGCATTTTCTTAAGCTCAAACAAGAGGTTCATCGCCTCAATGGGAGTAAGAGTATTAAGGTCTGCAGCGCGTATTTTCTCCGCGACCTCGGAATCCTTGGATGCGGCGATGCCCGAGAAAAGATCGAAGACGGGCTCCTCCGGCTTTGCGCCCGACGGAGCTTTTACAGCTACGCTGCCCTTTTCTATCTCTTCAAGAATAGCGCGCGCACGCTTTACTACCTCCGAGGGAACGCCCGCAAGCTTTGCCACCTCGATACCATAAGAATCATCCGTGCCTCCACGGACTATTTTACGAAGGAAAGTGATCGTGTCGCCGCGCTTCTTTGCGGCAATATTATAATTGACTATTCCGGGAAACTCGTTTTCCATACTCGTAAGCTCGTGATAATGAGTGGCAAAGAGCGTTTTCGCTCCAACCTTTTTGGAATACGTGTATTCCACGACGGATTTTGCTATTGCCATACCGTCGAATGTGCTCGTGCCTCTTCCGACCTCGTCGTAAATAATAAGCGAGCGGGACGTCGCGTTATGAAGTATAGCCGCGACCTCCGTCATCTCAAGCATAAACGTAGACTGCCCCGACGCAAGGTCGTCCGATGCGCCGACGCGGGTAAAGAGCTTGTCTACTATTCCTATCCTCGCTTCTCTTGCAGGCACGAAGGAGCCTATCTGAGCCATAACGGTGATTATGGCTACCTGGCGCATATAAGTAGACTTTCCCGCCATATTCGGACCCGTTATAATCATCACTCGGTTATTCGCCGTATCGAGATGAGTGTCGTTTGGAACGAAATAGCTGTCAGAGATAAATCTTTCTACGACGGGGTGCCTTCCGTCTTTTATAACGAGCTCGGTCGAAAGGTCGATCTCGGGGCAAACGTATCCGTGTCTGCTTGCCACCTCTCCAAGCGAGCGGAAGACGTCGAGCTCGGCTATATAAGCCGCGCTTTTTCTTATCCTGTCGGCATTCTTTGAAATTATATCCCGAAGCTCGGAGAAGAGCTCAAATTCAAGCGCGACGAGCTTTTCCTCCGCACCGAAAATAGTGCTCTCCATTTCCTTGAGCTCTTGGGTTATATAACGCTCGCAGTTCGTGAGCGTTTGCTTTCTTATATATCTTTCGGGAACCTGATCAACGAAGGATTTTGAAACCTCGATATAATATCCGAAGACCTTATTATCGGATACCTTGAGAGTTCTGATCCCCGTCGCTTCCTTTTCCCTCTCTTCAATGCTTCTCATTATCTCATCACCGTTATCTCTTACAGAGCGGTAATAATCAACGTCGGCATTATATCCGTCCCTTATCATTCCGCCGTCTCTTATACTGAAGGGCGGAACGTCGACTATGGCACGACCGAGGAGCTCCGCTATATCGTCAAGCGTGTCCAATCCGTCGTGAATTTCTTTTATGTAATCGCTCTTCTCACCCGCGATAAACTCCTTGAGTTCCGGCAAGCGCGCTATCGTGCGGTATATCGCGCGAAGGTCCTTGGCGTTCGCCGAACCGTAAACAGCCTTTGCCGTCAGACGCTCAACGTCAAGCATCTCGTCAAAGAGCTCTCCCGTCGATTCTCTTAATTTAAGACTTCTCTCAAAAGCGCCGACTGCCGATTGACGCCTCGTTATTCCTGCGGGATTTACGAGAGGCTGAAGCACCCACTGCCTGAGAAGGCGTGCGCCCATTGCCGTCTTGGTCTTATCAAGCACCCAAAGAAGCGAGCCGCGCTTATCCTTGGTCCTCATAGTTTCAACGAGCTCAAGATTGCGCCTCGTGTTCATATCAAGCTCAAGATACTGTCCGCCGGAATAGACGTTTATATCCTTTACAAAGGCGACGTCGCACTTCTGCGTTGCCTCAATGTAAGAAAGAAGAGCGCCGAGCGCCATTATGACCTCGGGCTCGCGAAGCTTTTCGGCGTCCTTTGAAAAGACGGAAAGCACGCGCTCACGCGCCCTTTCATAATCGAAAGCGCTCTTCGGAGCGGGTGATACCACGGTAGAAAATCTCTCCGAGAAAAACGCCGCGATCTCCCTTGCCGTATCCCCCGAATCGCTTATTATAAGCTCCGAGGGGCGGAAAACGCTTGCCTCGTTTTTTACGCGGTTAACAAAGTCCTCTCCGTCGATAAACGTCACCGAGAACTCACCCGTGGAAATATCCGCAAAAGCAAGTCCCGCGACACGCGCACCGAGGACGAGAGAGGAAAGGAAGTTGTTGCTTCCCTCGTTAAGAAGGGTGTTATCGGTGATAGTACCCGGGGTGACGACTCTCGTCACCTCGCGCTTTACAAGCCCTACCGCCTCCTTCGGGTCCTCGGTCTGCTCACAAACGGCAACCTTGAAGCCGTGCTCAACGAGCTTTCCGATATAAAGGTCCGATTTATGGAAAGGAACTCCGCACATAGCCGCGCGCTTTCCCTCTCCGCAGTCCCTTGAAGTAAGGGTGAGTCCGAGAGCGCGCGAAACGGCGAGTGCATCCTCAAAGAAGCACTCGTAAAAATCTCCAAGCCTGTAAAGCATTATATACCCCTCGTACTGACCCCGCACCTCAAGGTACTGAGTCATCATCGGAGTTACCTTTACCGCCTCGGATCGGTTATTAAGAATATCTGCCTCGGTCGCCATTCGTCCGTCACCTCTTAAAAAATTCTGTAAAGCTCTCTCTTTTTTTTGCAAAAATCAGTGGCATCCTGAGCACGTAGAGCAGTCGTGCGTGCAGGTCTCGGGGCGCTCACCCGTAATGCAGAAGCGGATCTCGCCGTTGACGTCAGCCATAAGAGCATCCATAGCCTGCTGAGCCTTTGCGAACGCCGCGTAATTCTCGTTTGCGGTAATTTCCGCGCCGAGCTCCTCAAGTCTTGCTCTCAGATCGGCTATTGCCTTTTGGTCAGCCTCATCGGTGTTCTTGGAAAATTCCTCACCGAGAAGTCTTCTGTCCGCCTCGTATTCGCTCATCTTTTCCTGAAGAGCAAGATCCTTGTCAAACGCGTCCTTAGCGGCAGTAAGATTTTTGATCTCCTCGCTCTTTGCTATCTCCTCGCCGAGGTTGTGAGCAAGCTCAATAATTTTAGTCATAGTTCTTATCTCCTTAATTTTTTATATTCAATTTATTTTTTATTTTCCGTAAAGGCAGGATATTCCCGCTCTTTCTATCAGAACGTCAGCGAACTCGCCGAGCTCTGCATCGCACGATTTGAAATGCACGAGTCGCGCGTCGGGAGTGCGTCCCGTATACACGAGGACTCCGTCCTTCTCGTCGGACGATTCCACAAGCACACGCACGCGTTTTCCGACAAACGGAAGATTGCACTCAAGAGAGATCTCGTTTTGCATTTCTATTAGTCTTGCCATACGAGCGTCCATAACCGAGCGCTCAACGCGGTTCTCCATAAGCGCCGCCCGCGTCCCGTTCCTCGGTGAATAAAGAAACGCGTACACCATATCAAAGCGCACGGTCGAGAGGACGTCAAGAGTTTCGAGAAAATCTCCGTCCTCCTCCTCTGGGAAGCCGATTATAACGTCCGTGCTGAGCGCAATTTCGGGAACTGCCGCCCTTAGCGCTCTGACCGTTTCAAGATACTTCTCTTTCGTGTACGTTCTGTTCATAGAACGCAGTATCTTATCGCTGCCGGATTGCAAAGGCAAGTGAAAATACGGAGCTATCTTTCCTTTATACCGCCTGATAGCTTCAATAAGCTCGGGGGATACGTCCTTCGGATGGCTCGTCATAAATCTTATTATGAAATCGCCCTCGATCCTCGCTATCTCGGATATAAGCTCGGCAAAAGTCAGATCCGAGCTGTACGAATTGACGTTTTGTCCGAGAAGAGTTATTTCCTTCGTGCCTGCGGCAACAAGCTCGCGGCATTCTTTTATAACGGCCGCGCTGTCGCGGCTTCGCTCCCTTCCTCTTACGTAGGGCACTATGCAATAGGTACAAAAATTATTGCAGCCGTACATTACGGATACCCAAGATTTAAAAGTGCTCGTCCTGCTTACGGGAATATCCTCAACTATTCGAGGCTCCGAAACATACGGGACAAACGTCCTTTTTCTATTTTGTACGACCTCGGCAATTACGGCGGGAAGCTTGTGTATCTCGCTCGGAGGCAAGGTAAAATCAACGTAATGAAAATCACGTTTCAGCATATCCACTCGTCGGGGCTCTGCCGCCATACAGCCAAGAACGCCGATTATAAGCTCGGGGTTGCTTTTCCTCAGCGCTTTGAATCTTCCGAGAAGAGAAAGCGCCTTCATTTCGGCGTGCTCTCTTATCGCGCAAGTGTTCAAAAGAATAACGTCGGCATCTTCCGCCCTCTCGGCAAGGCTGCAACCCATCGTCGCAAGCATTCCGCGAAGTCTTTCGCTGTCCGCTTCGTTTTGCTGACATCCGAAGGTGACCACGTGCGCCCGTTTGCCGTCAAGGGCGTCGGAGCGACGAAGATCGTAAAGCTCAAAAAAGCTTTGAGTCTTACTTAAATCTGAATTCATATCTGACCTTTATATAAAATAATAATATTATATTTTATCACAAACAGACGTGCTTTGCAATAGATAATCTTGCTTATTTCATTTTTTCGGCAATTTTTTCGGGGCTGAGACCAACGAAACCGTAAAGGTCGCACTTTTCTTGCGGAGCAGCAAAATTATCGTCTATCGCCGCTATGCGGTAGTCCTTGACCGTATCACGGACGAGCTCGCCGAAGATCATAGCCGCGCCGCCGTTCTTAATACCTTCCTCGACGAAAACAACTCTCTCGGCTGCCGAAAGAACGGACTTCAAGCGCTCCTTTACAGGCTCGTATGGCTTAAGGCGCTCAAGAAGAACGACGCCGCTTTCTATGCCCTCCTCCGCGAGGATATCCGACGCTCCAAGAACGCGCTCGACTATATTGCCGTACGTTATATACAAGTATCGGGGCGGCGCTTTTTCATCAAAATCAAGAGAAATAAACGGGTCGTCAACGTCACGGACGAATCTGCCTTCTATATTCTTTGGCTCCTGCGAGTTCGCGTATCTCACGGCGACGGGAGAGTCCGCGAAGGCGGCCTCTCTGACGGCTTTTCTGAGGCTTTCATACGTAACGGGCGCGTAAATGCTTATACTCGGAATATGCGAAAGAAACGCAACGTCAAAAATTCCGTGATGCGTCGCGCCGTCCGAAACGGCAAGCCCCGCCCTGTCTATCATCATTTTGACGGGAAGATTCTGAAGAGCGACGTCGTGAAGTATACTGTCGTAAGCGCGCTGAAGAAACGTCGAGTATATCGCCACGAACGGTTTATATCCCGAGGCTGCAAGCCCCGCCGAGAAGGTCAAGGCGTGTTCCTCCGCTATTCCGACGTCGAAGTATCTTTCCGGGTACGACGCCCCGAAAACATCAAGCCCCGTTCCAATTCCCATAGCAGCCGTCACGGCGGTGATCTTTTCATCTTCCTTCGCAAGGCGTGTAAGCTCCTCGGCAAAAACGCTGTGGAAGCTGTCCACGGTCTTCTTTCCGTTATATACGCTGTGGAAACCGTCAGGACGCTCTTCTGCCGGAGAATATCCCCTGCCTTTTTGAGTTTTCAAGTGAACGACGACGCATTTCTTCAACTTCTTCGCGTCGCGCAAAACGCGTTCGGTAAGCTTATAATCGTTGCCGTCTATCGGGCCGCGGTAATAAAGTCCGAGGCTTTCAAAATAGCTCTCGTCATAGACGGCTCCTTTTATGCGCTCCTTCATAAATCTCAAAAATCGGCCGAGCGGCTTGCCGATCAAAGGAACGTGAGAGAGGAAGGATTTCGTTCCTCTTTTAAAGTTCATATATCCCTCTGACATACGGGCTTTGGCAAAATATGACGCAAATGCGCCTCTGTTCTGTGAGATGGACATTCCGTTTTCGTTAAGCACGATGATAAGCCTGAGATCGGGGTGGCAGTTATTGAGCGCCTCGTGAATCATACCGCCCGTATACGCGCCGTCCCCTATCACGGCAACCGTATACGCATCTGACCCTTCAAGCCTGTTTGCTTCGGCAAATCCAAGAGCTGCGGAAAGTGACGTAGAGCTGTGCCCCGCACCAAACGGATCGTGCTCGCTCTCATCGCTCTTCGTAAATCCCGAAAGACCTCCCGGAACACGCAGATCCGAAAATCGCTCGCGTCTGCCCGTTATGATCTTGTGGACGTACGCCTGGTGCCCGACGTCAAAAATTATTTTATCCTTAGGCGAATCAAATATTCTGTGAAGCGCAACGCTGAGCTCCACCGCTCCGAGATTCGAAGCAAGGTGTCCGCCGTGCTCACCCACCGTTTCGACGAGGAAGCATCTTAACTCCTCGCAAAGCTCGGGGATCTCTTCCGCCCTTAATCTTTTAATATCCGCAGGAGAGGATATATCATCAAGATATTTGTATTTCATTGGTTTTATCCTCGCTTATACTCTCTGATGTCTTGACGTTTACCGTCGGTGCCTCGCCGAGCACTTTCACGTACGCACGATAAAATGCCGAATAATCTCCGAATCCTACTCTGTAAGCAGCGCCCGACGCCGTTTCCCCCGACTCTATGAGCTGCTTTGCAAGCATTATACGCTTTCTGTTTATATATCCGTGGACCGATATTCCGTTGTGCTTTTTAAAAGCTCGGCAAAGATAATACTTGCTGACAAAAAATCTCTTTGCTATTTTATCAAGGTTGATGTTTTTATCTATGTTTTCATTAAGGTATTTTATAACTCTTGCTCCAAGCTCTCCCTCGTCGACGGAGCGCGTCTCTCCCGCAGAAACGGAAAGCAGCATTATAAGCTCCGATAAAAGAAGGCGCATAAAGGGCTCGCGCCGTTCTTCATCGAGTGACGAGGCAAGCGAAAACCTGTCAAATATTCCTACGAACGATTCGCTCAAGGTGAAAGCAGAATAAGCGTCCTCGCCCTGCTTTTTCGCAATTATCGTTTCAAAAAGCTCTCTTGCCTCGGGCAACACAGAAGAGGCTGTAAAATGAAGCACGTAGCGCTCGTAGGGAGCACTCGCGTCTATTTTTATGCAGTGATACTCAAGAGGGCGGGCGCACATAAGAGTGCCCGGCGTAACCAAAAACTCCGCGCCTTCTATAATATACTTGCCCTTTCCGTTAACGATAAAAAGAAACTCGTAAGCGTCGTGGCAATGACTTATTTCAGTACCGACCGGTGCGATTTCGTGCATACCGTACGAAAAACCAATATCTTTAGTCCTCAGTTGGAATCTATTATTCATCAAAATTCCCGCTTTTCTAATTTTAATAAATTTATCAATAAAAACATTATATCATACCCGAGCAATTTTTGCAATAGTTTTTGCAAGTCTTTCAATGAATAAATACTTGAAAATATTAAGAATCTATGTTAAAATTGATGTGAAGGTACAGGTTTTTAATTTTTACCTTGTGAAAACTTATAATAAAAGGAGAAAAGCAAAAATGAAACTTGGCGCACAATTCTACACTATCAGAGACAACACAACTACCCCGGAAGATCTCAAAAAAAGCTTTGCAGCGATAAAGAATATCGGATATGAGGTTGCTCAGATGTCTGCAATATGCGATATTGACGCAAACCTTCTTAAATCTTACTCTGACGAATATTCTTTGCCTATCACCTGCACGCATTCCGCTTTCAAAAGAATAATTAACGACACGGATGCACTTATAAAAGAGCACATCATCTACGGATGCCCCGTTATAGGTCTTGGCAGTATGCCTCAGGAATATCGTAATTCTCTGGACGGCGTCAGAGCGTTTCTTAAAGAAATGGCCGAGCCTATGAAAAAGATGGAGGCTGCAGGACTTACGTTTGCATACCACAACCACGCATTTGAGTTTCAGCTTGACGGTGACAAGCCCTTCTATGATATAATGATAGAAGAAGCTCCGACGATGGGATTCATCCTTGATACGTATTGGGTAAAGTTTGCGGGATTTGACTATCTCTACTACTTAAAGAAGCTCGGTCCCGCGAGAATTTCGAACGTCCACTTCAAGGATATGGACTCCGAGCCTAAGGGTAAGATTTGCCCCTGCGGCACGGGAGTTATAGATTTCGGAGAGGTTAAAAATCTTTGCGAAGAGCTCGGAATTCCCAACGCACTCGTTGAGCAGGATAACGCACCTGACACAGGCGACTCCATCGGTCAGATGATAATAAGCTATAACAATCTCAAGAAGTATTTCTGAGGTATATAGTTATGGCAAGATTTGTTTTAAGCGCGTTTGCCGATGAAGCGGGTAGTTCGATCGACGAGCAGATCGCCGCTCTTCGTGAAAACGAAATAGATTACATAGAACCGAGAAACATCGGAGGAAAAGGCATTCTTGAGCTTTCCGACGAGGAAATTCTCGAAGTAAAGAAAAAGCTTGACGATGCGGGAATAAAGGTAGGCTCTCTTGGCTCACCTATCGGAAAATATCCGATAGACGGAGAGTTTGCTCCGCATTTTGAGAAGACGAAGAGAGCTGTTGAGATATGCAAGCTCCTTGAAACGAAGAACATACGTATGTTCTCCTTCTTTACATCGCAGGATAAACTTGCAGAGGTAAAGGATGAGGTAATTTCAAGACTCCGTGAAATGGTAGCCTACGGCAAGAAAAACGGCATTCGCTTCTGCCACGAGAACGAGTCCGCAATATACGGGCAAATGCCCGCCGAGGTTAAAGAACTTCTCACCGAAATTCCCGATATGTACGGTATCTTCGACGCGGCGAATTACAGAATGAACGGAGCCGACGTTGACGCAGGAATAGACGCAACTCTCACAAGGCTTGCTTATTTGCACATTAAGGACGCGATATACGGGGAGCAGATGATAGTCCCCGCCGGCGAGGGCGAAGGAAAGATAGCGGAAGTCTTAAACAAGGTCAACGACGCGACAGACGAAGTAATCTACCTCACCCTTGAGCCTCACTTAAAGCTCTTTGATGCTTATAAAGATATCGACGAGCACGAGCTCAAGAACAAATACGTCTTCAAGACCAACAGAGAGGCGTTCGACTTTGCCGCGAACGCGCTCAAAAAGCTCCTCAAAGAAAACGGATACGAAAGGAATGGTAATAACGAATGGATAAGGTAAGATTTGGCATCGTAGGATGCGGAAATATGGGAACGGGTCACGCAAACAATTTCCTCGAAGGAAAAATAAACGATGCTTACATTGCGGCAGTTTGCGACGTGAATCCGAAAAAATTTGAATTTTTCAAGGAGAAGTTCGGTGACACTATCGAATACTTCTCTGATGCAAAAGAGATGTTTGAGTCAGGTAAGATAGACGTCGCGATGATATGCACACCCCACTACATACACCCCGACCTTGCAATTCTTGCGATGGATGCAGGAATACACTGCATCGTTGAGAAGCCCGCAGGTGTTTATACTCTTCAAGTAAAAGAAATGCTCAAGAGAGCCGAGAGCGCAGACACCATCGTCGGCATTATGTTCAATCAGAGAACCAATCCCGCATTCAAGACGATGAAAGCGATGATAGCCGAGGGGAAGATCGGCGAGATCAAGAGAACGAACTGGATAATCACAGACTGGTATAGAACTCAATACTACTACGACTCCGGCGCTTGGCGCGCAACCTGGGTCGGCGAGGGCGGCGGCGTTCTTTATAACCAGGCTCCCCATCAGCTTGATCTCTTCCAGTGGATAATCGGTATGAGTCCGTCCAAAGTCAGAGCGTTCTGCCACTTTGGAAAATGGCACAATATCGAGGTCGAGGATGACGTTACTTGCTATTGCGAGTACCCCAACGGTGCGACCGGTGTCTTCGTTACCACTACGGCGGATGCTCCCGGCACCAACCGCTTTGAGGTAACCGGAACAAAGGGTACGCTCATATACGAAAATGACAAGCTTTACTTCAAAGAGCTTGCAGTAGACGAAAGAGAGCATTGTCTTAACGCATCCTCAGGATTCTCTAAGCCCGAATGCAAGCCCACCGTAGAAATTGAAATAGACCCCTACAACCCCAGACACGTCGGAATTTGCCAAAACGTCACTAACACTATCCTCGGGAAAGAAGAACTTTACGCCCCCGCGTCCGATGGACTTGCAGGCGTCGAGCTTGCTAACGCGATGCTTCTTTCCACTTGGCTTGACAAGGATATAACCCTTCCCATCGACGACCAGCTCTTTTGGAATGAACTTCAAAAGAGGATCGCGGTTTCCGTTCCGAGAGAAGAACTCATCGACACGAAGGTTGAAGCACAAGGCTGACCGCTATGGAAAGAATGACATTCAAGACGGCGCTCGTCGGATGCGGTGCTATCGCGCCAAACCATCTTGCGGCACTTGCAACGCTTGATAACGTCTCCGTTACAGCACTTTGCGACACAAAGCTTGAGCGCGCCGAGGCAATGCGCGACGCTTACGCACAAAGCGCGAGAGTGTACTCGGATTTTGACGAAATGCTGCTGTCGGAGGAGCTTGACTCGATTCATATTACGACACCGCACTATCTTCACGCACCAATGGCAATAAAAGCGCTTGAAAAAGGCTTAAACGTATTTCTTGAAAAGCCTATGTGCATCTCGCGCGAGGAGATCGATGCCCTTCTCCGTGCGGAAAAGGCGTCGGACGGAAAGATTTGCGTTTGCTTCCAAAACCGTTTTAACGAAACGACGAATCTCGCAAAAAAGCTCGTCGAAGAGGACGGCGGTGCAGAGAGCGCGTACTTCACGGTCGTATGGCAAAGAGACTCTGCCTATTATCTTAACAGCGGTTGGCGCGGCAAGTGGGCAACAGAGGGCGGCGGCGTTCTCATAAACCAAGCGATACACTCGCTTGATATGCTGACGTATCTACTCGGCAAGCCCGATCATCTGTACGCAACTACGGCAAATCATCACCTCAAGGATGAGATAGAGGTCGAGGATTCCTCGGAAGGAATGATAGTGTTCGAATCGGGAAAGCGGGCTAATTTTTACGCAACCACGTCGTTTACCGCAGGCAACGAAACGAACATCTATATCAAGACGAAAAATCACGCGATAGAAATAATAGATTCCGAGATTTACGTAGATAAAGTCAGGCAGACCACCCAAAACACGGGCAATCCTCAAATCGGTAAGGACTGCTACGGCAAGGGACACTACACTCTCATAGCGAAATATTACGAGTCGCTTGAAAAAGACGAAGAGGTCCCCGTTTCTCTCGAGAGCGCGCAGTGGGCGGTAAGGATCCTCCTCGCCGCTTACGAATCACACGACCAAAAAACGCTTATATAACTAATTATCCCCGAGCCTGAAAACGGCTCGGGGATAAACTTTATTTATTCGGTAATTTGATATTCAAGTGCCCTCTCGGAAAGATTTTCAAGTCTTGCGATAGCTGCCTTCAAAGCCGCGTCGCTTTCTCCGTAGAAGCTGTATTTCAGGTTATAAGCGGTGCACGCAACCTCTTCCCCTTCAAGAAGAACGGTTATAAGCACCTTTCTTGACGCAAGGTGAGTTGGGATACGCAAAACGTATTCGCCGTTTTCCTGTTTCTTTGCCAAGATCTCGGTTCCACCCGTGGAGAAAACGACATCATACTCATCGGACCTGTAATTTTCGGATACGGTTAAAATTATTTCCAAGCCTCTTATTACGCTGACCGAAGCATTCGAGATAACGGCTTCATCAGGCGTGAACACCCTTTGATCCGTCGCCATATTCGCGCCTTCGTAATACATTCTGTCAGCGAACAGCTTGTTTATTTCCGCCGTATCTACGTTTATATCCTCGCATCTTGCGGCACTTCTCACGTACGAGAGAACGTCAAGAAGCAACCCGTGGCTTTTGCCGTACGCTTCATCATCAAGCAAGGTTTTGATATAATCGAACGGAACGCAAGAATAATCTCGGGAAATAACGGCACCCTCACTCCCCTTCACCTTCAGATTCAAAACGACCTCGTTTTCAATATCCAAAGGTGCGAAGGCGACGGGAAACGCGTAATACTCCGACCCGTCAATAAGCTTTCTTTCGGCATCGGCGAGCTCGTCCTCGGCGCACGAAAGTTCATTTCCGAAAGCTCCCGCAATCCCGTCGACGGCGTTTATATAAAAGCACATCTCGAGGTTATCTGCAAGGCGCATTGAAATTTTAGGTGTTATGACGGAGAAATCGTACTTTGCGGGAAAGAGTAGCTTCAATTCTGCTCCGTCAAAGGATACGCTCGCAGCCCCCGAGTCACCGTCGGATACGATAAGAAACGTGCAGCTTCCGCTCACCGACTCGGCGTAAGCGTAAACGGAAGCGTTCAAAGCGCCTCCCCTTGCCGAGCCCGTGTAAAGAGGCGCGCCGCCGTAGACCTTCGAAAGATCCACGCCCTCGCCTTTTATTATCCCTGGAGCGTCTTCAAAGCCGTACACTGTGCCATCGGTAAGCCCGAATACTTTGACGTTGCCGCCGCCCGATAAAATACCGAGTGAAAGCACCGCGTCTTTTGCGGTATAGAGGTCATAATAAGGAACGTCAAAGGATACGTACGAGAACGATAAGCTCTCAGCATCCGCGAAAGTGCCGCTTACGGTAAGCTCGTTCTCAAGAAACTCGCCGTCGCCCGTTACAGTTCCCGCCGCTTGCGGCAAAACGACCGTTTCGGCAAACTCGGCGGAAGAGAGCTCCGTTTTTGAATTCGGCAAAGCGTCTACGTAAACGTATCTTTTTCCGCCGTCGGAAAAGCTCTTGGCATACAGCGTTTCACCGCCCGCATCATAACTCACGGCACTCCAGTGCGACGGCACCTCGACCTTGACGGTCAGGGGCACGTTAAAAATGGACTCGGGGAGCGGCAGGCCGTCACCCGTCATCTCTGCCATAGTTATTTCAAGGGATATATTATCTCCGAGTGCTTCTGCTTTGACCTCGGAATTCTGACGCTCGCGAAGGTATTTTGTCGCCTCGGCAAAGGTAGTTACCCATATCTCGTTTTTTGCCTGCTTTTCAGCAAGGAACTGATAAAACGCCTCGTACCTCTCGGGCTTCGTAGGATCGTCGGAATCGTTTACGACCGCGTGAGTCATAGAAATGAACCAGCCGCCCTTGTCGATGCACGCCTGAACGTAGCTCTTATTCACCTCTAAGGTAGAGTTATCAATGCCGTACATATAGGGATTATACCAACCGCCCTTCGCGTCGGAGCCTTCGATAGGATCTAAGGACTGCACCGTCGACGTGCTTCCGCGGTTTCCCTTACGCATCGCGTAATAAGTATCCATTACCACCTCTGCCGCGTCGGTATAAAGAGTGTTGTTGGAGGCGGCGAAGGTCACGCTCGGCTGACCGAAAAGCTCTTCGAGAAGCGCCTTGGAATCTACGAGCTCGTACTGATAATTCTCGGGCGTATTATTCTGCTTATTTGCCTCATATTTCGACCACTCGGTCCCCGGCAGAACGGCGTGCGTCATACTGTGATTTTCGGGCGAGAGATAGCCCTCATCAAAAATAGCCTGCCATTTCGCCTGCGTGCTTTTATGGCGCGAAACGATAAGCATACAGCTTGCGCGAAGACCGTACTTTGCGAACATTTCGTTCATCCACGCCGCCGTTTCATACTGACCGTCGTCGTAGGTCATTGAAACTATCGCGCGAGCGCCGCCCTGTGCCCCCGTTATCTCCGCAAAAACGGACGTGCTCTTTGCAGACGGGACGCCGTTACCGCTCTCCTCCGCTGTGGACGTCAGAACGAAGCAAGAAAATACCGTAGCAAAAGCAAGAACTGCGGAAATTATTTTTTTGAGCCTCATATTCCTTCTCCTAAAATAAAAATCTTTATTTAAATTATATCACAGAATAAAGCTTTTCTTCAATCGGCAAAATATACAATTTTGTTTGTATAAATTAGACAGTACAAAAAGAACTGTCCTTCGCCCGAAGAACAGTTCTTAAAGAAAAATTATTTAAGAAGGTTTGCTTTGATGTAGTCTGCGCTCTTCTTGACAGCGGCGTAGGAGTCGCCCGTCGAAGGAGCTCTGTCGTCCTCTACTACGAAGTACTTAACGCCGCACTTCTCTGCAAGAGGAATGATATCCTTGAAGTTGATGTTACCCGAGCCGACCTCGATAATAGCAGGAGCGGAAACGGTAACCTTTTTAATCTGGGGCTGACCGTCAACTACCTCTACTACGTTGTAGGTGGTCTTATGGCAAGCTTCCATATCCTTAAGGTGGAGAATGTCTATTCTGCCCGCAAGTCTTTCGATGGTAGCTCTTACGTCGGCGCCGCCGTGCTGAACCCAGTGGGTATCAAGAACGAAGGACGTCGTCTTGGGGTCAAGACCGTCTACGAGGTGATCGAAGAGCGTCTTGCCGTCGGGGAGCTTTACGAACTCGAAGGAATGATTGTGGTAAGTAAGCTTGAAGCCTTCCTTATTATAGATGGCAGCCAACTCGTTGAACTTAGCGATGAACGCCTCAAGTCCCTCGATGGTATCTCTTGCCTCAGCGGGCATACCGCCGATACCGATGTTGGTGGTACCGAGCATCTTGTGCTCAGCTATCGTGCCCTCAATGTCGCCGCAGATCTTGTCCCAAGAATAGTGGGTGCCGCAGAAGGTGATGCCTGCCTCGTCAGCAGCCTTCTTAAGAAACTCTGCGGGATAATTATGGAAGGAAGCGGTGTGAAGATAGGAATAACCCATCTTGCGAAGCTCCTTGAACGATGCTGCGAGATTCTCCTCGGTGTCGAAGTGGTCACGAACAGAAAACGCTTGAAGTCCGAATTCTTTCATTTTAAAATTCTCCTTAAAAAATTATTATATAAATCCATATCACAGCAATTATACTACAAAACGAAAGAAAAGTCAATAAAGATTTCAAGATTATCGAAAAAAATAAAAAAGAGGCTCCGAAAGCCTCTTTTTTATGTATTAAAGAACGGTGTCAACAAAGAACTCGTGACCGATGCAAACGATGTTCTTCTTATTCTTTACAACGTAGTCATCGGGGTTCTTAACCTTTACCTTCTCAACCTTCTCTGCCTCAGCATCTTCAGCCTCCGAGCTTACCTCGTCCAAGGTGTAAAGCTCGTTAAGGTCGTTCTCTTTTTCAACGAACTTTTCAAGCTCCTCAACTACGGACTCAGCGTTCTTCTCGTTGTTGCAGAAAAGAATAAGAATGTAATCAAGCGCGTCGTTAGCGATCATAATCTCGGTTACGGTGTCGATAGAATCAACGTACTTGCCGAAATAATCAGCAAAGTTCTCAGAATCTACGTAATCAACCGTACAGCCCTGCTCCTCAAGCTTTTCCGTGATCTTTTCAGCGTCAAGAGCGCCACAGGATGCGAGGCACATAACGAGCGTGCTTACAAGAAGTAAGAGTGCTACAAACTTTTTCATTTTTGAAATCCTCCGTTTTTTTATGTATGCACAGCAATTATAGCATATATTTACAAAAAAGTCAACATAAAACGTAAAAAAATAAATAAACTTCGGCTTTTTCGTCGGATTTTGCGAACGTCGTTTTTATAGCAACAAAAGAAAAGCAAAAGGATCCGCGACGTTAAAATTTAAAGACGAATAGCTAAACACCATCTCTGCCCTGCTTTTTGTCGGGTATTTCGTATTTTACGAAAGAAGCATTATAATTGCCGCTTTGATCTTTTCGTCTGCGGATTCGATTTTCGCGGCAAGCTCCATATATTTGTTCACGGTCTTGCCGCGCGAGCCGTCGTACGGACAAGGGTCGCAGGAGAGCCCTACGAGATAATCAAGCGACACCCCGTAGTATTTTGCAAGGGTTATGCAGTGCCTGAGAGGCAGCTCGTTCTTCCCCGACTCGTAGCACTGATAATATTGCTGTGATATGCCGAGAATCTTCGCCACGTCCGATTGCTTCAAATCGTTATCTTCCCTCAAATCTTTAAGCCTTTTCATAAAATTCTTGCCGCCTCCTACATCAAAGCTTATGTTATTATATGTATATAATAATAAAAAATTATGTAAAAGTGTTGACAAACAATGTATTTTGTGTTATTATATTTGTATACATAAGTTATTATGTATAGGTTGCAGGCTTTTCTTTTTGTCGGTCAATACGCTAAAAAGGAGGTAAACTGTATTTTTTCGGGTTATACTATTCGATTTGTCAGCAAGAAAAACCGGCTACGCCAACGTTTTTTAATTTATACATAAAGTGAGGAACAAATTATGGAAATCATAAGATTTATCAAGGCATTTGCAGGAATGAGAGACAAATACAGAGCTACAATCGACTGTACGAAGCCCCTCAACGAGACTCTTGATTTTATACGCTCCTATATGGAAAAAGGCAGCACGAATACAGGAAAGCTTTATCACGGAGACTTCGTTATAGCGAAGGACGTCAACATGGGTACTTATTATCAAATAGAAAAGCAAGTTCAAGATTTAAGCCCTATGGGACAAGTCAAATCTGTAATGGAAGAAATCATCTTCAGAATCAATTATATGGGCTGCGTTGCGACAAGAGTAGATATGGATATCCAAAAAACAACGTGCAGCAAAAAGGTGTTTGACGAGTTCGTCGAAGATTTCAAGGCTATAAAGGATATCGAGCTTACTGAAGAAAACACAAAGCCCGCTCCCAAACTCGATCTTAGCGAAAAAACTATGGCAGAAGCACTTGACATCTTCGAAAAAGCTGTAAAGAAATTCGGAAATGAAGTAAACAAAACCAATTTTGAAGCATTGAAAGAAGTTAAGGCGGAAATTGAGAAAAAGATTGACGATATGCCGATAACGGACAGAACTAAATATTCAAAGAATCTTGCTCAAATAGACACATTTATCGGAGCTTTGAATATGCAATTCTCCAATCCCGCCACCGCATCGCAAGTGCAAAATTTTGCAGGAACATATGTTTCTCAAATGAAGAGCGAAATTGCGGAAATGATATCAAATTCAATTTAAAAAAGCACCGGCGAGCCAAAATCAGGCTCGTCGGTAAATTTTTGTTTTAAGTTTGCTATTCAAAAACTCACAAATATTTCTAAAATCTTGCTTTCATTTGTTTTTATAATTGCGACAAATCAAACATTCGGGCACACGAGCGCGGCATCGCAAGCGATACTGCTCCATATAGCTAAAGCGCAGAAATTACTTATACCTCTCCTTTATTTTTGTACGCTTTACGGAATTCTCTCGGCGACCGTCCCTCGCAGCGCTTAAAAAACGCCGAAAAATAGCTATACGTACAGAATCCCACCGAAAACGCAATCTCTGTTACGGAAAGCTCCGAGGATATAAGCAGCGCCTTCGCTTTAGCGAGGCGGTAAGAATTGACGTATTCCAGGACCGTTATCCCCGTATGCGCGCGGAACGTGTGACAAAGATAATATTTACTGATGGCAAGCTCGCGTGCCACTTTGGAAAGCGAAAAACGGTCCTTATAATTTTCCCTGACATACGAAATCACGCGCTCGCTGACTGACGAGTCAGCCGACGTGTCCTCCGCACGCGTTTCACACTTCATAAGCAAAGAGCAAAGATACGACAGATGCGAAAGAATCAAAAGATCGCCCTCCGTACTGCCCGAGCGCGAGAGGTCGCTGACTGTGCGGAACACAGCGTCCGCTTTCTCGGCGTCCTCGAGAGAAAGCGGCGCATACAGCACCGAGTTGACAAGCGGATTTTGCGTCTTGGGCAGAACCGAAAAGATGCGCTCTACGATCTCCTCGTGCATACGGATGGCATTGCGCTCGTAGCCCTCGTAAAATTCGGGCATAGCAAAGTGCAGATTCGATGCATTTATCAGATAGAGCCCGCCCTGACTCATCGAGAGCACGTGTTCTCCGACGACGATCCGCCCATTGCCACCCCATATTTGCAAAAGCTCGTAGTCACCGGGGTGAGTATGCAAAACACCGTCTAAGCGAAATTTTCCCTTATTTCTGTAAGCGGCAACCACAAGATCCTTCATTCTTCCCTCCACCGTTTTTAATATAGTATACCACACCAACTCACAAAAAGCAATATTGAATAAGTATTTTGCAATTACGAGGTAGTTTTTATTTTATTTTGATGATATAATGTAGTTAAATCCAATATAGGAGAACTTCTTATGTCTTATTCAAAAAATATGCGCGGTCTATATACCGCGCTTGTAACGCCTTACGATAAAAGCGGCAACGTTAATTATCCGATTCTCGAGGACCTCGTCGAGCTTAACCGTAAAAACGGAATTCATCGCTTTTACGTCACGGGAAGCTCCGCGGAAATGACTCAGCTCTCCTTTGATGAGCGCCGAGAAATTTTAAAAACCGTGGCAGGTACGAAACCGAAATATCTGATAGCTCACGTCGGAGGGGAAAACGCGCGCGTTTCAATAGCGCTTGCGCGCGAGGCGGGCATATGCGGCGCAGACGCCATATCCGCCGTGACCCCGTACTATTACAAATACACCTTCGCGGAAATAAAGGATTATTACGCTCGCCTCGCCGATGCCGCAGGACTTCCTGTAGTGGTATACAGCATTCCGACCTACTCAGGCGTCAGCTTCTCCGTGTCTGAGCTCAAAGAGCTTATGTCGTGCAATTTCGTAAGCGCGTTAAAGTTCACGTCCAGAGATACCTTCCTTCTTGAGCGTGCAAGAAGCGTTTCCGACAAGCCCGTGTTTAACGGCTGTGACGAAATACTCACCTCGGGGCTTATCGCGGGAGCGGACGGAGCGATAGGTGCAATGTATAACGTACTCGCGGATAAAGCGGCGCAGGTTTACGAAGCACATCTTTGCGGTGATATTACGCGGCAGATGCAATTTCAATCAGAAATCAACGGGATCATCGAGGTGACGTCCGCGCTCGGAGGTCTCAAATGCGTGAAAGCCCTGCTTTCTATGCTCGGCTATCCTGTCGGAGAGCTACGCGCGCCGTTTCTTCCGCTTTCAAAAGAGGCGATCGACAGGTTGCGTAGCGAGGTATTGCCGAAAATTACGCTTGGAGGTTTAAAAAATGATATTTGACGGAAATCTATTGCTCTTTCTCACCGACGATTACGTAGCGGAAAAAGGTGCGGGCGTAAGCTTCAAAATTCAAGCTCCGAAAAGCATACGCAGCGCGTTTATCCGTGAGTATCCTTGGGAAAATTTCATCTACCTGTATACGTCACTCATCTACGACGAGGACGCACGGGAATATCGGATCTACTACGGAGCAAGAGATAAGAAAAACCATACGTATCTCGCGCTTGCCACGTCAAAGGACGGTGTGCACTTTGAAAAGCCACAACTGAACGTTCTTCCCTACAAAGGATTCCCCCAGACCAACATCGTCAAGGATTACGCGGGAGACGGCGTCGTTTATCTTGACGCTCACGCACCGAAAAGCGAACGCTACAAGCACTTTTATCATATAAACGGCTCGGGTATGTTCCTCGACGTTTCCGAGGACGGAATCCATTGGAGCGAGAGGAAAACTAACGTTTCAAAAACCTTTAACGACGGCTTCAACGCCTTTTTCTACGACGAGCACGATAAGCTATATCGGCTCTTTTTCCGCGCTTGGTCGGGAGAGCCGCTTCACCGTATGGCAGTCACTTATGAATGCGGGGAGCTCGACGGGAATTTTTCCGTTCCCGTGCCGAAAAACGCTCCTCGGAGAAACGAAAAAGAACAGCCTTATATGTCTGACTCCTGGTTGAAAGCTGCCATAGATACAGACGAAGACTTCCCCGAAAACACCGATATATACACCTTCGCTCCAAACCCATATCCCTCGTCGGATCGTTATTACATAGCCTTCCCCGCTCTTTACCGTCATATTACGATGGAGGAAGGCGCAAGATTTGCAAGCGACGGAACCGTTACCACGGGAATTTTCGCATCCGCGGACGGGAAACGATTTCAAAAGCATATGGACGGGCGTTACGTTCAAAACGTTGAATACGGTCGATACAGAAACAATATGGCGTACCACGCAGCAGGGCTTCTGCGCGACGGCGATGAAATGTTAAGTGCGGGAACGATATACGTACAAACGCACGGCGACGTCGATGCAAGACGGCACTACGGCGACGGTGAAATGCTGATTTACCGACAGCGCAAGGACGGTTTCATCTCTCTTGAAATTGACGATAACGGCGGATATGCCCTGACCGTACCGTGCCGAATCACCGAGCGGATCACGGTGAACGCAAAGTGCAGACAAAACGGTGAGCTTTCATTTTGGCTGACCGACGGAAAACAGCATACGTTCATTGGACGTATGGCGGGCGATGATACGTCCTTCCCTCTTAACGTACCCGCCGGGCATATAGGAACTGTTGCAAGCATCCGTATCGAAGGCAAGTCGGCAAGTCTTTTTGCAATTGAGTTTTCGTAAAATCAAGCTTTTCCTTCACAAAACATTTAATCTTCGATTTAGAGTGCAAAAAACAGACACATCACGAAGGATCTCTCCTGAATGATGTGTCCGTTTTTGTTATTGAATTTTGCGTAATCAGATTTTACACAATGCGAGCGGTCATTTTCGAATCCGAAAGAGCGTGAAAGCAAAACGATCTGCGATTTCAACAAACACAAACAAGTACCGTGAAACAATGTATTTTCAAGGAAACTCTTGACTTTAAACTATTGTTAATGTATAATAAATATATTCTATTTTATTTATTTGGAGGTAAGTGATGTCAAACTGTCGAGAATTGATTGAAGGTTTTATCTATCCACATCTTGAAAAATTCACTGATATGGTGTATCGTGGTGGCGAAGATACCGAGTTTATGAACGTGCGCCCGAGCGAAGATACAACCTATTTTACATACGGAGCTCTCACCTGTGGTGCGTGTATTCTTTTTGCACATTATAAAAAAATCGGTGATCCGAGAGCAGATATAGCAAAGGAGAGACTTTGTGAATTTATACGAATCGCTTCATCACGCCCTTGCGATACCTGGGGTAAGCTTGGTATACTCCGCGGATTTAATCTCCTCTCTCAAAGAGGACTTATCTCCGAGATTCCCGCTTCCATTGTTGAAGCAATAAAAGAAAAAACAAATTATGAGGACTTTTTCGACAAAGAAACCCTGAAGCTTCGCGGTAAACCTACCAACTATCTGCACGTCGCTATGGCGTGTGCCGGCTACCGCGAACGTTTAGGCTGGGAAAACGATGGATACTCCGCGAAAATATCCGATATTCTTGTCAACGTCCTGAAAGACAACAAAGACGGCTGGATGGACGACGAAATTCCTTATGGAAGATATGACCGCTATGCGATTGCAGTTCCTTCCGAATTTGCCGACCTCGCCTCAGACATAGGTCATCCCCTTCCCAAAATCGTCCAAGACAACCTTAGGCTCTGTGCCAAGGATATGCTCTTTATGGCAAATCCCACAGGCGATGCCATTCTTTACGGCAGGAGCGTTGCTTGCCACGGAGATGCTTGTGCTCCCGAGATAATTTCTTCGGCGTTCGTTTATAAACTGATCGAGGAAAGTGACAAGGATATTGCCCTCTCGTATTCTTATACGGTTCTCAAGAAAATGATAACTTACTGGTACGATGCCGAGATGGGAAGTTTCAATCTTTGGTTCAACGGTCGTTCCTCAAACCGTTATCGAAGCATTAAAAGAGTGTATGAGGTAAACCTTGATTTAGCAATACACCTCTTTGCCACACTCAAAAATCTTGAGCGTGCAGGACTTGCCGATACCGAAATTACGGCTACGATTCCCGAAAACGACAAGTGGGAGTCCTTAACCGTCAACTTTTCAAAAGCCGAAGACAAAGAGCGATCGCTTGTTATCTTAAAGCGCAAAGGAAAACTTATGCTCATTCCTTTTGTCGGAACCGGTAAATCGCTTGGCAGAACCGTCGCTTATTACCCCTTCCCCGTGATGGCGCGCACGCTTGAGGCCTGTGCGACGGCTGAATACCCCTTTATGATCCCGGAGTATGTAGATAACGACGGAAACGTATATCGTCCTACTGATAATTTTACGAACATTAGCGTTAAAACCGGTGACGATGCGGTAACGGTCGTTGCAAACGGACATCTTTCGTGTGTGAACGAAACAGCACCGAAGAAGACCGATATCCCGTTTGTGCATACCATCACCGTTTGTGCAAACAAGGTGACCATAAAAACCGAATGTGATTTTGACTTCCCTATGGCCGGAACCTATTATGCTTCTGCCGATGAACGAGTCGTTATCGAGCCTTTCGGTTTTGACGAGGTGGTATCTGACGCACCGGAACAAGACACGAATGGCATACACCATAAGCTCGTTGGCTTCCTTAATTGCCGAACAAAAAACACTCGTGTATTGGGCGCTGTGATCACCCTTCCGATATAAGAGCTGACTTTTACAAAAAGCGTTCAAGGTGTTTATATGCACACGGGGATAAGAGATACCACCCTATGTTTCCAAGCACCAATGATTTATAAAAAGGAGTATTTCATGAAAACGGCAAAGTATATTTTAGATGAAAACAAGCCTTGGATAAACGAAACGTTTGAAGCATTGAGCAAAAAGCTTGAAGTTTCAGCTGTTCGCTCAAGATATAAAACACCGCATCTTGTTGACGAGAATGGAATGTATTACGAGAAAAATCCGTCCGATCCCGTATGGTGGTGTAAAGGATTTTTTGGCGGCATTATGGCTATGATGTACGCTTATACGGGTAATGAGGAATATCTTAAGACGGCAAAAGAAACAGAAAAGATTCTTAAGGAAACTCTTATTACATATCCGGACAAAGTTCATCACGACGTTGGATTTATGTATCATATCACCGCCGGTGCTATTCACAGGCTTACAGGATCACAGGAATCTCGTGCGCTTAATATTCTTGCTGCACAAACTCTTGCGTCGCGTTTTGTTCTCGGTGGAGATTTTATACGAGCTTGGAACAACCCCAATTACGGTATGCCCTCGACGAATTTTACCATAATTGACTGTATGCTTAATCTTCCGCTTCTTTATTGGGCATCTGAAGAACTTGGTGATGATCGCTTTGCACGAATGGCTATGGCGCATGCGGACAGCACGATCAAGTATCATATAAGACCTGACGGTTCCGTCATTCATATTGTGGTTCACGACCGTGAAACAGGCGAATGTGTCAAGACCATTGGCGGACAGGGAGCTTTCGACGGCTCTTCGTGGTCTCGCGGCCAGGCTTGGGCACTTTACGGCTTTGTTTTATCATATCTTTCGACGAAGGAACAGAGATATCTCGATGCGGCAAAGAGAGTTGCAAATTACTTTATAGCCGCAACTGCTGACGATTGGATTCCCCGCGGAGATTTTCGCGTTGCTGATAACGCACCGCTTTCTACCGAGGGTGTTGTTTACGATACTTCTGCAGGAACTTGCGCAGCTTGCGGTCTTATCGATCTTGCAAACATTCTTCCTGAGGGTGAGGGTGGAATGTATATGAACGCAGCTATCAAAATGATGCGCGCAATGAGCGATGCATTTATTGACCTTGATCCATCCCGTGACGGTTTCCTTTACGGAACGAGCGCGCGCTACCCCACAAACGGTGATATGAAAAAGGCCGATGCCAATACGTCTATTATATACGGAGAGTTTTACTTCGTAGAAGCGCTTCTTAAGTTGAAGGGCTCAACCTTTAACCCCTGGGTAAAATGAAAATAACGAGCACCCCATAAGTGAAGTAAACCCAAAAGTTTAAATGAAACTTAAATATTAAATCATTTGTGAATGAGCTCGGGTATTAAACCCGGCTCATTCCTTTTAGTTTTAAGGATTTCTTTCGTTGTTGCAGTAATATATGAATTCTTATAACTTTTCAAAGTTTTTCCCATCAAAAACCGCCTAAAAATAAAAAAATCGGACACATCACCAAGGCAAAAGCCTAAAATGATGTGTCCAACTTTTTTATTATTGAATTTTGCGTAATTAGATTTTACAATGCCTTAAAGAAGCTCCGAAAAGCCTTATAAATCAAGGAATTACTTGCTTGCCTCTTCGATAGCAACCGTTACTGCAACGTAGTTAAAAATCAAATAGCTTTAGATAAATTCCATTTAATTCAGCATATCAACCGTGGCGCAACTGTACTGCAGATTTA
>JAFVTS010000018.1 GCA_017503105.1 Clostridia bacterium
AAAAGTTGGAAGAATACATACATTACTACAACAACGAAAGAATTTCTCTAAAACTAAAAGGAATGAGCCCAGTGCAATACCGAGCTCATTCGCAAGCAATTTAATATTTAATTTTGTCTAAACTTTTGGGTTCACTTCATTGCCCGTGGGGGAGTGGATTTCACTTTTTTGTGGGAGACTTTTCGTTCTTACGACCGAAGGCGTAGTTGTCTACGCCGAGCTTGTCGGAAAACGGAAAGTATCACCAAAAAATTAGCTGTAGAAGTCTACGAGCTTCTTAAGTCTCTCGTACTTCGCCTTTGCGGTGTTCTCAGCCTTCTCGAAGAGCTCCTTTGCTCTTTCGGGGAATTGCTGTGCAAGTCTTGTATATCTTGCCTCACCGTTGATGAACTCCTGGTAAGAACCGGTAGGCTCCTTGGAGTCAAGCGAGAACTTCTTCTCTGCTGCGGGGTTGAATCTGAACATCTGCCAGTAACCAGCCTCAACAGCCTTCTTCATCTCAGCCTGGCAGTTAGCCATACCGCCCTTGATGGAGTGCATCTCACAGGGAGCGTAGCCGATGATGAGCGAGGGTCCGGGATATGCCTCAGCCTCAGCAAGAGCCTTGAGAGTCTGGTTCATATCAGCGCCCATAGCGATCTGTGCAACGTAAACGTAGCCGTAGGACATAGCGATCTCTGCAAGGTTCTTCTTGCCGATTGCCTTACCTGCTGCTGCGAACTGAGCAACCTGACCGATGTTGGAAGCCTTGGAAGCCTGTCCGCCGGTGTTGGAGTAAACCTCGGTATCGAATACCATAATGTTTACGTCCTCGCCCGATGCGATAACGTGGTCAAGACCGCCAAATCCGATGTCGTATGCCCATCCGTCACCACCGAAGATCCAAACAGCCTTCTTGGAAAGGAACTGCTTTTCAGCAAGGATAGCGGGAGCGGTGGGGCAGCCTGCCTTTGCAGCAGCCTCAAGCTCTACGACAAGAGCCTTGGTAGCAGCCTCGTTAGCGGCGCCGTTGTCCTTAGTGTCAAGGTATGCCTTTGCAGCAGCCTTGAACGCGTCGGAAGCCTTCTCGGACTGAGCCATCTCTTCTACCATAGCGATGAGCTTAGCTCTAATAGCCTTCTGACCAATGTACATACCAAGACCGTGCTCAGCGTTGTCCTCGAAGAGGGAGTTAGCCCAAGCGGGTCCTCTGCCGGTAGCGTTGTTTACGGTATAGGGAGTTGCGGGAGCGGAGCCACCCCAGATAGAGGAGCATCCGGTCGCATTGGAGATATACATTCTCTCACCGAAGAGCTGAGTGATAAGACGAGCGTAAGAGGTCTCAGCACAGCCTGCGCAAGAGCCCGAGTACTCAAGGAGGGGCTGCTTGAACTGGCTACCCTTAACGGTAACGTTGATAAGCTCAGGCTTCTCAGCAACGTTTGCAACAGCGTAATCGTAAACGGGCTGCTGATCAAGCTGAGTAGCGATGGGCTTCATTTCGATTGCGGGAGCCTTGCCGGTCTTCGCAGCGTTTGCGGTAACGGGGCAAGCCTTTGCGCAAAGGGTACAACCCATACAGTCCATAGGGCTTACAGCCATAGTGAACTTGTAGGTGGTCTTTGCAACGGGGTTCTTCGTGAACTTGGTGTTCGCAGGAGCTGCCGCAGCCTCTTCCTCGGTCATAGCGAAGGGACGGATGCAGGCGTGAGGACATACGAACGCACAGTTGTTACACTGAATACAGGTCTCGGGATTCCACTGAGGAACGGTAACGGCAACGCCGCGCTTCTCATAAGCTGCAGAGCCCTGGGGGAAGTGACCGTCAGCATAAGGAAGGAATGCGGAAACCTTAAGAGAATCGCCCTTCATTGCGCCAACGGGGTTAACGATCTCGTTTACGAAGTCAACGAGGTCTGCTCTCTTACCGGTAACCTTCTCAGCTGCGGGAGTCTTTCCTGCATTCTTCCAAGCTGCGGGAACAGCAACCTCGTGAAGAGCGTCCTTACCTGCGTCGATAGCCGCATAGTTGAGGTCAACGATAGCCTGACCCTTCTTGATATAGGACTTGTATGCAGCCTTCTTCATATACTCGATAGCCTCGTCGATGGGAAGGATCTTTGCAAGAGTGAAGAACGCGGACTGAAGGACGGTGTTCTTAACCTTTGCGTTACCGAGATTGATAGCAAGCTGAGTTGCGTTGATGGTGTAGAACTTAATATCGTTGTTTGCGATATAGCTCTTTACGGACGCGGGAAGATGAGCGTCAAGCTCCTCGTCGGTCCACTGGCAGTCAAGGAGGAAGGTTCCACCCGGCTTAACGTCAGAGATCATATCGTACTTCGCAAGGTATGCGGAGTTGTGGCAAGCAACGAAGTCAGCCTTATTGATATAATAGGTAGACTTGATGGGGCTGTCACCGAATCTCAAGTGAGAAATGGTGATACCGCCGGTCTTCTTGGAGTCATACTGGAAGTATGCCTGAATATACTTGTCGGTGTGGTCACCGATGATCTTGATAGAGTTCTTGTTTGCACCAACGGTACCGTCGCCGCCAAGACCCCAGAACTTGCACTGGATCATATCAACGGGAGCGGTATTGGGAGCAGCCTTCTCGGGAAGAGAAAGACCCGTAACGTCGTCTACGATGCTGAGAGTGAAGTGGTTCTTAGGCTCCTTTGCCGCAAGGTTCTCGTAAACTGCGAAAACGGATGCGGGAGTGGTGTCCTTAGAGCCAAGACCGTATCTACCGCCGACAACCTTAACGTCGGTTCTGCCAACCTCGGAAAGTGCGGTAACAACGTCGAGGTAAAGAGGCTCACCAAGAGAGCCGGGCTCCTTGGTTCTGTCAAGAACGCCAACGATCTTCGCAGAAGCGGGAATAGCCTCGGAGAGCTTTGCTGCAACGAAGGGTCTGTAAAGTCTGACCTTAACAAGACCAACCTTCTCGCCGTTAGCTACCATATGGTCGATAACCTCTTCGATGGTATCGCAGATAGAGCCCATAGCTATGATAACGCGCTCAGCGTCGGGTGCGCCATAGTAGTTGAAGAGCTTATAATCGGTACCGAGCTTTGCGTTGACCTTTTCCATATACTCCTCAACAACTGCGGGAAGAGCATCGTAATAGGTGTTGCAAGCCTCTCTGTGCTGGAAGAAGATATCGCCGTTCTCAGCGGAGCCGCGGAGAATGGGAGTTTCGGGGTTTACACAGTTGTCACGGAACGCTTTAACAGCATCCATATCAACCATTTCCTTAAGGTCGTCATAGTTCCAAGCGGCAACCTTCTGAATCTCGTGAGAGGTTCTGAAGCCGTCGAAGAAGTTAAGGAAGGGTACTCTGCCCTTGATCGTTGCAAGGTGTGCAACGGCACCGAGGTCCATAATCTCCTGAGCGTTGGTCTCAGCGAGCATAGCAAAGCCCGTCTGACGGCAAGCGTATACGTCGGAGTGATCGCCGAAAATGTTAAGTGCGTGAGAAGCTACGCATCTTGCAGAAACGTGGATAACACAGGGAAGAAGCTCGCCCGCGATCTTGTACATATTCGGGATCATAAGAAGAAGACCCTGAGATGCGGTGTAGGTCGTGGTGAGTGCGCCTGCTGCAAGAGAGCCGTGAACGGCACCTGCTGCGCCTGCCTCGGACTGCATTTCAACAACGTTGACGTTCTGACCGAAGATGTTCTTCGCAGGCTCGCCAAAGATGTTCTTGTCGGATGCACTCCATGTGTCGGTTACCTCAGCCATAGGGCTGGAAGGGGTGATGGGGTAGATGGCAGCAACTTCCGTGAACGCATACGAAACGTGAGCGGCAGCGGTGTTACCATCCATAGAAATTTTCTTTCTTTCTACCATTGGTTTTTTCCTCCATTATATAAATTTTTTTATATTTTCGCGCAAAATTTTAGGACAACCCTAAAACCACCCATTATTATAACACAAATATTTATAAAAGTAAAGAGGTATTTAAAAAAATCCGCAGTTCTTTGTGAAATTTTTAACTTTTATCCGATCCGTCATTTTCACCTCTTCATACAAAAAGAATGCCCACGCCGCGATAATTTAACACGGGTGGGCACTTTTCACGCTTTTTAACGTTTTTTAAATATATGATCGACTGTTTTATGCAACGAAAAATTTTCGGCAAAAAAATATGGAATTTTTATTTTTTCTTGATTTCAACAAGCGTTACGGAGCTTTTCTTCGCGCTCAAGGAAAAGTTGATCACGCCTTCTGCGGAAAATGCGAAGATCTGATCGAGCGAATGCTCCTCGTCAAGCAACGAAACCTTGACTTCGTATTTTCCCGAAAGTCCCGACACTTCGATCTCTACCGCCTCCGTTTCGTTTTCGTAAGCGGTGAGCATCAATGCCGCGTCGGTGCCGTCGGTTGCCGCAACGGTGTAAATTCCATCGGAATCCTCATCGGTGTATGCCTCGGTGCCAAGTGCACGAAGCTTGTTGAAAGCAACGAACGAGTAGTAAGGCTTTTCAAGAATGCTTGAATCATACTCGTTGAAAAGACCGCAGAAGCCGATTCGACCGGGCTCCGCATCGTAATACATCGACTTTGAAAGTATGCTCTTTTGCATCGTCGTATGCATCGCGGACACAAATGCCGCTCCCAGCATACTTTTTCTTATTTTTCCCTCCTGCGGTGCCCAACACTGCATCCAGTTCCACTCGTTGAGTATGCTTTCTATATGTGAAAGTCCAAAATACTTCAAGAGCTCTTCGGAAAGTTCAATTTCAAATCTGCATCTTTCGGGCTTTGTTCCGTAAAAATGCCACGAGAAGAAGTCGATGGGAGCGTAGGTTTCCTCTGCGGTTATGTACTCGAAGAAGCGGTACATATAAGACACGGGAAAGCTCTCTTTAATTCCTATCACAGTGGTTGTTTGCTTCGCCTCAGCGCCCGGAGCTATCGAATGCGAATCAAGGGAATTTACGTCATAAAATCCCGTGGATGCGTAGCCGCCCACTTTAATGTTAGGAAAGCATTTTTTCAAATGGTTTGCCGTGATTCTGTAAAGCTCGAAAAATTCCTTCTCTGTGCCGCCCCAGTTTGGCGTCGTGGTGGGTGCGCCCTCGGGCTCATTCCAAATCTCCCAATACTCGATTCCCATATGGAATCCGTCTGCCCAGCCCTCGTTATAATGTCTTATTATATGCTCGCAGATTTGAGCCCACTTATAAGGGTCCTTCGGCGCAAAAGTGTGTGAGCGCAAAATCTTTTCCCTGTTTTCGATAGTTTCACCAAGGCGGTAAAACACCTTCGTGCCTGCATCAAGTATTGCTTGAATATAAATATCCGTTGCGGCAAAATTATACGACGCAGGGTCATTGACGTCCGCATCAAAATTCTTGAAGATGCAATGGATATTCACGAATTCGCCCGAGCCCATCTGCGACTCGGTGTCGTGCAGGCGTGAATACGGAATTCCCGCATCACTGAATTCCTTACGTCTGTCGCGGGTAAATCTTCCCGTCAAGGGTCCGTTTCCAACTCCGTTGACAGCCTTTATTTCACCAAGCGTTTTTGAAAAGTCAACTTTAACGTTTCTCATAAATTGCCCCCTTTAATTAAGGATAAAACACGCAAAAAAATGCAGTACAAGAGGCAAGTGTCCTCTTGTACTGCCATTATAACATATAAATTCAAAATTTACAATGTCAGAAATCGACAGTTTTATTGTCCGAAATCGACTCTACAAAACCCTTATAGTCGTCGTAGGTGTAAAGAAGATTGACGGCTTCAAGAAGGGCGTTGGCAGTCATATCGGGAGGAAGCTCCATCAGTCCGCAAAGTGCCGCACGCCTCTTTGATGCGTGCTCACCGCCCGAAAGCCCGTCCTCGAAGAAATCGAGCTTTGTAACGGCTCTCCCCACACCCGTGTCGAGTTTTTCACCGTCAAAGAACGGAGAAAAGAGTCTTTCAAGCACCTCTCGCGGCATTCCTTCAACGCCGAGTATGCCTGCCTTCCCCGCCTTTTCCTTGCGCCTTTCCTTGCCCCCCATTTTCGGGATATGGAGGTTGTGGATCTTGTCTTTCGGAAGAATGGACGAAAGGAACGCCCTTATCTGCTTGCCGCCTCCGTCAGAGTCAACGAGGACTATCACCCCGTCCTTTGCTATTCTGCGCAAAAGCGCTTGCTTTTCCTTAGAATTAAATATCCCGAAACCGCCCGTTGTAATAACGGTGCAGTCAAAAATGGCTGTCAAGGTGATCTTGTCATACTTGCCCTCAACTATAACGGGCAACGATATCCTCTTCTTCATCCGCCGCACCTCTCGTAGTGAAGGCAAAGGTCGGAAAGAGGGCACTCCGAGCATTTCGGAGAGCGTGCCGTGCATACCTCACGCCCAAAGATGACTATCCTGTGACAAAAGTCGCTTCCCTCGGAAAGTTCAATGAGCTCACGCAGCGTTTTCTCGACACGGGTGGGGTCTTTTTCGCGTTCGGGGTACATTCCAAGCCTTCCGCAAATCCTGATGCAGTGCGTGTCAGCCACCACCGCCTCACCTCCAAACACGTCACCGATGAGCAGATTAGCTATCTTTCTTCCAACACCGGGAAAGAGGAGCAGCTCCTCCATCGTTGCAGGAAGCTTGCCGTCAAAATCTTCCACAAGCATCTTAGAGGCGTCCTTCAAATTTGCCGCCTTCATTCTGTAAAGACCGCACGGCTTGACTATTCTTTCAATTTCTTCCAGATCTCCGCTTGCCATAGACTCGGGCGTCGGGAATCTTTCGAAAAGTTCTTTCGAGACGATATTGACTCTCGCGTCGGTGCATTGCGCCGAAAGTCTGCCCATAACGAGCAAGCGCCACGGGTCGCCTCCGTACTCAAGCGCGCAAGGCGCGTCGGGGTAGATGTCTTTAAGCCTTTCAACTATTTTGGCGAGCCTCGCCCTTTTTTCACTCTTTGTCATTTTCAAGCGCCGCCTTTATCAATTTCTTCAAGAGCTCCGTCGAAAGTCCTACCACCGTATCGAAGGCGCCCTCATATTCGGAAACGAATTTTCCACCTTCACCCTGTATTGCGTACGCGCCTGCCTTATCCATCGGCTCTCCGAGCGCGATATAGCTCAGTATTTCCCCGTCCGTAAGATGTTTAAAGCGCACCCGTGTTGAATCCGTGCCCGAATATACCCTGCCAAGATAATGTACCGCGACACCCGTGTGCACGAAATGATCTCTGCCCGAGAGAAGCTTCAGCATCCGACGGGCGTCCGCCTCATCCTCAGGCTTTCCGAAAGGAATTCCGTCAGCCTCGACCAATGTGTCCGACGAGATAACGAGCGCATCATCGGGCACGTCATTGAGCACCGCTCTTCCCTTACGCTCGGCGAGTACGCGCACCCCGTCGCGCGGGTGTATGCCCGCGGGCAGCGTTTCATCCGCCTCGGCACTTATTATATCAAATTCGGGATATATCTTGCCGAGCAGCTCACGGCGGCGCGGCGACTTTGAAGCGAGAATTATCTTCATATTATTATATTATACGGCTCCTTATAATTTTTTAAGGTTCTTTTCTTATAAATAAGATACCACAAAAAAGCGGGAATGTCAAGTCCTGACCGACGCACCGCGCGAATGAGAAAAAACGCAAATTGCGCGCAAAAATCCCACGCCCAAAAAAGGACGTGGGACTCTTGCTTATTGAATAATTATATCAATGATAAATTACTCGGGAAGCTTGTCGTAAGCCTTGATTATCTCCTCAAGGTAAGATACTCTCTTATCCTTGTTGGTGATGTAAAGCGAACGCATAGTGGTTACTTCGAAGTTGTTTTCGGAGAGGATTCCTGCCCAAGAGTTCTTGGAAGACTGGGTATCAGCGCCCTTGAAGTAGAAGCCGATAGCATCCTCGTAGGTCTTGTCGAACGCAGAACGAACGTTCTTACGGATGTACTTAAGGATCTCGATGTTACCCTTAGTACCGCCCGCCATATCGTACTGGAGCTTATACTCGTAGTACTCGTCAAGGATCTTGGTAGAGTGAGTCGACTGGTAATCGACGAATGCGGAGCACTGAGCGAACTCGGTGGTAGTAGCCGCGATACCTGCTATACGACCCATGTTATGGATAATGGTGAGATAGTTGTCGCCCTCTCTGTAAAGCGGCATAGGAAGAATACCGAAACCGCCGTTGGACTTCATTGCCTGATACTCAGCATCCTCAAGAGAACCGAGAAGGGCAACACCGCCGAAGAGAACGTTGTCAGCAACGAACTGCTCACGGATAGCAAGGTGAGATACACTCTCTACGTAAACAGACTGAGCCTGAACGAGTTCTGCAAGTGCATCGCAGAAGTCGTAGAGCTCTTCGTTGGTAGGCTTGTAAGTAACGTGATAGAATCCGTCTTCTTCAAGCTGTCTGTCGAAGATCTTGATGGAAGTTGTGTAAAGAAGTGCGGAAGAGAACATACCGTTAGAGGGGGTAAGTATGAATCCGTTACGGTCTTCCATACTTCCGTTAATGTTACCGGAGGTACCGGAGAAGATAGCCTCACCGTACTGAACGAGGGTATCGTAGGTCCAATCGCCCTCCATTACCATTGCGTAGAAGTCGTCAACGTCGAAGTCACCGTCATCATCCTTGTCACCGGTAGAAGAATCAATATCGATCTCGGCAAGAAGGTTAAGGTTCATAGGAACGATGAAGAATGCACGAACAAGGTCGATGAAGTAGTCAGACGCGATGAGATACTGCTTCTTGATAGAGAAGCCGAGCTCGGTCATGTACTCCATCATGTAGCCCCATTCCTCGCCGCTTACTGCGCGATACTCTTCAAACTCGGGCTCCATAAAGGAGAAGTTGTTGTCACCGCCCGAAAGCTTGGTGGTACGGATGTTAGCGAAGCAGCCCTTAAGAGATGCGGAAACCATATCGTAGATCTGGTTGCAGTAAATGTCAGGGCTTCCGGGAGCGTTTGCAAGAACGAGGTTAGTCATTCTTTCGATAGAATGACCCCACTGGGAGTTAGCGTTATCGGTGTCGCCCGCGCCCCAATAGGTGTATTTAACGTCTACGTGAGTCGTTTGAATTGCACGGGCATTACGATCAGCAACCATATCGTCGATGATGTCGTCCTCGGTGGTATCGCCCGCAAGATATCTTCTGAGATTAGAGGTAAGCTCCTTGTTGTTGGAGTTCTCGTTAAGGCAAACGAAAATCTCGGTATTGCCCCAGTTATAGGTTACATACTTGTCCTCGGGGTCGTAAGGAGCTACTATAGCGCAGTCGCAAACGTCACAAAGATTGTCACCGTTTTCGTCGATGTGCTCGTCACGGTCAGCTTTTTCATCCTCGTGACCGCAGATAGCTGCGTGCCAGTGATAATTAGCGTCGTGAGACCACTCCTCGGAGAATTCGCACTCGTGGTCGTTCTCGAAGTAATCGTATCCGCAAACTAAGCATACGATACCGTACTCATCCCAAGAGTGAACTGCTTCACCGATCTTGTCACCGCAAATGGTGCACTCTTTCCAGTGAACGTTGTTAGCGAACTTCCAATCGTACTCGTGTGCGCAGTCGTCGCTGCCCGCGCCGTTTTCCTTCTCGCCGCATACGGAGCATACGCCGTCAACGAAGGTGTGCTCACCGGTAGCGGGATCTTCTACGCGCTCCGAAGAGAGCTCGAAGCCACAGTCATCACATACGGTAACAACGAAGTGATAGCCTGCGGTAACGCAAGTTGCGGCTTCGCCTGCAACGGTGTTGGTAGTGGTGTTAGGATGCTCGCACGTAATGGGAGGCTGGGGTTCAGCTTCGCCCTTTACGTAGGAAAGAAGCTCGTCGCCGGTAGAGATGAGAACAAGCTCGCCAACGGTAATGATGGTCGCACCTACAAACTCATCCTGAGTCTTAAGCCCCTCTGCCGTAAGAGTTGCAAGCTCTGCGCTGATAAGCTTAATTACGTGAACCATCTGCTGCTGCTTGTTAGCAACCATAAAGCCTGCAGTAGCAGTGCCTTGGAAAGTAGCAATGGTCTCATCGTCGTAAAGAGTTACCATACCAAAACCGATCTGTCCAAGTCCGTTAGCGTTAGCAAGGTATTCATCGTACTTAGATACGCCGATGAAGTATCCGCAAACGGAGCAGTCGCCGTACTCGTTAGCCTCGCCGTGCTCGTCGCAGGGACCGGGAATTACTATTTCTTCCACGTCGCCGCAAACGGAGCATACGCCGTCAACATAGGTGTGCTCACCGGTAGCGGGATCTTCTACGAGTTCTGAACTGAGTTCGAAGCCGCACTCAGCACATACGGTAACAACGAAGTGATAGCCTGCGGTACCGCAAGTTGCGGCTTCGCCTGCAACGATGTTGGTAGTGGTGTTAGTGTGCTCGCACGGAGGAGCCGGAGGCTGGGGTTCAGCTTCGCCCTTTACGTAAGATACGGCGTCAGCGGTACCGAATACTACGACGTTATCAATAACGGTAGCGGTAGCGCCGGGAGCCTGAAGGGTTGCAGCGTAAGCCTCAGCAGCTGCTGCGTCTGCAAGCTCGTATGCGTAAACGTAATTCATATTCATCTTGTCGGTGAACCAGAACGCGGATATAACTCCTTCGTCAAGGTCCTCGGTAATTTCAAAGGCAGCAAAGCCTGCTTCCGTGAACTTACCTGCGTTCTCGAACAAGGTGTCGAACGTGCTGGGAGTAACTACTTCCTCAGCGCCGCATCCGGTGCAAACACCGTCAACGTAGGTGTGCACGCCCGTTGCGGGAATGGCCTCGGTAATAACGTCACCGCAATCGGGGCAAGTCTTCTTCTGCTGGCCTGCTTCAACGCAGGTAGCTTCGGTAACTACTTCCCACGCGCCGTGGTTATGACCCTTGGCGGGTATTTCTTCGCCATCGGAAAGAACCGTGTTACAAACAGAGCACTTGGTTCCTGCCTGATAGCCCTTTTCGGTACAAGTAGCGGCTTTGTCTTCGCCGTCTTTTACCGGAGCGTGTTGCGTACATACTGTGGTCTGCTGGCCGCCGTTGTCGGGAGCAGGCTCTTCCGTTTCATCACCGCATGAAACGAAAAGGAAAGCACAGAACATAAGCATCGCACATAAAAGTGCGTAGAAACTTCTTTTCATGTCAGTTTCTCCTTTTTTTAATTTTTGGGGTAGTAAAGCTACGGCAACGTCCCCCTTACGCAGCCGAGTTGAAAGCTTTGTGTCACCCCTCTTTGAGATTAAAGTGCAGGTTCGGAAAATCCGAAGGGGGGTCTGCTAAACGCGCGCAACTTCCCAAAACACGCGTTTATATAATCACTCCACTTTACGCCAATATCATATCATAAAAAGCGACATAAGTCAAGCAGAAGAAATGAACGAAAGGAAAATTCTTGCAACTTGCACAACTCACCCGTTCACATTTTGTGCACATTGCATATTATATTATTATCTTATGTATACACGCGCGCATATTTATTATATTAAAATCAAATTATTAAGTGCTTTTTATGGGAAAAAGGCGGAGATCTTCGCATTCTCCGTCTTTTCTTATAAACCGCGCCTTTCGGCAAGCCTCACGGCTCTGTTTTTAATTATTTCCGCGCAGGCGCCGCTTTTTCTTGCCGCTTCGGCAACCGCCTCGGGATCTATATAGCCAAGCCCGAGTACGGTCGTGACGTCCGTTATTACAACTACGGTATTCCATCTTCGGGGCAGTTCGAAGGAATTTTCGCAGTCATTGTGTATTTCAAGGCAACGCCCGAGGGGTAAGCGAGCGACAGCTACTCACGGTTCTTCACGGGAGTTTCGGACACGACCTCAAGCTTGCCTGCCCGTTCGTAATACTTTTTGAGTGATTCTTCTCTTTTTATTCATAGGTATTCTCCTATTTAATGAGTAACAGCTTTTATTATACACCCGGCAGATCTGTTTTCAAGATATCTTCGCGTTTCCGCGAAATTTTTCACAAAAAACTCGGACACACTGCCACATCGCTTGACTTTTCCTTCGCGAAATGATATAATCAAGCGTAGAAAACAAAAAGAGGTGACGGTGCGTGAGAGAAGATTTCGAAAAGCATATACCCGAAATAGAGAAGGCGATAGGCTATACCTTCTCCGATAAGAGCTTGCTTACGCAGGCGTTTACGAGAACGAGCTTCTGCAACGAGCAGAAAAAGAGCGATGCGGTAAGGTATTCCTCAAACGAGGTGCTTGAGTTTTTCGGCGACGGCGTGCTCTCGCTTGCAATAATAACGGTGCTCCTGTCGAATAACACGGAAAGATACGAATACGGAATCAAGACCCCGCTCGGCGAGGGAGATTTCTCAAACATAAAATCAAAGCTCAGCGACAAGAAAAATCTCTCACAGAGTATGAAGGAGCTCGGACTTCAAAAATTTCTGCTCGTGGGCGAGGGAGATGAAAAGCTCGGCATAAAAAACGAGCCCTCGGTTATGGAGGATCTTTTCGAAAGTATTATTGGCGCGATATACATCGACTGCGGTATGCACATCCCCACCGTAGTGCGTTCCGTTACGGTAATGCTCGACACGGGTACCTACTTAACGAAAAATTCAGAGCTTACGCAGAGCGCGAAAAACGCCGTTCAGGAGTGGTGTGCAGACAAGCGCCGCCGCCTTCCTCCCCCCGTTTACAAAACCGTTTCCGAAGAGGGCCCCGATCATAAAAAGGTCTACACGAGAGCTTGCGTGATAAACGGCAGAGTAATGGGAACGGGCGTCGGAAAAAATTGCAAGATAGCCGATGCGGCAGCCGCCGAATCGGCGCTCGCGCTGCTCAGAGAAGAAGAAAATAAAAACGGCGGCGTATCCGAAGTGCGAAGCCCCGACGCTGCGAGCAAGCTACGCTCGCTTGCCGCGAAAAAAAAGCTCCCCGCCCCCGTTTTCACCGATCTTGGCGAATGCGACGGCTCGGACGGATATGCGAAAATGTACGAATTTGAATGCTCCGTGGGTAACGTTTCCGCACGAGCCTGCGCAAGAAGCAAAAGCGAGGCGAGAGCTATGGCGGCAAAGGACGTCATAAACGCCTTGAAAGGCGTCTGAAATTCAACACGGGTGCCACTTACAGCTAAAAAATCAAGCCGACTGCTCTTTTGATTGAGCAGTCGGCTCTCCGCACTTTTCGGGGAAGAATCAGCGCGCCGAACAAATCTTAACGCTATGCGGTTTTTACTTTAACGGTAAATTCACTCGATTTAAACGTCGTTTTTCTTTTGAGAAAAGGCTAAACCGCAATCCGCTTTTGTATCGCGCCTCTACCCTTCTTACCCCCGACGAGGGAGGATGCGCGCGGAGTCCGCACCCTTTATTTGTCCTGAACTATCAGACCGTAAGCACCGTCCTTGCGCTTGTAAACCACGGAGACCTCATTGGTGTGAGAATCCGTGAAGGCGTAGAACGTGTGACCGATGAGGTTCATCTGAAGGATAGCCTCCTCGGGGGTCATCGGCTTGAACGGGAAGGATTTTACTCTTATCTCAAACTCGCCTTCCTCGACGTATTCATCGTCGTCGTCATCCGCGATGATAAACGCGCCCTTCTTGAGATTTTTCTCAATCTTGGTCTTGTTCTTGCGTATCTGCCTTTCAAGCCCTTCGGTAGCACGGTCAAGAGCGGTAATGAAGGTCTCGCTCTCATCCTCGCATCTGTACATCGTGCCGCCGTAATTTATAGTAATTTCGATTATTTTCGTTCCTTTTCTCGTTTTGCAGGTCACAAACGCCTCGGTTTCCGCGCCGAAGAACTTGTCGAATTTCGCAAGTTTCTTCTCAACTACCGACTTCAGGCTCTCGCGAACGGTCATCTGCTTTCCGTAGATCGTGATCTTCATAGGTACTACCTTTCGTCCCGACGCTCGGGACTTCCTTTCTTGGGTTTTGCAAAGGTTTTTTCCCTCTGCACTTATATTATAGCATATTTTTCGGCAAAAATAAATAGTTTTTCGAAATTTTTTATGAATTTTTTGTGAGATATGTACAAAGTGTAAAACCTCGGCTTTTTCGGTAAATTCTATTGACTTTTTCTTCATTTTTTGGTATAATTAAAAATGTGCTGAGGCTTTCCCGTTCGGGTGAGCCTCGGCACTTTTTCATTTTTTACTTCTTTTCGCGCGCCCGTTCCTTTTCTCTTGCGGCGGCGAGCATCAGCTTTATTCTGTTTTCCTGATTTACTTTGGTCGCGGACGGGTCGTAGTCGATTGCAACGATATTCACTTCGGGATAAAGCTGCTTGACGGCTCTTGACGCGCCCTTTCCGACTATGTGATTCGGCAAGCATCCGAACGGCTGGGCGCAGACGATGTTTTCCGTCCCGTCCTCAGCAAGCGCCGCCATTTCTGCGGGAATGAGCCATCCCTCGCCCATCTTGACGCCTTGATTTATCACCCTGTCGGCAAGCTTTCTCAAATGCTCGAAATCGTGCGGCGGGGTAAGTCCGTTTTCCTTAAAGAGCTTTATGATGCCGCGCGATACGCGGAGCAAGATCTTATAGACCAGCTTATAAACGAGAGCCGTCTTTTTATTTTTTCCGTAAAGGCGCGCGTCGTTTATATTATTAACTATACAGTACATTACGAAATCCATAAGCGCGGGCACCACGGGCTCGCACCCCTCGGAAAGAAGGAATTTCTCAAGTCCCGAGTTGCCGAGCGGCGAATACTTAACGTATATCTCGCCGACGATGCCGACCTTGACCTTGCGCTCGTCTCGCCGCTCTATGGCAAGGAAGCGCTTTATCATATCACTTACGATGGATTTATATTTCTTGTACCCGCCCTCGGTAAGCGCGCGCTTTACGAGATCTACGCACTCTTCCTTTATCTTATCGGGAAGATCCCCGTCGACGGCATAGGGCTTCGTCGAATTATAAAGGCTCATAAGAACGTCGCCGTAGAATATCGCGTAAGCGAGCATAAGAAGCATCTTAGGTCCCACCTCGACACCGCTGTCCTTCTCAAAGCCCGAGAAGTTGAGCGAGAGGACGGGCACGTTCGGGAACTCCGCCTTTAACGCTTTTCTTATTAAAGGAACGTAATTTGACGCGCGGCACCCGCCGCCCGACTGCGTTATCATAACTGCGGTTCGGTCGGGATCGTATTTTCCGCTCTTCAGGGCGTCTATGTACTGACCTATAACGCAAAGGGCGGGATAGCAGGTGTCGTTGTGCACGTGCTTAAGCCCCTCGTCGATGACCGAGCGCGACTCGTTTTCAAGAACTACGGTATTTTTATATCCGAAGATTCCGAAAACGACCGTCAGAAACTCAAAATGCGTCGGAAGCATATTGGGGATCAGGATCGTGTGAGTCTCTTTCATCTCCCGCGTAAATTTCGGATATTCCTCGCGGTAATCCGCGGAATACGCTTCATTTATATTTTTATTCCGCATTTTTACGCCTCCTTTGCTCCTCGATCGCGGCAGTCATACTGCGAAGACGGATCTTCACGACGCCGAGGTTATTGATCTCGTCGATCTTTATTTGTGTATAGAGCTTTCCGTTTTTCTCAAGGATAAGGCGCATCTCATCCGTGGTGATAGCGTCTATTCCGCAACCGAAGGAAACGAGCTGAACGAGGTTCATATCGTCGTTCTTTGAAACGTATTCCGCCGCGCGGTAGAGCCTTGAATGATACGTCCATTGATTGAGCACGTTGACGTCAACGAGCGGCGCGTCCTCAAAAACGGCGTCCTCGGTAACGACGGCGTGTCCAAGGGACGTAATAAGCCTTGCTATGCCGTGATTTATCTCCGGGTCGGCGTGATACGGACGCCCTGCGAGAACTATTATCTGTTTATCCTCCGCCCTCGCCTTCTCTATGATCTCTGCCGCGCGCGCTCTTACCGCCGCGTGATACTCGGAAAGTGCCTTAAATCCTTCTCTGAGAGCCGCTTTTACCTCCGATTTTTTAACACGGTATGGGGCTAACGCCTTGAAAAGCGCGTTTACGGACGTCTTTTCATCATTCAGATCAATATAAGGCATTATGAGATTTTCGTCGCTGAGCCGCTCGTTATTAGCTTTAAGAAGCTCCGCGTAATAAGCGACTACGGGGCAGTTATAATGGTTGAAGGACGAATGCTCGTCTATATTATAGCTCTCCTGCGGATAGAAAACGAAGTTCACGCCCGCGTCAAGCAAGCTCTCTATATGACCGTGCATCAGCTTTGCGGGATAGCAAGCCGTGTCGCTGGCAACGGTGTGTTGTCCCTTGAAATAGAGATCCCTCGAGCTTCTCTCGCTCGGCACGACTTCAAACCCAAGCCGTCTGAAAAACGTGCTCCACAGCGGCATCTGCTCGAACATAACGAGCTGAAGAGGCAGTCCAACCCTACCCCGTGTAGAGTTTTTCACCGCGTTTTCATCGGAAGTGCCAAGCTCGGCATACGAGCAGAGGAGCTTATATTTGTAATCAAAGAGATTGAATTCCTTGCCGACGCGATGCTGTCCTGCGCCTCTTTCGCACTTGTTTCCCGAGATGAATTTTCGCCCGTCGGCAAACGTCAGGACGTTGATAGTGCACTTCGACGTGCACTTGCCACAGTTAGCCGAGCGGGAGGTGTACTTAAAATCACGCAGCTCCGAGAGCGACAGAAGCGAGCTTTTTTCCATTCCGTGACAGTTTTCCGCCGCGTAAAGAGCTGCGCCAAAGGCGCCCATAAGCCCTGCTATGGCGGGACGTATGACGTTCTTGCCCGTTTCAAGCTCAAAGGAGCGAAGAACGGCGTCATTTAAGAAGGTACCGCCTTGAACGACGATGTTCTCGCCAAGCTCGTCCGGAGTTTTCGCGCGGATGACCTTGTAGATCGCGTTTTTCACGATAGACGAGGAAAGCCCTGCGGAAATATCGTCTATTCCCGCGCCCTCCTTTTGCGCCTGCTTGACAGCGCTGTTCATAAACACGGTGCACCTTGAGCCGAGCTCAACGGGATTTTTGGCAAAAAGACCGAGCTTCGAGAACTCCTCTACG
Source organism: Clostridia bacterium (assembly GCA_017503105.1). Lineage (GTDB taxonomy): Bacteria > Bacillota > Clostridia > Oscillospirales > CAG-272 > UBA1740. The sequence continues at coordinate 16,922 of JAFVTS010000018.1, forward strand.
TCCATATTCATCGCTCTGGCAAAGGTCTGGATAAACGAGCCGCAGCCCGATGAGCACGCCTCGTTCAGCATAATGGAATCTATCGCGCCCGCGCGGACCTTGAAGCATTTTATGTCCTGACCGCCTATATCTATTATGAAATCGGCGTTCGGATTGAAGTGGAGCGCTGCCTTGAAATGCGCGACGGTTTCGACTATTCCGAAATCAACTCTGAGCGCCGCCTTTATCATATCCTCTCCGTATCCCGTAACGGCGGACGAGCGTATCTCTACCCTGTCACCCGCCTGCGCTCTTATGTCCGTCAAGACCTTGACCACCGTGTCGAGCGGCTGACCGTTATTGACTCCGTAATATGAATAAAGTATCTTCCCCTCGGGGGTGATAAGTATGAGCTTCGTGGTAGTAGAGCCCGAATCTATACCGAGGAAGGCGGGACCCGTGTAAAGTTTTATGTCTTCTTTCGAAAGATCCGTCCTTGAATGTCTCTCAGAAAATGCGCGGTATTCCTCCGTGCTCTCAAAGAGCGGTGTCGTCCTTATCACAGAGTCGTGCGAGGTAGCTGCTTCGACCTTTTCTATGATGGAATCAAGCGGCTCCGCTTTTACCTCCTCGGAATAAAGAGCCGCGCCAAGTGACATAAATACGGGTGCGTTCTCAGGAAAAACGGCGTGTTCTTCGTCAAGACCGAGCGTAGTTACGAACGCACGGCGAAGAGATTTCAAGAAATGCAAAGGACCGCCAAGGAAGAGCACCTTGCCGCCGATCTTGCGCCCTTGAGCAAGTCCTGCGACGGTCTGCTCAACGACGGCGTGAAAAATGGAGTCGGCAATGTCAGCCTTCTCAGCGCCTTGATTTATAAGAGGCTGAATGTCGGATTTCGCGAAAACACCGCATCTCGATGCTATCGGATAGACCTTTTTCGCTCCGAGAGCAAGCTCGTCCATCTCGTCAACGCTGATATCAAGCAGAGTCGCCATCTGGTCTATAAACGAGCCCGTGCCGCCCGCGCAGCTTCCGTTCATTCTCTGCTCCGTGCCGCCCGTAATGAAGATGATCTTCGCGTCCTCGCCGCCAAGCTCTACGCAAACGTCCGCGTCGGGATAAAACTTTTTTATCGCGATAAAAGCCGCTTGAACCTCTTGTACGAAGGAAATTCCGCACTTCTCGGCAAGACCGAGTCCCGCGCTTCCCGTGATCGACGCCTTGAAGCTCTCGTCGGGGAATTTTTCTTTTATTTTATAAAGTTCCTTCAAGGTGCACTCACGCACGAAAGAAAGGTGACGCTCGTAGCTTTTGTAAAGCACCTCAGAGCTTTCGGGGTCAACGACCGTGAGCTTTACCGTGGTAGAGCCAACGTCAATGCCGAGTAATTTTTCCATATTTATCACCTCGTTTTTAACTGTTATAAGCGTATAAATTGTCAAAACTCCTTTAAAAAGAGCATAAAATCCCAAAATTCTTCATTATATTATAACTCTCGGGCAAACGAAAATTCAAGACTTTTTTGTGACTTTTTTGTTTTTTTCATTTTTTTAGAAAAAACAGTTGACAAACGAAACGAATTCTGCTATAATGATATGGCTTAATGCGGAGGCATAGCTCAGTTGGTTAGAGTACTTGCTTGACATGCAAGGGGTCACAAGTTCGAGTCTTGTTGTCTCCACCAAAAAAATCTCGTTCTTCGGAACGGGATTTTTTTATTCTGTGCGAGGGAAAATGCCGTAATTTAAACTTGAACTTGATTTGATTTTTTTATTATGCTATAATAAATACAACGGAATGTTGAGTTTGTGTTGCGAAACAGTATCTTCAAACACACGCGTTTTTTTGATATACTTATTGTAACGAAACAACGGAGGTGCTTTATGCAACATTCAATCGGAAAAACTATAAAAGAGCTTCGTAAGAGCCGCGGTCTTACGCAAGAAGAGCTCGCGGAAAAAATAGGCGTTACCGCGCAAGCTGTTTCAAAATGGGAAAACGAGATCGGTATGCCCGACTTATCGCAAATCGTTCCCTTGGCTCACGTTTTCGGTGTCAGCACGGACACGATTCTCGGGACAGGAGATATAAAGAAAAACGACGACATTTCGGAAATACTCAAAAGAGCTCAAAGCAAGCTCAAATTCCCCCTGAGCGTCGAGTGCCTGACCGACAAATACAACGTCTTGCTTGAGGGATTGAAGATTTACCCAAACAACTTTACGCTCCTTATAAACTGTATGGAGCTTGAAATTTCACTCGCATATCCGTCAAATCCCGTTTATGACGAGAAGAACGCAAAAGCTCTTTACGAGTCTTGCCAAAGCCACGCAAACACCATTTTTTCATACGACGACAACGTAAACCGCATACTCCGCGCCAGAATGATAATGCTTATGCTTCACTCCGCTTACGGTAACTTTGCCGAAGCACGCAGACAAGCGGAAAAGTTTCCGTCAAGAGTAGATTTTAACATACACAAAATGTACTCAATTCACGCTCATTGGCAAAAAGATTACAAAAGCGAAATTATCAGTTATCAATTCTATGTAATGAATCTATTGTGGGCGTTGATGGGCGGTTCGGTTTCTCTTGCCAAAGCATATGATTTGGTAGAAGAGCCCGAGAAGGCTATGGATATATACGAGCGGATGTTAGAAATACTCGACGTAATATTCAAAGACGAGATCAAGATGCCGTTCCACCACGCAGAAGACGGCGACGTCTACGTTCTTCTCGCAGAAAAAGCGATGGAGCTCGGCAACTCGGAGCTTGCGCTTGACTCACTTGAAAAAGCAATAAAATACGACGTCGAAGATAAAGAAAAGCTTATCGCGTCCGACTTTAAAATAGAATCTCCGTTTCTCTCGGACGTGAGCAATCGTTTGGGCGACAGATACCAAAATCTTGCAGAAATAATGTCAAACGAGTGCTTTGCGCCTCTCAGAAACAACGAACGCTACAAAAAGCTTTTAAACGATATTGACAAGTTTAACGAGAGGTCTTAAATGATGTGGTTTGATAATTCAAGAAAGCTTGCGAAAATCATAGGCGATTCCCCAAAGCAACGGTTGGAATATTTTGATTTATATACCTTAAAGCTCGGCGAAATATCCGTAAATCTCTACGTCAGTCGGAAAAGAGCTACTAAATCGACGCGCATTCATTGTGCCGAAAGCGGTGATATAATATGGGAGCAATTTTATCTTTTCGGAGGAATGTCAAGACCGTCAAGAGAAAAGAAATACGTATTAAAGCCCCAAGCTATTAAAAACGCCGTGACGGTAGTTCTTATACGCGGAAATCCCCAAGAAATTATAGGATTGGATAACGGAGCTCTCAAATCGTATCAGACGCCGTTAGAAGCAGGGGCAGTTTATTTGATCAAAGAGAACGAGTTTACTTACGGCAAAGCTATTAAGCATTAAAAATCCACCGATACGAGCGGCTTATACCCGCTTTCCCCGACTCGCAATGAGTCGGGGATTTTTTATGCTTTTGGCGATTTTTAAAAAAATTTTTAAAAACCGCCGATTTTCTTGTAAAAAACAAGCAATTCTTATTGATTTTTTCGGTGAAAAATGGTAGAATTAAAGAAAACCACTTTCAGATCACCAAAACAATTCATCAAATGGAGAAAAATAAATGGACTTCACTAATCTCAACCCCGCGGTGCGCTCTGCCGCGGTAATATCAAAGCTCGGAAAAAACGCGGAGTGCCGCGCTTACGATTCAAGGCTGATATACGTTTTTTCGGGTGACGTCAGCGCCACCGTCGGTGGAAAGAAGCTCGGCCACCTCGGCTCGGGTGAGCTTTTATACATTCCCGCAGGTATCACGTACAGACTCAAGGGGCAGTATCTTGAGGCGGCGGTGATAACCTTTGACGTGACGGCGGAAAATCCCGAGCCCCTCTCCCGTATCGAGCCGTCAGTGCCCGAGGAATTCGACGAGAGCCGATGCCACTATGCGACACTTGAGCCTTTTGACAGAGTTATGCGCCTGTCCGAAATGGAATCGGAGGCAGACGGGCTTGAGCTAATCTGTAATCTCTTTATTTCGGGAGAGGGCGCTTTCAGGGCACGCGCGTCGGCGCTTCTTAAATCCGTGCTTTTAAGACTTGCAGAGTCGGTGGACGAAAACGCTCTTCCCGCCCGTATGGTAGAGTCGCTTGACAATTACATTAGAGAAAACTACGCCGAGGACATTTCAAACACCGAGCTTGGTGCCATCTTCGGCTATCACCCCTTCTATATAAGCAAGGTGCTCAAGGACAAAAAGGGCATCACCTTGAAGCAATACATCATTAAGTACAAGCTTGGGGCGGCACGTGCTATGCTTGAAAACACGCCTAAAACTATAAACGAGATAGCCGAGGAGACGGGCTTTACCGACGCTTCTTACTTTACAAAGACCTTCAAGAGCGCTTTCGGCGAGACGCCGAAGGAGTACAGAAACCGCTTCAAGGACGGATTTGTGTAAACTTTAGTTGACTTTATTAAGAAATACACAGCACCCGTGTTAAAAACACTAATTTTGGAGCTCATATGGATTTAAAGAAAAACGACGTTTTAACGGTCGATATAATAGATATTACAGACCTCGGCTTCGGCGTTGCGAAGATCGGCGGAGCCGTAATATTCGTGTCCGACACAGTTCCCGGGGACAAGGCGGAAATAAAGATAATAAAAGCGACGCCGTCTTATTTTATAGCAAGGCTTGAGGAGCTTATATCTCCCTCCGTGAAGAGAGTTTCCGACAGGTGCCCACTCGCGCAGTGCAAGAGCTGTGCTTACAAAAATCTGTCGTACGAAAACGAGCTTATCATAAAAGAAAACGGAGTGCGCGAAACCTTCAAAAAGGCTGGGCTCTCTCACGTCAGGGTCGCAAGCGTCATTTCCTCTCCCGACGTTTGCCGTTACAGAAACAAAGCGCAGTACCCCATCGGGAAAACTAAGGACGGAGAATACAAAATAGGCTTTTACGCACCGAAATCACACCGAGTGACGGAAGCGGCAAAATGCCCGCTTGCTCCTGCGAATTTCGAGAAAATTCTCGACACGGTACGGCACTTCGCTAAAAATCACAACCTCTCCGTCTACGATGAAGAAAGCGGAAACGGACTCTTGCGCCACGTCTATTTAAGGCGCGCCGAGGTAAGCGGCGAGGTGCTCCTCACCCTCGTTATAAACGGCAGAGCTCTGCCCCACTCGGAAGAGCTCGTCGAAGAAATCAGACGTGAGCATCCTGAGGTGACGGGTATACTTCTGAACGTCAACGAACGGGCAACGAACGTTATTCTCGGCGAGGAGTTTATCACCCTTTTCGGCAAGGACCATATAACCGACACGCTCGGCGGCGTCAGCCTTAAAATAACCGCGCCCTCGTTCTACCAGGTAAACCACGGCGCGGCGGAGCTTCTCTACGCCAAAGCAAAGGAGCTTGCCGCCCCCGAAAAGACGGACACGCTGCTCGACCTTTACTGCGGTGCGGGGTCCATCGGTCTTTCGATGGCGGATATGGCAGGTGAGGTCATAGGTATAGAAATCGTTGACAGCGCCGTTGAGTGCGCTAAATTCAACGCGGAAGAAAACGGGATCAAAAACGCCTCGTTCTACGCGGGTGACGCGAAAAACACGGAGAAAATGCTTGAGCGTGCCGAGAGTGAGCGCGGAGCAAAAATAAAGCCCGATATAATAATTCTCGACCCGCCGCGCGGCGGCTCAAGCGAGGAGCTTTTACGCTACATAGTAAAGCTCGCACCGAGGAAGATAGTCTATATCTCCTGCAACCCGAAAACCTTGGCAAGAGATATTTGCATCTTGCGCGAGCTTGGATACGATACGGACACGGTATTTCCCTTCGATCTTTTCCCCGCGACAGGGCACGTCGAGAGTGTCGTTTGTCTGACGAGGAATTTGCAATGATTTGTAGGGACCGGCCTCCCGGACGGTCCGTTTATGAGATTTTGTCCATTTTTTGGACCGTCGAGGACGCCGGTCCCTACAAGGTTGGTGTTCAAAATCAAAAAACGACCCGATTTTGCCTTGGGACAAATGTGCTTTTTGAGCAATACTCAAAAGCTCGTTTTACAGCAGTTTAGTATAACATATCGAAGGGTGATATATTGTAAAATGAATGATAAAACCTTACTTTATCAAATTACGGAAACAAGCAAATTTATGATGAGCTTTGTTTTGGTTACAAAGTCTGACAACGTAATCGTCATTGACGGAGGGCGTAAGGAAGACATGCCTCTTTTGAAGGAATACGTAGGTAACAGACATATTGCAGCATGGATCCTGACGCATCCGCATGATGATCACATCAGTGGATTTATTTCGGAATTCAATCGAAATCGTTTAGCCGACTTCGATATTGAAAAGCTTTACTATAACTTCCCTCCATACAATGAGCTGAAAGGCAGGACGGATGTTCCGGATGCAAAATATTTTGATCGGGAGTTAGAAGAGATACTTCCGGAATTTCTTAAAATAGAATCAGAGCTTTCGGATATTGCGCACATTGTTACACAGGGGGAAAGCGTGGAGATTGACGAGTGTCGGATCGATTTTATTTATACGTATCACGACGGTTTGTTTTCCAATTTGATGAATGATGCTTCGCTGGTTTTCAGCATTACCACACCGAATAAAAAGGTGCTGTTTCTCGGTGACCTTGGTCCTATGGGAGGTGATGTACTTTATGAGGAATCACGGCATCTGCTTAAAGCTGACATCGTGCAAATGGCACACCACGGACATATGAATGTCGGAATGGAAGTTTACGCCGCCATTATGCCGGAAGCTTGCATGTGGTGTTGTGCGGATTGGCTGTACAACGAGCCCGAGATACCAACGTATCTCGAAAACCGCAAAAAATTGCGTGATATGCAGCGTGAGCGTATGTACGGCACAACCGTAACGCGAAAATGGATGGATATTTTAGGAGTGAAAACGCATTACGTAACCAAGGACGGAACAAATGTCATTGAACTTTAACATATACCTTTTGGTCTTATACCCACCCCCGTTTTTATCATAGTAGATCCCGATGCTTCGCATCGCCCTACGGGTTCGACTGTGGGCTACGCCCTCCGCTCAGGATGACACATAGCCAGAGCATCGCCCGTGTCATCCTGAGCGAGCGCAGCGAGTCGAACTGCGAAGCAGTGCGAGGTGTAACCGAGCAGGATCTCGGGTGGTAGGAATCTAATTTTCGTCCGAGATCCCAAACGATGCTACGCACCGTTTGATCCTCGCTATGCTCGGATTTCGACTACGCTCAGGATGACACGGACGAAAAAGCACCGAGCAACGCGAAGGCGGGATCTCGGGCGAAAAGGAGCTTTATGTACTACGTTTACATACTCACTAACAAAACCGATACGGTAATGTATATCGGTGTGACCAACGATTTGCGTAGACGATTATACGAACACAAAAATGAGCAAATCGAAGGATTTACAAAAAAATATCACGTTCACAAGCTTGTTTACTTTGAGGAGTATTCTGAAATTAACGACGCAATATTACGAGAAAAGCAACTAAAGCGTTGGGTACGCTCCAAAAAGAATTGGCTTGTGGAAACAAAAAATCCCAATTGGGATGATTGGAGCGAAGGATTTATTTAGCCGAAAATATACCTTAATATACGCAATAAACTAAAATAAATTTATATATACACGGAGGTATCAAACATGAACTTCAAACTCAACACAGCCAAAACCATTGGAAAGATGAAACCTATGCATGGCGTTGGTCAGGGCCCTTTTTCAGGCGTGGATTTTCACCTTTTCAAGCACTTAAAGGATGCAGGAATCCCCTTCTCACGTCTTCACGATGTGGGCGGCGCATACGGTGTGAACCGCTATGTCGATATTCCTAACATTTTCCGTGATTTTGACAAGGATGCAACAGATCCTGCAAACTACGACTTCGTTTTTACCGACCTACTGATCGCGGCGCTTGTCGAAAACGGCGTTGAGCCCTTCTTCCGCCTTGGTGTTACGATCGAAAACTATGCGAAGATCAAGGCCTATAACATTTATCCCCCTGCAGACAATCACAAGTGGGCTGTTATCTGCGAGCACATCATCCGCCACTACACGGAAGGCTGGGCTAACGGATTCCACTACAACATCCGATATTGGGAGATATGGAACGAGCCCGACAACTACGAGGATATGTACGAAAACCAGATGTGGCGAGGCACGAAGGAGCAGTACTACGAGCTTTACAACGTTGCCTCCAAGCACCTGAAAAAATGCTTCCCTCACCTCATGATAGGCGGTTATGGAAGTTGCGGATTCTACGCAATAGCAGACTCCTTCATGTCCTCTGCCAAGTCCTCGCCTCGCATGGAATACTTCATTGAGTTTCTCGACGGCTTCTTTGACTATATCAAGAAGAACAACTGTCCGCTTGATTTCTTCTCCTGGCATAGCTACGATGGTATCAAAAACAATCAGCAATATGCTGCTTATGCACGCCGTCGCTTAGACGAAGCCGGGTATACCGAAACTCAGACCTTCTGCGATGAGTGGAACACAGAGGTCAAAATCGGCAGAACACCTCACCACGCGGCTCTTTGCGCAGGCATGCTTGCAGCATTACAGAATATGCCACTTGATGGTGCGATGTTCTATGATGCGCGCCTGCATATCACCACCTATGCAGGTCTTTTTGAGCCCTTCAAAGGAGATCCAACTCACGCATACCACGCCTTCAAGGAATACAACGAGCTTTACCGCCTTGGCACCCAGTGCGAAATCATCTATGATGAGGATCCCGTCTATGCCGTTGCGGCAACGAACGAGAATCGCGCGGCAATGCTAATCGCGAACACCTCAAAGGAGGCAGTTCCTGTTTCCTTTGATATTCCGGGCACGGTTACAAAATGTCTGATTACCTCCGAGGATGGCATCGAGAAAGAAGTATCGCTCCCCGAATTTTTGCCGATGAGCAGTTTCCTGTTTGTCGAGATCGCTCTGTAAATACCGCAAACAGCTCGCCGTCCCCTGCCCCTCTGCTTTGGCGGACAATCGGAGGCTTCAAGACTTACAAAATCGACCACGATCTACACATCCATACGCATCTTTCGCTTTGCTCTGCCGATTCCGAACAATATCGGCAGAGCAAAGGAAAACGGTTAAGGACAAATGTTACTTTTGAGCAATGCTCGAAAATACAATTTACAGCAGTTTGGTATAACATATCGAGGTGAGTAAGGCAATGAATGACAACGAAAAACTGTATAAAGTATATCATCGAAATTACAAAAGTATCAAAGAATTATACGATGATTTAAGCGATGCTGTTATAAATATTGGTTTCGAAAACAATAAAATCATTATTCATTACAATTCCGATACACTTGAGATTGAGCCAAGCCGATGGGGGTACTATACATATCTAAATGGAAAAAGAGAAGCAGGCGAGTGGGAAGATCAAGATATATATTTTTATGCTTTGGAGTTTGTTCATGAACAGCAAAAAGGGTTAACCGAGTTTGAAATAAATGATACAAGCATTGTTCGCATCACTAATGAAGGTATTACTTATTTCGACGAATTAGGTAGAAATCATTTCATTAGTTACGAGAATTGCGCAATGAATGGTCCAACTGCATCTTGCGTAGCCAAACGAGATATTACAAAATGGTATTTTAAATTTTATTCATCAAGCGTTTCGATTAAGTTTGTGTTCAGAAGTCTTTTCGCTTTCAAAAGAGGAACGCGATTCTTAACCGGTGGAAGGGCAAGGCGATTCAGAACTTTACAAAAATTGATTGCAGATAGTGGATATACTACTTACGATTTGTCGTGATTTGAGGACTTTTTGTACTTACAACCCCTATTTTTGACCGATTTTATACCTTTGGTACTCTTGACCCACACCTTGAGTGTCGTTTGTCTAAGTAGGGAAAAGACCGACGATTATATTCGCATATCTAATTTGCAAACAAAGGCGAACTTACCGACAAATTTAAATATATGGAAGGAATAAATCAATGAACAAAAAGTCAGATGTGTTATTGTATGTGGGAATTCCGTTAATTGTTGAAATTTGTCTTGGGTTTGGTTTTGTTATTGCTGGTGCTTTAGAAATTCCAACCAATCGCGGTATTGTGTACACAACTCTTTTATCCATTTCTATATTTGGTTCCTTATTAGTTCCCGTCCCGTGCAGTATATCTTCAATATTAGGAATTAAAAAGGCTGTCAAATTACGAAAACACGACGAAAAAAATACAGGATTACCGATTCTGATTGGCACAGTAAATATCGTTGTTTCATTAGTTGTTTTTGCGTTTTGGTTATATGTTATTTTCGTTGTCGGACCCAGTGCTTAGATTCTTATCATGTCATTTTAAAACAAAAAGCAGGGTGCAAATTCAATATATCAATCACATTGGTAGACTCCTTACCTTAAGAGAGTGTCGTTTGTCTGACGCGACGGCTCGACAACTAAGTTTGACATCTCCAAGCCTTCCCTTGTCAGGGAAGGGGGACCGCTTGCGGTTGATGAGTAGTCTGTACGTGCATTCGCAGTTTATACGTATAAGAGGTAATAAATGTGAAAAATACGGAGAAATGCGTCGGGGAGCTTTTTGCTTCTGAGACGGTCGGAAATATAATAATCAGAGTCGGACGCAGTGACGACGTTCTTTTTGAGCTTTTCCGCTCACGCGAGGCGAGGACCTTAACGAGCAGGACGCTTTTCGATATGGCGTCGGTGACTAAAATAGTAGTTACTACTTCCCTCTCACTTATCGCCATGCAAGAAGGTAAAATATCTCCTTCGGACAAGGTGAGCCGATTTTTCAGCGTTCCCGATGATAAAAATGAGCTGAGCGTTTGGCATCTTCTGACTCACACTATGGGTATTGGACACAAATCGATGCTAAAAGGCGGCGAGTATTCAAAAATCCAAGATTACATTTTGAGTATTCCGTCCGATATTCCGATAGGGTCAAACGTCTTGTACAGTTGTCCCGGGTTTATCCTGCTTGGAAGAATACTTGAAGAGGTATTCGGAAAGAGGCTTGACGAGGCATTTTACGAGCGTGTTTCGGCACCGCTCGGTATGGAAGCGAGCGTATTTTTACCCGACAGGACGAAGGACATAGTTAACGCGAACATTGGGGCGAACGAGTGCGGACTAGTCAACGATTACAACTGCCGTTTTCTCGGCGGCGTTGCGGGAAACGCGGGGCTGTTTTCGAACGTCGATGACTTAACAAAATACGTAAAAGCTCTTCTTGGGCGTCCCTCTCCACTATTCTCCGAAGATATACTAAGCCTCGCTTGGCAAAATCACACGCCGAATATGGATGACTCCCGCGGTCTTGGGTTCCTCGTTGTCGATGAGCGTTACGCACAAACAGGCAAACTTTTCCCCTATGGGAGCATAGGGCACTGCGGTCATACGGGCACGTCCGTGTTTCTTGACCCGAAAAGCAAATTTTACACTATCATTCTCTCGGATGCGACGGCAAGCACCGTCCAAAAATACGGAAAAGAAAATTACGATGAAGTCAAGCGTATGCGCCACGACTTACACGAAGCCATAAAGAAAGATCTCGTGGAGGAAGCCGGCAAATGAAAAGAACTTTGATAGAAAAGATCCCCTACCCTATGCCGTATGAGCTTGAAAAGCTCATCTCGGGTGCGGACGTTTACGACTCGTCCTGCTCCCCCGAGGCTCGGGTATATTTCATAGACAAGGACGGCGGATATTACTTGAAGAAGGGCACGCACTGCGCTCTTGAGACCGAAGCCGCCTTGACCGATTATTTCCACAAGAAGGGACTTGCTCCCGAGGTGCTCTTCTACCGAATGTGCGACGGCGGCATTGATTGGCTGCTCACCTCCCGCGTCCCGGGCGAGGACTGCACGCACGCCACGTACCTTTCAGAGCCCAAAAGACTTGCCGACACCGTCGGCACGCTCTTAAGAGAGCTTCACGAAACGGATTTTTCAGACTGTCCTTTGCCGTATCACACGGAGCTTTATCTCGTACGCGCAGAAAAGAATTATTTAAGCGGAAATTACGACAAATCCGCTTTCCCCGACTCGTTTGGATATAAGAGCGCGGAGGAAGCGTGGGGCGTCCTTTGCGAGGGAAAGCATCTTTTAAAAAACGAGGTGCTCCTGCACGGCGACTATTGCCTTCCAAACATCATTCTTGACTCCTGGCGTTTTTCGGGATTTATCGACCTTGGGAACGGGGGCTTTGGCGACAGGCACGTTGACCTTTTCTGGGGTGCGTGGACGCTCGGCTTCAATCTCGGAACGGACAAATACCGTGAAAGATTCTTTGACGCTTACGGCAGAGATAAGATAGACGAAGAAAAGTTGAAGATCGTCGCGGCTGCGGAGGTCTTCGGATAAATCCCGGATTTACTTTTTGAAAGGAAAATGTAAATGTTACTTTACATAATTCGCCACGGCGACCCCGATTACACGACGGATACTCTGACCGAAAGAGGCGTGAAGCAAGCAGAGGCTGTCGGAAAAAGAATATTCGACTCGGGAATAAACAGAATCTTTTCATCTCCTATGGGCAGGGCTAAAATGACAGCCGAGCCCGCTTGCAGGCTTCTCGGTCTTAACTGCGAGATAGAGGATTGGGCAAAAGAGATAGAGGGAGAGATAAAAACACCGTACCCCGACGGAGAGATAAAATCCATATCCCGCCTTCAGAACTCCGTTTTCAGAGAGGACGGCGGCGCGTTTCTCGATTACGCTCACGCATACGAGAGTCACGGGATCGCCGAGAGCCGTATGAAAGAAGCCGTCGGCTTCATCGAAGAAAACGGCAACCGCTTTTTGGAAAAGCTCGGGTATAAATACGAGGACGGCGTTTACCGCATTTTAAGAAGAAACGAAGAAAAGGTAGCCCTTTTCTGCCACGCCGCATTCGCAAGAGCGTGGATATCGGTGCTTCTTCGTATTCCGCTTAATCTTATGTGGGCGGGCTTCGGATACACTCACACGGGTGTGACCGTAATTGAATTCAAGAACTACGAAAACGGAATAACTGCACCAAAATGCCTCACCTATTCGGACACCTCGCACCTTTACGCTCACGGTCCTGATATGGGATACTGCACCGTTGCCGAAAAAATTGATATTTAAAAGCGGAAAAAATGATAAAAGCGTCCGACTTTCGGATAAATACTTCGGTGTTCTCGAGGTGTATAATAAATAAAAGTATCGTTTAAGGAATTTTGATAATGAAAATATTCGATATGCACATTCACGGTAAAAATACGCCCCAAGATCCCGAGGCACTCATTTCCGCTTGGAGAGAGGCAGGCGTTTTTGGCGGCTGCGTCTTCTCTGCGCCTCCTAAGGAACAGCAAATATCCTCGGGGTATCTCGGCGGCGGCTCGACCTACGAGGAAAGAATTGCCGAGGTGCGCAGCTGGACTCGGGGGTACGAGGACCGCATTTTCCCCGTTATGTGGATACACCCTTACGAGGAGAATATAATCGAAAACGTGAGAAGAGCGGTAAAGGACGGCGTCGTTGCCTTCAAGATGTCTTGCACCAATTATTACATATACGAGGAGCGTCCTATGGCGGTGCTTCGCGAGATAGCGAAGCTCGGCGTGCCCGTAATTTTTCACACGGGTATACTTTGGGACGGAAAGGTGTCTTCCAATTACAACCGTCCGTTAAACTTTGAAGCACTTCTTGACATTGAAGGCATAAGGTTTTCTATGGGTCACTGCTCTTGGCCTTGGATAGACGAGTGTATAGCACTTTACGGCAAATTCCTGAACGCTCTCACGAAGGGAAAGCGCGTGGAGATGTTCTTCGACATCACCCCCGGTACACCCGAAATATACCGTCGCGAGCTCTTGACAAAGCTCTACACCGTCGGCTACAATATGGGCGACAATATAATGTTCGGTACTGATTCAAGAGCTGACGCCTGGCGCCCCGAATGGGCGTCGAATTGGCTGAAAATAGACGGCGAGATACTTGACGACCTCGGCATCAGCCTTGAATACCGCGAAAAGCTCTATTCAAAAAATCTTATGCGCTTTCTCGGCAAAGGCGGAGAGGGCGCCACGATAGAGGCACCCGTGCCCGACAACTCGCATATATGGACGGCAGTCAATCCCGAGGTCAAGACTATAATAGAAAAATGGTATAACAAGCTCGGTATTCCATCAATTTACAACGCGGAATTTAAGCGCGCGCTCGAAGAAATAAATATCTCCGACGCCATAAATATAGAAACGTACGACAAGACCTCGGAAAACGGCAAGAGAAACTTTCTTTCCTACCTCTTCCTTTGCGAGGGGCTTGAAGAAAAGTACAAGGCTAAGGGCATTCCCGAGAAGATCCTGCTCGACACACTCTCAGACATTCCCGTTTGGTGCGCGACCTGGAGCTACATCAAGGGCGGTCTTTACCTCGGTGAATTGAGTTGGCTTGCGCGCCACCTCGGAATGAAGCTCTTTAGACTCGGCAGACTTCAATTCTGTATGGCAGATGCCGAGCACGATATTCCGAAATACGGCGTAATGTGCGGCGACCCTGTTATAGAAGTGCACATTCCCGAGGGGGAAAAGCTTGACCTTGCGGCTTGCGAAGAGTCCGTGAATGCGGCAAGAGAGTTCTTTAAAACCTATTTCCCCGAGTATGATTACAAATGCTTCACCTGCCATTCGTGGCTGCTTGACGACACGCTGAAAAATTATCTACCCGAAAACAGCGGTATCGTGCGCTTTGGCGATATGTTCGACAAGGTGGAAAACGAACAGTCCGATGCAATTCTTAAATATCTTTTCCGCTGGGACACGACCTCACTTACGCTCAAATACGCGACCCCTACGTCGTCCCTTGGAGAAAAGGTCAAGAAAGCGCATCTTGGTGGTGTTAAATTCTATGAAACGCTCGGCGTTATAGAGAGATGATTATGAAATATGATAAGAATGCGATTTTCGAAAGGGTCGGTAAGAGAAAAAAGAAATTTCTGACGCTTTCAGCGCTTTTTCTCGCGGTGCTTTTCACCTGTTGTGCGATTATGATATTCACGGACGGAAACGGCTTGTTCTTTAGCGCGATGCTGATAGCCGCCGCCACCGTTTTTATCGCATTCAGGACGTTAAAAATAAACAAAAGCGCGGAAGACGCGTGCAGAGCCTGCGGACTTGAGATAGCGGACGAATAAAAAGGAGATTCAAGAATATGAGCACTGTAAAATTTCCTTACGGCAAAGACTTTATGGAATACGATTTTTCGGGCGAGAATTTTCTCGGCACGCTCACCTCGTCACTTCACGGCTACGAAGCGACCAAGAGCGGCGAGGAGCTCGTCAGGGAGGCTATGAAACAGCCGTATGGCGGCAAAAAGCTCTCGGAAATGGCAAAAGGCAAGAAAAAAATCGTTATAATAGCGAGCGACCACACCCGTCCCGTGCCCTCCAAGGTCATCATACCGCCTATGCTTGAAGAGATAAGAGCGGGAAATCCCGATGCAGACGTTACTATTCTTATAGCTACGGGATGCCACAGATATACGACGCGTGACGAGCTCGTCGCGAAGTTCGGTGAAAAAATCGTAAATGAGGAAAAGATAGTGGTCCACGTCTCGACCGATTCCGAAAATATGGTGAAGATAGGCACCCTGCCCTCTGGCGGCGCGCTTCTCATCAACCGTGTCGCGACGGAGGCTGATCTGCTCGTTGCGGAAGGCTTTATAGAGCCGCATTTCTTTGCGGGCTTCTCGGGCGGAAGAAAGAGCGTGCTCCCCGGTATTGCGGCAAAGGAAACCGTGCTTGCCAATCACTGCGCTGAGTTTATCGCTCATCCGAGAGCAAGGACGGGCATAATTGCGGGCAACCCCATTCACGAGGATATGCTCTTCGCGGCAAAGTGCGCGGGACTCGCTTACGTGGTAAACGTGGTGATAGACGAGAAAAAGCAGGCTATATTTGCCGTTGCGGGCGAGGTCGAAGCAGCACACGCGGCGGGATGCGACTTTCTCTTGGGGCTTTGCGGAGCAGAGCCCAAGTGGGCTGACGTTGTCATTTCAACCAACGGCGGTTATCCGCTCGACCAGAACATTTACCAATCCGTAAAGGGTATGACGGCGGCGGAGGCATCCGTCAATGAGGGCGGCGTCATCATAATGCTCTCAAGCTGCGCGGACGGTCACGGCGGCGAGGAATTTTACCGTCAGATGACCCTTGACACGGCGGCGACCGAAAAAGAAATACTCTCACGCGGCAGAGGAGAAACTCTTCCCGACCAATGGATGACTCAGATCCTTATCAGAATACTTAAGCGCGCTAAGGTCATACTCGTATCCGAAGCTCCCGAAAAAATGGTCAGGGATATGCATATGATACCCGCGCATTCAATAGCCGAGGCACTCGCGCTTGCGAAGGATATTCTCGGAAATGAACGTCCGACTGTGACGGCGATTCCCGACGGCGTTTCGGTTATGGTCGTGGAGAAATAAAAATGATAAAAGACGGCGAAAAGATAAACGAAGAAGGCTTGATATCCTTCCTTATGATAGGTCAGTCCAATATGGCAGGCAGAGGCGAGTTTGGAGAGGTCGAGGAGATAGAGAACAAAGAGTGCTTTATGCTTCGTATGGGAAGATGGCAGACAATGAGCGAGCCGATCAACCCCGACCGTTCAATATTCAAAGGAAAATTTCACTCGGGAATCTCGCTCGGTGCATCCTTCGCTGACAATATTCAGAAGAAGCTTGACACCAAAGTGGGACTGATTCCTTGTGCTGACGGCGGCACAAAACTCGACGAGTGGATGCCGGGAACGGTGCTTTTTGACCACGCGGTTATGATGGCGTCGCTCGCGAAGCGCACATCGGCACTTGCGGGAGTTATTTGGCATCAAGGTGAGAGTGACTGTCATAATGACAGTGACGTAAATGAATACGAGAAAAAATTCGTGACCTTCTTAAAGGAATTAAGGCGCGCCCTTGGAGATGAGAATTTACCCGTTATAATCGGTGAAATATCAGAGAATACCGATCACACATGGGGAATATATGATCGAGCGCCAAAATTGAATAAAGTTTTACACGGGGTGGCAGATGCAGATCCTTTTTGCGGTATTGTCCGTGCGGCAGAGCTTCCTCTCAAGCCCGATGGGTTGCACTTTAATTCTGCCTCTTTGCGCATACTAGGTGAAAGGTATGCGGAAAAATATTTAAGTCTTTTATAATTTTATAAACAAGAGGAATGGAAATGAAAAAAGTTATACTGATCGGCGACTCCATAAGAATGGGATACTGTAAATACGTAAAAGATGCACTTGTCGGGGCGGCAGACGTTTATTATCCTAACGAAAACTGTCGCTTCGCAGAACACGTTCTGCGTTTTTTGCACGAATGGAAGAAAAAGGGCGAATGGGGCGAGGACATAGACCTCGTGCATTGGAACGCAGGGCTTTGGGACTGTCTTGAGTTGTTTGACGACGAGCCATTGACGTCCCTCTCGTATTACGGCGAGGCTGTCGCAAGAATAGATAAGCGTATAAGAAAGCTTTTTCCTCGCGCGAAGGTCGTTTTCGCAACTTCAACGTCCGTTGTGGAATCACTTTACAACGAGAATTTTCGCCGTCATAACGGCATTATCGAAGAATACAACCGCGTTGCAAAGGAAGCGCTCAAAAACACCGATACGGTCATAAACGATCTTTACAAGGTGTCGCTGTCCGCCACCGATAAGCACCGTTCCGACGCAACGCATTTCAACACCGATGCAGGTTGCGAGCTGATGGGCGGAGCAGTCCTTTCTGTTATTTGTCGAGAGCTTGGCATCGCAGCCTCGGAAATCAAGATCGAGAATTTTGAACCCGAAAAATATTCTGCGGATAGCATAGGATATTAAAAATGACAGTTAACGATATTTGCAAAGAAATAAAGCACCGTCTTGACACCGTGCATATCGGACGCTTCAAGGGTATGGAAAAGCCCTTGTTTCTCATCTCCGAGCAATATCCCGGAATATGGCTTGAGCACGTTTACGACTCCGTTTTTTACGCTATGCGTGACAGAGAGAAGCTGCCGCTTGCCGTGAATACCGCAGAGCTTTTCATTTCACTTCAAAAAGACGACGGTCAGCTCCCTTTTTGCGTCCTTGACGGCAACAAGCGCGATGGAGAGCTCGTTGGCTACTCTCATATTCAAGAGTGCGTTTCATTCGCAAAGCTATGCTTTATGATATACGAAATGAGCGGTGACAAAGGCTTTCTGCGCCGCGCCTTTGACGCCTCTCAAAAGTGGGTGACGTGGCTCAGAAGCAACAGAATGACCCTCGGCACGGGACTTGTCGAGATGTTCGTCGGATTTGACACGGGGCACGATAACTCGGGAAGGCTTGAAGGACTTTCCTGTCAGGGAAGGTACAGAATAGACGGCACTTTGCAAAACGCCGCAGTCTTGCCGAAGGACGACCCCACAGCGCCCGTTATCGCCGTTGATATGAACTGCAATTATTACGCGACGCTGACAGCACTTTCAAAAATGGCAAGGGTGCTCGGACTTTCCGCGGAGGCAAAAAAATTTGCCGAAGACGCCACCCGTGTTAAGAAAAAGCTCTTTGAATACTGCTACAGTGAAGAGGACGCTTTCTTTTATGACGTTGACAAAAACGGAAGGCAGATGAAGTATCTTTCAAGCACCGTTTTTCACCTCTTTATGGAAGGCGTGCTTGACGAAAAGGACGATGCCGAGCTTATACGCAAGATATACGAAAAGCACATATCAAATCCCGAAGAATTTAACACGCCCTACCCCTTCCCCTCTATGGCTATATCCGACCCGTCCGTTATAGGGCACAAGGATTTCAACTGTTGGGGTTATTATTCTCAGGGTCTTATAGCTTTAAGAGCAACGATGTGGATGGACCGATACGGCTTTTCTTCCGACTTCGACAGGCTTTGCCGCGCGTGGGTCTGTGCGTGGACGGAGCACTATGACAAAGTGAAGCTCGGTCAGGAGCTTGACCCCGTAACGGGTATTCCCACAAGATCGTCGGAATGGTACTCATCCTGTATGCTCTTCTACCTCTTCGCGAGCGAGCGCATAGGATTTTAGAGCACGGTTAGCGAAATTTCGCGCTTTAAAGCTTTCATACATTAGAATTTAACACACAAGGATAGATAAAATGCAAGTTTCAATAAAACGAAAAAACGGAGTGCTCGGTGTAGAAATAGACGGAAAATATTACCCACCGCTTTCATTCAAATCATTCAGACCGAATCCAACAAACATCTCGGAATTTTACGAAGCGGGAGTCAGGCTTTTCAGTGTTCTTTCAAGCGGTGTCATCTGTGCTCTCGGCGTGCCCTACTCACGCTTTGGCGAGTCTTGGATAGGCGACGGAGAATATGACTTTTCGAGCGTTGACCGTCAAATGGATATGTTCATTGAAAACGCTCCGGGCGGCTATTTTGCGCCGATGTTTCAGCTTGACACGCGGCAGTGGTACATAGAAAAATACGGTGTGCCGAATACATTCACCCACCTTTCTCAAACCGCGTCTGACGAGCACTGGAGACGGGCGGCAGCCGATTACTTAAAGGCTGTCATAAACCACTGCGAAGAAAAATATGGTGACAGGATTTACGGTTACTTCCTTCTCGGAGGTATGACTACGGAATGGTTCTCGCGCCACGATAACGAAGAGCCGCATCCGATAAAAGAGGCGGCTTTCAGGAAATGGTGCGGTCGCGCGGATGCTCATCTTCCGACAAAAGAGCGTTTTGAGCTTGCAGGCGACGTTTTTCTCACGCCTGAGGAGGCGGATGTATGCGAGGCAAGGCGTTTTCACTCGGAGTTGATCTCCGACACGATTTTGCATTTTGCAAAAGAGGCGCAAAGCGTTATAAAGCATAAAAAACTTCTCGGGCTTTATTACGGTTATCTTCTTGAGCTTGAACGCGGTCTTCTTAATCAAGGTGTTGCAGACTATGAGCGTGTATTTCTCTCGCCCGACATAGATATGATATCAAGCCCCTCGTCTTATCATTACAGAAAGATAGATGACCCGAGTGCGTTTATGGTTACGCAAAGGACGCTCGACAAATACGGCAAGCTCTATTTCCTTGAATTCGATCACATAACTCACGTGGCACCGCGGATGGTCCACGAGCCGTGCGAGGACAAGAGCGGCAACGGACATATGGTACAGATCCCCGGTGCGAACAGCAAGTGCAAAAGCAGCACCGAAAGCTTGAACCTTATGTGGCGCGACTACGTGCTCTGCTTCGGCAAGGGTACGGCAATGTGGTGGTTCGATATGTTCGACGGCTGGTTCCGCTCGGCGGAAATGATGGGCGCTATCGAAAAAATGATAAACATTCACGCAAATCTTTCATATCTTGACAAATCAAGCATCGCAAAAATAGCCGTCTTTGCCGAGGGTAGCTCTCTTTACCGCGTAAGAAAGAGTTCGACCGTGCAAAAGATATGCCTTGCGGGCTTTAACAGAAGCCTTGCCGAGATCGGTGCGCCATACGACGTTTATTCCATCTCTGATATAGACACTCTTCCTAATGACCAATACCGATTTATAATCATTGAGAACTCTTACGATATTCCGACAAAAAGAATGAATAAGATCGAAGAATTAAGAAAAGCGGGTGTCAAGGTGCTGTTCTTATATGCTCCGAATTACGCAAAGGACGGCAAAAACAGTGTAAAGCTTATTTCCGAAGCTGTCGGTATGAACGTCACCGAGTCACACACATTTCACGGCAATCTTATTTATAAAGGCGAACCGCTTCCCGAAGAAAAGCTTATGCGCGAGGCTCCGTACTTTAATATAGATGACAAGGACGTAATTCCGCTTGCATATTTTGAGGACGGTACCTTGGGCGCGGCAAGGCGCGGCAATTCCTATTACGCCGCCGTGCCATACGTACATTCAGCCTTGCTCCGCGATATTGCAAAGGACGCAGGTATCTTCGTGTATTCCGACACGGCAAAGGTGTATACATACGTCAACAAGAACGCCATAGGTGTTTACAACGCGACTAACGGCGATGCTGTAATAAACGTTCCCGAGGACGGAGAATATACTGATAAGATCACGGAAGAAAGCTTTATGACAGAAGACGGTAAGCTCACGCTCAAAAAGCGTGATATGAACGCTTATCTTCTCATAAACAGAAAAAATATAAAGGAATAAAGACATGAAAACAACCAAGATCTGCCCAAAATGCCAAAGCACGGATATTCTTTTGATAGAAGGAAGTGTCGGCGCTTACGGCGCGGGAAACAACATCCCCGCAAGCACGTTCAAATACGCAAAGGTCAACAGATACCTTTGCTGCACCTGCGGTTTTTCCGAGGAATGGGTCGACCGTGAAGATATAGAAAAGCTTAAGAAAAAATACTCGAAGAACACCTGATACGTTAAAGAATTTAACACGGGTACCCCCATTTACGTATAAAATCAAATCTAACAAAAGCAATAAAAAGAAAAGGATGCATAATTATGAACAAAATTTTTGAAGCTGTTGAAAAGCATAGGGGACTGATTCTTGAAGCGGAGCGCCACATCTGGAAAACCCCCGAAACGGGATACAAAGAATTTAAAACGTCGAAGTATATGGCGGAAAAATTCGAAGAACTCGGCTACTCTCTTACCTATG
This sequence comes from Clostridia bacterium, assembly GCA_017503105.1. Lineage (GTDB taxonomy): Bacteria > Bacillota > Clostridia > Oscillospirales > CAG-272 > UBA1740. The sequence continues at coordinate 38,558 of JAFVTS010000018.1, forward strand.
CCGACGGGATAACGGGATTTTACACGGTTATCGACACGGGAAAAGAGGGACCCGAGGTGCTCGTGCTTTGCGAGCTTGATTCCGTAATCTGCCCGGAGCACAAGGACGCAGATCCCGAAACCGGCGCCGTTCATTCCTGCGGACACAACGCACAGTGCGCCACGATGCTCGGTATTGCGGCGGCATTGAAGGAAGACGGTATGCTTGACGGACTTTCCGGAAAAATAATGCTTTGCGCCGTACCCGCGGAAGAGCTTCTTGAGATAGAATACAGAACGAAGCTCAAAAACGAGGGAAAGATAAAATACTTCGGCGGCAAGAGCGAATTTCTCCATCGCGGATATTTTGACGGTGTGGATATTGCGTTTATGGTTCACACGTCATATTCGTATAGTTGCCCCGGAGGATCTGTCGGATGCATTGCAAAAAGAATTATTTATAAAGGCAAAGCATCACACGCCGGCGGCTCTCCTTGGGATGGAATTAACGCACTTTATGCTGCAAACTGCGGAATAAACGCGCTCAACGCTATTCGCGAGACCTTCAAGGACCACGAAACCATACGCGTGCATCCTATAATAACAAGCGGAGGTGCTATGGTAAACGCGATTCCCGAATGCGCAGTGCTCGAAAGCTACGTCAGAGGTAAAAACTACAAAGCTATAGTAAGAGAAAACAAAAAGGTAAACAGAGCCTTAATCGGTGCTGCGCTCTCACTCGGCGCAAACGTTGAAATAATAGACACACCCGGTTATGCCCCCAACGTAAACGACAAAGAAATGATAGACGTTGCCCGCGACGCTGCAAAGATAGTTCTTGGAGAGGACCTTAATACAAGCAAAAGCTACTCGAGCGGTAGCACCGATATGGGCGACCTTTCCTGCATTATGCCTACAGTTCACCCTTATTGCGGTGGCGCTCGCGGTACCGCGCACGGAAATGACTTCGAGATATGCGACCCCGAGGCAGCTTGCGTCACAAACGCGAAATGGCAACTCGCTATGCTCCGCATATTGCTTGAAAACGAGGCTGAACGCGCGAAGAAAATACTCGCCGATTTTAAGCCGCTCTTCTCTTCAAAAGAAGAATTTTTAAGCTACCAGGACAGCCTTGCGTCCTCGGGTGACAGAATCGTTTACGGCGAAGACGGCACTGCAACCGTAAAACTTGATTAAACAGTAAAATAACAATGCTCTCAAATTATCACATTCACACGGCAAGATGTCATCACGCGACGGGGACAGAAGAGGAGTACGTGCTCCGCGCCATCGAGCGCGGACTTAAGACGATCGGGTTTTCAGATCATACACCGTATTTTTATGACGGAGATTACGTATCACCTGCAAAGATGAGCATCTCGGAAATGCCCGATTATTTTAACACGCTCCTATACTTGCGCAAAAAATACAAAGAAGAAATAGATATAAAGATAGGATTTGAAACGGAATATTTCCCGAAATTTTTCGACCGTCTTATCGAAGAATACAGGAAATTTCCACTCGACTACGTCATTCTCGGTCAACACATCGTCGGAAACGAATCGACCGACGATATGATAAACTCGTTTCTTCCGACGTCCGAAGGAAAATATCTAACCCGCTTCGTCGACCAGTGCACCGAGGCGTTGGAAACGGGCAGATTTACATATTTTGCCCACCCCGACTGCTTCAACTTCGTTCCAAAAGGGCGCGAGGATGAGGAGCTTGCCGAGTTTGAGTACGAGCGGCTGATACGCGCGGCTATGCGAACGGAAACACCGATTGAGATAAACCTTTGCGGCGTCAGATGCGGAAGGTATTATCCAAATCCGAGATTCTGGAAAATAGCGGGCAAGCTCGGCGCAAAGACCGTGATAGGCTGTGACGCACACGCGCCCGAGCAGGTGGCAGACTCAGGTGAAATAAAGATCGCTATGCGCCTTGTAAACGACAACTCGTTAAACCTTATCGAAGATTTTCCGTTAAAGAATCCCTGTATATAAAAATTCGCCTATGCCGCATCTCTCGGCATAGGCGTTCTTCTTATCTCTGAATATTTGCGAGATTTTCACCTCGGCTATTGGCACTTGACTTTTACTAAATAAAATAGTACAATATATGTGAAAGTAACGAAAGCGAGAATAAAAATGATTTTAACCGATTATCTGCTCTCAGAACACGATATAAGTTGGGATTTTGCCAAGCAGTGCGGTGTTGACGTGCCGATAAGAGTCGATCACGTTCCTCTTATGGCAGGCGAGGACAACACGACCCCCGGATATACCGCGCTTGGAAGGCTTTTTGCCATAGGTTATCTAAAGGGTATACTTGACGCGGAAAAGTAAAATATAAAAATTTAATGACAAAGCGAGGTTTTTGCTATGTTTTTCGGTAAAAATAAGGCGGTCACGTTCAGTTATGACGACGGTGTAACGCAGGATATAAGGCTTGCGGAGCTTTTTTCAAAATACGGACTTCGCGCGACGTTTAACATAAATTCGGAGCTCCTCGGAAAAGAGGGCTCACTCGTGCGCGACGGCGTAAGAATAAACCACACGAAGGTAAGACCCGAGGACGTAAAAAGCATTTACGGCGCTCACGAGGTCGCCGCTCACACCCTCACGCACCCTCTCCTCCCCGCCATCGAGGATGAGCGAGAGATAACAAGGCAGGTGGAGGAGGACAGGCTTCGCCTCTCCGAGCTTGCGGGCTACGAGGTACGCGGCTTTGCCTACCCCGGCGGCGGTGTTAACAATAACGAGCGCGTTGCTGAAATAATAAAGCGAACGACAGGCGTTAGATACTGCCGCACGATAACTTCAACGAAGAGCTTCGAGCTTCAGGAAAACCTCTACCGCTTTAACCCCACGGTATATCATCACAGGGAATTTGACGATCTTTTCACCCTCGGTGAGAAATTTCTTTCGCTGAAAAGCGACGAGCCCGCGCTGTTTTACATCTGGGGGCACGCTTATGAATTTGATATTGCCGATACCTGGGGACGCTTTGAAGAATTTCTTCAGATGATCTCGGGAAAGAGCGATATATTCTACGGAACGAACTCCGAGGTATTTTTAGGAGAAAGGCGGTAACGGAAATGAGTGAAAATTTGAATAACGACAAAGGCGGACTCGACGGAGCGTCAAAAAACCGTCTGCTCGTCTTCGTGCTCGGTATCTTCATCGGGCTTGCGGTCATAGTGCCGGGAGTCAGCGGCTCTGCCATCGCAATGATGCTCGGCCTTTACACGGCTATGCTCTACGCGCTCGGAAACGTTTTTAACGACTTCAGGCGCTGCGCGAAATTTCTTATTCCCCTCTTGCTCGGTGCCGTCATCGGCTTTGGGGCGGGATTTATCGTGATACAAAAGCTCTTCGGTAAATATCTGTTTCAGATAGTTTGCCTCTTCGTCGGGTTTATGATAGGCGCTCTTCCTGCTATAACGCGCGAAATAAAGGGCGAAAAGCTGACGGCGGCAAGGGGCGTGCTCTTCCCCGTCGGTCTTTTGATACCTATTGCCATAGGCGCGCTCTCCATCTATCTGACGCTTGAGCGCGGCTCGTCCGATACGACGTTCACCGATTTTCCCGTATGGCGCTATATCGCTTATTTCCCGCTTGGAATCGTAGTATCGTTAACGCAGATCGTTCCGGGGCTCAGCGCCACCGCTATCCTTATGGCATTCGGTCAGTTCGGTCTTATTCTGAACAGCGTTTCGGTAAGCTATATACTTGAAAATCCCGAGGTGCTCGGTCTTTACGCGTCGCTTTGCATAGGATTCGGTCTTGGTCTTGTGCTCATCTCGCGTCTTTTCTCCGTAATCATCGGCAAATGGAAGACGGGCGCATTCTTCGCCATCACGGGAATGGCGTGCGGCTCGATAATCTCTATGTTTATAAACCCCGATATGTACGAAATTTATACGGCTTGGGGCAGCGGCGCGGAAAGCCCCGTCGTTCCCGCTATTATAGGGATCGTGCTCCTTGCCGTCGGCTTTACCTCTTCATATCTTCTCACGCGCTACGAGAACAGAAAGCAAGAACAGGACAACTAATAATTTTCACAAGCGAAAGCCCCGCTCGAAAGCGGGGCTTTTGTCATCTTTAGTTTACATTTATTTTAAAAAACATTACACGGGTGTCCATTAGACAACGTTATTTTTTTAGGACAAGCATTTGTGAAGGAGAATCTCCGGTAGGCAGAGTCACCTTGCAGTTTTCGGTTTTATACGTCTTTCCCGAGAAGAGTTCCTTATATTCTCCGTCCTCTTTGAGTATCAGAGTTGTCGTTTCGGCGCTCGTGTTATAAACGCCGGCAACGCAATTATCTATGTACGTGAATACTCCGTCCTCGGCATAGATGTGTACGCCCGACTCTCTTGCGATATCGCGAAGAACCTTGTCCGAAATATGTCCGAGAGCACTGTAGAATATTTTGTAATCTTTTTCCTCTTTCTTTGCAAGAGCGCACTTCCTCGAATCGGCAAATCTGCCAAGCGGTATCGCTCCGCCATCTTTTATATAGATCGTAGGATTCTTCGGTTCTTCATATCCATAAACCGAATTCATCGCTCTGACAGTCGCCTCGTCCTTTTCAAGAAGTCCGAGCTCCATTTCGACAAGGCGCGACGTTCTCTCAAGACTTACACCGTCCTTGTTTATATAATCACAAGCACCTATAAGTAATACCGACCGACCGTTCTTCTTTAGCGTGCCGTTTATATAATCTCTCTCCTTTTCGGTAAGGCTGTAAGCGTCAAGAAAAATAAAGAGCTTATACTGATCAGCATCCACGTTTTTAAGGTCGCTCATGGAAACGAGGTCAAATGGCGCACCTATACGGCTGAGAGCAAGACGCTGCTGACATATACATTCTTCATTTATAAATGAGAGCTTATTGACGTAATAAAGAGGATCCGTGCTGACGAAAACGCATATCTCGCTTGCCGAGTTGCGTTCCTTTTTAAGAATTTCAGCCGAATGTGCAGTCAGACTTGATATCTCATCCATAAGTCCGTCGTCATAATACCACCCCTCAAGCATATCGAACCACCACGTACCGCACCTCGATGCAAACCTGTGCATCATTTCACGGCGCATGGCGTGTATAGTTTTCTCGCGAGTATTAAGAAGATCTTTACGGACAAAATTCGTCTGAAGTGCGATCATCGCATCCTTTGTCTCGGGATCGTTGCAAAGACGGCGCGGATTTTCAAGAGCCGTCGGTGTCAGGAAGGTAAGGTTATCGAAAGATGCAAAGTACGCCTTTTGGTGAAGAGCGAGCGAGTCGCAAAGTATCATATAAGCCGTGCCGTCATCGTATTGACGGTATTTGTAAGACGACGGCGTTGCGATAAGATCGACGTACGGGCTCTCGTTAACACGGTCAAGGTCGAGATGGCCATAATTCCAGAGCGATCCGTTCTTAAAAGCAAGCTCCATAATGTATCCAAAGAATACACCAACGATCTTTTTATAACCGAGCGCCTCTTTTGCCGTACGGCAAAAATCAAGAACAAGTCCCGATATAAGCTCTGCGTGAAATCTTCTGTATTTTATAAGAAGCGCGTCCTTTATCGGATCTAAGAATATCTGCGAGCTTGGCTTTTCGCGCTCCTCTTTGGAAGGGATTTCGACAGAAGGATCACCCATATATTTGCGAAATGCTTCAAGCTTTACGGGATGTGACTCCTCGTGGTCCTTTGCGCTGAACCACTCGGTGGTAAATCCGCCAAGAAGCCAATAACCTATGATTCTATCACCGTATTTTTCTTCGGCGTATTTAATGAACGCTCTTATGTAATCCTCCGTATCGCGGCGCCATTTCTCATTTCCCGCAATTTGAGAAAGATGAGTGAACGAATCGACATTTCCGGGATTTTCTTTGAGCCACCACTCGCGCACATCAAGATGCAGATTTATAAAAATATAAGCATCGGGAGCAGCCTCAATAAACATTTCCATTTGTCTGTCGAAGTTTTCAAAGCGGTAATCCCCCTCTCCAAACCAAACCTCGCCGTATGCCGAATACGGCATTTTGATTCCGGATTTCAGGCCCGATACAAACGCGTGAAATATTCTGACTCCGGATTTGTAAAAGTCATTTACGTTGTTAAGAGTCGGTCTGAATGATTTAAACGCGACGGTATCGATTATCTTTCCGTCTACGCTTATGTGGTTTACGCCACCTTTTTTTACGACCTTTGTTTCCATTACTATCCCTTTCCTTTTATAAAATCTATAGGCGAAAAGCCTGTTTTCTGCTTAAAAATACGCGAGAAATACGACGGGCTCGAAAACTCAAGCAAAAGGCTGACCTCGCTTACGTTTACTTCACCGGATGAAAGAAGCGCGCACGCCTTTTCGATACGTTTCTCAAGACAGAAGTCCTTTGGCGAGACGCCCATTATCTCATGAAATTTCTTTCTGAAAAAGCTCTGACTCATATGACATTCCTCAGCAAGAACAGAGATCGGAACGTTCAAATACGGGGACTGTTCCAAAAGAGAAAGAGCCGGAGTAATAACAGTGTTTTGCAAAAAATCGCGCTTTATATCTCCACTCTCAAAAGCATCCCAAAGCTCAAGGACAGAATAAAGTGCCGCCTTCAATCCAAAAGGCGAGTCCTGCTTTTCTCTCGTCTGCTCAAATATCTCACCTATGCGCCCCGCGTCTTTTGAAGTAATGAGTGTTACTCTGTCGGAGAACGCATATTTTTGAGAATCGAGCCGAAGATCAAAATTTAAAAGAAGTGACGGTGGAGAATCGGTGACTCTTGCAAAAACAGAACGGTATTTACTTCCGCTCGGCAGATAAAGCGTGTCTCCGCTTTTTGCGTAAATCATCTCACCGGACGGTAAATATACGTCGATATCACACGACCTTAAATAAAGTATCCCGTGATGCAGCCTCGGCTTTGAGATGAAGCTTACCTCGCTTCCACTCTTAAAATAATACTGCTCGTAAAAGCGCATATCACTCACGGTAAAATCAAATACATTCATATTATTTACCTTTTCGCTTTAGAAATCTGTTCGATTTATCATTATTTTATCACGGAATATGTGCAATATCCATTCCGTTTTCGCCTGTATTCTTTACCTTTTCGCTCTATATTTTATCGGTGATTCTCACCTCGCGGCGTATCTCTGTCGGTGATTTGCCGACAAAATCACGGATCACCTTTCTGAAATACGCAGAAGATGAAAGTCCGAGCCTTCCGCATATCTCTTCTACCGAAAGGTCAGTTGAGGAAAGAAGGGCGACAGCACGCTCGGCGAGCACAGAATTTTTTACCTCTATCGGTGTTGTGGCAAAGCTGCGGAAAAATGCGTAAACACCTGATTCACTCATTCCGAGATGCCTTGCAAGCTTTGGCACCTTGAAATCAAGATTTTTAGATATATATTCCCTCGCCTCTTCAAAAAGTCTCGCGCGCGGATCGGGGGCATTCGTCTTCATCGACGGCATAAGAGAGCCGAAAAACGAAAACAGTCTGCCAACGGACAGGGGCGTCACGGTCTTGTCAGCCGAGAGAAGGTCAAGGACGGATAGCTGCTCCGCGTTCGGATAAAGCTTCTGAAGGCAAAAGCGCTTTCCGAGATCGGAGGGATAAAAATCAAAGCGATACGACTCGAACCTTACGTCCGCCCCTTCCGCATACCAATAGGAATGATACTTGAGTCCAAAGGGAAAATAGAAAACGTCCCCCGCGGAAAGCTCAAGCGTTCCGTCCTCGGCGCTTACTATCTCAGCTCTTCCCGAGAGCATCCTGCCGATAAAATTGCAGGGTATACCGCGAGAATTATCGGTGTGCCAATTCACCTTTCTCGATATCTCGATAAAATGAAAATATTTGTAGAAAAGTGTATTATCCATATTCATACTCTCCGTTTTTATTCAAGTTTTTTGCAGAATAGAGTCTATTATTCACATTATAGCATATTGCTTTTCAGGTGTCAAGGTGCTAAGATATAAATAAAAACGGAGGGAGAGAAGAAATGAAATACATATCTTTTACCGCGCCGAACACAGTCGAGCTCTTGGAAGAACCTATCCCGAAGGTAACGGACGACTCGATAATAGTTAAGCTCTTGCGCTCGTCGATCAGCGCAGGAACGGAAAGAGCCAATCTCACGGGAAGCGACACCGTTGACTGCTCACGCCCCCCGCGCGTTAAATTTCCTCGCAGAAGCGGTTACAGCTCTACCGCCATCGTAACGGAGGTCGGGAAAAACGTAAGCGACGTCGCCGTCGGGCAAAGGGTGGCTTGCTCGTGGTCGACCCACTCGCAGTATTGCAGAATAAGAAGAAATTGCTATTATCCCATAGACGAAGCTCTTAGCGAAGAGGCGGGAGCACTCGTGCACATTGCTACGTTTCCCCTCGCGGCAATAAGGAAATGCCGCCTTGAGGTAGGAGAGAGCGCTATGGTAATGGGCCTCGGCGTGCTCGGGCTCATTGCCATTGAGCTTTTACGCGTAGCAGGAGCGGCACCCATAATCGCCGTTGACCCCGTTAAGAGCAAACGAGAGCTTGCGCTCACCCTCGGAGCCGATTTTGCTTTTGATCCCTTCGACGAAAAATTCGCAGAAAACGTAAAGCGCGTAACGGGCAGCGGTGTCAACGCCGCAATAGAGGTTACGGGCAAGGGACAGGGGCTTGATATGGCTCTTGACTGTATGGCACGTTTTGGAAGAGTTGCCCTGCTCGGCTGTACGAGAAGCTCCGATTTCTCGATAGATTATTACCGCAAGGTCCACGGTCCCGGCATCACGCTCATAGGCGCGCACACCAACGCCCGCCCCGCTCACGATTCATCAGACGGCTGGTGGACTGAGAAAGATGACGCGAACGCCATAATAAAACTTATAAAATACGGAAGATTGAACCTTGAGCGCCTCGTAGAGGAGGTGCACTCCCCCGCCGAGTGCCGCGCGGTCTACGAGCGCCTTATAAACGAGCCGTCCTTCCCCGTCGTTCAATTCGATTGGACGATGCTCGAATAGTAAATTATAGTTTACAAACACCTTAGTATACCCCATACCGTGTGAAAAAATCGCTGTGGCAATAGAGCGGTATTCTAAAGGACAGTTTTTGGAGTGCATTACCCACCGACAGAAAAAGCAGAAACCGCAGATTGATTTTCTGCGGTTTTTGTGTTATAATAGTAGCATAGTATATGACGGATATATACAAATTTTACGAGAAGGTGGTCTTTATGGGGAAAATACTTGGTTCATGGAGCGGAATGAGAAAGTATCTTGAACAAGATATGCTTGCCAATTCATTACAAGGCAGAATAAGATATGGTTGTACCAGATACGTAGGGATGGACGGTTGTCATATTTTTGAGGTTTGCATAGATGGCGATCAAGTAAAACGCTTCTCTTGGGAAACAGTGAATACCTATTTTATTGATAGTGGATGTACGAAAAATGCTAACCCAACCGGTGTTAGTGAATACTGGGCTGAGTTTTGGACATTGTTGGAGAAATATCCTATAAATCAACGTACGGAATATACAGATGAGGAATTTTGCGAAGCTTTAGGAATATACCGCAATCAAGAAATACAGGAGAGCATTTCTTCAAGTCATCCAATTGTTAGAATGTTTGCGGTATTAGATAGGCGCATTGGAAAAAGAACATTACAAAAAATGCAGGATACTCTTGAAGAGCAGCCGGAATGGTTGAAGCAGTTTTATTTATTGAGGTTAAAAGCAGAAAACATCATATGAAGATTGTCAAATTCAAATTTATCGAAAAGCATCGGTACGCAGATAGCAAAAAGCTCCCTTTACACAAGGGAGCTTTTTGTTCACCTACGTCTTGTCGATTTTCCTGACAAGCACTACTTTTGTGGACACAAAAGCGAAATACGGCATACCTCTTTCGAGCTATACCGTATTTCTGAAAACTGTCCTTTAGGGTACGTCCCTATTGCCACAGCGATTTTCGTATATTATAATTTTATCCGTGCTTTGTAATCAATACTCACACCGCAAGCTGCGAGAACGACCTTATGGATCTGAGCCTCGTACTCATAGGTGTAAGGATTTTCCCTCTCACCTCGGATATACTCGGCAAAATGCCGCATCATCGTGTCGTATCTGTCGAAGGGCTGTGCCCTCTCCTCGCTATAGACAGCCTGCCAGCCACCCTCGCTTTTTCTTATGACGGTAGGAGTCGTGATATTTGCACCGTCAACGTATTGCTCCGTTGGCTTCATCTCGACCGTTGCGTCTTTTCCGCAAACCACGATCTGACGGCGCATAAATCCACCGGGCTCGGCAGCACAGGTCTTGGCAAAGGAAATACCGTTCTCGTATTTGAGCACCGCCATACCGTAGTCGGAGGCGGTAACACCGTCGAAGCCCGTCGGCATATTAAAAGGTATTATCTCCTCAGGCAATCCTTGGAACAAAACGATGAGATCTATCAGGTGGCAACCGAGATAATACATCATACCGCCGGGATAATCACCAAGCCACGCGCGCTTTTCTTTCGGGTGAATGCAGTCCATATGCGCCTCTACGGAATAGATCTCGCCAAAGTCGCCGCGCCTTGCAGCTGCAAGCTTTTCGGCTATCACGGGATTGTATCTGTACATATACCCCGTTTGGAATACAAGACCCTTTTTCTTCATTACGGAGAGCATACGCTCGTACTCATCCTGCGATACACCGCCCGGCTTATCCATATGTATATGCACGCCGCGCTCGGCAAAGAGCATAGAATAGCGCGTAAGATCACAGTCCTCACACTCTATCGCCACAGCGTCAAGATCTTTTATTTCAAGCGCCTCGTCAAGGGTAAAGATCTTCACGTCCCCGTAGCTTTTTAATTTCTTCGCGAATTTTTCCGCCTCGCCGTCACAAAGAACAAGTCCGAGCACGTCGAAAACATCACTCTGCTTTACCATACTTCTGTACGTCGGTATAGAGTGGTCGTGTCCTATCCCAACCTGTATTATCTTTATTTTCTTCATTTTCTTATTCCTTTCAGAAAAGGCGCAAATGCGCTTCTACATACATTATAATGTAAAAAAATCCAAAAATCAATACGCAATACTCCAATAAACGGTCTTTATTCTTCAATATTAAAAAACGAGCGGCACTTCAATGCACCGCTCGGATTTTTATTATATAGCCGTATTATGTATATTATCTTCTGAGATTTCTGATTCCGCTGACGGCAAGGGCAACGAGCACCATCAAAAGCAAGAAGAAGACGGAGAGCACAAGGAAACTTGCCATATAAGCGGAGAATGTGATGAACGCTTCCGTAACAACCTCAAGAGCGCTGATAGATATGATGAACAGAAGCACGTCAACGACGAGAACTATGCCCGAGATGCAGAGAAGACCTACTACGCTTCCCTTTATATCAGCGGGGCTGAGCTCCATATGGCTCGCGACCATAATCGCAAGCACGAGGAAGATCCACCATCTCCAGTCAGCGAAGTTGGAAGGGCTGAAGATTCCCGCGAAGATCTCGGGAATAACTGATATATATCCTCCAAACGAGGGATCAACTCCCGCAATAGCCGCACCTACGTCAGAAAAAACGTCAGGCACGAGCAGTGCCATCAGGAACAGTAAAAACGCGTTTCCGCACACTATCGGAGCTATGCCGATAAAGAAGTTACCGATCTGATGATAAAGATTCTTGGGATTATACGAGTGATTTACGTAGCCGAGCGTTCCGTCATCGGAATCGGGCTGATACAGCTTCATATCGGTTATCTTATGACCGAAAATAAGGCACATAAGAGCGTGGCTGAGCTCGTGTATCGGTGTTCCGACAGCTCCCGTGATGAGCAATATCTTATAGCCCTTAGGCCCCATCAGATTGCAAAACCATCTGCGGCAGAGCATTATCAGAAGACCGAAAACTACGATAATTCCGATACTGAAAACAAGCTGCAAAAGATAATTAGTTATAAGTTCCATCATTACCTCCAAAGAAATGTTGTAGGTTGTATACCGCAATTATTATACACGATTCGACAGGCTTTGTCAAGATGTCGGCTTATATTTAAAGAGGTAGTTTTCGTTTTGTATCACCGTCGGACCGAATTTATGAGCTCATAGAAATCTTGTTGAAATATCAGCTTGAAAATATATTGCCGCAAAGGATAGAAGCGCCAAAGATGCAAATCCCCTCGCCTCCGTCAAAGGCGATATAGAGCGGATATTTCTGAACGAGCGCTTGCCACGCCTTGGCGCTCTTAGCCCCCGATGCTTTCGGAGGTGTGAACGTTTCTCGGGAAACCGTCTCTCCCCCATCGCCGTAATAAGTCAAGCTTCCGTCGGAAAAATCGACCGCGACGTTCAGATTAAATACTGCGTCCGTGCTTATCACACCAAGATCGTAGTCGGAATACGTTTTGACACGGCCGCCGTCTTCGATAGTTGCGAGATTTAATTTACACCACTTCGTATCGCCGCCTGCGGTCTTGTTGGACTCGATTGCGATTTCGGATGACGTAAGAACGTCCAAGCCATCGCACGCCATCAAAGACACGGAATAGCTGAACACGTCGGTGTCCGTCATATCGGAAAGGCTTTTACCCGTATGCGTCCGAGATACTCTTATACTCGTCCCCGCGCCGTTCGTATATTCAACGTACGGTTTTCCCTCGGGATCCTCGGTTTTTGAAAGATTCGCAAGGCTCTCCGCATTAAAAAGCACGCCTCCGCTCAAAAACGAGGCAGTCGGGTGCTCTATGCTCTGAGCAAAATCGGCGTTAGCCAACACCGTGTGCCACCGCGCATAGGCAACCGTGCTTTCTTTACTCAAAGAACGGATGGGCTCTTTATACTCAGGATCGGCAAACCACCCGCCAAAAACCTCACCGTCCTTTGGCAAAGGCGGCGGAAGGCTCTCGCCCACGAGATACATTCCGTAAGCCATACCGTCGGGCAAAAGGGCGTTTTGTACGCTAACCTTTACGTAATCGGCGTTTGCAAGCCTTTGAGTATTAAAGCCGAAATATTCCTGTGCCGCAGCGCCGTAATCAAGCAGTGTACGGAGAAGATGCTCGGATTCACCCGACATTTTAGCATTTGCGTATTGAATTATACTGTACTTGTCGGCAGAGCCGTAAATATACTCCCCACCCGAGATGACGTAAGGCACGGCGTAAACGTCGACGCTCATCTCCTTAGACGAAAGACCGGAATAAGCAAAAACGTAGCACTTCTCGCCGTCAAGCGTTGTATATCCGAGGTTTTCGGAAATTACTGTGCCGCCCATACCGTGTCCGTATTCCGCAGGCGGCGTCCCCTCAAAAACAATTATTCCTCCCCCATCAAACGAGGAAGGAAATTTCACCGCGTACATAATATATACCGTTTCCTTAAGCGATAGAGTGTGAGCAACTATGCGCGGCGCTTCCTCCTGTGTCTGAGACTCAAGAGATGACGCGCTAAAGCGCGGAAAAATAAGCACAAATGACAAGAGTAATATGAAAAGACGCAATAACACCTTCGGCTTGCGTCCGCGAATACCGCAATCTTCTTTGCAAAAAACACGCGAGAGCATATTGAAATCTCCTTGTATGGACTTTTGTTTCAGATATATACGTCAAAACTGCGCCGCAGACACTCTTTTTCAAGTGAGAGCAAAAAACAAGTGGCGTCTTGCATAACTCACCCGCAACTTAAAAAGTCTATCTCCGTAAAAGCACGACTGAAAATTCGACGTTCAATATATAAATTTCGCGTTAATTATACCATAATCGACATATTTAGTCAAGCTTGTCAAATATTTCCGATTGGCTTTTTTCGTTTTTTTGCTCCTTATGCGATAACTTTTAAGAAATCCGCCGTTTTTTTCACTTTTTTTAAAAAAGCTCTTGACTTTTACAGTTTTATGTTGTATAATATAATGGCTTTGCAGGATGTAAAGCCGTGTTTACTCTATGAGCGTTCAGCTTGAGTAAAAATAAGCTCATATAAGATCTGGGTGTGGCGCAGTTGGTAGCGCGCTACCTTGGGGTGGTAGAGGCCGCAAGTTCAAGTCTTGTCACTCAGACCAATCACGCAATTGTTGAACCAATCAAGGTAAGACCGTTGCGTGTTTCTTTTTATCTAAAATCAGCTCTTGATTTGAATGAAAAATCAAGGGCTTTTTTCTATTTTGAAAGAAAATCATCATCAATATAAATAAGTAGGAAGAGAGTTTTTGCCTTACTCAAATTCTCCTAAACAGA
>JAFVTS010000019.1 GCA_017503105.1 Clostridia bacterium
GCAGCAAATTCGGCAAGACGGTTGATGAGCTGAGGGTCAGTGTACCGGACTCCTGCGATATCATTGAAGGAAAACTGCTCAACGGCAAGCAAACTATTCCTGCTATCCGTAACTGGACTGAGGCGTTGGATATTTGATCGTGAGAGTCCATTATACAAAAACAGATTTGTGGTCAGTGTTCTTACGCACTGACCACTTTTTGGTGTGTTACCTTGCATAAAAAATCACGGCGGTGGCGGAATTGGTTTCCGTCACCGCCTTTGGGTTTGGTTGAGTCTGCGCGTACATTGTGCGTCGCAGGCTCTTATTATTTAGTTGTTTTGCGAAGCCGTATATTCCTCCGCACTCACACCGTAGTTATAAAGTGCCTTTGCGAGAGCTTTCATAGTATCACTTGCATGGGTGCTTTGGCTGATTACATAGGCGTAATCGTTTACGCTGAGAATCAGTTCCTTGACCACGGTGGTTCCGTCGCTCGCTCTTACCTCAAACTTGTACTTGGTCGCAAACTCGGTAGGAGCAATGCCCGCTGTCGTATAGGTTCCGTCCTCTGCAAGCTTGTCGGTAATCTCAACGTCGTTCAGATAGAGTCTGTTGCCGTCCGTGAGTGTGACACCAATCTTGATGTAGTTCTTCATACCAAAACGAACCGTGTAGCCGGTAAAGGGTGCTTCAAGCGTTACGCTTGCTTTGGGAATCTCTCTGTTCGAGCTGTTCTGTGTGTAAGTTTTGCCGGTCATGGTCTGATGAGCCTTGTATGCACTTGCTGCTTCGCCGTATGCAAGGGTATCCTTGATGAGAGTCACGAGAGCCGCATCGTCCTTGTATTTTTCAAGAAGGTTTAAGAGGTTCTTTTCAACGCTATATTCCTTACCATCCTCACATCCGTGACTTGCAACCTCGGTCTCGTTGTAGCAGAGCATTGCGCGGATACTGTCGCCCATGCACTGTGGATTGATACCCTCAAGGACGAACACGTAAAAGCCGTCAGCATTGGGTTCACCTGCGTACACTTTGGTTTTCACGCCATTGTGACTGAACTCCATGTAGAGTGCCTTGGAATTGAATTCAGGAGCATAGCCCATCACGTAGTACTTCATCGAGAGGTCGCCGCCGATGTTGAGCTGCTGACCGTAGATCTCGAATCTCGAAGAAGGAACAGCCTCACCGCCGAGGACGGGATAGCTCTGACGGTTCTCACCTTCGAGTGTCTGTCCGAAGTGTTCACCGAGCTTGTAGGCAACCTCGCCCGAAAGGAGCTGTGCCTTGGTTACACTTGTGATCTCTACGTTATCACTCCCGGGTTTCAGATTCGAATCGCTGTGTACAGCCTCAAGAACGCCATCACCGAGGTAATAGCAATTCTTGATTGCATTAACACTCCGAAGCGTGCCAAATGCGCCAAGACGAGCCTCATCGGTCAGATTTTCACCGCGCTCAAACTTACCTGCAAACAGGCAGTTTTCAAGGGTAGTCTTTGCACCCGTGTTGGAGAAGCTGAGGAAACCGCCCATATAAATGGTTGGGGTGTTATTATAGCTGTTCTTTTCGTAATTCGTCTTGATGGTGCCGTAAGCGCCGCAGTTGCGGATGGTCACTTCACCGGTATTCTCCTGAATCTTGCCGATAAAGCCGCCTGCACCCGAGTCCACACGGTACTCACCTGCATTAAAGGTGCCGTACCGTAAGAGTCGCTTTGTATGTGCCAACGTTGATGACATCGTTCTTGTCGTAGGTAACGGTGTAGTCTGCATCAATAGAACCGTCTACAACCGCTTCCTTTGCGTAGCCGTCATAGACTAAATTCTCGGGAGCTTTGAGAGTGATGGTCTTGTTATGACCGCAGCCCTTATCACAGGACTCGGTTATAGTGTTGTTATCATCGTTTGCGGTGTAGGTGTAGTTGTGGTCAAGAAGATTGCCGTAGCCGTTTCCGCAGATCGTACATACTTTCTGTGCCGCACAGGTAGCATAGCCGCCCTCGTGGTTGCCTTTTACGATGTGTGCGGAAAGACCGTAGTTGTAGAGTGCTTTTGCGAGAGATTTCATTGCTTCGGATGTCTTATCGCTGTTGATTACATCGTAGCAATAATCGTTTACGCTATATCCGAGCGTGAACAGACCGTCAGCCGAGAACTGCATCTTTTTCGCAAAATCATACGCCGCAACCGCATCCGAGGTGAGCGTTTTGATCTCGCCGTCGTTGTAGCTTACTTTGATAAAGTTGGTCGCGCTGAAATTTACTGTTGCTCCTTTAATGGAGTCAGCAACCGTTTCGTTCACAACAGGAGTGCTCACCGGGACTTCCGCATCTGCCTTACCCTTGGATATAAAGTCTACGTCCTTCGTAACAAGGGCATCGGTCTTGTAATTTCGATATACCTGAGCAGCCGCACCGTATTCGAGGGTGTCGATGATGAGCTGCTTCATATTAGCGTCATTCGTAATATTGTAGGCGTTGATCAGGTTTTCCTTAACGCTGTAACCCGTAAGCATTGCCTTTTCATGCCCCACCGGGATACCACCCCAGAGAATCGTTACATTCATGAGATCTCCGAGGCACTGAGCACCCACGCCTTCAAAGGTGTAGATATACACTTTAGCGTCAGTGGGATGTTTCTCGCACTCGGTAATATACGTTAGTTTACCGAGGAATTCGACCTCGACCGTTATGCTTTCAATGGGGCGATCTTCATTGTTTCTGACGTAGAATTTCATTGAGATATCGCCGCCGAGGTTGACCTGTTTGCCGACAAATTCTGCGACAGGGGTGTTCGTTTCTGTTCCTGTTTCCTCTGCACTTGCCGTGATTGACAGACCTGCAAGAAGCGTTACGATCATCATCAGAGAGATGACCAGAACGAGGAGCTTGCCCAAGCGCTTTGTTTTCATTTAAGTTCCTCCTTGGAATTGTGTTAGTTTGTGTCAATCGGCAAGTCAATGCCGTCACTTTCATCTTTGGGTGGGTTGCCAACGGTTACCTGACAGCCTGCGTTGTCGCAGGTGTAATCGTGGTTGGCATCGTGGTGACCCGTGGCTCCTGCTTTCGCATCCTGCTCACAGTTCACACACCCTATCGGTGTATTGCAGTTTCCGTCATCTGCGCCTGCCACGTGATCCTTCGCTGCTGTTACGGTGTAGCCACAGGTGCATTTATCATCGGTCGTGCAGTCATTGTCAGAAGTTGCCGTGTGAGATACCTTGGTGCTTTCGTCAATCTGACCGCAGGCACATCTCATATAGTGATGTGTGTCGTCATAATCCGCTACGGTGTAAGAGTGCTCGTGAGGAGGAAGCACCTCAACAACATATCCACAAACGGTACATTTACCGTCGCTGCCCTTATTGTGCGCCTCCTTGGTGCCTGCTACCTTGCAATCTATGTTCTGACACATCTGCCAATGTCCGTCTGCATCGGTTTTCCAATCGCCGTTGAAATTGTGCTCCTGTGCCGGTTTCATAAGCCAGCCGCACTCGGTGCAGGTGATGGGGGTTGTGCAATCGCCGTCATCGGCGTGTGCGATATGCTCGAGTCTTGCAGGAGTGGTTACCGCACCGCAGACTGTGCACAATACGTCAGTGCCGCAGTCGCTGTCATCCTCGGCAGGTGTGTGACCGAGTGCTTCGCCCTCGGTCACACCGCAGGTTTTACAGGTCCTTGCGGTGATACAGGTCGCATCCTCCCAGTTGTGAGGGAGCATTTCGCCCTCGGTCGCTTTGCAGACCGTACAGGTTTTAAGTGTCGTGCAGGTGGCATCGTTCCACTGATGCGCCGATACCTCTCTTGTTTCTCCGCACTCGTTGCAGGTCGCGTCGCAAGCACTATCGTACGTATGCTCGCATTTGTCAGCGCAAGCGGTCAGAAAAATGCAAAATGCAAAAAGCAAAATGCAAAATTGAAATATTTTTTTCATATTGATTGCCCTTCCTTTTGGGATACGTGTTTTTTAGTTTAAATTGTAAAGAGAGCTGTCGACCGCACTGATTTTTTTACCGCCGATCGGAACCCACTCTCCGTCGAACGGATCTGTGCTTGACGTCAGAATATCCGTAGCGTCAAGACGGATTATCTCCACTTTCGGGGACTCGAATTTCTTTTTGCTCATTATATGTACCTCCGTTTATGAGTAGTTAGCGTTTGTTTGGTATTGATGCGAATCAGCAATACCAAAGGGATATCCCTTTGCGATTCTTTCATTCTATATTATATTCGGGTTATTCGGTCTTCTTGTTTTTAGGGCTGGCGCAAATACCTATCCAATCTTCACCGCGCTGAAAGTATTTACATTCACAGCAGGTGGTGTCCGAGGTGCGCTTTGCTTCACCCTTGTAGCTTTTGCAAGCGTCCTGCACCATCGTTGCAAACGGCTCGCCGTTATCGGTGTAAACAGGTTCTTTTATAAAATCGGGATAGATCACGTTCGGCTCGTATTTTCGGTCACAATCTCCGTAGTAACCGTACCTTAACTCAAAGGTCTTGCCGTAGGCGGTCACTGTCTTATAAAGCTCGCCTTCCCTTCTCTTTTCAGGCGGCGACAAGCTGTTTTCAAAGAGCTTCGTAAACATTGCTCCTCCTTTCCAAAACTTAAAGGACAAAAAAATCTGCTAAACTGTCTCTCTCGCTCTCGCTCTTTGATAACAGTTTAGCAGATTTTTTCTGTTTGCGGTACTACCTAAAACAACTTTTTTTGATATATTTTCGGTGCTTACAATATATCTTTTTACCCCCGAAAAAGATATATAAAACTACAAGATCGCGGCAAAATCGCCTCTTGACAGTCCCGATTTTTCGCTTACGATTCGAATGGATTGCTTGACTACCGAGAGCGAAATGTGAAGATTGTCCGCAATTTCCTGATTGCTCATTCCAAACGCCGCAAGCTTGGCAACCTCGCGCTCCTTTTCCGAAAGCGTGGTCAAAATAGTCTTTCCGCGAACGGTTCCCGAGAGCTTTGACCAGCCTTCGTTATATACCTTATAGAGCGCTTTGACTCGTTTCCAAACTTCTTCGTCAATGAGGGACAGACGCTTTTCCATAAGACTGTCAAGCGCACGGCAATACTCGGCAAGAACGCCGTAGAACTTATCGGGCAGAGCGAGCGCTAAGGCTCTGTCTATATGTCTGATCGCTTGAGCGTCGTTGCCGCAGTTGTGATAAACGGCGGCGCAAGTCAGGCGTAAATATATCTCGGACATAACCGTGCCCTTTTCGTTTGCCCAACAGATCATCGGTTCAAGCGTATACGGTACGCTCGTCATAACGTACAGTCCTTCGGCACCCGGGAGCTTCAGAGCACCCGTCGCCACGGAGTATGCGACGGCGTATAAAAACTTGGCGTAATAGACCTTTGCGGCGGGGTATGCATCCTTATGGATCGGCTCAAAGCAGCCCGTTTGAAACCATTTCGGAAAGCTTTCGACGTTATATAGCATAATATCTACGGCGCTGATCGCAAGCTGCATCGTGTCACGGTCGTAGTCGTTTTTGGCAGGTGCTTCGGATATATGTATCTTGGCTCTGCGCCACATATTGATGTCACCCTTCCAGACGGCGCACATTGCTAAAAGCATACCTGCCGAGAGAACGGCGTAGAAGCCCGAATGCTTTCCGAGCAGGTAATTGGCACTCTCGTAAACCTTGTCGATCTCGCCGCGCGAGTAAGCGACCTCGGCTTCAAAGAGCACCTGCGCCTCGTGGTTGTACGAAAGGCTCTCGCCCACTCTGTCAGCCGTTCCCGGCGTATGGTAAAGGTCGGTCATATATAGAAACGGGGTCTTACGAGGAAGAGGCATATCCGCGTTTTCACGTATCTTGCCTGCCCTGGTCCTTCTGTCGATAGGCTTGCTTGCCTCCTTCGGAATCATCCAAGAACGGCCGAAGCGAGTTGCTCCCTCGATCTTGCCCTGCGCGCAAAGAGCCTGTACTCCGCGCTCGGAAAGCCCCCATTTTTTTGCCACCTCACAAATCTTCAAATATTCCATTTCGTACCTCAGGCAATCGAATTTTGTATTCTTCGCAATTCCGCACGATGCGCTTTTATACCGTGCGGATATCCGCATAATATTATACATCTTTTTTCAGGATTTGTCAATAGCTCGGCGATGTTTTTCTCCGATAAAGCGCGAGGGCTGACGGTTATATTCCGTCAGCCCACGATAATTATTTGAGTTTTCCGAGCTTTGCCGTGTTTGCAATAACGATAAGCGAGCTTTCCGCATCAAGCTCCTGCTCGGGATGGATGTTTACGTTGACACTATCGCCTTTCTTGATCGCGACGATATTGAAGCCGTATTTCTTACGAAGATTCAATTCGATCAGGTTTTTACCGCGCCATTCGTCCTTTACGTCGATCTCGATCATCGACACGTCCTTTGAAAGAGAGATCATATCAATAAAGCCCGAGCTGAGCAGATTCTTAGCCAGACGTATACCCGATTCGTTCTCGGGAAAGACCACTTGATCCGCGCCCACCCGAAGCAATATCTTTTGGTGCATCTCGTTGGCGCATTTTACAATAACGGTCTTCGTGCCCGCCTCCTTACAAAGCGTAACCGCCATCACGCTCGCTTCAAGATTGCTCGCCATACAAACGATAACGGTATCGATATTGCCGATTCCGAGACGGGAGATGACCTCCGCATCGGTCACGTCAGCGCGTTTGCACACGGGCAGATACGCCGACGCGTCGTTGATGATCCTTTCATCGGTATCAACGGCGATCACCTCCGCTCCGTTCTCTACAAGCTCCCTTGCCACGGCTATACCGTACCTTCCGAGTCCGAAAACCGCGTATGTCTTCTTTGTTTTCATCGTTTTTTCTCCTTATCCTATACTGATATCTTCCGTCGGCTCGGAAACGACGTTCTGACTTTCGTTTTTACTGCCAAGTGCCACCGCAAGTGAGATGGGACCGACTCTGCCGAAATACATCGTTATTATAATGACGAGCTTGCCGAACGTATTAAGCGTCGGCGTCAGATTCCTTGAAAGACCGACGGTTGCGGTCGCGCTGACCGTTTCATAGACTGCATCAAGGGCGGGTGCGTTGCTCGTTGCCATCAAAAGCACGGTTGAGGCGGTGCAGATCGCAAGAAAGGTTACAGCCACGGCAACCGCTTTTTTCACCGACTCCTCGGAAACGCGGCGACCGAACAGGCTTGCGCTGTTCTTGTTTCTAACGGTAGCAAGCGCCGAGCAGATAAGCACTGCAACTGTTACCGTTTTCATACCGCCCGCCGTTCCCACGGGTGAGCCGCCGATCAGCATCAAGACGATCGATACCGCGGCGGAGGCGTTCGTCAGATCCTCTTGAGCAACGGTGGCAAAGCCCGCCGTCCTCGTTGTGACGGATTGGAAGAACGATACTTGAATTTTATCAAAGAGAGACATATCGCCGATGGTCTGCGGGTTTCCGTATTCAAAAATAAATATAAGAACGGCACCGACGATAATAAGAGCCGCAGTAACGGTGATAGCGATCTTTGAGTTCAGAGTCAGATGCCTGAATATCCTGCGATTCTTTGGCGAACGGCTCCGAACGACGCGCAGCACGTCCCACCATACTATATAACCGAGACCGCCGAGGATGATAAGCACCGAGGTGACGACGTTGATCAGGGGATTTGTTGCGTAATTGCAAAGACTGTTTTCCGCTATGATATCAATGCCCGCGTTGCAGAAGGCGGAAACCGAATTGAATACCGATATCCATATCCCCCTTGCACCGAACTCGGGAATAAAGACGAACATATAAAGAGCGGCGCCTATTCCTTCGATGATCAGCGTGCCGAAGAGCACGTTCTTAACGAATTTCGCAAGCCCCGACATCGTATTGAGATTGAAGGCGTCCTGAACGAGCAAGCGATCGCCGATGCCCATTTTTCTGTTGAGAAGAAGCATCAGCCCCGACATAATGGTGATGATGCCAAGACCGCCGATCTGTATTAAAATCAATATAACGGCCTGCCCGAACACGCTCCACGTGGACACGGTGGGGAGCGTAACGAGTCCCGTCACGCAGGTGGAGGTAGTTGCCATAAAGAGCGCGTCAAGATAAGGCACGGCGTCCCCCGTCGCGGAGCTTAGCGGTAAAGCCAGCAACACGCTTCCCGAGAGGATCGTCGCGAGGAAGCTTAGCAATATTATCTGCGTGGTCGAAAGTGCAAATCTCTTTTTCCTAACCATAAGATTTCCTCAAAAAATCATAAAGGAATCAACGTCCTCTACGGTCATCCGGTTCCTTTAAATATTCGTTTTCACAATTATACCACTTTTATCCGTTTATGTCAATATTCGTTTTGTAAAAATTAACTACAAGCCTTCGACGGCAAAGATATACAGTTGCGTTTGATTCAAGTTAAGGTCGTGCATATTTACAGATTTGATTTGGGAATTATCATAGGTCGTGTAATAATAGATGCCCCTGTCCGCATTGCAACAGCTGCTGTAACGCGTATACTCAAAGCCTTCGTCAGCCAGAACGCAGCCCTTTGGCATCGCGACGGAATTCAAAACGTGGAAGAATTGATTCACGTTTGATCTCTCACTATGCTCCGATACCGAGTTTTCTTTTACGAAAAGAGCCCTGACGAAGCGCGAGGCGCTTGAAAAATCTCCCGGCAGACTCAATGCACCTAATCCCAAGCTATAGTTTTCCACGGGTATGCTTTCCTTGAATCGAGATGCCGCGCGACCGATACCGAGCCCCATATAATGATTCACGTAGGTCCTGTGAAATTCAAAGGGCGGATTGTTGGTCAGGACCTCAAACGGGTCGTCGTATATTTTCAATCCGTCTTTCAGCGGCTCTACCGCAACGCTGCATTTTTTATCGCTTATCATCCAGTGCAATGGCGACAGCGGGAGCTTTTCGCTAAAGTCGATATTGACCAAATTGACTTTTTCGAGCAGAGCCTTTACTTCACCGATGGAGGCACACTGCCCCAAAACCAAAGGAATGAGCTCAAACGGTGTGACGTTGTTCTTCTCCTTTGCGAAGTGATGATAGACGGCGTTTTCGGGAAAGTTCAAGCCCGCCATACTCAGCCCCATCTCGTTCGTAGCCTCGTAGTACAAGGGAAAGCCGTCGGCGACGCAAGCCATACCTATCATCGCGTAGTGCGATTTTATCGGCTCACGGCAGCGCATTTTTATTTCATATTTTCTCGGAGTGATCACCACGCTTTCTCCGTATCCGCGATGAAGATCCAGATTTCTGCCGAAATATGAAGCGTTACTCCTATAACAAATTGCCGTGCACATAAAAACACCTCTTTCTCGTTTTTTTATCAAACCGAGCACCTAAAGCACGATATGTAAAATCACCGCCAAGAGCTTGACGGTGATTTTCAGAAATTCATTTAAAAGACGGTGCGTGAGTTTCTCCCGTGGCAAACGTATTCGGTCCCGGATTTGACAGCGAGAAGTACATCTTTGCCGCCTTGGTCGTGCCGAAATCACGGTTCGAGCCCGTTTCCTGCACCTTGTTGAAGGCATCGCGGAACATCTGATTGTGCGCTTCCTCACGGTTGAGAAGGAAGTCAATCGTTTCGCGTACCTTCTTATCCTCGATCTGGCGGTAGAGATATTCGTATACCACCTTGGCTCTTTGCTCGGATGCGATGTTGGAGAGCAGATCGGCGCACAGGTCGCCCGTTACGGTGACGTAATCCGCCGTCCAGGAATAGCCCGAGGAATTGATAAGTCCCGGGTTAAGTCCGAGCAGAACGTGGGTCTGCACCTCGCCAGCCTGCACCTTCGCCGCGTCCACGTCGTGACCGTTAAGCAAGTTGATGGTCTGCGCTACCATTTCCATGTGTCCAAGCTCCTCGGCGGCGATATCGAGGAAAAGATCCTTGATCTCGGGGTCTTTAATTCTGAAGCTCTGCGACATATACTGCATTGCCGCCTTGAGCTCACCGTTACCTCCGCCAAGCTGCTCCTGTAAGAGAACCGCGTACTGCGGATTCGGCCTTTCCACCTCTACGGGATGGAATAACATTTTTTCGTGTTTGAACATAGATACCTCCGTTTTTTGTATTCACCGTTATTATTTCCCAAAACGGTGAAAAATATATGGTCGAAGGCAAAAAACGTGCGACGGTCTACACGAAAGGATCGATTTTCTTCAAAGCCTTTTTAAATTGGAATACAAACAGTATAGCCGTGAAGGTCACCGCGATGACGTCAGCGATCGGCTCTGCCATATATACGCCGAAGGTGCGGTTGCTTACGAAATTCGGCATAATGTAAATAAGGGGAAGAAGAAGCACGAATTTACGCACGACTGCCACGATCACAGACGAGGGGGCGTTGCCAAGAGAAACGAAGGTCATCTGGCAAGCGATCTGAATGCCGAAGAGCAGCATTCCCGCAAAGTATATACGAAGCGCCTTTGAAGCAAAGGAAACGAGCGCCGCGTCGGGCGTGAATATCGAAACGAAAACGTCGGGAAACAGCATAACAGCAAGCCAGACCGTTACCGAATACGCAAGGCAGGTTACTAACAGGAGCTTGTACGTCTGCTTTACCCTCTCCGAGTTTTTTGCACCGTAATTATAGCTCAAAATCGGTTGAGCTCCCTGAGCAATACCTTGAGCAGGCAGCATTACGAATTGCATCACGCTCGTCAGAATCGTCATAGCGCCGACGGCAATATCTCCTCCGTATTTAAGAAGCGAGGAATTGAAGCATACCGAAATCACACTTTCGCTCGCTTGCATAATGAACGTAGCCGTGCCGAGTGCGATACAGGGTAAAACTATTCTCGGCAAGGGGAGAAAATACTTGCGTCTGAGCTTGAGAATGCTTTTATCGCTTTTGAGGAAGCCTATCACCCATACGCACGAAAGTGCCTGTGATATAACGGTCGCAAGAGCCGCGCCCTTGACGCCCATATCAAGTCCGTATATAAATATGGGATCGAGAATGATATTCGCCACAGCGCCTACGACGACGGAGACCATTGATATCTTGGTAAAGCCTTGCGCCGTAATAAAAGCGTTCATACCGAGCGTAAGCTGCACGAACACCGTGCCTATGGCGTATATTCCCATATAATCCACGGCGTATTCCACGGTATTACTGCTCGCTCCGAATGCCAGAAGAAAATCCCTTTTCCAGATAAGCAACACGGCTGTCAGGAGCGCGGAAATAACGATTTGCAAGCCGAAGCAGGCACCGAGCGTTTTTTCGGCACTGTCCAAATCCTTTTTGCCCATAAAGATAGACGCTCTCGGCGCACCGCCCGAGCTTACGAGCGCGGCAAACGCCGACACGATCATAATAATAGGCATACAAACGCCTACGCCCGTCAAAGCAAGGTCGCCGACCGTCGGCATATGCCCTATGTATATGCGGTCAACGACGTTATATAACATATTGATTAGCTGAGCCACGACGGTAGGCAAGGCAAGGTGGAAGAGCAGCTTGCCTATGGGGGCGGCTCCAAGCATTTCTTTTTTATCCGTCATACAAATCCTCCAAGAAAAAACGGCTTTTATTTTTTGATAACATATTATATCATAATTTTATGAACATTTCAATCGATCCGATAATTTTTCCGTACCGTTTTCGGAACAACGTCAAGCTCGCTTCCCGAAAACGAAAAAAAAGCACCGTCCACTTGACATTTAACGGATTTAGCGGTATAATTTAATCATCACAAATACGAGGTATTCTGCTTATGCTTTATGAAAAAATAAAATTTGACGAGACGGACGGCGATGCGCTTCTTGAGGTTTATGCGGCGGACCCCATTTCGGATTTTACAAGACGTGCCATACTCGTTATCCCCGGCGGCGGATATTCGGTCGTGTGCTCCGACAGAGAGGGTGAACCTATCGCTTTGGCATTTATGTCGCAGGGATACAACGCATTCGTTCTCCACTACTCGGTTAAGAAAAAGCCGTTTCCCGCCCATCTTATCCAAGCGTCGCGGGCAATGAAATACATAAGGGACAATGCCGAGAGATACGGAATAGACAAGGAAAATGTCTTCTCGGTCGGATTTTCGGCGGGCGGGCATCTGTGCGCGAGCCTCGCCGCTATGTGGAAGCTGCCCGAAATATACGAAGCCGTTGATATGCCATACGGCTACAACAAACCAAACGGGGCTATGCTGATATACCCCGTTATATCGGCGAAGCTTCACTGCAGAAGCTTTTCAAACCTTGCGATGAAGGAAAGTTTAAGCGAGGAAGAAAAAGCTCGGTACAGCATAGAGAAAAACGTGGACGAAGACACAGCTCCGATGTTCATTTTCCACACGTCAAACGATCAGGTCGTGGACGTAAGGAACTCACTCGTTCTTGCGGAGGCGTTGAGGGCGGCAGGACAGAAATTCGAGCTTCACGTGTACCCCGACGCGCCTCACGGCGTAGCACTCGGAAACGAAATAACGAGATGCGGAAACGACAAGTACTGTGACCCCGCTTTCGAAAGATGGGTCAGTGACGCCTGCTATTGGGCAAAGAAATTCAAGGAATAAATAAAAAAGGGAGCTCGCGCTCCCTTTTTCGTTTTTTAAAGGCATTAGTGCATTCTGAAATCAAGCTCGTACGGAAGGGGATATTCCCTGAGGATCGCTTCTTCGGAAAGATCACTCTTGCCCGCTCTTTTCATAATCTCACCGTGAGCCTTCAGCCATATAGCGAAGACCGAAAACTCGCCTTCTTTGAGATCGGGCATAAGAAAATCTTGCGTAAGATAAGCGATCGCCCGTTCGGGCTTTGCGCTTTCGGCAGCGGAATGTGCCGCAAGCATTTTAAGTCTGCCGCGTTTTAAGTCCTTATTTAAAACGTTTTCATACACGTCGAGCCACTCTTCGTGCTTGCCTGCGGCTATGAGTGCACCCGCATACATTACCGCAAGATTAAAGTCACTCGGCAAAAGCTCGAAGGCGGACCTCATATATTCAAGCGACGCGGAAATATCGTGCTTATAATTCTTTAAAATTGAAGCTATATCGTGATACGCCCAAGGGTTCGGTTCAAGCGAAACGGACTCTTCGTAATATTCAAGAGCCTCGTCGACATTGCCAAGCTCGTACGATATTACACCGAGAAGATACGAACGGTACCAGGACTCGGAGGCGGCGAGCACGAGCTTTCGCCAATGCTCACCCGTCATAAACGCGCTTATCGGCTCCGTGACGGGATGTACGGTCAGCTCACCCGTTTTCAAAAGCATAAGTGCATCACGGCACTCTCCGTCAGCCTTCGGCATAGGAAAGTTCTGTATGAGGCTCACGGGGCGATTTTGCGCAAGAGATTCAAGCGCACCCCAGCCAGAGCCGTACGACTCAAGCTCGCCGTATTCCGAAACGGTGAAATCGACCTTTTCCAAAACGTCAAAACGCGAGTCAAGCGCCTTTGCCACAGCCTCCGCAGCGCGAGAATAGCTTTCCGACACGGCATCATCTTTTGATATATTCAAGGAAGAAAACGCCTCCCTAAATTCTATCACGCTTTCTGCCGCCATCGGAAAATGCTCCATCTGCGTGCGCATTATTCCCGCTTGTATCTCTATATAATTAGCCGAGCCGTCGGAAAGCCACTCATTCCAATGCGGTCCGCCCTTCTCCTTGCCCCAAAGGAAGAGCTTTTTCCCTCTCAGGGTCTTGTCGGAGAACTCGGCAAAGCCCGAGCCGTCGGGCTCAACGGCGGCGACCCATTTATCGCGCGGCTCGTCGCTCACCCGATAGAAATAATCAACAGCAGTAGAAATATGCGCGGGATAGGAGCAATCAACGCCGCCTATCATCGGGTATTCCGTTATTCCGAGGGCGTAATTTCCGTCGCGGTAGGTCGTTCTTATCGCAGTTTTCGTAGGTGCTATAACTCGGGTATCCTTGTTCTCACAAACGGCAATGTTTGACCACCAATACATATTGACGGGATGAGCGTTTCTGTTTTCTATTATTACCTTAAGAAAAAGAACGTCATCTGCGAGCTTAAAGCGAAGGGTGTACGTAACGCCTCTTTTGCGCTCGTACTCAAACATCTCAAGCATATCCTCGCCGTCCTCGCCGACGGCGCGCCTTGCGTAAAGGGGCGAGCAGGTCAAGGGGTTATGTCCTTTGATGCCGACGTTCCATTCAATTCCACCCGAGAACCACGCACCCCTGAGGGCGAGATTTCCCGGTTGAAAAACGGGATTGCAATAAAGAAGCTCTCTTCCCTGCTTTTTGTCGAAGAGCGAATAAAGTCTGCCTCCGAGTCCCGTCAGAAACGTAGCGCGGAGGCAGTCGTTTTCAAGCACGGCACACGGATGAGGAGTGGGGACGCGCTCACGCGTGTAATTATTTTGTATTTTATAAGGAAGGAGCGTTTCTATCATTCCCTTGCCTATGTATTTTGCTTCCTCGGGAGGTATCGTTTCGTCAAATTCTATGGGAGCGCGAATGTAAGTATCGCTTCCGACGTCGGCAAGCGGCGAGGGCTCACCGAGCGATGCTGATGGGATAGTGACGGTGGTAAACGTGAGTTTAGATTTTTTCATTTTAAACTCCTGATCACGGTTTTTATTTTTATTTTATCTCATACGGCAAAAAAAGTCAACCTATAAAAAATAGAGTCCGTCTGATTTCTTTTCTCTTTTAAAGAGATTTTATAAAGGCGGTAAAATGTTGTCGCTCGGGCGTTTTTTCTTGACAAACATCGCGCAATATGCTAAAATCATATTAAAAAGTAAAAGGCGGTATTTTGCGATGCTCTACTCACTCAGAATAGGCGGTGCCGATCACACAAAACCCGAGTATATAAAAAGACTTATCGCGGCGCTTTCCGAATGCGGAGTCGTGTTTGACGAGGTTTGGCTTGCTACGAATTACGGCTTCTTATCGGTTGAAGAGCACGCGGAATGTGCCAAAGAGATGAAAAGCTGCGCCGAGGCGTTTGACAAAATAGGAATCAAGCCTTCGCTTCAAATCAGCAGGACTATAGGACACGCACCCGAAATACTTACCGACTACGGTACCGCAGGACTTGAGGGCCTTAACGTTCCAAACGTAAAATATTTAAACGGGGATTTGTTTTTAGGCAGATTTTGCTGGAACAATGACAACTTCAAAAAATACACCGCGGAATTTCTTCGTGAATATGCCGAGAACATTGGCTTTACTCCCGCCGTGATCTGGGTCGATGACGACGTAAGAATAAGACCGCCTTACAAAAACGGACATTCTCTTTGCTTCTGCGAAAGCTGTCTTGACGCTTACGCCAAGGTGTGCGGAAAAAGATACAGCTTTGAAGAGCTCAGAGAAGAATTTATGAAGAGCGACGAGCTGCGGCGCGCATACATAGACTTCCAAACCAAGTCGTTGGCGGAATTTTCGAAGATAATAGCAAAAGAAATGCTTTCCGTTACAAAAGAGCCGACGATGGCCCTGCAAGCGACCGTTACGACCGAGATAGCCGCAGAAAGCACACGTCGGATCTTCGACGTTTTCGAAGACGTTTCCGCAAAAGGCGTAGGAGTAAGAGCGGGCGCATCCTTCTATTTCGACCACGACCCGAGAGGAATGCTTCGCAAGGCGCTCGGAATAAACTACTGTATTTCCCGAATGGGCAAAAACGTGAAGCTCAAAAATTGCGAAATAGAAAATCTGCCTTTTGTTTCTTACGGAAAATCCGTTGAATGCCCCGCGCTTGAAGCAAGCCTTTATATTGCTTACGGATGCAATATGGCGAGCGTCACGCTTATGAACGAATACGAACCGCTCGACTATCACAAAAAGATTTTCGAAAAGCTTATGCTTTATAAGCCGTATCTTAAGAAATTCATAGAAAAAACCGACGCTACGCACGTCGGAGGGCTTTCGATCTTCAGAACGACGAGTGTTTATCCTCGCGCCGAGGAGCTTTCGACTTACGAATGGGATGAGGACAGCGAAGCTGACGAGGCTGCAAGACAGCTCCTGAGGCTTGGAATCCCGGTAAATCAAGAACCGAACGCCGACGTTTATATCCTTACCGAGAGAGCGGCAAAGACCTTGACAGACGGTGACGTCGATTTCCTTTTAAATCACCCCGTAGTCACGGATGCAAAAGCGCTTTTACGGCTTTACGAAATGGGCTACGCCGATAAAATAGGAATAAAGCTCGCACCTCTTGACTGTGCGGGACTTTCGGGAGTTGGTGAACGCCTTGTACCACACGCGGTAAATACGGGAATAACCTATCCCGGCTGGAACGACTCTACTTACGTAAGCCGCGACGTGCCGTACACCGTTTTCGCGGACGGAATGGAGCCGATCACGGAATTTCGCGCAGAAGGCTCGGAGAAATCTCTCGGTGCGGCTATGTGTGCGATAAAGATGAAGAGCGGAGTCAAGTGGCTCGTCAAGGGTGCTCATCTTTACAATCCTATGATAAGCCTTGAAAAGAAGCTGCAGCTCGTAAGTGCGATAAATTACATTTCCGAAAATCCCCTTCCCGCCTACACTTCATCTTTCGGGCAAGCACTCGTAGTTCCGAGAGTAGACTCGGAGGGAAAAACCGTTTCTGTTACGTTGCTTAACGTCTCCATATCCGACGTAGAGGATCTGAAGATCACGGTCAACAACCCCAAAACGGAAAAATACACGCTTTGCGATCCTTATTCGGAGGATATCTGCGGAATCCTTGAAAAACGCACAAACGGATACGTAGCAAACGTAGGACTGCTTCGCCCGTGGAGAACGAAAACGCTGTTTTTCAACTAAAATAAAGAATACGATGATTTGAAATTCGGGGAGGAGCGTCTTATGACACCGAATGAAAAAAGCAAAATGCAAAGGCTTGCGGTAAACGCTCTGAAAGAAGGGGTGCTTACAAAGGACGAGCTCTTTTTGCGCCTTGCGAAGGCGCAAAAGCTGACCTCTGCCGAGATGTCAGACAGGGCTCCGAGTGGGAAAAGAGCTCGGCTTTTCGCAGCACTTTCAGAGGTCACGGAGAGCCTTATCGGCAGAGGACTCGTAAGATTTGCCGACGGACGTTATTCTCTTACGGAGACCCTGCCTGTTACCGTCAGGGCGACGAGATGCGAAAAAGAAATACTCACTATGCTCTACGAGCGTCCTATGTCAAAAAAAGAGATACGCGAAAGGCTCGAGGAGATCATAGGCACCAAGCGCACGGCAACGCAAAAGGACGACAACATTCTTTTCAGCTACCTTGGACAAATACTCAAAAGGCTGGTAAACGAAAGAACGCTCACCCTTTCCGATGGGATGTATTCCATATCACGGGAAAAGAGCGCTGCCGTCGACGACATAAGACAAGTGCTTGAATTAAAAAACGAATTTCTTGAAAGACTTCATTCCAAGGGCGGCGAATTTTTTGAGCATTACTTTATGACCCTTCTTTCAAAGTACCTCTCAAAGCACGGAAAGACGATAGTGGAAAGCTACGTTACGGGCGGCTCGGATGACGGAGGTATTGACGGGGTGGCAAAAACCGTTGACTGCCTCGGCTTCCGCGAAACCGTTATGATACAAACGAAAAACAAAAACGCCTACGCAAGCGAGACCGAGGTCAGAAGCTTTTACGGTGCGGTGTGCGCAAAGATGGGCTCACGCGGCATATTCGTTACCTCTTCAGACTTTCACCCGACGGCGGCGGAGTTTTTGAATTCGATAGACAACTGCGTCGGTGTCAGCGGCACAAAGATATTCGATATGGCTATCGAATGCGCCTACGGAATAAAAAAGCAAGGCGGAAAATACGTGATCGACAAAAGGATAATATAAGGAGGAGGTGCCTTCCTTGGATTTTTCGAAATACGGAAAAAAGCACGCGGCAAGCTGTGAGACGTGCGAGTTCTATACATACGATGAATATACGGACACTTACTCCTGCAATCTCTCGCTTGACGAAGACGAAATGACGGATTTCCTCGGCGGTCATACGAAGGGGTGCCCCTATTACAGATTCTACGACGAGTATACGAGCGTCAGAAAACAGATCTGATTTTCAAGAGAAACTTCCCGTTTTTGACAACTTGCACAAAAAACGGGAAGATTTTTTTATTTTTCGCGTTTTAGAAAAAACGAGAAAAAACGAGCTTTTAAGAGAAAACACGAGCTCTCGTTTTCTAAATTATTTTTTCGCAAAAAAGTTTTAAAAAAGCATTGACAAGCGTGAATTTATATGTTATAATATGTAGGCTTTGAAAAAAAGAAAAAATTCGGAGGAAACACAAATGTCCACATTCATGGCTAAAAAAGAAACCATTGAACGCAAGTGGTATGTCATTGACGCCGCAGGACAGCCTCTCGGCAAGACCGCTGTAAAGGCTGCTACCATTCTTCGCGGTAAGCACAGACCCGAGTTCACCCCCCACGTAGACTGCGGTGAGTACGTTATCATCGTAAACGCAGCGAAGGCTACTCTTTCCGGTAAGAAGCCCGAGCAGAAGTTCTACCGTCATCACACCGGTTACATCGGCGGTCTTAAGGAAGTTAACTACAAGACCCTTATGGCAACCCGCCCCGAGTTCGCTATGGAGCTCGCTGTTAAGGGTATGCTTCCCCACAACTCGATCGGCGCAAAGGCGTTCACCCGCCTTCACGTATACGCTGGCGAGAACCACAACCAGGCAGCTCAGAAGCCTGAAGTAGTAGACTGATAGGGAGGATAGAGAAAGATGTATACAAGTGCAAAACCTTATTTCTACGGCACAGGCAGAAGAAAGAAGTCTGTTGCAAGAGTTCGCCTTTATCCCGGCTCGGGTGTTATCACCATCAACGGCAGAGATATTGACGATTACTTCGGACTTGACACTCTCAAGCTCATCGTAAACCAGCCCTTCGGCGTTACCGAGACCGAGGGCAAGTTCGACATCGTTGCTAACGTTCAGGGCGGCGGCTTCTCCGGTCAGGCAGGCGCTATCCGTCACGGTGTTGCCCGTGCGCTTCTCGGCGCTGACGAGACCTACAAGCCCCTTCTCAAGAAGGCAGGTCTTCTCACCCGTGACCCCAGAATGAAGGAAAGAAAGAAGTACGGACTCAAGGCAGCACGTCGTGCTCCCCAGTTCTCGAAGAGATAATTACCCATTTGGGATTATTTCGATACAAAAACAGCACTCACTTCGGTGGGTGCTGTTTTTTTGCCGCTCCGTGTCATTCTGAGCTTGTCGAACTTTTCCGTCGGAGATCCCGTCTGCACTTTGTTTGACGCTGCTTTGCAGTTCGACTTCGCTTCGCTCCGCTCAGGATGACACGACGGAAAAGCACGAGGCGAAGCCGAGTGGAATCTCGGAGCGGCTTCGTAGGGCGGTTCAATTTGTAAAGAACTCCGCCGTCCTATTTACTTTTTGCCGTTTTTATGGTATAATCTAACTAATCGATAAACTTGAATTTGTTGAACGGAGGTAATTGAAATGAAAAAAACATTGTCATTACTAATAACATTCTTTCTATGCGTTTCTGTACTTGCGGGATGTTCAAGCGTTAAGTACAAAGGACC
>JAFVTS010000020.1 GCA_017503105.1 Clostridia bacterium
CGGCGGCACTGCGTGCGTGTGTTGCGATAATATCGCAACGCTCGCGTGAGCAACCTTCGCCGCCTCGCTGACAAGCGAGCTTGCCGACTCGGCTTTGCTCGGTTATCTGCGCCGCCGCACGCTTTCGCGTGCTGCGACGCGGGAGTAGGAAAATCTCTCCTTCTTTCGCCAAAAAAGAAAGCTACGGAAGACTCGAAAGAGTCTTCCGTAGCTTTGGCGGAGAAGGAGAGATTTGAACTCTCGCGCCGGTATAACCGACCTACACCCTTAGCAGGGGCGCCTCTTCACCACTTGAGTACTTCTCCATAAAGTATCGGTGAATTTCCTGACTTGCCATAATATTATAGCAAGTTTTTCTCTCTTTGTCAATACTTTTTCCGAAGATTTTTTGAAAAGTAAAATGATTTTGGGAAAAAGTCATTGACAGACTCACAAAAATGTGTTATAATAATGGCTGTGCTGAGCGGTCAGCATAACTTAGGGGTATCGCCAAGCGGTAAGGCAAAGGACTTTGACTCCTTTATTCGTAAGTTCGAATCTTGCTACCCCTGCCAAAAAACGACGAGCTTCAGCGGGAGCTTGTCGTTTTTGATCTTTTGCATCACTTATATGCAAAAAAGGAGATTGTAACGCTGATATGAAGAAAGCTGTAATAGGACTTTTTGTCAAAAAACGCCGAAATGAAGCAGATAAAGAAGATGAACGCGTATACTGCGGGGCGATAGAGGAAAACGGTGGGGTAGCTTTGGTATTACCGCCCGATCTCGGAAACGAAAATATCGAGCACATCGTAGACGAATGCGACGGATTTTTCTTCAGCGGCGGCGTGGATATAGAGCCTTCGCGTTACGGTGCGCAAAGACGTGCCGAATGCGGAGCCGCTGACCTTGAGCGCGACAAGTTTGAATTTACGTGGATAGAGAAAATATTAAAGACCGACAAGCCTATTCTCGGTGTTTGCAGAGGTATGCAGCTCATAAACGTCGCCCTCGGCGGCACGCTTTATCAGGATATTCCAAGCGAGCTTGAAACCTCAGTCCTGCATAGACAGACCGAACCGAAATTCTCTACCTCACACGAGGTGAAGATCGCCATCGGCACGCCACTTCATTCGCTCGTGAGCGAAGACCGTATGAGCGCAAACAGCTTCCATCATCAATGCGTAAAAGAGCTCGCAAAGGATCTTCAGCCTATGGCTTTTGCGGATGACGGAATAATCGAGGCTGTATATTTTAAAGGTGAGCGCTATATCAGGGCGTACCAATGGCACCCCGAACGACTTTATGACAAAGACCCTCAAAACCGAAAGATCTTTGAGGATTTTATAGAAGCTTGCACGCTTAAATAATGCAAAAGCGGTCGCATATTGAGATTACCGTAAAGCATTTTTTATCGGCAGCAAAGGGGCTGAGCCGCTTTCTTTTTCGATTTTTGAATTTCGTTTTTTAAGAATAAACAACGTAAACGGCTTGCCGAGCTTCTGTTGCTAAAGACGGTAAGCCGTTTTTGCTTTTTGCGTTATTCACAAATCTTTTTTGTCGGCTTTCTTGCTTGGTTTTTCGACGTTATCGTGTTATATTATAATAAGTATATTTTTATTTAAAAAGGGATGTAAATGAAAAAACACGTAATTACGCTGACTGCGTTTTTATAGATAGAAGCGTTGCGGTGTTAGCTTTTGCTCACAAGCTTTCTATGCTCGCTCGGAGTCACGGAAAAATGCTTTTTGTACTCGGCGATGAAGAAGGACTGAACACGGTATCCGCACAGCTCGGAAATGTCACTTATCTTCATATCCGTACTCAAAACAAGGTCGCAAGCCTTGTCCATTCTGAAGCTTATCAGCATCTCTATGGGCGTTTTTCCCGTTTTGGATTTGAACGTGCGCACAAGATAGCTTTTTTCGAGGTGCACAAGAGAACAGAGTGTGTCAAGCGTTATTCTTGAATCGAGATTCTTCAGCATATACGAGATTATGACGTCGCTTTTATCATCATCGATAACGGATGCCTCGTAGTTGCCGTGCGCTATTTCCGCCCCGAGAGTGTATAAAAGTTCTTTCACGAGCTCCTTTGCGGGCGGAGAATTACGGTCGGGCAGAGCTATAAGTCTTTTGTATATATAAGAAATCGCAGCCGTGTCGCGCGGATGTATGATGGGCGCAAGGGAGAGGATCAGATCATCGGTGCAGGGCGGCTGAAAATCTCCAAGGACGTTGCGTGAGTATATTTCCGGTATAGCCCTATTTGAAAAATCGAGCGTAAGTATGAACGAATCCTGTGCTCCGACGGAAAACACGGTATCGTGCGGTGCTCTTACGAGAACGTCACCTCGGTAAAGTGTTCGGCTCTTTAAGGCTGAGCAGTTATATGTCCGCTCGTTTCCGTATTCAAGGTCGATCTCGTAATCCTTGACCTCGCGCTTTGAAGATTTATAATATGGTGAGGTAAAACGCCTTGCTTCGAGAATGCTGAAATCCATACCTTTTTACTCCTTTTGTATGATTATATCACGTATCCCCAAAAAAGTCAATATACTTGTATTGAATGCGTATATTATTGCTTGACTTGCTTGCTGATTTGAATATATAATTATATTAAAGGAAGGAGGTATTTATGAGAGTTCTTTTGCTTGGAGATTCTGTCAGAATGTTTTATGAGGGAGAAGTGAAACGTCTGCTCGGTGATGAGTATGAGGTCGTTTCTCCAAAAGAAAATTGCAGATTCGCGGCTTATTTTTTGAATAGTCTTAGATTTTGGCTTGAGGAGTTCCCGTCGCCCGACGTTATTCATTTTAATGCGGGACTTTGGGACACGGCTATTCTCTATAAAGAGGACGGTTGCTTTACGGATATTAACGTCTATTCAGATACGATGCGTAAGATCGTGAGAGTTCTGAGGAACACGGGAGCGAGGTTGATATTTGCCACCACGACCCCTGTTCACGATGATAAATATAAACTTGAAGGACCTATGCCGCCCGCACACAAAAATGAAGAAATCGCGAGATATAACGAGGCAGTTTTAAATATTATGAAGAAAAACGGTGTGCTCATTAACGATCTTTTTTCGCTTATGTACCCCGAGCGCAAAAAATACTTGAAGGACGATATGATCCATCCAAACGATGAGGGCGTTAAGCTCTTGGGTGCGGCGGTTGCCGACGTTATAAAAAACTGTGGCTCGGTATCTCGGCAAGCTCGTCCGTGCGTGCCGCAGCAAATTATAAGAGAAGAAAAAATAATACAGTAGAGAAGGTGAATTATATGAGTACTTTAAAAATAACAAAGCCCTTCAGACGCTGGCTCTTCGGAGGTATAGGCTTCCATAACAGCGAGGCATCGATGACGCCCATAATGACGGAAAAATTCAAGAACGAGCGCGTGCTTAAATGTTTCCGCGAGATTTCGCCCACCTTTACGCGCGTTTACGCAGGCTTTGCCGATTGGACGCGCGAGGCTATGGACCACTTTGCGGATTATTACGACCAGACGTTCAGAAAAGCGGGCACACTCATCTACATGGTGCCGGGCAGAATGCCCATGCCGACGGCGGATTTCGACGTCGAGGAACACTGTGAGAAGATAGCCGCAAATCTCGAATACTTAATTAAGGTAAGAAAATGTACGAAGATACGCTATTTTCACATCTCGAATGAGCTGAGCGTAGGAAACACTTTCGAATACCTTGCAAAGCACACAGACCTCTTCATAAAGCTGCACGACGCGCTTTTCAGAGCATTTGAACGGCACGGACTTGACGTGGGGCTTCTTGCGACGGATTGCTCGGAGCCGCGTAATTTCTACCAGATAAAGTGGGCTATGGAAAATATGGACGAGATAACCGCGGACTATTGCGCTCATCTTTATTTAAGAAAATATCAGCCGGGCGAGCTTGAGGCCTATCAGTACTGCTACAACCTTTTCGATGAGCAGGTAGAGCTTGTGAAAGGCAATCAGAAGCGTTTTATTCTCGGTGAATACGGCATCATATCCAGGGGCAAAACGTGGGCGGGTAATATGATCAACGATATGTCCTACGGCGCGGAAAAGCCCGAGGACGGTGGAAGATATGCGGTGGCACTCGCGGAGATGTCGCTTTCAATCGTCAACTCCGGCACGTTTGCAGGCGCATTCTGGACGCTATTCGACTATCCCGATCCGTTTATAAGAGAGGATGGTGACACCGCTGAGGAAAAGGCGAGATATGAGGTAGCGCGCTTCTCCGGACACGGTATTCAGATAAGGTACAACAAGAACGGACTCGTCAAGTGGTGTGACGATGAGAACGATTATTCAGCACGCCCCGCTCTTTACACTATGGGCTATATGGCAAAGCTGTTCAGGAAAGGCTCGCGTGTGCTTGAAACGAAGTGGGATGACGAGGTCATCCGCGCAGGTGCAGTTACTAACGCGGACGGATCGGTCTCGATCTGTATCGTAAGCTGGGGAAACGAGGAAAAGGAAATAAAGATTGAGCTTGAGCATAAGTGTGACAAGCTCCTCAGAAGATACGATTTTCTCGCGGATGAACCTTACGAGAACGAGTTCTGCGACCTTCAGGACTTTTCGGAGCTTGTAGAATGCGACGGCGCGGCAAAGATCAAGGTCGCTCCAAGATCGGTAACGTTCCTTACGACCGACTATGTTGACAGAACACCGAGCAAGATCAAGGGGGTAAAGCTTGATGGCAATACTCTTGTATGGACAGCGTCTGCCGATCCTGAGCACTGTTATTACAGAGTTTTCAAGAACGGAGAGCAGATAGCATCTACGGTGGCTGAGAGATATGATATAGATGACGTAAATGCGAAATACAAGGTCATATCGGTCGATAAATACGGAAATGCGGGGAAGTGACAGATGAACATAAAAAGAAAACCTAAGATTGGTATGCTCTTTCTCGGAGCAGAGCGATTTTGCCCACTCGGTGAGGGAACCAAGGATGGTACCTACCTTGAAAGAAAAGTGATAGAATGCGAAAGATATAAGGCGGCTGTTGCTCCTTTTCTGGATTTGGTAGCCTCAGGCGTCGTTTGCACGAGAGATGAAGCCGAGCTGTGGGCGAAAAAATTCTACTCGGAGGAGGTCGACTGCGTCGTTGCAATATTTCTCTCCTGGGCAGAAGACGCTCCTTGGATAAGCTTTTTGCGTGAGCTTTATCCTATTCCGCTTATGCTCGCATCCGTGGTAAGGGACAGTCTTTCCATAACTGACACGAACGATGAAAACCAATTCGTAGATTTTTTGAGCGCAGGTGCTCTCGTCGGTTTTCTTGAGGCGTCAGGCTCTGTAAAGCGCTTCGGAAGACCTATGATGCGTACCGAGATAGGAACGCTTGGCGATCTTGTGCCAAAGATCCTCGCCTTCGCTAAAGCGGCAAAGGCTCGCGCAATGTTAAAAAAGAGCAAGGTGAGTCTTCTTTCGTGCTACAACCGCGCGATGTGGTCTACGTACGTTGACCCTTATAACGTGTTCCAAAAGATTGGACCCGAGCTTGAGTTCTTGTCGGTCGCCGAGCTTTGCTGTGAGATAGAGAAAATTCCCGACGGTTATGTTCAAGGTGTTGTGGACGGCTTCAGAAAAAAATACCGCGTTGCGGATAACGTGGACGGTGAAAAGTTCTTTGCCTCGGTAAGGGCGACTCTGGCAATGGAAAAGCTGGCGCTTGATTCGGGAACGGATCTTCTCGTTTTGAACGACATAGACAAAGTGCTCTTTGAGTTTGTCGGGCTCAGACCGGGCTTCACCCCGACGAGCCCCGAAACGGAGCTCATCAGCGTTCCCGAGGGGGACATCGGCGGAGGACTTTCTGTCTATATTCTGAGTTTAATTTCGGGCAGAATATCAAATTTCATAGAACCGTTCTATATAGATAAGCAGAGAAACGCATTCGTTGCAGGTCACGCAGGCCCCAATAATTATACCGAAAAACCGGAAAATATGATAATCGCGCGTGACGAAAGATTTGCTAAAAGCAAATGGAAATACGCGGGTGCGCCCTTTGCGTGGTACGTATTTCCCGAGGGGGAGAAGACTATGCTCCACGTATCAGAGGAGAATGGAAGGTTAAAGCTCGTCGCGTCCTTGGTTGAATGCTTGCCGACCGAGCATTATCTGGCAAGCTACTCTCACGCAGACTTTAAGCATAAGACTCTTGATGTCTGCGAATTTTTCGGAAGGATAGCGGAGTGCGGTGTCAATCAGCATTTCGGTATCGTTTCGGGAGACGTAACCGAAGAGCTTCGCGCTTTTGCGGAAATTATGGATTTTGATCTTTATATGATAGAATAATAATACGGGCGGCTTATCGGGCTTCGGTGTCGGAGTAAGGTAAGCCGCTTTTTTTACTTTGGCGTTATTTACAAATCTTTTTCTTTTTTTGGCGGCTTTCTTGCTTGATTTTTCGACGTTATCGTGTTATACTATAATAAGTATATTTTTATTTAAAAAGGGATGTAAATGAAAAAACACGTAATTACGCTGACTGCGTTTATATTCGCGATTGCTTGCGCGCTCAATATTTTCACAGAGCCTGTGCTCGCTTTGGCTTCCGTGAGCACGGGCGTTTATGCCGACGGCTCCGAGGATCCGTATAAAAGCCCCGAAGGCTCGTCGGACACCGTGACCTTGAGCTCCTCCGAGCTGCTTCGCCTTTTCGTCGGAGATCCTTTGTCGGATGCGGAGCTTGCTTGCGCTGAGAGGATGAGCACTCTTACGTTTTCGTACAGCAAGAATATTTCCTTGGACGGCGTCAGAGTCGTCGCTCCGAGAGGCTCCTCCGAGCTCTTCGTTTACGCGAACGATACGTACGCGGATGAAACGCAAAGCGGGGTCTTTGTCGAATGGAAGCCGATTTCCGTAAGCTCGGGCACGAGCTCTGCCGAGTTTTCCGATGCGGACGGGGAAGAGGGCTATTCTTACTTAGCTCGCCTTTCGTATGACGGCGAGTGTGAGGAGATATATATTACGTACGAGGCAAGCTTTGCCTTTTCTGCCGAGGTCGTAAACGAACTGTCAAACCTTGCGTACAAGGCGGCACTCGCTGCGAGTGACAGGATAGCTGAGGGAAATCGCGCGTATGAGCTTCTTCTTGCAGATTACCGCGAAAGGCTTTCCGCGCACGAGCAATATCTTCTTGATCTGGCTGAGTACGAATCGGCTCTCGTCCTTTACGAGCAGTACGTAGAGGAATGCGACAGGATAAACGCATCTTACGAAGCCGCGATGCAGGATTATTACGAGCTTCTTTCACAGTACGAGGAGCTGAAGGCAGAGTATGAGCCCAAGAAAGCCGAGCACGAGGCAGCCTTAGCGGAATACGAAAAGAAGCTTGCGGAGTATGAAACTTACATAAACGTAACGAAACCCGAGTACGATAAAGCTTACAACGAATATCTTGCGTACCTCGTTGCGCTTGAGGAGTATGAAGAGCTTTGCGAGAAGCGAGCCGTATACGAGGCCGATTCTCCTAAATTCCTTAAGCATCTTGAGATTATAAACGTAGCGAAAACGGAGATGACCGATCACCGTACCCTCTACGGAGCGCTTATGGGTAATATGGTCGAGCAGGTGCTTGACAGGCAGGACGAGATAGTTGCGGGCGGTGCGCCCCGTGAGCTTGTCAGAATAGCGAGTCTTGCTACAAAAAAGCTGAAGATACTCTACGAGGAATATTTCAAGCTTACCTCCGACGCAGAGAGGTATGAGTATTATAAGAAGTATTATAAAGATTTTAAGACGAATATAATAAACCTTTTGCAGGCGCTTGACCGCTTTTACACTATGAACGGCGGTAACGGCATCGTATATACGAAGCTTGCTGACGAGGAAAAGGCTAAGAAGTACGTGATACTTCTCTCGCAGCTTTACGTCGTGGCAACCGCGCTTTCGGACGAGAAGGTCTATACTTACGGCGGCACGGCCGAGTTTACCGATGATTACACCTGGACTTACGCTCTTAATCTTAGCGATCTGCAGGCAGGAAAGATAGAAACGGTAACTCCGATATCTATGCTTGAAGGCAAACGCTATCTTGGAGATGTAACCTCCGCCGCGCCTTATACGGAAGAATTTCCCGAATACGTCGACGTTCCCGTTAAGCCCACCGAGGTATTAAAGCCCGAGCCCGTAACGAAGGTTTCGAAGCCCGTGGAGCCGACGCCGCTTCCCGAGCTCGATCCGCCTCCCACAGTCCCCGAAGAGCCCGTTATGCCGACTCCCGTGGAAAAGCCCGAGCAGCCGACTCTTGTCGAGCACCCGGGAGAGGAGCCGAGCCCGTACGTTCCGACGCCCGAGGACTCGGAGCTTGCCGAGGCTCTTAAGACGGGAGATATCGTATGTCGCGAGGAGCGTGATACGGAGCTTTCCGTCACGCTTGACCAAACGGTTTCGAGAGATTTTTCTTCAAACGACGGAGCCGTCGTATATTTCTATTCTTCGAAAGAGGGCGGGGAGCTTCTTGATTACGATATAGTAGGTATCGGTGAGAGCGCGACGTTTGATGCTCAGACTCCCAAGAAGCCGTCGGATGACGAGTATCATTATGCGTTTTCTCATTGGATAGACGAGGACGGTAATGCCGCCTCTCTTGACGCTCTTGAGGCAGGTCACGTTCATCTTTACCCCGCGTATAAAAGCTTTGGCAAAAACGAGACCTTTACCGTGACTTGGAACGTAAACGGAGAGTTTACGGAAACCTTCTGTAAATACGGCGAGATCCCAAGCTACGGTTCGGTGCCTGCGAAGCCGAAGGACGGTACGTATTCTTACGTTTTCTCTTCTTGGGATAAAGAAATAACGCCCGTCGTCGGCGAGGTGACTTACACCGCCGTTTTCTCCGCCGTGAAGTATTATAAGATCACTTGGCTTGCAAACGGTGAGGTGTTTGCCGTTACTGACTGCAACGAAGGCGAGGTGCCTTCCGCGCCCGATGTCTTGCCCGAACGTCCCGAGGACGATTTCGGCGTATACTCTTTTGCGGGCTGGGACAGAGCGCTTGAGAGCGCGCACGGCGACAGCTCGTATGAAGCGCGCTTTGACGTTACGCGATACTATAAAATAACTTGGGTCGTTGACGGTCAGACCGTCGCGCAGACCAAATGTCTTGAAACACAGACTCCCGTTTGTCCGATAGCCTCTCCCGTGCGTCCTGAGGACGAGGTCGGAGTGTATACTTTTTCGGGTTGGGATAAACCGCTGACGCCTCCTACGTCCGATACGGTATACGAGGCTCTCTTTGACGTGACGAGATACCGCGAGATAAGCTGGACGGTTGACGGCAAAGTCATTGCCGTTACGAGATGCCTTGACGGGCAGATACCGATCCCGCCCGCTCAAGCTCCGACGAAGCCCGATGACGATTACGGAAGATATACCTTCTCGGGCTGGGGTGAGCTTTTGCCGTGCTCCGCTGACACCTCGTACGAGGCGCGCTTTGACGTTCGACGTTATTACCAAATATCCTGGAGCGCCGACGGCTCGGTGCTTCTTAGCACGAAATGCCTTGAAGGAGAAATTCCCGCGCCGCCCTCCGTCATCCCCGTGAAGCCCGATGACGATTACGGAAGATATACCTTCTCGGGCTGGGGTGAGCTTTTGCCGTGCTCCGCTGACACCTCGTACGAGGCGTGCTTTGACGTCGAGCGTTATTATAAAATAACCTGGACTGTTGACGGGCAGGTGCTTGCAAGCGTAAAATGCCTTGAAGGGGAAATTCCCGTTCCTCCGACTGACGCTCCGTCAAAGCCCGACGACGCCTACGGCAGATATACGTTTTCGGGCTGGGGCGAGGTTTTACCCGTAACGTGCGACACCTCTTACGAGGCACGCTTTGACGTCGTTCGCTATATGAAGATCGAATGGCGCCTTGAGGGGCAGAGCGTTGCCGTTACCTATTGTCTTGAAAACGAGGTGCCCGCATCTCCTTTTGAGATTGGTGATTCTCTTTACGACGACGGTGAATTCCGCTATCTTCTCCTCGGTTGGGATAGGGAGCTGACGGCACCGAGCTCCGATGAATTCTACGAAGCCCGATTTGAAAAGACGAAATACTTTAAAATTGATTGGGTGGTAAACGGCAAGCTCGCCGCGACCACGTACTGCGTAAGAGGGCAGATTCCGCAAGCTCCGATAACCGAGCTCGTAAGCGCGGAGGACGGCCGATATAAATACGTCATTACGGGCTGGGATCGCGAGCTCGAGATCCCAACGGACGATACCTCGTATCACGCGGAGTACGTGCTCAAAAGATTTTATACCGTTGAATGGTATAAGAGAGGAGAGCTTGTTCTCGCCTCGGAATGCTTTGAGGGCGAAATACCCACAGCTCCCACGCTTCCCGCAGAAGAGAACGTCGGTGACGTTAAATATATCTTCCTCGGCTGGAATAAGCCGATAGGCGCGCTCAGCTCCGATACGGAGTACGAGGCACTCTTTGAGCAGATAAGGTACTATACCGTCACCTGGTTGGTAAACGGAACTGTATTTGCTACAACGCGGTGCGCGGAAAATGAAATTCCGACGCCGCCGAGCGGTATTCCCACTCGCGCAGAGGACGATTTCGGCGTGTATACCTTCAAGGATTGGGGTGGGGCACTTGAGTGCCCTGATTCCGATACGTCTTACGAGGCGCGATTTGACGTTTTGAGATACTATAAAATCGAATGGTGCGTCGGCGGCGTGGTTATGGCGACTATGAAATGCCTTG
The DNA here is from genome assembly GCA_017503105.1 of Clostridia bacterium. Lineage (GTDB taxonomy): Bacteria > Bacillota > Clostridia > Oscillospirales > CAG-272 > UBA1740. Next base: position 10,707 of record JAFVTS010000020.1, read on the forward strand.
AGACCGACGTTCCCGTATGCCCGATAACGTCGCCCGTAAAGCCGGAGGACGATTTTGGCGTATATACTTTCGTCGGTTGGGATAAGGAGATAGTCCCGCCCGTTTCCGACACGCGTTATACCGCGATCTTTGACGTCACCCGTTATTATAAGATCGAGTGGGTGGCGGACGGCGAGGTCATAGCAGTTTCCGAATGCCTTGAAACGCAAGTGCCCACGTGTCCGATAAAAGACCCCGTTTTTAAAGACGACGGGGCGTACAGATATATAATAATATCTTGGGACAGAGCTTTCGAAAAGCCTACGTCCGATACGTCTTATACCGCCGTTGTCAAAAAGACCGATCTTTATAAAATAGATTGGATAGTTGACGGCGAGGTGTACGTGAGCGCCGAGTGCAAAAGAGGAGAGATCCCGAAGTGTCCCGTACCCGAATATTTCAGACCCGAGGGAGAAAATTACAAGTACGTTATAATCGGATGGGACAGGGCGTTTGAGCCTGCGGAGTTTGATACCTCCTATGAAGCAGAGTTCGTTAAAAAGTATTTTTATAAGATCGAATGGCGGGTGAACGGGGAAGTGTACGCCGTCACCGAGTGCTGTGAGGATTCGCGTCCCGAACCTCCCACAAAGTCGCCTTCGATGAAAAACGACGAGTTTTACAAGTACACGTTCGTCGGATGGGGAAAAATCGACGAATGTCCCGCAAACGACACTTATTACGAGGCAGAATTTGAAAAAGACTTCGTTTACCCTTGCGGAAACGGCGGTGCTTCGGTAACTCTCAGCTACGGAAGGCTGACCTTGGATATAAGCGCTTGCGGCACGGATACTATCGAAGATCTTCCGCTCCTTTCGGAGCTTGCTCAAGGTAGGCGTGTTACTGTAAAAAATCAAAATTGGACGCTTTATTTTGAGGCAGAAAACTTAATCGCTTTGATAGAAAACGGCGTCTTTTCGGCTACGGTGCTCGCCGAGGTGACTGAGGGCGTCGGAACGTACAGCTTCGTTTTCGCTGATGAAATCGGAAACGGGCTTGAAGCATCCGAAGGATACGTTTCCAGAGCCGAATTTTCTCTTGACGGGCTTGCCGAAGCCGTAAACGGAGGAGAGATAAGCCTCGTCGCAGTCTTGCCTGACGGCACAAGTGAACGCAGAGGCTTTTCCTACGGAGTGGATAATTTTTCAATTGCGTCACCTCTCTGCAACGTTATCTATAAATATATTGAAGTTTTCGAGGTGAATTCTCCCTCCGCGCAAGCAGGTGTCAGCTTCAAAAATGAGGCAATAGCGGGGGAGCGTGTTGAATTTTCCGTTGAAATACCCGAAGGCAAAACCGTGTCCTCTCTCTACTACGTGGTTGAAGGGGCAGAGAACGTCAAGGTCCCGATAAACGGGAGCAGCTTCGTTATGCCCGAGGGTAACGTGTGGCTCTTCGCCACCCTGAAGCCTCTTGAATTTTCCGTGACGTTCGTCTTTTACGACGGAACGTCAAAGACCGTTAACTGCGCTTGGGGAGAGATCCCGTCCGCACCGAGCGTTCCGCGCGGAATGAAGGCTGACAAGGTATACACCTTTATCGGCTGGGATAAGGAGCTTGACGCTGCTTATTCCGACAGCGTTTATACCGCGCTTTACGAGATCGAGGTCATCGACGGTGAGAGCGATCAGAAGGGCGATTTCTGGCTCCTTCTTCTGATTCTTTTATTCAGGTTCAGAGTCCTTTTGATAATCTCGCTTGCGGTGTCGGTCTTGTCGGCTGTCGCTTTCGTAATATACAGGATCTACAGAAAGAAACACCCTATTTCTTAACACGCATCGGGCTTAACGTGGCAAAACGCGGCAAAAGACGCGGAATTTATCACGGTGTTTTTTCTTCGATCCCGCTGCGGGCAGCCGCGGCGGGATCGAACACACGCGGGTGAGAGGTAAATTTATCCTTTATTTCTTCGGATTTTTCTTGAATATCCGCACCTTACCCGTACTTTTGGGTCAAATTGCATAAAAAAAGTGGCAATTCTCTGTGCTATTTGCGAAAAATAGGGAGTTTTGCCACTTTTTTATTTTTACCTATTGATTTTACAAAACAAAAGTGATATAATTATTCCATAAAGCTACGAGTGTGCGCTTCCTCGCGCGCGTTTCTTTAATGCTTAAAATAAAAAATATAAAATGTGAGGTATGGTATGAAAACAATCAGTAAGCATTTAAAAGCTGTCGTTGTTCTTTTGCTTGCTCTTGTGATGCTGTGCTCTGTTAGCTTTACCGCTATCGCTGCGGTAACAGACGGAGAGTCGCAGCAGACGCAGCAAACGAAGAGCACCGTTCTTCCCGATAACACGGGGGAGGGCGAGAATATCACGGGATGGCTTGACATCACTTACGGCAAGGACGGTGTCACCTTGACACTTACTCCCGACATTGCCGAAATCAAGGGAATTACGAAGAATGAATTGACTTCTCTTGTTTCGACGCTCGTTGAGGCGTTCAAGACCGTTGTGATAAGCGATATCAAGGATGATTTCATCGCAGGCGGCGAGAGCATTACGTCCGCCGATTTCGTTGACAAGGCGATGGATCTCTATCTTGACGAGGTCGGATACGCATCTGCGATGGACTTCTTCAAGGACCTTGTGGATCCGCTCTTCGCGGACGTTGTGCGTGAGGATTTCATTGATTATGCGTGCGATCTTCTCGGAACGTCAATTAAGCTTGGCGTGGTCGATCCCGCCGATCTTCCCACAGGCGAAAAGCTTGGCGAAAAGATCACTCAGTACGTAGAGGACACCGTCAACGATTACATTGATGAATATATCGACGGTAACATCACCGATCTCATAGATATCGTTTTTGATGAGCACGGTGACGTGTTTATCGACAAGTACTTTGATGAATACCTCGACGTTTTCGTTGATAAGTACTTCGATGAATACCTCGGCAAATTCATTGATACTTACTTCGAAACATACCTCGGTGATTTCATCGACACGTACTTCGACAAGTATCTCGGCGATTTCATCGATACCTATTTCGATAAGTATTTCGCTGATTTCATCGACTCGAATCTTTCTGCTTTCGTAGACAAGTATCTTGACGAAAAGCTTGTTTCGTTCGTTGATACTTACTTCGATAAGTACCTTGCTGATTTCATTGATACCTACTTCGACAAGTATCTCGGCGATTTCATCGACACGTACTTTGAGGACAATCTTGATAGCTTCATTGATACTTATTTCGATGAAAACCTCGACACCATAACGGGGAAGTATCTTGACGAGCTCTTCGGCGCGTCCGCAACCTACAACGGTGAGGTTGAAGAGATGCTCCGCGACAAGATGCAGCTTTCCGTTGCCGAGTACATCAAGGATCACGTTTTCAATTATCTTGATAACAACGTCGGAACCGACGAGGTCGATAAGATAATCGAAAAATACATAAAGAAGAAGGTTCACGAGGAGCTTGTCGGAAGCCCGGCAGACCCCGGTCTTGTCGACGAATATATCGACGGTACGATGACCTCCTCCGATCCGCTCTACAACTTCATAACCGACAGACTTCAGAGCTATATCGAGGACCACTTCCTTAACGACGGCGGTTACGAGGATTACGTTGATGATTACATTGCTTACGTTAAGAACGGAGGCACGGGCGACGCTATCTACGACGAGGTAACGAACGACATCGATAACTCGATCGGAATTTGGGTCGCAGAGGTAATCGAATTTAAGAAAAACGGAACTCCCGTTTCTTCGACCAACAGGATCGTTGACGTTCTGAGCGCTTATACCGCCACCTCGCTTGAAACGGCGTGGAGCACCGATGAGGCTGCTATCAGGGCAGAGATATGGACTGAGCTTCTTGCCGACGACACGCTTCTTGAAGGCGTCGTTACCGACGACCTTGAGAGCTTCTGGGATAAGCACGAGGATGACCACGATTTCATTAAGGAATACGCAGGCAACCTTTGGACGGGCGCAAACCACGACGAGCTTCTTGCTGAGATCGAGGAAATGATCCTTGACAGCAATACCTGTAAGCACACTATTATCGACTCGCTCTTCGTTGACGACCTTGGAAATCTTAAGGTCGATTTCACCATCGATCACCTGAAGGAAATGCTCGTAGGTCTTGACTCGGGTGAGCAGGCTCTTCTCAGAGCAGAAATTGAAGCAGCGTTTGAAACCGCTGTTGACGGTGCCGTAACCGAGCTTAAGGCGGTTATTGCAGACTCCACTCTCGCAGACCCCAACGGTTACAGAGCAATGGTTGACGCCGTCGTTGCCGAGGCAAAGGCTATCGTGCTTGACGAAACTCTCGCAGACCCGAACGGTTACAGAGCGATGATCGAGGACGTTAAGGCAGACGTCAAGGCAGTAATGACCGACGAAACTCTCGCAGACCCGAACGGTTACAGAGATATTATAAATGACGTTATCGATGAGGTAAAGGCTGTTATCGCCGACGACACTCTTGCAGACCCGAACGGTTACAGAGATATAGTAGGCGACGTTGTCGATGAGATCAAGGCTGTAATAGCAGACGATACTCTCCCCGACCCGAACGGTTACAGAGACGTCGTAGACGACGTTATCGATGAAGTAAAGGCTGTAATGGCAGACGCGACCCTCGCAGACCCGAACGGTTACAGAGCGATGATCAATGACGTTAAGGCGGAGATCAAGGCTGTAATGGCAGACGCGACTCTCGCAGACCCGAACGGTTACAGAGACGTTATAAACGACGTTATCGATGAAGTCAAGGCTGTTATCGCTGATGACACGCTTGCAGACCCGAACGGTTACAGAGATATAGTAAACGACGTAGTTGACGAGGTCAAGGCTGTTATCGCTGATGACACTCTCGCAGATCCAAACGGTTACAGAGATATAGTAAACGACGTAGTTGACGAGGTCAAGGCTGTTATCGCTGATGACACTCTCGCAGATCCGAACGGTTACAGAGATATAGTAAACGACGTAGTTGATGAGATCAAAGCCGTAATGGCAGACGACACTCTCCCCGACCCGAACGGTTACAGAGATATAATCACCGACTTCGTTGATGAGCTCAAGGCTCTTATGTCCGACGACACTCTCCCCGACCCGAACGGTTACAGAGATATAATCACCGATCTCATTGATGAGATCAAGGCTCTTATCGTTGATAAAAACGCACCCGATCCCAACGGATACAGACCCGTGATCAGCGACTTCATTGATGATTACTGTGTAGACAAGTTCGGACTTACTTACGAAGCGCTTCTTGATGAGATCGATATCTTCAAGAGTCAGTTCATCGTAAGCTACGACGATACCCTTAAAAACACCGGTGAATTCTCGCCTAAGGATATTCTTCTTATGATCAAGTCCGTGAAGATGGGCGAGCACGGAGGAACTCTTTACGAGATCTACGGTGATGAAACCACCGGAACCACTCAGTTCTTCGTTGCTAATCTCGTAGAACTGTTCAATACCCTTCCTACGATAGACGAGCTTGCTCTTATGAGTGCTGAGGAGATGAACCTCGTTTACGACTTCTACGTAAATACGCAGTACGGCGATTGCGATTTCAACATCGCGCTCGTTGCATCCGAGGAAGCATACGATTACATTCACCGCGCGGCAGGAGTTGTTGCCGATCACGTTGATTATTCCTTCGACTTGACCAACGGACTCTTTGCTGACGTTGAAATGCCCGCCATCTTCACCGCAGCCGTTCTTAAGGCTTGCGAGTCGGGCAGAATTCCCGAGGATCTTAAGGATAAGGTCTTCACCGTAATTTCCAAGAACCCCGACGAGGCATATACGTTCTTTACCGAGCTTGAATATGCCGATATCATCACCTTACTTGAAAAGATAGATTTCGAGGACATCCTTAATAAGGATCAGATAGCTAAGTTTGTAAATCTCGTAGATCCCTATATCACTCAGGTGGATCTCGATACTCTTACGAACGAGGAGCTTATCGCAAAGCTTGAGCAGTACGCAGGTCATTTCAACACTCTTAAGAACTACGTGGCAAGAATCTATTCGAAGGTTCCCGCCGCTCTTAAGACGAAAGATATATTTGACCTTTACGACGGCAACGGAGTATTCTCCATAGATGCTGATGCTAATAATATAAATGTAGCAGACAGCTTATATAAGCTTGTTTCCAGATTCAACGAGGATCTTGCTCTCGCACTTTCGACGGCTCTCGATATCAAGACTCTTGATATCGCGGCAGACGTCACCGTTTCCTTCACCGACATTTACAGCGTAGAGTTCTATCAGCCCGGTGAAACCGAGTCTTACAGAAGAGGATTCCTTCCCGCAGGCGCTGATCTCTCCGCATTCGCGGACGTAACGGAAATAAACGGCGAGCCCGTTCTTGCTTGGGTCGAATTTACGACCACGAGAGCTCTTGGCACGGTAGGCAAGGTTCTTACAGAGATGCCCGAGGGCGACGTTAAGATAATGGCACTCGTTAAGGAAAGCGTAACGAGCCCCGACGACGTAGCGGCAGAGGCAGACGGAACCGTTTACGACCTTACCGCGGGCGTTAGCGCAAATATTGATCTTGCGAGCATCGCAGGCGTACAGGTCGCTTATCAGTGGTATAAGGACGGTGCCGCTATCAGCGGAGCTTTGGCAGACACCTATCCCGTTTCTCTTCCTACCGACAGCGGCGAGTATTACTGCGTGATTACGATCACTGCCGATATAGACGGTGAGACGACCGTTCTCGCTGAATATACCACGGACACGGCAACGGTTCAAATCGACGAGCGTATCGTTATTGACGTAGACCTTGACGACATCAAGCTTCTCCCTGCGGAAATTATCTATAACGGCTCACTTCAGACGGTAACTCTTTCCGCATATGACGGAACGTACATTCTTATGACTATCATTGACGGTGCGAGCGGTACGAATGCAGGTACTTACACCGCACAGGTCAAGATCGAAGTCCTTGATGAATATAAGCATCATACCTATATCCGTATTAACGGGGTAGAGTACCAGGTTTACGATCAGCACTTTATCGATTGGGAAATTAAGCGCGCGAAGGTAGAGGTTACCGATAACGGACTTATCGGCGACGTTGCGGAGACCTACGACGGAACCGAAAAGGAAGTAAGCTTCGACGTTACTCACGCGGCTCCCGACGGAGTTCTCGTCATCACTACCACGGGCAACAAGGCAACGAACGCAGGCAGCTACACCGCAGAGCTTGAGATCGCACTCGATCCCACGGTAGCGGCAAACTACGAGCTTTGGGTAAACGGCGTGCTTTACGACACTACGCCTTATACCGCAAGCGCGACTTGGGAAATTAAGCGCGCGAAGGTAGAGGTTACCGATAACGGACTTATCGGCGACGTTGCGGAGACCTACGACGGAACCGAAAAGGAAGTAAGCTTCGACGTTACTCACGCAGCTCCCGACGGAGTTCTCGTCATCACTACCACGGGCAACAAGGCAACGAACGCAGGCAGCTACACCGCAGAGATTGAGATCGCACTTGATCCCACGGTAGCGGCAAACTACGAGCTTTGGGTAAACGGCGTGCTTTACGACACCACGCCTTACACCGCAAGCGCGGCTTGGGAGATCGGGCGTCAGAGAACGGACGTTACTATCTCGGGCCTTGTAAATGCTGACGACCTCGTTTATAACGCAAACGATCAGACCGTAACGTTTGACTCGGTTTACGGTACTGCGGTAGAGTATACCGTAACGGGTAACGTTCAGAAGAATGCAGGAACTTATGAAGCAAAAGCAAGCTTCAAGCTTACCGATAACAACTACGTTCTTTACGTGAACGGAGCAGAGGATGCCGACGGTATCTTCGAGTTTACGGCAACCTGGTCTATCGCAAGATTTACCATAGTTAACGAAGGCTTTATAACCAAAGAAACCGAGTACAACGAAGAAGAGCAGGTATTCCTTCTTGATTTCGTTCTTCCCGACGCTGATGCTCTTGAAGTAGTTTATAAGAACAACAAGGCTACCAACGCGGGCACGTACACGATGGAGGCGATCTACAATATCGCAGCCGCACACGCAAATAATTACGTTATCGTAGATGAGCTCGGTAACGAGCTTGCACAGCCCGTAACGCTTGTTTGCGTATGGACTATCACCAAGAGAGTTATTGAAACAGGCGACTTCCTTGACGCTCTCGTACAAAACGAATTCGTATACGACGGCACCGAGAAGAGCGCGACTCTTAAGAACCTTGGAATTCTTAATGACTTCGCTATCGATCTGTTCACTTCCGATAAGGGAACTAACGTCGGTACGTACAGAGCTATTCTTATCATAACGCTTGAGGACACCGATAACAACGTCTTCGTTGATGACGACGGAAATCATATCACCTCCAAGCACTACGAGCTTCCTTGGTCGATCACTCCCAAGGCTGTAAACGTAGGCGATCTTGACGTTTCTCTTGAAGTGTCAGACTTCGTCTTCGACGGTCAGTCGCACTCCGTTGAGCTTAAGGATCTTCCTTATTACATCATAGCAGAGCTTAGCGGTGACGTAGTAATGACCGAAAAGGGCACTTACACCGTAACCGCAACCATTCGCGCTGACGGCAACCATATGCTCATTGACGCGACGGGCGCCGTTGTTTCCGAGTTTACCGTTCCTCTTACTTGGACCATCTCTTCCGAGAAGGTTTACGTAGAGATCGGAAATCTTGTAAATTCCACGGGTCTTATCTATAACGGTACTGTTCAGTCAGTATCCTTTGATAAGCTTGTATACGATCCCGCACTCGTTAACGTAACAATAACAGGTCTTTCCGCTACAGGCGCCGGTGACCATACCGTAACCGTTAACGTTTCTCTCAAGAATCCCGACAATTACGAGCTCGTTATTCTCGGCGAAACCACTCATACTTGGTCTATCGCAAAGAAAACGGTCGTAGTAGAGATCGGCACTCTTACCAACGCGACAGGACTTGTTTATAACGGTGCTGTTCAGTCCGTAAGCTTTGATAAGCTTTCGTATGACGCAGATCTCGTTAAGGTAACGGTCAGCGGACTTTCCGCTATAAATGCGGGAAGCAACTATACGGCATTCGTAAACGTTGAGCTGCTTGATACGGCAAACTACGAACTCAAGGTTATAGGTGCGCAGAGCCAGAGCTGGTCCATCGCTCCCGCAAGAATTGACGCGACCATAGGTCAGCTTCTTAATGCTACGGGCCTTGTTTACAACGGTTCGTCTTACCTCGTTTCCTTCGATAACGTGAAGTATGATCCCAAGCTCGTGAACTTCGAGCTCGTCGGCAACAAGCAAACGGGCGCGGGAAGCTACGAGGCAAAGGCTGTATTCACTCTCAAGGATACGCTTAACTACGACCTCTACGTAAATGGCGTTTACGCAGGTGATTCTTATGAGCAGACCGCTAAGTGGTCCATCGCAAGAAAGTCTGTTACCGTTGAGATCGGTAATCTTGTAAACGCAGACGGTCTCGTTTACAACGGCAAGCTTCAGTCTGTTACCTTTGACAAGATCGTATACGATCCCGCTCTCGTAACTATGACCGTTGAGGGCAACTCCGCTACGGCGGCAGGTGAGTACGAGGCAAAGGTAGTATTCGAGCTCCTTGACTCCGCAAACTATCAGCTCAACGTTATAGGAAATACTACGGGTCACACCTGGTCTATCGCAAAGGCAAGAGCAGACGTAGCGTTTGACGCTCTTGCAAACGCAAGCGGCCTTGTTTACAATGCTGCTACGCAGACTGTCAACTTCGCAAACGTAAATTATCCCCGCGATCTCGTTACCTACACCGTAACCGGCAATTCGGCAATAGATGCAGGTGACTATACCGCAGCTATCAAGTTCGTCGTTAACGATTCCGATAATTACGACCTCTTTGTAAACGGCGTTCTCGCTGAGGGCGGTGAATATGAATTCACCGAGGATTGGTCTATCGCAAAGGCTGATATTTATGCCGAGTTCGACGTTACCTTCGATAACGATTACGACTTTACTTACGACGGAGAAGAGAAGAACGTAAGCTTCACCGTAAACAAGCTTTGGTTCGACAGTGCTCTTTCCAATATCGTAAGTGTTGAGTACGTCGGAACAAGCGCTACCAACGCGGATGAGTACACCGCTTACGCAAGATTCGTCCTCGCTGAGGAATACCGTAACAATTACGCGCTTTACATCAACGGCGATCTTTGCGCCGAGGGCGTATATACCGTTTCCGCAGATTGGGAGATCAAGCCCGTAAAGGTTTCTTACAAGGATCTTATTAACGGAGATCTCGTGCTTGAATATAACGGCAAGAGACAGTCCGTGAAGTTCGATCTCGGTGAGTATGTTGATTTTATCAATGTGACTTACTCCGGAAATGCCGCTAAGGATATCGGCGTTTACACTCTTACTGCTACCTTCAGTGTTAAAGACGAGTATATAGGCAATTACGTTCTCGTTGACGAGGACGGCAACATCTCCGATACGATGGTTTATACTGCCGATTGGGAGATCGCAAAGACTAACGTCACTCTTGATTCTGTAAGCTTCGAGGATCTCACGGTAGATTGCAACGGAACTAAGCAGTCCATCACCCTTACCGGCACGCTTCCCGCAGGTGTTAGCGTTAAGTACTTCAACAATGAACACGTAAAGGTTGGCGTTTATAAGGCTACTGCCGTTATCACGGTTGATGACCCCGAGCTTTACACCATCGACGGACAGACTTCCGTAACTCTTGAGGCTGTACTTACCATAGTCGCAGCACCTCGGACGTTTAACGTCACCGATTCGACAGGAAAGGTGATAGCAGAGGTTACCGCTCACGACGGAATGGTTGCTCCCGACGTTGATCTTTCTACGGTTGACATCTCGTTCGCATACGATACTTGCGAGTTCGCTGAGCACTTCGACGTCAAGTACGGTGGAAAGGTTGCAAAGATATACCTCGCTTACGATCTCAACTTCGTTGATAAGAACGGTGACAGATGCACGGTCGACGACACCTTTACCGTAAGAATAGCACTTCCCGACAGCATTAAGAACAATCCTAACCTTATTCTTCTTTACATCAATGATGAGGGTGTAGCTGAGCAGGAGCTCGCTTACACTATCGATAACGGTTATATTACCTTCAACACAGATCACTTCTCGGCATACGCTGTTGCTGAAGCTGTTGACGCTCCTGTCACGGATGAGAGCTCGTTCCCCTGGTGGATCATTCTCATTATCGTAGGCGGCATTATCATAATCGTAGTCGTAATAATCATTATAAAGAAAAAGCGTTCGGGTCCCTCTGATCCCACCGAACCCACGGAAGAACTTCCCGAGGACGGAGCAGAGACCGAAGAGCCTGAAGAAGAATCCCTTCCCGAAGAGGAAGCTCCCATAGCGGAGCTTCCCCCTCTGGATGAAGCTTTCGCAGAAGAGGCGCCCGCCGAGGAGCCTGCAGTCGAAGAGGCTGTCGCAGAAGAGGCGCCCGTCGAGGAGCCCGCAGTTGAAGAGGCTGTCGCAGAAGAGGCACCCGTCGAGGAGCCCGCAGTTGAAGAGACTGTCGCAGAAGAGGCACCCGTCGAGGAGCCCGTAGTCGAAGAGGCTGTCGCAGAAGAGGAGCCCGTCGAGGAGCCCGCAGTTGAAGAGGCTGTCGCAGAAGAGGCACCCGTCGAGGAGCTCGTAGTCGAAGAGGCTGTCGCAGAAGAGGCACCCGTCGAAGAGCCCGCAGTCGAAGAGACTGCCGCAGAGGAGGCACCCGTTGCTGAAAAGTCAGCGGAGGAATCCGGCGAGGTCATCATCGCTATCGCACCCGAAACAAAGGGCGACGAGGACGAAAGCATAGGGCAGAGGATCATCAACGGTGAAGTCGTTCTCGTAAGCTACAGAAGCTCCTATATGTCAAGACTCATTCAGGCAGACTCCGAAATACAGGATTATTACACCGTTATCAAGAACACGCTCCTTTCTTACGAGGGCGTAAAGGCGAGAACGAGCTGGAACTTTGAATCCTTCAACAAGGGCAGAGTTCAGTGCGCGAAGATCAACCTTAAGGGCAGATCGCTTCTCGTTTATATAGGTCTTGATCCCAACGAGTATAACATCAATAAGTATCACTTCGTTGACGTTTCCGACAAGCCTAAGTTCGAAAAGGTTCCTATGCTTATGAAGGTAAAGAGCGACAGAGGACTTAAGTACGTTCTTGAGCTTATCGAGGAAATGATGAACAAGAATCAGATACCTCAGGGACCTATGCCCACTGACGATTATCATATGCCTTACGAAACTACCGAAGAGCTCGTTAAGAGAGACCTCGTGAAGGTTATTCTTCCTCCCGGTGTAACTCTTGATGAAAATGCAAATATCGGCAGACTTGACGTAGGTGAAATGCTTGATAACGCAAACGGCGAAAAGACCGAGCTCCACGTTGACGCGGAGCACGCTGATGAACTTCTCACCGATGAAGAGGCAGAAGCAAGCATCGAAATGATCGAAAGGACCGAGTCCGAACCGAGAGACGGTAAGCTTGCCGAGGTCAATCTTGATACCATTTGTGATAACTTTGACGACGGCGAAACCGTTGATCTCAACGCTTTGCAGGAAAAACGCATCGTAAGCAAGAGCGCAGGAAGAATCAAGGTTATAGCTCGCGGAATTATGACCAAGCGTCTTATCATCATCGCAGATAAGTTCTCGCTCCAGGCTGTAAAGATGATCACTCTTGCAGGCGGCGTTGCCGAGCAGTACAAGTAATGCTTTATAGCTTAAAGCTTATATAAAAAATGACGAAGAGCGCAAGCTCTTCGTCATTTTTCTTTTCGTTATTTCTTGGAACAAATCAAATATCAGAAGGTGTCGATGAATTTGATATTGACTTGCTTATATCCGTTTTCCGTCGTAGCTGAGGTTATTATAACGAGGTCGTCCTCGTATTTCTTTTCGTCGCTCTTTATAAGCTCGTCGGCTGTCTGTGCGTCAAGACAGTAAAATTTCAATACCTTCTTTAATGCGCGCTTTCCGCCGACCGCCTTTGCTCTGAAAAGATTGATGTCGGGGATGCTTCCGTCCTCGCTCGGTGAAAGCCAATCAAGCTGCGCGAGCACTCCGTCGTTGCCGAAAAGCTCGACCAGTATTTTTCTTTTGGGCAGAAGTGTGAGCGTCAGAGTTTTTCCTTCGTTGATCATAACCCGCTCTCTTGAAGAGAATAGTCCGATGGTTCTGACCTCGTCAAATCCAAGCCCGACAGCCCTGAACAGATACACGAAAGTAAATATTATGCATCCTGCGAGGAATATGATCAGCGGATAAAACTTAAACAGGTCCTCTGAATAATCGTTAAGCCGGATTGCTACCGTCATTACGGCGAGCATAGGTATCACTACCCAAAAGTATCGCATTTTAGTTCCGAATAAAAACTTCATTATGTACTCCGATATTTATATTTCCGCCGGAGCGGTATCCGTTATGTCATATCAGAAACGGAACGTTCAATGCCGTGTTTGATATGATGCTCTTAAATATTAGTATATCACGTTTTCCGAGTCATTTCAAGTATATTTTGTGACATTATTTTCGCACGCGTGAAATTCGTATTCGCCCGCGCTTAAAGTGACTTTCTTCCCGTCACCTAATTCGACCTCGGCTAAGCACCCGTGGGGAACGGTGATAGTGTATTCGACACCGCCGTCCGCGTATTTCCAAGCCGATTCAAGCTTGCCCATTCGCGTTTGTATTGATGCGCGAAGATTTCCGAGTCTTATATCGGTGTGCGGCTTTATAGAAATATGAGTATATCCCGCGCCGTCGTCAAGCACCTTTATACCCGCCGCCGTACCGAATATCCAATCGTAAACCGCCCCGTATGCGTAATGATTGAATGAATTCATATCCGCCGACCAGAAGCCGCCGTCCGCTTTTATGCTGTCCCAATGCTCCCATACCGTCGTAGCACCGTGATTTACGGAGAAGAGCCACGACGGATTTTCCGTTTGCAAAAGAAGATCGTACGCAACGTCGGCACGTCCGTTTTCAGAAAGCGCGTGCAGAACGTGCGGCGTTCCAATGAATCCCGTCGTCATTTTGTTGCCGTTTTCTCTTATCATTTTAACCAAGAGCTCTGTGAGCCTCTCGCGCTCGTTCCCTTCGGTGAGCCCGAATCTCAGTATCAGGGCGAGGGCGGTTTGAGTCAAACCTTTGACGGGTCTGTCCTTGGAAAAGGCATCCTTTCCGCCTTCGTAAACGCACGGCAATCCGTCTTTCATAAACGTCTGCCTGAATTTATCTCTTACGTTTGAAAGTAATTCTTCGTATTCTGTCACGTCCTCGCCAAGCGCGTGCCCCGCTTTTACGAGAAGCTCGGTCGAGTGCGCAAAATAGGCGCTCGCAATGAGGTCCGTCTGCGTCGCGCCCATATAGACGCCGTCGCCCGCGTCCATAGCGAGCCAATCCCCGTAATGGTCGCCGTCGAGCCAAAGATATTCCTCTTTGCCAAAAGAGCGCACATAATCTACCCAGCACCGCATCATAGGAAAATTCGCACGCAAAAGCTCCTTGCTGCCGAAGGCAAGGTAGATCTCCCACGGAATGATAGTCGCGGCATCGCCCCAGCCCGCACTGATCTTTCCCGTTCCGTCCACGAGATTGCCGATCTTCGGCACGATTCCTCTTAAAGCGCCGTTATCCTCTTGCTCAAGAGCCATATCTCCGAGCCACTTCCCGAAGAATTTTTCCGTGTCGTAGTTTATTGACGCCGTTTTGCAGAACACCTGCGCGTCACCCGTCCAACCGTATCGCTCATCTCTTTGCGGACAGTCGGTGGGAATGTCAACGAAGTTGCTCCGTTGTCCCCAAATAATATTCTCGTAAAGCTTGTTTATCCTCTCGTCGCCGCACTCAAAATGCCCCGTCCTTTTCATATCGGAATATACCGCAACGGACGTAAAGCGCGAAAGCTCGATATCGCCCATCGGAAATTCGTCGAGCCTTATATATCTGAAGCCCTGATAAGAGAAGTGCGGCTTCAAAATGTCCTCTCTTCCGCTCAGGACGTAGACGACCTTGTTTTTCGCCGTTCTGTAATTCTCCGTGTAGAAGTTTCCGTTCTTATCAAGAACCTCCGCGTGCGAGATGGCGATCCTTTGACCGCGCTCGCCCTTGATCTTTATTTCAACGTAACCCGCAAGCTCCTGACCGAAATCTATCACTTTTTCGCCCCGAGGGGTGATGATAAGCTCTTTCGCGCTTATCCTTTCGTGCTCTTTAACGTATTCTCCGATCTGCTCCGTGAGCTTTGATCTTACGCTGCGGTCCGCTTCTGCCTTGCCGAGAAAAACACTCTCTTTAGTTTTGTCAACGGTCTCGCCGTCGTAAAAGGAGGAGAAGAGTATCTCGCTCGTATAAACGTCCCAACTCTCATCCGTGATAAGCCTTTCGCGCTCCCCGTCGGTGTATTCCGTTTCGATCTCGGCAATAACACTCACGTGATCGGCATACACCTTATTTATATTCCATTCCGAAAGCCCTGAGCGCCCGAGCGCCCACCCCTCGCCGACGAGAAGAGATATCTGCGCATTATCGGACAAAAGAGCCGTTATATCATACGTTTGATACTGTATTCTCTCATTCAAGGCGGTAAAACCGGGGCAGAACAGGGCGTCTCCGACTTTTTCGCCGTTTATATAAAGCTCGTAAATTCCCATAGCCGAAACGTGAGCCACGGCTCTTTTGATCGGCTTTTTGAAATTCAGCGTACGGGAAAAACGAAGGGCGCCTCCGTCGGCGGCATTCGCGCATCTTATCCATTTTGCGTCGGTTATCATAAAAGCACTCCTGTTGCGTTGTACGGTCTTTCCTCAATTATATCACATAAATGCAGATAAATCAATAAAATGCAATAAAAAGAGCCCATATAAATGATATCCGCCTCCAAAATGTCCTGAGCACGGGGGCATATCAAAATGAGCTCCTTTGATTTTATTTAATCCTTTTTTATTACCTTTTTGCACCAAGTGCGCTTGTTGCACCTCGGACACTTTAAGTAACGCGTAGTTCCTCTGTGCATTGCATTAAGCGCCTGAGTATATGTAGGCACTATTTCGTAACCGCACCTTTTACACCTATAAGCACCTACGCTGACCTCAAGCTTCAATGCATAGAAGCACGGGATCAGGAACAGAACGCATAGCGTAAGTATGGCAACGAGCTGCCATACGCCCTCGGGCATAAAAAACGCAACAATCGCAAGACCTCCTAAAAGTCCTATGAAACTTACTGCCATAATCGTCCACATTGCGTTCCAAATCGTTTTGTTTTTTAGTTCTATTTCCTTTGCCATATCAAGCAAAAGCTGTTCGTTTTTTGGATCGCTTCTTTCCATATCTGTTTTCTCCCCTCTTAATAATTCGTTTACGCTGATACCGAAAATATCACAGAGCATAAGCATTATTGAAGTGTCGGGCATAGCAATGCCGCGTTCCCATTTTGAAACAGCTCTGTCCGTGATATTCAGCATCTCTGCAAGCTGCATTTGAGTAAGACCGTTTTTCTTTCTGCATTCGGCGATGAATTTTCCGATCTTTATCTGGTCCATTTCAAGTCCTCCTTTCACTGAAGATTATACGCTTTTTTTCAGGTGAAGTCCACATACCGACGGTTGATTAGGGGAAAAACGAGCGTCGATTTCACACTTTTTTCTGCGGTCCCGTCGCAATATGCTCAAAATGTAAACTGAAATTGTCATTAAGACAAAGTGCTCCGCAAGATCGGAGCACTTTATCTCTTCGTATATAAGTTCGCGTCAGTCGATTATAACCGATTTTTTCTTTCCGTTTTTCTTCTTCGGATATTCTCGTATCCTTATCACGTAATCTATGTTTATTGCCTCGACGTTGCCGTCCTTTTCAAGGAAAATCCCACCGTCTGTAACCTCTTTCACCGTTCCGATTATTTGTGCCCCGTTGAACGTGTAGATGATGCATTCCTTTTCCGTAAATTTCTTCGCAAGCTCTGTCATTTGTTTCCTCTCCTTCGTGCTCTTCTTGTATATCAGCTTTTTGATCAGTATTTGACGTTGCCGTTTCTCTTCGATAAAAACGATCAGAAGCAGCATAAATATCGGTATAAAATATGCAAAATTCAAAATTTACCTCCGTAATAAAGCGGGAGTGCGAGGGGGATAAACGGGTGGCGTTTTCCTATTGCACCGCTTTTAAATACCTTTCGCAGCGCTCTTACGGATATATTATACTACAAATACTTGATAAAGTAAATAGTATCTTTAAAATTTCAATAAGCAAAAATCCTGCGTGCCGACATAAAAAAATAAAATAAATCTTGTTTTTTTCATAATATATGTTATAATAGAATTAGCTTAATTTATTTTATACGCGAAATAAAAAAAGAACCCGAAAGGAAAGAAAAAATGAAAACGACCTTGAAGAACTCTTTGAAAGCAAGAATCGTTTGCCTCTTTATGCTCGTGGCAATGCTCTTTAACGTATTGCCGATGAGTGCGTTTGCGGAGGAATTCGCAAACGGGGCAGAGGGTGAGGAAGCAGGCGGAGGTGCGGACACCGACGGCGGTGACGTTACCGAGCCCGATACCGACGGAGATACGACCGTTGATTACAGCGGAGCTGTTGACGTTTCGTCATCGGACGAGCTTGAGGCTGCACTCGCTCTCGGCGTAAGTGCGATTCGCTTAACTGCGGATTTTGAGCTCGACCGCACTTACTACGTAGCTTCGGATACCGTAATAGTTTCCGACGAACCCCGCCTCCTTACGAGAGCTGCCGATTTCGGCGGTGACGTTTTCGTAGTCGGCGAAACCGAGGACGGAGTGCCAAGCTCAGCACCCGTGGTCTTTACGGTAGGTAAACCCGATGACCCGACGGGCTCTTTGATAGTAATAGACGGAAATGCCGACGCTATGACTGTGGACGTCACGGGAACGGTGTTCTTCGTCCGTGAGGGGTCAAGAGCCGATCTTTATTATAATTTAACGGTATGCAACAGCGTTAAAGTCGGAAACGCAAAAACCGCGAATGCCGACTATAAGCTTTCTTATCCCGTGCGTATAGGCGGAGCCGTCGCGATAGTATCTTACAAGGCTTCTATGCGCATCTTCGGAGGTCTTTACGCGAATAACCGCGTAAACGACATCACGGATTCTTCAACGGACGAGGGGAATGCCTCGAGCCAGGGCGGAGCTTTTTACAATTACGGCACTCTTGACATTTTCGGCGGCGTATTCTCCGAAAACCACGCAGGTCGAGGCGGTGTATTCTATAACTACCGCACGATGAATATTTACAGCGCCGAGATAAGAAACAATACTGCGTCGACCCTCGGCGGAGCTATATACGTTCCTAACAGTACGGGTGCTTTCCTTTACGTAGGCGAAGATAACGATATGACGGAAAGCTCGGTAGTATTCTCCGACAATACGGCGGTGTCAAACGGCGGAGCCATTTACGCTCAACACGTCGCATCGATTGGTAATGCGAAATTCATTCGCAACGTGTCCGAGTCGGGAAACGGCGGTGCGATCTCCGCAGGAGCTATGGAGCTCTCGCTCACTAACAGCACGTTTGAAGCCAATGCCGCAGACGGCGGATACGGCGGCGCCGTATACATTACGGGTAACAACGGAGATGAGGATATTAAGGAGCTCATAGCCGAGAGTGCTAAGTTTATCTCCAACTCTTCAAAACGCGGCGGCGCGGTGTATATGAGCGGCACGTCGAGAGCGTATTTCTCTACTGCTGTGTTCGAAGGAAACGTTTCTGAGTCTTACGGCGGCGCCGTATACGTTACTAATGCGTCGCTTGAAGTAAACGGAGCTGAGTTTAAGAACAACACCTCCGTCACAAACGGCGGAGCCGTGTCCCTCTATTCTTCGGCAAGCGCCGTAATGAATAATATCGTAGCGGACGGCAACTCTTCCGGCGCGGGCGGATTTGCTTATTCTACCGAGGCCGTACTCAGTATTTATAACAGCGTTTTTAGAAACAACTCTTCCGAGAAAAACGGCGGTGCCATATACGCTTACACGGGCGCGGAGCTTTACGCATACGCGTGCGAGTTCACGAAGAATACGGGCAGCGTCGGAGGTGCCGTAACTATTTATAACGGTGGTCTTGCCTCGGTGATACATACCTGCACGTTTAACGGTAACGAGGGAACGGAGAGCGGCGGCGCCATCTATATATCCAACAAATCTCAAGTTGATATATATAACGTAAAAGCATTTGGCAACAGCTCGGCAAAGGGCGGATTTATGTATGAGACCACGGCGGGAACCGTCGTGCATCTTGTCGGAACGTACCTCTCGGGCAATACCGCGACAGCGGGCGGTCCTATAATCTGGGGTAACACGCTCAACGCCAAGCTTTACATCGATAAGATAAAATACGTTGACAACGATTACAGCGGTGATTGGAATGACGAATATTGGGCGTCGGCTATATACAACAAGCTGACGGTCTACGATCAGATCGGAACCATTCCGTCTTACGTTGACTACTCGGGCTCTGAGGTCCTTCCGCCCGTTGCGGAATCCATTACCAACGTTTCGACCGCGGCTCAGCTTGAGCGAGCTTTAGAGGTTGGATACACTCTCATCCGTATCACGGCTGACTTCGAGCTTGACAGAACCTTCTATATTACTTCAAATACAACTATCTTTTCCGATGAGGTGCGCGTGCTTAAAAGAGCGGCGGACTTCGGCGGCGATATTTTCGTCGTAGGTGAGGATGCCGACGGCAACCGTACCGATTCGGAGGTTGTTCTTACGCTTACGAAGCTCGACGGCACCGACTCTGCGCTTACCGTCGACGGAAATTCAGATGCGATGAGTGTGGACGTAGTCGGAACGGTGATCTTCGTTTGCACGGGCAATAGAGCTGACCTTGGACCCAATTTTTCCGTTTCGGGACATACGAAGGTCGGAAACGACAGAGTAAAGAACGGTTATTCCGTTTCTTATCCCGCACGTGTCGGCGGCGCAGTTGCTATTATCGAATCAAAGGGCGTTATGAATATTTACGGCGGTAAGTATTCGGATAACAGAACCAACGATATTACAGATACCTCTACGGATGAGGGCAGCATATCCAGCTACGGCGGTGCGTTCTATAATTACGGAACGATGAATATTTACGGCGGTATATTTGAAAACAACCACGCAGGCCGTGGCGGTGCGTTCTATAACTACCGCACTATGAACATTTATAACGCCACCATAATAGGAAATACCGCTTCTACCTACGGCGGAGCTATCTACACGCCCAACAGCGACAGCGCGTTCCTTTACGTAGGCGCGGAGAACGAGGTAGTGAAGGACGGCAAGGTATACTTCACGTCCAACTCTTCCGTATCGGGCGGCGGCGCGATATACGCGAACAACCTGCTCGTTATCAAAAATACAGTCTTTGACTCCAACAGCGTCACGGGCGGCAACGGCGGTGCGTTATACGCTTCCGCGACACGAATGACTCTTGTCGGCGTTGAATTTACGAATAATACTTCATCGAAGTACGGCGGAACTATTTATCTGACGGGCAACAATGAGCTCCAAGAGGTGCCTGAGCTTTCCGTAACGGACTCTTCCTTTACAAAGAATACGGCAGTCACAAGAGCGGGCGCGATCTATATGAGCGGTTCGTCAAGAGCTTATTTTGAGAACACCGATTTTACGGACAATACGTCTGCTACGGGCGCGGTCTTCTATCTCAACGGAGCAAACGTGGAGATAAACGGGTCGGAAATAAGCGGTAACACCGCAACGGCAAACGGCGGTGTGTTCGCTATTCTCTCGTCCTCAAGCGTTCTTATCAACGGAGCGAGGATAAAGGAAAACAGCGGCTCTCTCGGTGGCGTTGCTTATATCAACGCGTCGGAAATGAATATTTACAACAGCGAGCTGTATTCAAACGAAGCGGCAAAGAGCGGCGGCGCGATATACGCCTACACGTCCGCGATATTCGGTGCTTATAACACCGTATTCCGTGCCAACACCTCCGTCGAGAACGGCGGTGCGGTAATGCTTTATACGGCGAGCACGCAGTCGGTGCTTCACTCCTGTACCTTTGATTCCAACGTAGCCACGGGTGTCGGCGGCGGTCTTTATATTTCCAACAAGTCGCTCGTTGATCTTTATAATATCACCGCGATAGGCAACAGCTCGTCTAAGGGCGGATTTATGTATGAAACCACGAGCGGCACCGTGGTCGACCTCGTCGGTCTTACCGTATCGGGAAATACGGCAACGCTCGGCGGTAATATAATCTGGGGTAATACGGTCAACGCCAAGCTCAATATAGACAAATCCAAATATACGGACAAGGACTGTGTCGGTGATCTTGACGCCGATTATTGGGCAAGCGCTATATACAATCTTCTTACGGTTAAAGAAATAAGCGAATCCGTCCCCAAATATCTTGATTACGGAAACGAAGCTTATGACAATATGCCCGACGCGGTAGACGTTTCAAACGCAAACGAGCTTGAAGCGGCTATACTCGCGGGTGTCAAGCACATTCGCATCGTGGCTGATTTTGAAATCGACAGAACGTTCTATATTACGGGCGACGTAACTATATTCACGACTATCGGACACACCCTGAAAAGAGCGCCGGGATTTGGAGGCGACTTCTTCGTCGTCGGTGAAGACAAGGATGGCAAGAGCGCACTTCTTTACGGAAACAACGCGAATCTTACCCTTGGAAATCCTGCTTCGACAAAGAAGGACCTGCTCACCCTTGACGGAAACTCTGAAAATATGACGGTCGACGTCGTCGGAAGCGTTCTCTTTATCGCTTACAGCTCCACGGTAGATCTTTATGAAAACGTAACGGTCAAGAACTTCGTCAAGGTCGGAAACGACAGGACGTTTAACGAGAAGTACCTTCTTGGAATCAGAAACCGTATCGGCGGTACTCTTGCCGTTGTTGCAAGCGGCGTTCTGAATATTTACGGCGGTAATTATAAGAATAACGGTGTAAACGCAGAGGGAGACCTCAGCCTTGGAGAGGAGGCTCGCAACTCTACGGTCGGCGCTCTTATCTTCAATTACAGCAACCTTAATATTTACGGCGGAACCTTCGAAGGTAACAAAGGCGCACGCGGTGCTGTTATTTACAACTATCGCGTCGCGAGAATTTTCGGCGGTAGCTTTATAGGAAATGAAGCAAGCACCTCGGGCGGTGTATATTACTCGCCCAATTCCGCGCAGGTACATCTTTACGTAGGAACTGAGGACGGCGCTTACGGCACGGTTTTGTTCGAAGGAAATAAGGCGAGCTCCTCGGGCGGTGTCATTTACGCGTCCACGCTTACGGCAAACGTCATCTACGGCAACGCGTCGTTCGTTAATAACGCCGTTAAGTCGGGAAGCGGCGGCGCTATCTGTATGTACGGACAGCTCACCGTGCGCGATTCCGAGTTCGTAGGAAATACGGCTGTTAACCGCGGCGGCGCGATATACGCGTCTAATTCAAGCGCGGAATCCGTTACCAGATACGTCGAGCTCACAAGGGTCTCTTTCAAATATAACGAGGCAACTCTCGGCGGCGCACTCTCGTTCTACGCGTCTGCGGCAGATTATCCCGAGGGAGCTATTTCTACGGTTACGGATTGCGTATTCACGGGCAACAAGGCATCTCTTGAGGTCGGCGGTGCATCGAGCGCAAGCGGCGGTGCCGTATATGCTGACAGAAAGGTATCCCTTACCGTTAAAAACAGCGATTTCGTGGATAACACGGCAGCCACGGAGGGCGGTGCTTTATATATTGCGGGCGAAAGCGTCGTTGAAATTACAGGCTCTTTGATAAAAAATAACAGCTCCTTGAAGTACGGTGGAGCTATATCCGTCCGCAGCTCGTATCTCACTCTGAACGGCTCGGATATTATTGGCAACAAAGCAAGCGCAAACGGCGGCGCGATATACGTGTCGTATCAAAGCAACCGTGAGATAAATTCGAAGGTTGAGATTTCCGACTCCGCTTTCGAGTCGAATGAAACTGCGGCAAACGGCGGTGCGATATACGCGACAAGACGCTCGGCGATAGAAGATGCGTGGAATATCCTGACCGTAACGGACAGCGTATTTAAGTCTAACAAAGCGGGTGCAAACGGCGGTGCGCTTTATACTCTCGCGAACGTCGGTGTTTATATCCAAGGCTCCGAATTTACCGAGAACAGCGCGACTGCCACGGAGGACGGAGCGGGCGGTGCTCTTTACATCTACGGAAGCCGCGTTGAGATAAACGGGGCAGAGTTTAACTTGAACTCCGCGTCCGATCTTGGAGGCGCGCTCAGGATAGAGTCGTCTGCCGACGTCGTTATGAATAACGTTACAGCACGGAGGAACTCCGCGTCCATAGGTGGCTTTGCTCACGTTACGGAGTCAACTCTTAATATTTACAGCAGTAATATTTCGGAAAACTCCGCTGTTAAAAACGGCGGCGCGATATATGCGTACACGGGCACCGTTCTTAACGCATACGACACTGTATTCAGCGCTAACACATCGGGCGATAACGGTGCCGCGCTTATGCTCTACACGGGCGGTACCAAAACCGTTCTGCACACCTGTACCCTTGACGGAAATATCGCAGGCGGCGTCGGAGGCGGACTCTATATCTCCAACAAGTCCTTGGTGGATATTTACGATCTCACCGCAACGAACAACGGTGCGACAAAGGGCGGATTTATGTATGAGACCACCACGGGCACTTCCGTAAACCTCGTCGGAATTACGGTTTCGGGTAACACTGCTGCGGAGGGCGGAGCTATCATCTGGGGCAACTCCGTCGGAGCGGTTCTTAATATCGACAAATTGAAGTATACCGATAAAGACGCGGATACCGTTCTTGACGAGGAATATTGGGCAGGAGCTATATATAATCTTCTTACCGTGAACGAGGTAGAGGAATCCGTTCCTGCATACAACGGATACGTTCACGAAGAGATCGAGGAAGATATAGCACCCGAGGAAGCTCCCGTATCCGTCGACGAGATCTTTGACCTCGCCGAAAATTCAAGTGACGGTTATATAAACGATCTCTTGGAAGAGCTTCCGAGGCTTGATAACAGCTCTAACTTTATGAGCGACAGCGTTACCTATTTTGAAAATATAAACGGAGAGACGGTAACGGTAGACAGCTTTGTGTACGCGGCGTACGCGAAGGACGGTATTCCGACAGTTGGAGAGGGACTCCTTATCTATCAGGCGATGCTTTATAAGCAGGCACATCCCGAAGAGGACGTTTCTATCTCCATATCGTCTTACAGATTTTCCGTTGAGTCGGCACTTAACATCAACCGTAACAGCCGTTACTTCGGCTATATGCGTCAGCTGATCGGTCGCGAATATGACGAGTTCGGATTTGTACGAGTCGCGTACCTGCTCGTTTCGGCTGCTAAAATGGGTATCAACGTCAACGTTATAGGACAGCTTGACGCATATCCCATAAGCTCGCTGGATCCCAACTTCTACGAGTACTTTACGGGTCATCTTGATACTCCGTGCGACCCCGATTATACCTCGGGCGTCGTTGGCGATTACCTGAACTTCTCGTTCTGCTATTGGACACTTACCGAAAAGGGCGGAACGGATATGATGCATACCAAGCTCTGCGCCGTATCGCACTATCTTGATATGAACGGCAAAGAGCACAAGAACGCGGTGTGGACTTCAAGCGCCAACCTTGACGGTATAAGCTCGAAGGGCTATAACGCGAACTGGAAGCTTCAGACGGCAACCATAATCTCCGACCACGAGTATATCTATCGCGTTTCCACAAACTATTTAAGACTTATCTCGGAATACTGCGCTCAGGAGGCGATATACGAATTCCAGGATATTATGAGCAGAGAAGGGGCAAGGCAGATAGACCTTATCCTTGAGGGCAGGGCGGATGAGATCCCCGCCGACGAGCAGCTCGTATATCTCGGAACGGAGAACGACGACGTCTTTGAACTTTACTTCACTCCTTTTGCAGGACCTACTACCGTTTGGGATGAAAACTACAACCCTTACTGTAAATATATCCGCGAGATGTTTAATTCCGAGGATTCCATAATCTTCGTATGGAACGCAGCGGAATACAATTCAAGCTTTGCTCTCGGTCAGGAGATGGAGGACGTCATAGTCGCTTCGTTCTTTAACAATAAAAACGTCGAGAATAAGTTCTACGGAATGATGGAATTCTTCGACGGAACTAAGCTTGACGGACTCGTCGTAGGTGAGGATATCGGGTTGATATCTCTTAATAAGTTCCACCACGATTCCGTTCACAACAAGGATATACTTCTCTCTTACGTGAAGAACGGACAGAGATATTACGTATCCCTTCTCAATTCCTGCAATATGCACTCGGGCTCTATGTGCTATCAGTCTAACTTTATGCTCGTTATAAAGGAAACCGATTGCGAGGAGGACAGCGTCTTCTTCAATATGGCTGACCGCTCGACCGTAGGAATAGTTGAGCATACCTACGGCGAGGAACAGATACGTCTTCCCGAGGGCGGTGAGCACGGTTATCACTATATCCCTTGCTTATATTGCGACAAGGAAATAATTACGGGAATCATCCATTCTCCCGGCGAGTGGATAATAGACAGAGAAGCCGTGCTTGGCACGAACGGTATTCAGCATAAGGAATGTACCGCTTGCGGAAGTATTGTCGAGATGCGGGAGATCATAGTTGAAGAAAACGAAGAGGAAACTACTGATTTTGCAAAGGAAGGTATGGTATTTACCCCCGAGCTTCTGATAAAAACGGGCGTTTCCAAAGCACCGCTCACGTTCGAGGCGCTTATCAGAGTGCCGAAGCACTTTGGCGAAAGAGCAGGCGTTATAGTAGGTAATTACGACAGGATGAGTTCTGACGTTATAAACCTTGAGGTATTCAATTACGGTCAGATAAGACTTTATACAAAGAATAAAGGAATAGTAAGCGAGTGCGTCTTTGATGCGGATATTCGTTCGGACGCCCCCGTGTATATCGCCGTTACAGTCAACGGAAGAGAAGCTAAGCTTTACGTGAACGGCGCTCTTGCAGACACGAAGACGCTTGCTCTTGACCTTCCGAGCGTTACGAACGCCTTTACGGTAGGCGGTGATAACAGACCGCTCAATAAACAGTATTTCAGAGGTGAGATATATTCAGTCGCGCTCTTTGACCGCGTAAGAACGGACAGGGAGATCGCAAAGGATATGCTTCTTATTTCCGAAAATGCAGAAGGGCTTATTTATTCAAGAAGCTTTGCGAGAGCTGTAAATTCCAAGGCTGTGCAAAACGTCGGAATGAGCTTTGACCCTGAAACGCTCGTCTTTGTTGAAACTCTTGCAGCTGCCCCAAAAACCATCGAGGCTATAATAAGTCTTTCCAAAGATTATGTGGGCAGAGGCGGAGTCATCTTCGGCAATTACGACGGCACTAACAAGAATCAGATCAACCTTGAGATATACGAAAACGGTGCGCCGAGGCTCTACGTCAACAGAGCGGGCAGGACCGAAACCGTCTATTTTGAAGCTGACGTGCGCACGGGCGATCCCATACATCTTGCGATAGTGGCTGAAGGAAAAACGTTGACTTTGTATATCGACGGCAATATCGCAGACGTTAAGACTATGACGGCGGAGCTTCCTTTGGCGACGGAAGGATTTATGATAGGAGCCGATCATCGTACAGGCAATTCTCAATACTTCAAGGGCAAGATCTACGCTGTCGGCGCTTACGGCGATGCAAGAAGCTCGGACGAGGTCAAGCGCGACAGTATGCTGATGGACGGCACGGAAGATACGCTTCTTTATCTTAACTATTTCACCGAGCAAAGGGAAGACGGTACTGCTGTCGAGTTCGGAAAGAACTTCAGCGAAAACACGTCCGTTCCCACGGACACGCTCAACAGCGTTCCCCACACCTTCGAAGCTGAGATAAGCCTTCTTCCCACGTGGAATGAACGCGGAGGTGTAATCATTGGTAACTACGACAACGGAACAGGGCCGCAGATCAACCTTGAGATATACTACGTTGGAAAAGTAAGGCTTTACTATAACGACGGTTCCCAAAAGGGATCTTGCGTATTCAACAGCACCGATATACGTTCCTACGATAAAAAACACGTCGCGGTAACGGTGGAGGGACGTACTGCAAGTCTTTACGTCGACGGCGAGTTTAAGGAAGCTGCTACTATGAGCTTCGATCTTCCCGACGCAACGGAGAACTTCGTAATAGGCGGAGATCACCGTGTTGGCAATTCTCAATATTTCAAGGGTGAGATCTACTCGGTTTACCTGTTCTCTGACGTAAGAAGCGCAGAAGAGATAAAAAATGACACAAAATCTGTGGCAGAAGATGCGGATTCTATAATAGCGTCCATTGATTTTACCGAGAAGCCCGATGATGATAAGGAGCTCGGTTACCGCCCTGACGGTCATAAGTTCTACGAGGATCGCACGGAGCGCATCGACGGTATCACTTCTACTCCTTACACGATAGAAGCCCTCCTTCGCGTGCCGACCAATATTGCAGATCGAGCAGGCGTTATAATCGGAAGCTACGTCGGCGACGACTCCGACCAGATGACTTTCGAGATATACAAGGGCGGACTCGTAAGACTCTTCTTCGTTAAGGACGGCGAGAGAACGAATACCGTATTTAATACCGATATACGTTCGGATGCCCCCGTTCATATAGCGCTCACGATCGACGGATGCTTCGTTACGCTCTATGTAAACGGCGATATGACGGAAACCGTAACTCTTTCAAGAGAGTTGCCTGTCATAACCGATAATTACACTGTCGGAGGCGACCTCAGAGTAGGCAATACCCAGCACTTCAAGGGCGAGATATATTCATTGGCTCTCTTTGACAGCGTCAGAACCGCAGAGCAGATCAAAGCGGATATGCTCTTATGCCCCGAAGATGGCGACGGACTTATGTATTCCGTGATTTACGGCAAACCTGCTTGTGCTCCTAATGCTCCCGACAACGTTCATAAGGTCAGCGAATGGATAGTAGACCGTGAGCCCACTTCGGAGAAAAACGGCGTCAAGCACAAGGAATGCCTTGCTTGCGGAACTATCCTTGCCGTGAAAGAGATATCCAACACTTACCGTGATCTGACTTACGTAGATCTCACAGACGGCGCAGGCTTCACCCTCGGCTCCGAAAGCGACGCTCGCGCTACTGATGAGATAACGTCTACACCGTTGACGTTCGAGGCTTTGATCTCGCTTGACCCTGAGTTTAATAAGCGCGCGGGTGTTATCGCGGGCTCTTATGACGGCGGAACCGGCGATGCTATCAACTTCGAGATATATACTAACGGAAATCCTCGCCTTTATTACAAGGTTGGCGGTACGGGATATTCTTACGTATTCAAAGCTGATATCCGCTCCGATACGTTCGTTCATATCGCAATAGTGATCGACGGACTTACCGCAAAGCTTTACGTCGGCGGCGAGTTTGCCGAAGCCGTAGAGCTCACCGCGGCAGTTCCCGAAGTCACAGGCACGTTCAATATCGGAAACGATAAGCGCGCTGCAGGCGGACAGTATTTCCGCGGCACTATCATAAGCGTTACGTTCTTCGATGACGTAAGAAACGCCGAGGAGATCAAAAACGACGCTATCCTTGTTTCAAGTGATGCGGACGGAGTGATCTATTCCGAATTTTATAAAAACGAGGATTAAGTCCAAAACGGTAAAATAACCGCAAAATTTGCGGCAGTCCAATGCCCTGATAGGGGCAAAGGACTGCCGCGTTTAATTTATAAAATATTTATTTCTTATCCGAAAACCTTGTGTATTCGACTCTGCTATGGCTAAATTATCTCTTTTTATAAATCACAAGCTCGGGATTTTCTCCGTTTTCTCCGTAGGTGCAGACGAGGAGGAAATCCATATTTGCCACAAGCCCGAAGCATCTGGTGCTGTCAAATTCACATTCGAGCTGATATCCGAGATAGGTCGCACCGTCGTCAAGGTATTTTACCTTCTGCCCATTCGGGAGCGTATACTCAAGATTTACGTAAGCACCTATGAGCGCGGAAATCTCTGTGACCTCGGGCATTCCCTCGATATGTAAACCGTTAAATTCCTTAATGAGCTGCTTTTTGAACTCGTCAAACTTTTCTTCGCCACCAAGCTCGGTGTATTTCTTCCAATAATTCAGCCTCGGAAGCATATCCCTCATATAAGCGCGTACTTGCTCGGGCGTGAAATGCTCGTTTGCCATATGGTCGGCACAGAAATCAATAAGATCGTCCATATCGTCGTAGGTGTACTCGCCGCCCGAATAGCACCACTTGCAGTATTCCTCGTTGAAAAAGCCGTCGACTTCTTTGCTTATATTACCGTCCTCAAGCGGCATACCGCAGCATTGACAGATAAGCTGACGGGGTGAGCCGAGAAGGGTATTTATCGACACGTCAAACTCTTTTGACAGGAGTTTGAGCGTTTCCGTGTTCGGTACCGTTTCACCGTTCTCCCAACGGGAAACCGCTTGCCTCGTCACAAAAATCTTTTCCGCAAGCTCTTCTTGCGAAAGCCCTTTTTTCGTTCTCAATTCGTAGATTACGTCTTTCGTTTCCATAAGATCACCGCCTTCGTTAATTGCGATCATATTATATCACAGACTGTCGGCATTGACAAGCAACTCGCTGTTGCCGCCTGCGCAACAAATTGAAATTTATCTGAACTTTTCATTTATATACTCGGAAGAATAGTCTTTACTGTTGCTTACCTTCAAGGTTTCGGCAATAAGTTCTGCCACTTCTCGGGCATCCTCTTGCTTGAATAATCTTATTTCCATATTGTTTCACCCACAAATCGGAATTTGTCAGTATTACAACTGCTTTATCTCATTTGCAATCATAGCCACAGCTTTTGCGTTTGTATCAATTTTAATGGTATCGAGTGCTTGATACATCGGTATTCTTGCTATGCTTCTCTCAATTACATCTTCAGAGCGAATACCTCTTTTTACATCCATTGATAATCTTTCACACAGAGTCTTTTCATCCGCTACAAGCGAGATGCATTTTGCCTCACAGTTCTGTGTATCCAGCTTTTC
>JAFVTS010000021.1 GCA_017503105.1 Clostridia bacterium
GAGCCCCCGAAGTTTCGCGCTTTGCGGGAGCAAACGTCTGCCCCGATTTCGGCAGACGAGGGAAACTTCGTATGTTAGCCGAGCCCCGCGAGGATAACATAGTTATCCGCTCCTTGTCTATCTTAAATTTTCTTGAATTAAAAAGCACTCCTTGTGAGTGCTTTTTTGTTTGGAGCCCACTTTACGGAGCCGTTTCGCGATGCGAAACGAGCCCCCGAAGTTTCACGGGTTGCGGGAGCAAACGTCTGCCCCGATTTCGGCAGACGAGGGAAACTTCGTATGTTAGCCGAGCTCTGCGAGGATAACATAGTTATCCGCTCCTTGTTTATTCAAACTAAAACAAGCAACTTTCCCCAAAAGATATAAAGCGGTTTCGCGATTTTTGAGCGGATAAAAACTTTTTTAAAAAAATACTTGACAAAACGAAAGTCTTCTGCTATAATAATTAAGTATCAAACGGAAGGTTAGCTCAGTTGGGAGAGCATCTGCCTTACAAGCAGAGG
Source organism: Clostridia bacterium (assembly GCA_017503105.1). GTDB lineage: Bacteria > Bacillota > Clostridia > Oscillospirales > CAG-272 > UBA1740. The sequence goes on from JAFVTS010000021.1 coordinate 504, forward strand.
GTCATAGGTTCGAGCCCTATACTTTCCACCAGAGAAAAAATACGGGCATACTCGGGCGCGGAGTTTAAGAACCGCGCAAGAGTTCAGCTTGTGTTTTTAATCAGCACATTTGTGCAACAAAAGAAGAAATGGCTTGGTAGCTCAGTTGGTTAGAGCGCTAGCCTGTCACGCTAGAGGTCGTGGGTTCGAGCCCCATCCGAGTCGCCATTACTTCTTCCGTGCCACCACGCGGATTTAGCTCATTTGGTAGAGCGCCACCTTGCCAAGGTGGAGGTGGCGGGTTCGAGCCCCGTAATCCGCTCCAAACAAAAAAGCACTCCTTGTGAGTGCTTTTTTGTTTGGAGCCCACTTTACGGAGCCGTTTCGCGATGCGAAACGAGCCCCCGAAGTTTCGCGCTTTGCGGGAGCAAACGTCTGCCCCGATTTCGGCAGACGAGGGAAACTTCGTATGTTAGCCGAGCTCTGCGAGGATAACATAGTTATCCGCTCCTTGAATACTCTGAAATTCCCTAAATTTCAAAAGCACTCCTTGTGAGTGCTTTTTTGTTTGGAACCCACTTTACGGAGCCGTTTCGCGGTGCGAAACGAGCCCCCGAAGTTTCGCGCTTTGCGGGAGCAAACGTCTGCCCCGATTTTGGCAGACGAGGGAAACTTCGTATGTTAGCCGAGCTCTGCGAGGATAACATAGTTATCCGCTCCTTGTCTATCTTAAATTTTCTTGAATTTAAAAGCACTCCTACAAATTATCGCTATAATTTAACACGGAGGATACCTTGCTTTTGAAAATGTAAACAACTATTTACATTATGCGTTGTTGATTATTGCCACTCCGTCGTACACGCTCTGAAAGCAGTCCGATGAGTCAGCTACGTCAACTCTCGCTCCGAGGATCTTTATATATCTCGCAAAATCGTAGGTGTAAGTCGAGAGCGGACGCATATACGCATTATCCGTTTGCGCGGCGACAAGAATGTCGTTTTCTTCAAACCCAACCACGAGAAGCGTGTGATAAAAACCCTCTTCCTCGTTTCCAAGCTGAATAACGTCACCAAGCTCAAGGTTGTCAGCACCCGTGTTTTCACCAAACGGACCGATGCCCTGATTTTCGGTCATAAAATTATAGAAGAAATCGACCCCTGTCCACGACGGCGAGCGCTCGTTAAGTGAAATATAAAACCATCCGAAGGTTGCCGTGTAATTCATAACGCACGTGCCCGCGTAAATAGCTTGTGAAATGAAATTCGTGCAGTTTCCGCCGATTCCCGCAAAATTCCCGAATATGGGATTTTGCGCGAAGGCGTATTTTTTTGCGTAGGCAACGGCGTTTTCTCTGTTGTACGGCTTTATCATAAGCATAAATGTTACCCCGTTTGTGAAAATTCTATATATGTATCTTATGAAATTTTTTTGATTTTGTGATAAAAATATCTTGTAAAACGCTAAAAGATGTAGTATAATTAAAAAATAAGAATAAAAATATTCAAAAAACAGGAGGAATCAAAAATGGATACAAACAGAAGACCCGAAACAATGCAGCGCATCACTACGAAGGCTCTTGCAGACGCCTTTATAGAAGAGCAAGTAGCGCAGGTAAGAAAGCAAGTCGGAGGCAGAAAGGTGCTTCTCGCTCTCTCGGGCGGTGTTGACAGCTCGGTCGTGGCAGCACTTCTCATAAAAGCAATAGGTAAGCAGCTCGTTTGCGTGCACGTAAACCACGGACTTATGCGTAAGGGTGAGTCGGAGCAGGTCATTGACGTGTTCGGAAAGGCTCTTGACGCCAACCTTGTGTATATTGATGCCACGGAAAGATTCCTCGGACTTCTTGCGGGCGTTTCCGACCCCGAGAGAAAGAGAAAGATAATAGGCAAGGAATTTATAGAGGTCTTTGCAGACGAGGCAAGAAAGCTTGAGGGCGTTGAATTCTTGGCTCAGGGAACTATTTACCCCGATATTCTTGAGAGCATCAAGCAGGCAGAGGGCAAAAAGGCAGTAAAATCCCATCACAACGTCGGCGGCCTTCCCGAGGATCTTAAATTCGAGCTCGTTGAGCCCGTGAAGCTTCTTTTCAAGGACGAGGTCAGAGTCGTTGGCGAGGCGCTCGGTCTTCCTCACAAGATGGTATACCGTCAGCCCTTCCCCGGTCCCGGTCTCGGCGTTCGTTGCCTCGGCGCTATCACGCGTGACAGACTCGAAGCGCTCAGAGAAGCAGACGCTATCCTTCGTGACGAGTTTGATAAGTGCGGTCTTGCGGAGAAGGTATGGCAGTACTTCGTCATCATTCCCGACGTTAAGTCCGTCGGCGTAAAGGACGACAGCCGCTACGAGGGCTGGCCCGCAATCATTCGCGCGGTAAACACTACCGACGCTATGAGCGCGACCATCGAGGAGATACCTTACGCCGTCCTCAGAAAGATCACGGAGCGCATCACATCCGAGGTCGAGGGAATAAACAGAGTTCTCTACGATATTACTCCGAAACCCACGGGAACTATAGAGTGGGAATAATTTTCCCATAGCTAAAATCAACTGCAGCCGTTTCTCAAATCGGTCACAGCATAACACCATCAAAACGGCGAACTCGTTCTGCATTTACAAAACGAATTCGCCGTTTTTGTTATTTTCCGTAAAATATAACAAGGAGCTAACAAATGAAAAGAGATTATACCCGCCCTTTAAGAATGGTACATAATATGTTTAATTACGAACCCGGTGACACTTATGAAATTAAGTGCCGGAAGATCAGAAACCGCTTGCAGTTTTTGAAGGACTTCGGTTACGGCGGTATCGTAACGAACGTGCAAGAAGGACCGGATTACTTAAACGATAAAGAAGAGCTAGAGCTGATGACGGAGAAGGCGAAGATCTGCAAGGAGCTTGGCCTTCGTATGTGGATATACGACGAGGACAAGTATCCGAGCGGTGCTGCAAGAACCAAAACGGTGGATGCTAATATGGACTTCCAAGCACTCGGTCTTGCTATGGTTTGGAACGTAGTAGCCCCCGGAAAAACGCTCACGCAATCGTTGCCCCAGGGCCACATAAAACTGATCGCGGCTGTAAGCTACAAGATCGAGGCGGATACGCCTACGGACGAGGAGCTGCTTACACCTTACGCCCGTTATCAGGGTGAGCCCGTCGAATTCGTAAACGATACGGATAAAAACCTGCTTTGCCTTGCTTTCTACAGCAAGCCTGCTTATGTGAACACTCACGCGACAAACAATTCCTGTTACCACCGCCTTTACGTGGACGTAAGCAATCCCGATGCAATCGCGGAATTTGTCAACAATACCTACCGCCCCTACACGGAGGTTCTCAAGGACTACTTCTCTCCCGCCTTTGGTGATGAGGGAGAAAATTCCGTTGTTGAGGCAATCTTTACCGACGAACCCTCTTATATGGGTGTTTATATCAATTCATACCATGAGCAAAAGCTTACACTCCATCCCGTAGACCTTACTATGCCGCTTTATATGATGGTTAACTGGGGTCTTTACGTGTCAAACCGCTTCAGAAGCACCTACGGATACAGTCTTGAGGACGAGCTTACCGCGCTTTTCCTCGGCCACAGTGAGCATTTCCGCCGCGTTCGTCACGACTACTATCAGTTGATGAGCGACCTTTATGAAAAGGCATTCTACGCACAGCTCTCCGACTACTGCTCGTCGGTGGGACTCCAATTCTCCGGTCACATACTGCTTGAGGACAGAATCACCTACCACGTAATATTTGAAGGAAACTTCTTCAATCTGCTTCGACATATGCATATTCCCGGCATAGATATGCTCACCTCTATTCCCGAGGAGGGATGGAATATGGCATTCACTCCGAAGCTTGTGCGCAGCATCTCGGACCTCTACGGTCGCGGACACGTAATGAACGAGATATCTGCATTTAATCAGGGAGCCTCGCTCACCAAGCTTGGCAACGTAACCTATGACCAGATATATACCTCCGTGATGCTTCAGCTGGCATTTGGTACAGACATCTTACACTCTTACTACCCCGAAGTTGATCCTGACGACGCTCAAGACCAAATATGGTCGGCAGTTACGCGCGCGACTGAGGCAATCATCGGGCCGCGTGTATCCGATACGCTTTTGTTCTATCCGATCGAAACTATGATGCGCCATCGCAAGCCGATGTACCATAAGATCGAAAAACGCTACGAGCCTATTCTGCGCGAGCAGGACGACAGCTCTTGGGATTATATGTCGGCGTGCGAGAACGCAATGCTCGGAGCGCAGTTTGCAATGATCAACGGACAGCACAATTTCACCTACATCGACTCAAGCACGGCACGCCATCAGGCAGACGGCGTATGGAAGAACCTTGTCGTCGGTGCTTGCGACCTTACCGACGAGGTTTTGGTAGCTATCTCTCATCTTATCGCAGGCGGCACTCAGCTCATCTGGTACGCTCCCGAAGGCACGGAGATGTTTGACTGCGAATTTGCAAAGCTTCCAAGCGGCGTAAAGCGCGCTACAACGGAAGAAGAGCTTATTGCGATCCTTTGCCCGAACGGAACGATACTTTCCGGTGATCACGCAGGAATCGCTATGGCTGAAAGCTCGGAAAACGTACTTCTGGTCAACAAGGATGATCGCGAAAAGAAGGTATGCTGGCACGGTGAATTTACGAGCCTCATCGATGCTTACGACGGAAATGAAGTTGCAACGGAAAAATGCGACTGCGGTGTATGCTTCACCATTGCAAAATCTGCAGCTTACATTTTGAAAAAATAAGCGACAAAAAACAACAAAAATATTAGGATGTAAGTTATGGAGCTGCATTTTTTAAAAATAATTTGGGGTGACGCCATCGTGCTGAAAAACGGTGACGAGGTCGCTCTTGTGGACACAGGATACGATCACAGCTTTGAACTTATCAAAGAATATCTCGACACTCTCGGAGTGAAGAAAATATCTCTGATCCTTTTAACTCACTTTCACCGCGATCATTACGGCTCTATTCCGGCGCTTCTTAACGAGTATGAGGTCGGAGCGGTATGCTTTAAAGAATACAGCGGTTACGAAGCGAGGACGGCTACGGGCACGCCCGCGGATGACGAGTATAGGCAAAGCGAGCGTGATAAGTGCGAAAATATGAAGAGGCTGATAACGGAAAAGAGCACTCTTATTAAAGCCGAAGAAACGGAGAGCTTGAATTTTGCAGGTTATGAAATAAAGCTCTTCAATCATATCAACACCGTAAAAGCGATATACGATGACGAAAATCATCCTCTGACTTATCAAAAGATTTGTCACGGTGAAAACCTTAACAGTCTTGCGGCTTTTATAAAGGTGAACGGTGTGAACGTTTTCCTCGGCGGCGATATTGGCGACTCACCGTCAAATCACCCGCTTTCAACCAAAGTCAACACACGGATAGCCCAAAAAATAGGCGAGCAGATCGACGTATATAAAGTGCCGCACCACGGAACGAGCGGATCAAACAGCCCCGAGGCTTTGGCGATATACAAGCCAAAGATCGCCGTTATAACGAATCGAATAGGCTACCTTTCCGAAAAAAGTACGGTATTTGCCGATCTGAAAGCGGCTAACCCCGACGTTCGTATTCTCTTGACCGAGATCTCCCCCGTTGTAATTGAAATAACGGAGGACGGAGAAATCGAGGTCAAGCGCTGCGACGACCTTGTTATATAGGTTTCGGCTCAAATGCTTCTGATTATAACAAAAATTATAAATAAAGAAAACCGAGCAAGGAACGCCAGATTTTCAGTCTTCTTGTTCGGTTTTTATTTTTTAAAACAGCTCAGAATCTTGCTTCTTTGAGTACGCGAGTGAAGATTTTTGCAAAAACGAGCCTTTTATTTTTAAAAATAGTATTGATTTTAACGAAATTTTCTGCTATACTGTTTTACAAAATATTTCAGAGATTCGGAAATCAGAAAAGAGAAAAGAAATGCATACCTGTTATTATAAGTATTTGCCCGTGGAGGGCGCTGAAATATTCACCTTCGTCGGCTTGCCCGAAAAAGGCGGAAAGTTCCCGACAGCCATATTCCGCTCGCCTTACGAGGACTTTGCCGAAGAGATGGACGAGGCGGAGCTTTGCGAGAAGTATCTTGCCGATTATAAGGAGTGGCTTGACGCGGGCTATGCCGTCGTCTTTCAGCACTGCAGAGGAAGAGGCAAGAGCACGGGCGACTGCGTGCCGTACATCTATGAGCGCGAGGACGGACTTGCGCTTCGCGCGTGGATAAGAGGAGAGAGCTTCTACTCGGGACAGCTCTTCCTCGTCGGGACGAGCTATACGTCCTCGGTCCATTACGTCACAGCGCCGTATGAAGACGATATCTGCGGCGGTGTTTTCAACGTCCAGGACACGGAACGCTATAACTGCAATTACCGAAACGGCATCTACAAAATGGGTCTTCACGGCAAGTGGTACGTTTCGATGTACAAGAAAAAGAGCATACCCAAGAAGAATTTCGTTATAGAAAGCTATAATATGCTTCCGCTCTCCGATTTTTCAAAGACGGTCTTTGGCGAGAGGGTCGCCGATTTTGACGAGATACTGAAGCACCCGAAGAGGGACGACCCCTTCTGGCAGACGCGCTTTGGCGGCGGCGAGGCGCATAACGCCCTTTGCACCGCGAAATTTCCTATGCTTATAGTAACGGGTCTTTACGACCTTTATACGGGCGGCATTTTTGATATGTGGCACTCCCTCGGCGAGGAAAGCCGCAAAAGAGGCGCGTTCGTCGTCCACGCTTACGACCACGGCGGCGGACAGGGGCACTCGCCCATTCATTTTGACGGCGGAACGGTCGAAGAGCATTTTGGCAACCTTTCGCTCCGCTGGTGCGAGTACGTAAGAGGAAAGGCGGAAGCACCCGTAAAGCTCGGTGAGGTCACTTATTACAGACTCTTCGACGGTTGGCACACGGACTCGTTCGCGGGTGGAAAAGAGGAGCTCGCATTCACCCTCGGCGACGGCGAGCGGACCTATATCTACAACCCTTACGCTCCCGCGAAGTTCGAGGGCGGTCTTTCGACGAATTTCGGCGGCGCAAGGTACCAAAATCCCCCCGACACAAGGTACGATATAATCACGGTCTATACCGATAAATTTAACACGGATACCGACATAGACGGCAAAATGACCGCAAAACTGCGCGTTAAGTCCTCGGCGCTTGACACCTGCTTCTATATGCGAGTCAGCCTTGAAACCGCGGACGGGGATTACGGTCTTCGCGACGATATCAACCAAATATCAAACTTCGCACCCGACTATAAGCCGGGAGAGTGGGTGGATATGGACTTCACCTTCGACGAGCATTCTTTCGTCGTCAAGAAGGGCGGACGTCTCAGAATAGACATAACGTCGTCGGCGTTCCCGTACTACGTTCCCCATACGAATCAAAGAGGACTCTTCTCGGAGCAAAGAACGGCCGTGATCGCGGAGAACACCGTCGATCTTTCCGCATCAGTCTTCCGCGTTCCGTCAACACCGCGAGAGGAAAAATAAAACCTTAAAAAGAATACCGAAGGGAAAACGGTCTTATCCTATCCCTTCGGTGCTTTTTATATTCCTTCGTTTTTTATTTTTTCGTTCCAGAGCGTATCGAAATCGAGTTTTTCGGCTTTTATTCCGAGAGCCTTTTCTATATTAGAAATTACCGCCTCCGATATCAATCTCGTACCCCATTTCGTGTTGAAGTGCGTCGGGTCGGAGTGGTAGTCCTTCGGGGCAGCCTTCATCACGGCGTAAAGATCGTCAACCCCACCCCCGTGTCGAGAAATTACGCGCTTTGCCTCCTCGTTGTACGCCTCTGTGTCAGCGTTGAAGCGCCTGTAATATTCAAATCTCTCGGGGTAAAGCTCCTCAAGCACGGGAGTTGAGGTGGCGAAGACACACGTCGCATTCGGGAAGAGTATTTTTAGAGTTATACAAATGCGCTCTATATCCTCTTCGTAGCGCTCTATCGAGGTTTGATGCTTTCCGTCGGGCAGGATGAGGTCGTCCCAAAGCCCCGCGTTCCAGTGCACAAGACTTACGTCCTCCGACAGGGAAAGCTCTGTTTTGAAGTCGTAGAGCTTTCTTAGAAGATTTGCCGCAAATCTTCCGTTTTCTTTAGGATATACAACCTCCGCCACACCCGAAAACGCAGCCTTCACGAACTCTCTGTACCCTATTGAGATCGAATCTCCGAGAAGAAGTATTTTTTTAATTTTTCTCACGTCTCCTTTGCGTGTACCGTGTCGGCATTCCACGCTTTTATTTCTATATCCGATGCCGAGAAATGACTCTCGCAGTCGGTGGTTATCCTGACGGTTTTAATCCCTCCCTTAGGAAGAAGGAAGAAGCTTTCGCTCTCAAAATGACGCGGGAAATCATCCGCTAAATGAAGCGTAACGGGATATGCCGCAACGTCCGAAACGTTTTCTATTCTTACGTCGTAATAGCGATAATCTTCACACGCCCCCGACCTTATCAAGCTTGCTTTAATTTTTGCTCGTCTCGCACTTCCGACAGATTCTTTAAGCCACGGGCCTTTTTCAAAATACATATTCTCGGTGGGTGAGGTGCGGTATTTCTTATAAATTTCGGCATTGCAAAGGGCGCTTGTGACCTTAATAAAGCACGTAGCCTCCGATATGGATTTGCCGTCCTTTTCAAGCTCAAGGAAGACGAGGAAGCACTTGTCGGTGTAGTCCTCGGACGGTATGAAGTCGCCGAAGCTGAAGTGCCTCTCGCCGCGAGTGAGCGTGTGCTCGTATACTGCCTCCGTGCTCATATCGGGCTTGAATACGGTAAGGCGCACTTGTGAGCCCGAAAGAGATGATCTTTCATCGCTGAGAACCGCTATGCTGAGCGGCAGAGGTTCTTTTGGTGCCGTAACGGTCCACGGCATCTCCCAAGCTATTTTCACCTCGGAAAAAGCGTTTTTTACAGCGTAATACTGTATGGCGGCTTGCCCCGCGCCGTCAACGAGCTGAATTCCGACGGTGGTCCAAGAGCGCTTGAATACCCAAGGCATAACGCCGCCGCACCTCGGATAATTCGCTCTCATAGAATCTATCATAACGGAGTAAAATTCGTACGCCTGGACTTGCGTTGCCTCGGAGAGCTCTTCCAGCGATACGCCGTTCATATTAACTATCTGCGACGCTCTTGCAAGCATTCTCGGAACTCTCTCGGGCAGATATTCTACGAAATGGTTTAAAAGCGACGGAAATTTCTTCGTGAATTCCTCCGACGCAATGTCGGGAAGAGGTGAATTTATCTCATCCTCGAAAAGGCATTTCTTCCAGGTAGAGAAAGAGGGGAATGAATGTATGCCCGACTCGGCAAGGAAGGGGAGTTCTCGGTAGTTGTGCCTGTACCACGTTGGCTCAAAGTCGTTGTATATGTGCGCACTTCCTTTGTCGGGTGTCGTAGTGTGATAAAGAAGGTGCGGCACAAGAGCCTTTGTTGCTCTGTCTTGTACGCATACGGCTGCCGCGTTGCCGTCAGCGTACGGTTGGAATTCGTTTCCGCCGCAAATCAGGACGAGAGACGGGTGATTCCTTATTCTGTAAAGGTTATATGACACCTGATCTTCAAGAACCTTCTGCGAGAAGCTTCTCGTATCTGCGGTGTTGGCGAGCATAAGATCCTGCCACACCATAATACCCATCTCGTCGCAAAGACGGTAGAAGACGTCACTTTCGGGGAAACATCCGCCGTTCCAAACTCTGATGAGCTGAATACCCGCGTTTTTAATAAGGGTCAGGCACCAGCGATATTCTTTTTCGTCTATGAGATAAAGAAAATCGGTCTGCATCCAGTTTATACCCTTCAAGAACTCGTGCCTTCCGTTGACCGAAAAGCGGAAATTTTCCCAGCGATGGCGGTATTTTCTTCCCGCCGTCGGGGATGCGCCGAAGGTGCGTATTCCCGTCCTGAGCTCGTGGGTGTCAAGGAGCTTTCCGTTTTCGCATAAGCTTATCTTCACGTTGTAAAGGTAAGGCTCGCCCATTCCGTAAGGATACCAAAGACGCGGAAAATCAATAGTTATGTTTTTTCTGAAATACTGCATCTCGCGGTATTCGGTTTTTATTCCAAGACGCTCATAATCTATAAGCGCCTCCTCGTCGGAGCTTTTATAAATCACCTTCCCCGTGTCGGGCTCGCTTATCTCGGTGATTATCTCCACTCGTCTGTCAAGCACGGCGCCCGTGAGCCCGGGGTTGTAGGTGTTTACGTACTGACCCGGCTTCTTGTATACGTTCGATGGATTTGACTTTATGTCGGGAACGGTCCCGTCTGTTATTTCCATTTCAAGGTGAAGGATCGCCCGCCGCTCGTCAGCCTCCTCGGTGTAAAGATAGGGACGGCTTACGTGCAAAGGCTCTACGAATTCAAGCCTTACTCTGTTCCAGATGCCGAGAACGATGAAGTGGCCGTTGGTGGTCATTTTGTCGTGCACAACGTTCCAAGGAACGATGGGGGAGTCCTGCGGAATATTTCCGTCACCTCTGTAAACGAAGCGCTCATCACCCTTTTTGCCGAAGTTGCAAGCCTTTATCTCCACTATCAGCTCGTTCTCATCGCCGAAATTCAAGTGCTCCGTGACATCGATTGCAGGCCCGCCGAACATTCCCTCGTGCTCGCCGAGGAGCACACCGTTTATAAACGTGCGTGAGTAATACGCTACCCCGTCAAAGGAAAGAAGAGCGCGCTTCCTCGAAAGACCCGTACCCGTGTTAAATTTTTTTCGGAAATACCATATCTTTTCGTCAACCGCGGTGTACTTTTCGCTGTTCGTCCCAAAATACGGGTCGGGCAGGATTCCCGCCTCGGAAAGCGCGTGATAAACCGAGCGCGGCATAGTAGCCCTGTATTTCCACATATCCTCGGTAAATTCGTCGATCTCCGTGTCCGAGAAGAAGAACGACCACTCGCCGTCAAGCTCAAGGTGGCACGCATCCCTTCGAACGTCGATGTAATAAGGTTGATTGAGCTCCATTTTAAATACCTCCGTTAACGGTTTTTTAAAAATTATATCAAAGCGTTAATCGTGTGTCAACAAATTTCACATTGTGAAATATTGACAAGCCTGATTCGTTTGTGTTAAAATAAAATAAAAAGGATTTTTCGTATGATAGAATCGGTAAGAAAAGCGATGAAAATACTCTCCGTCATCTCTGATGCCGCGGGCGGTGCGCTCACCTTAGCTGAAATATCGGAGCGCACGGGCTATCCGAAGCCGACGTGCGCACATATTATCAAAACTCTCGCCGAAGAGGGATACGTTCTTCGCATATCGCATACCGTGGGATACACCCTTGGCCCCGGGGCGTATTATCTCACGCGGTACGGAAGGTATGAGGAAAAGCTCATCTCGATTTGCCGCCCCGTTATGAGGTATATGGAGAGAAAGAGTTGTGCCGCTGTCATTTTGTCGGTAATCAAAAATTCCGACAAATTTATAATAGACACTTACGACACTTCGCAAAATATGTTCAAGGAGCGGGCGCAGATAAGAATTGACGATATATACAGGACCGCAACGGGCAGAGCTATCCTTGCCGAAATGAGCGACGAGGACGTAATAGCGGTATACAAAAAGCACGGACCGCCGCCTAGGGGACACTGGGACGAGGTCGACGGCATAGAGTCGCTTTTGTCGGAATTAAAAAATATAAGAAAACAAAAAATCGTTATTACGGGAAGACACGGTTCAAGGAATGACAGACCCGCTCTCGGCATAGCAAGGGCGATATTTGACAAGAAACACTGCGTAGGCGCGGTAGGTCTTGCCGCTTGGGACGAGGGGATCGGTGATGAAGAGCTTGAAAAGCTGCGCGCAATTCTCATAAGAGGCGCCGCCGAAATACAGCGCAGATTAACATTTGAAAATAATTTATGACAAATATTTGATATTTTTGGTCAAAGATTTTATAGCTTTGACGGGTATAGTATGTTATTATAGAAGCGTAAAGGAATCAAAGAGCATTCTTTACAGTAAGGCGCAAAACAAAAAAAGAGGAGAGTAAAATGCACACTGTACAAACGCGTAAGATAAAAAGGTATCTTGATATTATAAACGAGAACAGGTATTATAACGCCGTTCGCGTCAGTGGAATAGAATACTGCGAGGCGGATTATAAGAAAGGGAACACGCCGCCGAAAACGGAGTTTGTGCCCTACGAATGGGGCGCGCAGTGGGGCACGGGCGATGACTCGCACGCGTGGTTTCACGCAAAAATAGAGGTGCCCGAAAATATGAGGAGTGCGCCGCTTGAGCTTTTAGTTGCTTCTGAAAACGACGGCACTTGGGATGCTTGCAATCCGCAGTACATAGTTTACGTTGACGGTGCGCTGAGGCAGGGGGCTGACATAAACCACACCGCCGTTATACTTGATGGTGAGAAGGGGGAATATGACGTTTATCTTTACGGCTACACGGGCCCCTCGCATCCGAAAACGCGCCTTTTTCTTCACCTTCGGAACGTGAACGAGGACGCGACAGGACTTTATTACGACATTAAAGTGGCGTTTGAAACGGTCGGTTTTCTTGATGAATATTCGGGAGAATACGCGACGACGCTTGCCCTTCTTGACGAGGCGGTGTCTATGCTTGATCTTTACAACGTCGGAGATGTGGCGTTCTTTGAGTCGGTAAGGCGTGCACGCGAGTTTATGCGTGAGAAGTTTTACGGCGAGTGGTGCGGTAAGAGCGCGGAGGTCGCCGCCTGCATCGGTCACACGCATATAGACTGCGCTTGGAGATGGACCTTCAGACAGACGAGAGAAAAGGTACAGCGCTCGTTTGGCACGGTGCTTGAGCTTATGAAGCGCTATCCCGAGTACAAATTTATGTCATCTCAGCCCCTCCTTTATAAGTATCTGAAGGAAGAGGCGCCCGAGCTTTACGCGGAGCTTAAAGAAAGGGTAAAAGAGGGCAGATGGGAGCCCGAAGGCGCTATGTGGGTCGAGGCGGACTGCAACCTTACCTCGGGCGAGAGCCTTGTAAGACAGATAATGTACGGCAAGCGCTTTTTCCGCGACGAGTTCGGTGTTGAGAGCCGCGTGCTTTGGCTGCCCGACGTCTTCGGCTACTCGGCAGCTATGCCGCAGATACTTAAAAAGAGCGGCGTCGATTGGTTCGTAACGTCCAAAATCAGCTGGAACGAAACGAATCAGATGCCATACGACACCTTCAAGTGGTACGGAATCGACGGCACGGGAATAAATACGCACTTCCTCACCGCTCAGGATAAGGTAAGAGGAAAAGCACCCGTGCGTGGAACTACCTACGTCGGAAATACGAAGCCCGCAATGCTTGCAGGCTCGTACTATCGCTATCAAAACAAAAATCTTTCCAACGAGTCCATAGTCACCTTCGGCTTCGGTGACGGCGGCGGAGGCCCTACGGCAGAGCATCTTGAATATTTGAGAAGGACCGAAAAGGGCATACCCGGCGTGCCGCGCTCGGAGATGAAGTTTGCGGGAGATTTTCTCGCATCTCTCGGAGAGAAAATAAAAGAAAACAGGCTCCTTCCCGAGTGGCGCGGCGAGCTTTACCTTGAATTCCACAGAGGCACGTACACCTCCATCTCCAAGAATAAGCGTAACAACAGAAGGAGTGAGTTCCTCTATGCGGATGCGGAAAACCTCTCCGTCCTTGCGGGCAAGCTTCTTGGCGCGAAGTTCCCGAAGGCGGAGCTTCAGGCAGGCTGGGAGGAGATACTCAACAATCAGTTCCACGACGTTATCCCGGGCTCGTCCATCGGTCCCGTATACGATCAGTGCGACATAGATTACGCAAGGATATTCGAAACAGGTAATACCGCACGCGCCGCAGCAGAGGAAAAAATAGCCGAAAAACTTAACACGGGTGCCTACGTAATCTTCAATCCGCACTCTTTTGAAGGAAACGGCATCGTTAAGGTCGACGGCGTCAGTGCTTACGTAAGAGGCATTCCCCAGAAGGGATATAAGCGCGTAGAGGAAAGTGAGCTCGTCAAGGAAAATCACGTAAGGATAGACGGAAAGACGGTCGACACCGACAGATACAAGGTGAAATTCGACGGGTTCTGGCAAATAGAAAGCATTTTTGATAAATTCGCAGGGCGCGAGGTGCTCTCGGGCAAGGGTAACGAGATCAGGATCTTCGCTGACTATCCCGACGTTTATGATGCGTGGGAGTGGCAGTCCTACTCAAAGGACGACTATAAGCCTCTTCTTGATTTTTCATCGGCAGAGAGGGTTTCCGACGGTGTGAGAGAGGGAATTAAAGTGACACGCCCCTACCTTTCGTCCGTGATAGAGCAGACCGTGTGGTTCACCGACTTCGGCGAGAGTATAGACTTTGAAACCTCTGTTGATTGGCATCAGCACCATACTATGGTAAAGGCGGCGTTCCCTGTTGATATAAACGCCGACAAGGCGACTTATGAAATTCAGTTTGGCACTACCGAGCGCCCGACGCATTTCAACACCTCTTGGGATAAGGCGAAATTCGAGGTCTGTGCGCAGAAGTATGCAGATATTTCCGAGGGCGATTACGGAGTTGCCATAATGAACGATTGCAAGTACGGTCACGACATTCATTCGGGCGTCATCCAGCTCTCCCTCTTCAAATCTCCCACCGCCCCGTGGAAGGACGCAGACCAGGGCAAGATCGAATTTACCTATTCGCTTATGCCTCACAAGGGAACCTTCGTTCGGTCGGATGTTCAAAGAGCGGCATACTATCTCAACTATCCTATGCGCGCCGTTCCTGCAAGCGGTAATGGCAGCAGCGTTCCCGAGAGCTATTCGCTCATATCGCTTGACCGCGAGAACGTTATTTGCGAGGTTGTGAAGGAGGCCGAGGACTCCGCAGCTACCGTCGTAAGACTTTATGAGAGCAAGAACATCAAGTGCACGGCGAGCGTGAGCGTCGGATTCGACGCCGAAAAATGCTTCATCACCGATTTGCTCGAAAGAAAGGTCAGAGAGCTTCCGATAGAAAACGGCAAAGTCAGCGTTCCATTCGGAGGATTTGAAATAATTACGCTTATGTTTGAATAAAATGATACCGCGGAGGGGATGAATTTCCCTACCCGCGGTATTTTATATAAAAATTTTTCCTATATTATAGAAATATTCATATTTTGCGAGTAGAATATACTTAACAAACAAAAGGGAATGAAAGGAAACGAAGCGAAAAAGATGCTCCATCTTGAAAAAATTACAAAGGATTACGTGACGTCTTCGGAAACCGTCAATGCCTTGAAGGGCATTGATATATCGTTCAGAGAAAAGGAATTCGTCTCTATCCTCGGCCCGTCGGGTTGCGGAAAGACGACTTTACTTAACATCATCGGCGGTCTTGACCACTATACCGAGGGCGACCTCGTAATAAACGGAAGAAGCACCAAATCATACCGCGACAGGGATTGGGACGTTTACAGAAACCACAGAGTCGGGTTCATCTTCCAGAGCTATAACCTTATTCCGCACCAGAACGTGCTTTCAAACGTCGAGCTTGCGCTTACCATCGCAGGCATCAGTAAGGAGGAGCGTATCGAGCGCGCGAAGGCTGCTCTTGACAAGGTCGGTCTTGCGGGTCAGTATTACAAGAAGCCCAATCAGCTCTCGGGCGGTCAGTGCCAAAGAGTCGCGATAGCAAGAGCTCTCGTAAATAATCCCGAAATACTTCTTGCCGACGAGCCGACGGGAGCTCTTGACACGGTGACGAGCGTGCAGATAATGGACCTTATCCGCGAGATAGCGGGTGAGAGGCTCGTTATTATGGTCACTCACAACCCCGAGCTTGCAGAAAAGTATTCCACGAGAATAGTAAGACTTCTTGACGGTCTCGTCGTTGAGGACACGAACCCGATGACGCCTGAGGAGGAGGCGGAGGAGGAAAAGGCTCGCCTTGCTCTTATCGCCGCCGAGGAAGAAGAGCGCTTGAAGCTCGAAGAGCAGAGCGCCGAGGTGGGAAAGAAAAAAGCGCCCGTGAAGCCGAAAAAGGAAAAGGCAAAGATGTCGTTCTGGACAGCCTTCAAGCTCTCGGCGAAAAACCTTCTTACCAAAAAAGGCAGAACTGTGATGGTTGGCATCGCGGGCTCCATCGGCATCTTCGGCATTGCCGTCGTCCTCGCCTTTTCGACGGGCATCAAGGGCTACGTTGCGTCAATGCAGGACGATATGCTCTCGGGCAACCCGATAACTATTCAGGAAACCGCCCTGAACCTTGACGCTATGAGCAAGATGATGACTCCCGAGCAAAGGGAGGAGCTTGTAAAGGAAGCTAACAGAGCGTACGTCAACGAAATAGTAAAACAGCTCGTTGAAATGGGCGCGGACGTTGACGAGATGACTACTACCAACGTCATTACCAAAGAGTATATTGATTACGTAAAAGCAATGCCCGACGAATATTTCGCGGCAATGAAGTTTGGCTACGGCATCGGTCTTGAGCACAACGTGTACACCGATTTTTCCGTCAACGACGACCCGGGTATGACCGAGGAAATATCGATAACGGCTCTTACCAACAGATGCCTTGCAGTCCTCTCAAGCCTCGAGGGGTATGAGGATTACGCGGATCTTGTTGAAACGCTCGTGCCGTCATTCCAGCTTGCGCCCAACAACGCCGAATATATAAAGGCGCAGTATCAGGTGCACGGTAAAGTGGCGAGCGGGCATAACGAGATAATGCTGGTTCTTGATTCCGATCAGAGGCTCGCCGATATTCTCTTGGCAAGACTCGGATACTACACGCAGGCTGAATTCGAGAATCTCGTACAGCACGCGGTAGATCAGAACTATCAGGGCAAGTATCCCACCTACTTTGATTATTCCGAGCTCGTTGGAAAAAAGTTTTATTACTATGACAACGATACGGTGTTTACCGTTCCCACGGAGCCTTTCAAGACGGTTACGGTAGACGGACATACCGTCACTATGAACAACGAGTTTGATTATCATCCCACGTCGGAGGGCTTTGACAAGACGGGAGCCGTCGAGCTTACCGTGACGGGCGTGCTCGTGCCTAACGAGAATACGTCGTACGGCTGTATGACGTCGGGTATCTATTATACCGAAAAGCTCGCGGAGCACATAATAAGCGCTAACGCAGACAGTGCGATAGTAAAGGCTCTTTACGAAAAAGGTTGGGTAACGCAAGAGGACGGAACGAAAGAAAATAAGGAAAGCGGAAGACTCATTCAAAGCTCTATAAGCCTGATAGAGCCAAAGCTCCCCTCTCTCCCGAGCACTCCCGGGGCGGAAGACGCTGGCACGTCAACGCCCGTAACCGCACCTCAGGGCTACTATTTGTATAGCGGAATTTCGTACGTAGACGAGATATATCCCATAGGTGAGAAAATTCAGGGAGAAACTAAGACCACGGTCAATATCGTCGGTCAGAACTCATCTATGAATATGATGATGTCTATGATGCCGCCCGAGGTTAGAGATAAGCTTCAGAAGATAGAGACCGACACGGCAATTATCACCTCTCTTGAAACGAAGAGCCTCTCCTCGCGCAACGTGGGCGGAGAAACGGTGCCCAATTTCGTCGCAATATATCCGAACGATTTTGACTCCAAGTATCTCGTCACCGACTACCTTGACAAGTGGAACGAAACTCACGAAGATCCAATGGAAAAGATCAATTATACCGACACCCTTGAGCTCATCATAGGTCTTATAAACAATATGATAGACATTGTGTCCACGGCGCTTATCGCGTTTACGTCCATCTCGCTTATCGTTTCAACGGTAATGATAGGAATCATCACCTACGTTTCAGTAGTTGAGCGAGTCAAGGAGATAGGTATAATCCGCTCCCTCGGAGGACGGAAAAAGGACGTCAGCCACCTCTTCAACGCGGAGACGTTCATTATCGGTCTTCTCTCGGGAATTATCGGAATTGCCGCAACGGGGCTTGTCGCTCTGGTAGCGAACATCATTCTGAAGGCGATAATCGGAATACCGAATCTCGTAATGCTGACGTGGTATCACTCTCTTATTCTCATAGCGCTCAGCGTCGGTCTTACGCTTATCTCGGGTCTTATCCCCGCAAGAAGCGCCGCAAAGAAGGATCCCATAGAGGCGCTGAGAACTCAGTAATTAAAAAAAGTTCAAGCCGCGCGGCAAAGCTGTGCTTGCTTGAACCAAACACCCCTAACAGTAAGCTTGTATGGGCTTTGCTGTTAGGGGTGTTATTTAATTTCAAGAATAATCTTTAAAGCAAAAACGGGCGCGTAACTCGGTGTTTTTCGTAAAGGTGAACGTATAATGAATGTTTTTAGATTATTTAGAGAAAGTCATTGAAACTTTGCCAATGCCGGGAATGTTTGCTTCGGCATAGAAGCAATCTCCTTGAAAATAGCATTTTTCGTTGGAGTAAAGAATGTACGGAGCGTTAGGATTATCGTCGTTGGTAAAGGTAATGTATCCGTCATCATCTACCGTGTACGAACCGGTCTGTTTGGTTACAACATTGTTTTGCTTCGCTTCGTTTTCAAGTGTATAAGTCTTGTCTTTTTCATTGAACTCAATGTAATTGTATTCGTATGCTTCTACCGACACCCCGGGAAAATCCATATCGACAAGCTCGTATCGTTCCGCAGATCCAGAGCAAGAAGCAAGGCTGATCGTTACGATCGTTACAAGAAGCAAAAAACTTATAATTCTTTTCATTGAAAATTCCTCCTCAAAAAGTAAAAAATATATATAAAATTCAAATTACGTACACCGAAAAACGTAAGAATGAATTTAATACAAAAACATTATAACCTGTTTTAGGTTAAAAGTCAATACCCTGAAACAGATTAGGTATAATTTTATTATAGGCTTTTGGGGGAGGGAAGAATGAAATATCAAAGAATTCGCGATTTGAGAGAAGATAAAGATATGAACCAGACCCAAGTTGCTAAAATGTTGGGAATGTCGCAGACGGGTTATTCAAAATATGAAACGGGAGAAAACGATATTCCTACACCCGTTTTGATCAAACTCGCAAGATTTTACAATACGAGTATAGATTATCTGCTTGGTGAAACGGACAACCCCGTAAGATATAAGTAAGGTCTTTTTAGTAGTGTAAGTTTTATGCTTTGACGATATTATTTTGCCCGGTATAAAGAAAAAATCAAGGTCGATCGCCGTCGGCCTTGATTTTGTTTTTTTGTTTGGATTTTTTTGGTTTGATCGTATTAGAGGATCAAAGCAAATACGTGGGCATTTCGTCGCCAAGGGCGATTTTTTTGAAGCCTTCGGGTCTTTCTTCGTTCGCCGATATTTTGGGTGCCGTTTTCTTCTTCGGCGTCGCCTTTTTCGGAGCTGATTTTTTTGCAGACGCTTTGGGGGCTGCTTTAGGCGCAGCCTTCTTTTTCGGTGCGACCATTTCTACGACCTCGGGCGCGGGGTTTGCGAGCACGGTGCTGTTCTCCATATCGGGGGCTGTGCTCTTTACGTTTGAATATCCGTCCTTGACTCTTTTTATTGAGCTCTTACCTATCGGCATATTCTATGATCTCCTTTGCAAGCTTTGTATATTCTATTGCGCTTCTTGAATACTTTTTGTACGCCACGACGGGGCGGCTGTTGTCCTGCGACCATTCTATCGCGCTGTCAACTCTTATGTAAGTCCCAAAGAGTCTTGCAACGTCGCCGTCCTTCAGCGCTTCAACGGTTTGCTTGAAGTAGTTCTTTCTCTCGTCCGCCTTGGTTATGGCAATTCCCATTACCTCAAGCCTCGGGGCTATGCTTTTCACCTGATTTATAAAGTCAAACATATTCGCAAGACCGAAAAGCCCCCACGGGCTTGCTTCAACGGGAATTATCACGAAGTCCGATGCGCACATCACGTTCATAACCCATCCGCCAAGCGTTGGCGGCGCGTCTATCAGAACGAAGTCGTAATATCCGAGGGCGACCGTCGGCGCGAGGATCTTTTTCAGAATAAATTCCCTCTGCCACTTCGTGAAAAGGTCGAATTCCACGGAGCTCATAAGAGGCGTGGAGGGCACGATGTCAAGTCCCTCGTAGTCCGTATTTACGATGAATTCGGAGAGCTCGCGCTCTTCCTTTACGGCGGTGTAAAGATTTTTTCCGCTCTCGGCAAATCCGAGCGCTCTTTCCTCATCAAAGAGAGAGAGGGTCAGATTCATCTGCATATCCGCGTCGATGAGAAGCACCTTTTTGCCGAGCTTTGCCATAGCGCAGCCGACGTTTGACGCCGTCGTGGTCTTGCCGCTTCCGCCCTTGTTGTTCGCAAAGGCTATAACTTTCGTTTTGCTCATTTGCCGTCCTCCTGCTTTAGTCCCTTCGTGTCGTCACCGGCAAGAAACGCGATAATATCCGCAAGTCCCTCGCCTGTGATGGCGCTGACGGGGAAAATCCTTTTACATCCCGCAAGTCGGAGCCACCTCTCAACACGCTCGACGTTGGCGTCGGGCTTATCTATTCCCGAAATTATGCCGATGACCTCTCGGTTTACGAGGCTGGTGATACACGGTGAGAATATTGAATACGGCTCGTTTGCGCTCAGCACGAGCCCAACAACGTCCGCCTCGTATGCGTAAAGAGCCAAAGCGCCGCTCGTTTGCCTGAGCTCCGTATATTCGCCGGGGGTGTCTATCACCGAATCAAGGTAGTTTATGTATTGCGTTTTATAGTAATGTATTTCCTCGCCACGGAGCGCTTGGGTAAGGGTGGTCTTTCCCGCCGCGACGCGCCCTATGAGAATTATCTTTTTCATTTTTAAGTTCTCGTTATCTCGCAGCAGGTGTAGCCGAGCCTGTCGATAACGTATTCTCTTATAGCCGTGAATGCCGATTCCACGCTTGAAACGCTGCCCGAGATGATGAGCGTGCCCGTAAATCTGTCGACAAATCCGATGTCCGCGCCCGATGATTTGATGGCGATGTCCGCGGCTATGACCGCGCTTTCCGCAGGGCTTACGGTAAGAATGCCGATCGCGCTTCTTGAATAGTCCGTCTTGGGGTCAAGACCGAGCTTCGTGTAAAGCACGTCGTCGGGGTTTGCGATTATATGGCAGAGCGTTACCTGCTTGCCGGGGACGAGCTCTTGCACTATTCTCATATTTTCTTTAAGTTCCATAATAATATCCTTTCGATGTGGCGCTCTTCGTTGACGTCAGCCGCCGATCTGACAACTGAGACCCGATTCCTCCGCTACGGAGAGCAGGTATCTCATTTTTTCGTCGCTCGGGGGCAGAATATCCTTCATAGAATAATTTCTGCCAAGCCCCGCGTATTTGTCACTTCCGAGCCTGTGATAGGGAAGGAGATGGTGTTCTTTTACGCCTTTGAGCGAGCGGGCAAAATCGGAGATCGCTTTTATATCCTCCCTCGTGTCGTTGAAGGTGGGAATGACGGGCGTTCTTATTATAAGCTCGACGCCGCTCTCCGAAAGCCTTCTTGCGTTTTCAAGAATGAGAGCGTTATCCCTGCCCGTGTATTCTCTGTGCTTTTCGGGGTCCATATGCTTTATATCCATAAGGCAAAGGTCAAGGTAGGGGAGAATCTTCTCAAATTTTTCAAAGGGGAGCGACGCCGCCGTTTCTATCGCGGTATGAATGCCGCATTCCTTGCACTCTCTTAAAAGCTCCGCGGCGAAATCCGTCTGACAGAGCACCTCGCCGCCCGAGATGGTAACACCGCCGCCGCTTCTTCTGTAATACGGAAGATCGGCGAGTATTTCGGGCATTATCTGCTCGACCGTGACGTCGCGGCCGACGGTCTTCTCACGCCCGTTTTCCGAAAGCTTTTCTATATCGAAATTCTGCGACTCGGGGTTTGAGCACCACGCGCATCTAAGCACGCAGCCCTTGAAGAACACTATCGTTCTTATACCGGGACCGTCGTGTATTGAAAACCTTTGGATATTGAATATCCGTCCTTTCGTCTTTTCCAAGCGTGGTACCTCCTTTCCCGTGCCTTTTTACCAGCCTTGCTCGGTTCTTGCTATAATATCGTCCTGAAGTGAGCGGGAGAGCGTTGTGAACAGCGCGCTGTATCCTGCCACTCTGACGACGAGAGTTTTGTATTTTTCGGGGTTCTTTTGCGCGTCAAGAAGCGTTTCCCGCGTGACGACGTTGAACTGAACGTGCATACCCTTCTGATCGAAATAGGAGCGTATGAGCGCGACGAATTTTGTAAGTCCCGACATTCCCGCAAGAGCAGAGGGATGGAACTTCTGATTGAGCAAAGTGCCGTTCGACGCCACGCCCTGCTCAAGCTTTGCCACGGAATTTGCCGTAGCCGTCGGGCCCTTGACGTCTCTGCCCGATGCGGGACCTATTCCGTCGGCAAGGGGCGTGTACGCAAGTCTTGCGTCGGGCGTTGCGCCCGTTTCAGCTCCGAGGGGCACGTTTGCCGAAACAGGGTAAAGTCCTGCTTGGAAAACGCCTCCGCGCACGTTCTTGTATTTTTCCACTTCTTTGGTGTAGGTGTTCGCAACGTCACGCGCGAACATATCCACCTCGTAAATATCGTTTCCGTATTTCGGCGCTTCCTCTTCTATCATACGCTTTATTTCGCGGTATCTCGTCTTCAGCCCCTCGTCAAGCGCTGACGCCGTTACGAGCTCCTCGTATATCGTGCGTATTGCGGAGTCGTTTATTTCCATTCCGTATTCCGAAAGCTTCTTCGCCACCTCGACCGTCATCTTCTCGGCAGCCGCGGGGGTGTAGCCGTAGCCGAAGTTCGCTTCAAGCGCGTCGCGAAGCTCGGGGAGAGTAAAGCGTTTTTCTTCAAAAACGAGCTTTTTTATTGCGATAAGACCGTCGGTGTTGTTTGCAATACCGAAGCCCTGAGGACCTGTGAAGTTATATACGGCGCCGCCCTCTTGGAGCGATTTTCCGCGTCCGATACAGTCCTCTACCATACAGGATTGGAAGGGCAGCGGGCAACGCACCGCGTGCGCCGCGTCTATGGCGTTGTTGGCGTTGACGAGCAGTTTTATCATATACGACTGCTGAGCCTTGTACGCGTCGTAGAATTCCTCAAAGCTCTTCATCTCGGAAACGTCGGGGGTATCAACCCCTATCTTCGTGCCCTTGTCGTAACCGCGCGAGAACGCAAGCTCCATAGGACGGCACATATTGAAGAATGCCGCATCGTGCCAGCCGTCGGTCTTGCCCGCCTTTTGAGGCTCAACGCAACCGATTATACAATAATCTCTGGCGTCCTCAAGCGTAAGTCCTCTTGCCATAATGGAGGGAATGATTATCTCGTCGTTATAATAAGCGGGAAGACCCGTGCCGAGTCTTGTGAGTGCCGCCGCCTTGAGAAGCAGGGGCTCGGGTGAGCCGTTCCACACTCTTATGGAAATAGAAGGCTGAGGGAGAGGGACGTGCATAGACGCCTCAAGGCACATATAGGAAAGGTCGTTGGTCGCGTCCATTCCGTGTATATCCTGACCGCCGACGATGAGGTTCTGGAACATTCCGTAGCCCGCAAAGCCGTCAGCCGATGCCGCATCTCTTACCTTGTTTATGTCGTTGAGCTTGACCCAAATGCAGTCGATGAGCTCCTGCGCCGCTTCGGTTGTGATAAGCCCCCTGTCGACGTCCTTCTTGTAGTAGGGGTACATATATTGGTCGAAGCGCCCGGGGGAGATCGAGTGTCCGCTCGACTCCACCTGCAAAAGGAGCTGAACGAACCAGAAGGATTGGCAAGCCTCGTAGAAGCTCTCAGCACCGAACTCGGGCACCCGTGTGCAGTTTTTAGCTATTCTGAGAAGCTCCGAGCGCCTTGCGGGAGAGCTCTCCGCGTTCGCTTTTTCCAAAGCGAGGTCGGCGTACCTTTTCGCGTAATCTATTACCGCCTCGCAGCTTTCTATCACCGCCTCAAGAAAAGCCGTGCGCTTTATATATTCGGGGTCGGAGAAGTCAAGGGCGTCAAGTGCCGCCTCAGCCTCTCTTATTATGCCGCGATATCCTGATTTGAGAACCTTCGCGTAATCTACGCAAACGTGACCTATGCCGTTGTAGAAATAATTGCCCGGTGTGAATATCGCGTGCTCCGTGAACGCCGCGTACGCCTCGGGAGCCATATTAGCCCTCGCAAGGTCGGAGCAGGTCTTGCCGTGCCACCAAGGGTATATCTCGCGGAGCTCCGCCTTCGTCTTTTCGCTTATGTAAAACGGGTCTGCCGCTCTCGTCGAAACCGTATCGAGCTCAGAAAGAAGCCACTCGTAAGAGTATTCGGGGAATACCTGACAGCCTCTCGGTGCGAGGGTCGCTGAGCCGACGATAAGCTCTCCGTCTCTTATAATTATCGGAATGTTACGCAGAATGTGGGCAAAAGCCGCGCTTCGGCGCTTTATTATCGGAAGAGCTTCGGTCATTTTATAGCTCTCGGTGATGAGTATGCCGCGCGAGGATTCTATCTCGGGCATATTCTCGTAAAGCGTGCTTATGAGTTTTTCTATTCTTGAGCTTTTCTCTATTTGAAATTTTATGTTTTCCATAACGTTCATCCCGTTTCTCGAAGAATTACATCTGTGACCAAAGGTCCTCGTGCGGCGCGGCTATTACCGCGGTCGATGAGAGGGAAGCGACGCCTTTTGCGTATTCCGCACCCGCTTCAACGGCGGCGCTGACGTCGCCTATGTCACCCGTCAGCATAACAACGCCCTTGCCGCCCATTCCGCGCGAGACTCGAAGGTCGTATATCTTGACTTTCGCCGTTTTGACGGCAAGGTCGGCTGCCTTTATCGCGCTTGCCGCGGAGAAGGTCTCGATGAGTCCGAGTGAGCCGCAACGCTCGCCTTCGCCCGTGCTGAAGAGCGCTGCTATGACCTGCTCGTCTATCGTTCCCATCACCGACGAGTCTATAACGTAGCCGTCAAATTTTGAGTTTATGTGACTTACGGCGGCGCTGACGTTGGAAATAGAGCCTGTAAGTATTATTTCGTATTTTCCCGGACAGGCGGGGTGTGCGGAAACCATATCTATATTTGCGCTTTTAAGCGCGGCGTCTGCCGCCTCCACACCTTTCGGTATGCTTTTGAGTTCTATTACTCCTATAGCCTTATACATTTCACTTTACCTTACAAATAATTATTTTATCGGAAAGAACGCTGACGTGCCCCGTGACGGATGCGTGCTGGGGAACGGAAAGTCCGCTTGACGCGTCCGCTATTTTCTCTCCTGTGCGGACGGTGGCTCCGTTTTTCACCGTGGGCACGCTTGGGGCTCCGATATGAGCCGAAAGCGGGATCTCAACTCGGTCAAAATCCGAAATTTCGCCTAAGATCACGGGGGGCGTGTCAAATTTTGCAATTCCGAGCGCTGATTTCCACTTAGCGGTGGGTATCATTCTGTATTCGCGCTCCGCCCTGACGTCGACGTCGGTGTTCGTCGAATAACGCATCTTGTTTTGTGAGAGAAGCTCCTTGTAGTTGTTTATTACCGCCTTAGGTGAGATGCCCTGACTGCAGGCGAGGCTTTCACATATTCCGCATCCGCAGCAGAGCGTCGCGTTTATCACCATTTCGGGCATAGCTTTTGCCGCGCCCATCGCCGTTCTGACCATTTTGTGCGGCTCAAGCGGATATCCGAGCAGGTGGCGAGGACACATATCCGTGCACCTCGTGCACTGACAGCACGCCGTTTCCGCTCTCGCGACGGACAATTTTTCGTTTATGAGCTTTGCCTCTGACGCCTGTATGTTTTTCGGAAGAACGAGCAAGCCCGAGGTGGTCTTTTTTACCGTGGCGGTGGCGGGGTTTATTATCTTACCCATCGACGGGCCGCCGTCTATCACGGTGTGCTCGCCGTCGACAGTTATGCCGAGCCTTTTAAAGAGGTCGGACACGCGGGTGCCGACGGGCACTTTTATAACGCAAGGACTTTTAACGTCTCCGCCGACGGTCAGCCATTTCATAAAAACGGGCTCCGAATAAAGCACGTACCTTCCGAGGTTGTACATCGTCTCGACGTTATATACGATAGCCCCGACGCTTATCGGCAAGGCACCGGGTCTGACGACCTTCCCGATCGCCTCGAAAATGAGAGAGATCTCATCTCCGATAGGATAGCTGTCGGGCAAAATTTTAACACGGGTACCGCCTCCGAGGCTCTCACCGTCGGAAAGAGAAAGACTTTTCGCCGTGTGGGGCTTTACGCAGAGCAGGGCGTTTTTGATCCCCGTGCCGTCAAGGACCGTCTTTATGCCCGTCAGCACGGTGTCAAGCTCACGCTCAAGTATAGCGTAATCGGTGTAAAGAAGCGGCTCGCATTCCGAGCCGTTTATAACGAGGGTTTTTGCCCCCTCGTTAAGCTTTGCGTAAGAGGGGAACCCGGCTCCGCCGGCACCGACGAGTCCGGCTTCTTTCATAAGCTCTCTAAGTTCCATTCTTCAGTCCTTTAAATCAGTCTACGATACCTACGATAACGGCATCCGCAGGAGCCGACGTGTTGTGGAGCGCAAGGCGCGCGGAGCTGCCCGTCGTTATGAGGACGGTCTCGCCGATGCCCGCGCCAACGCTGTCGATGGCTATGATGTATTTATCGGTCAGATCGCCGTTTTCAATGATCTGGACCTCCATAAATTTGCTTCCGACGAGCGATTCCTGCTTTCTCGTGGAAACGATGTTGCCCCTTATAATTCCTCTTAACATAATAAGATCTCCTTATTCCTTAACGATTTTTACTTTAAAGCCGTTACCGATTCCCGCGGAGTTTGCGTCGTCGGTGTCGACGTGCATCTCAAGTCTGAAATTCTCGTGAACTCTGACTTGAACGTCATACCATCGCGTTCTTCTTTTGCCGAGGACGTCGACCGTAACCGTCTCACCGTCCGAGATGCCGAACGCCTTAGCCTCGCTTGGTGACATATGTATGTGTCTGTTTGCGATTATGCAGCCCTCCGCAAGACTGACCACGCCCTTAGGTCCTATTATCGTGATAGGGGACGAGCCCTTTATGTTTCCCGATTCTCTGACGGGGGGCTTCACCTTGAGAACGTATGAATCGGTGAGTGATATCTCGACCTGCGACGTTTTTCTTACAGGACCGAGGACTCTGACGTTTTCAATAGGGCGAAGCGACGGACCCACTATCGTAAGAAGCTCGCGGCAAGCGTACTGCCCGGGCTGGGAGAGGTCCTTTACGGGCGTCAGCTCGTAGCCTTTTCCGAAGAGCGTTTCAAGATCCTCCGCCGACAAATGTATATGTCTGTTAGAGATTCCGACCGGCACTTCGCCGTTGTTTTCTTCACACGGGGTAGGGGTATTTATTTCGTTTATAACTTGCTTTACGAGCTCGGCTATTTTTTCGGGTGTCAGATCCATTTTTCTTTCGTCCTTTCTTTTTTATGAGATGCCGTACTGCGAAAATACCCAAGCGGGTGCTTGCTCGGATCTTTTCGCAGTACCCAAAGGCTTTCGCCTTTGGATACCGATTTTCTTCTTCCGGAATTACTTAATAGAAGGAAGAAGCTTTTCAACGTCTGCGTGGGGTCTGGGGATAACGTGAGTAGCGATGACCTCGCCGAGTGCGTTTGCAGCGGCAGAGCCTGCTTCAACTGCAGCCTTAACAGCTCCGACGTCTCCGCGGACCATAACGCTTACAAGACCCGAGCCGATCTTCTCGCTTCCGATAAGAACGACGTTTGCCGCCTTTACCATTGCGTCCGCAGCTTCGATTGCCGCAACGAGACCTCTGGTCTCAACCATTCCGAGTGCTTCCATTGCCTGTGTCCTCCTGTTTTAATTTTTTTGATATTTCGTATTATATTTTAAAGTCCTGCGACCTTAAAAACCGTTTGTCAGCCCGTCGTTAAGAATCTCATAACGTCGGGGTGCGGGCGTGCTATTACCTCTTTGCACTTGACACTTCCGACCTCCGCCGCCGCCAAAGCGCCTGCTTCAAGAGCCGCGCTGACTGCGGAAACCTCGCCCTCGACGACGACCGTTACGAGTCTGCCGCCGAGGCGTTTTTCCACGTGAATGAGCTTCACGTCAGCAGCTTTGACCATAGCGTCAAGTCCCGTTATAGCGGCAACCATTGCCTGCACTTCAAGTAACGCTATTGCCTTCATTGATAAGCCACACCGTTATTATTTCGTAGCGGGAAGAAGCTTTTCAACGTCTGCGTGGGGTCTGGGGATAACGTGAGTAGCGATGACCTCGCCGAGTGCGTTTGCAGCGGCAGAGCCTGCTTCAACTGCAGCCTTAACAGCTCCGACGTCTCCGCGAACCATAACGCTTACAAGACCCGAGCCGATCTTCTCGCTTCCGATAAGAACGACGTTTGCCGCCTTTACCATTGCGTCCGCAGCTTCGATCGCCGCAACGAGACCTCTGGTCTCAACCATTCCGAGTGCTTCCATCATTTTTTGTGTTCTCCTTTTTGTTTGTTTTAATTTTATTTTAAATTTAATTTATCTTAATTTGTCTTTTCCGAGAGCTGAAAGACGGGCGAACCATTCTATGTCCTCGCTTTGTCTTGCTATCACCTTGTGGGTGATGTAAAGCTCTCTTTTTTCAGCCTCAGCCTTGCCTGCCGCGATGGCTGCCTCGACCGCAGCCGCCGAACCCTCTACCTTGACAGCCATAACGAGAGGCACTTTTGCCGCGTCGCCTGCCGCAGGCTTGTTTTTGTCTATTGCCACGACCTCTACGTCTGCCGCCTTTGCCATAGCGTCTGCCACGACTATCGCGGTCGCGAAGCCGAAGACCTCAATCATTCCAAGTGCCATAAAGTCCTACCGTCCTTTATTCGGCAACGTAGCAGATCTTTATTCCCGCTTGGGAAACGTTGACCTCCATTGCCTCGTTGAGCTTGTCGAGGGGGAAGGTGTGAGTGATGAGCTCTTTTATCGGAATGTTCATCTCTCTTGCCTGACGGAGGAACGCCACCGTCGTAGGATAGTCGTCAGCGCTGTAATCCCAAGAGCCGACGATGTTTATCTCCTTGTTGCACATTGCGAAGTGCGGGTTCACGGTGTAGTCGCCGTTGTTGACGAAGAAGCCCATCTCGCACATTCCGCCGCCTCGGCGTATGTACTCGTAGATGTCCTTTGCCGCCGCGGGTGCGCCCGTGCACTGGAACGCAAAGTCGGCGCCGATGCCCGAGGAAACGCTCTTGACGAGCTTCACTCTCTCGTCAAGACTCGTAAGCTCCTTGAAGTTGATGACAGTTTTAGCTCCGAGCTTCTTTGCCATATCAAGTCTTCTCTGCGTTCCGTCGATGGCAATGATGTGATTAACACCCGCCGCACGAAGAACGCTTATCATAACGAGACCGACGGGGCCGAGTCCCTGAACGAGGACCTTGGAATTGAAGTTTATAAGACCCGTGGTATTCGCTCTTTTGAGCGCGTGAACGCAAACGCACGCAAGCTCAAGGAGCATTCTTTCTTTGAGATCGAGGTCGTTTACCACGAAGTACGTAGCGCCCTTGCCTCTTATGAGAAGATGCGTGGAGAACCAGCCGGTAAGCGGCTGTGCGTCATCGTGGGGTATGAGTCCGAACACGCCCTGCTTGTCGCAAAGGTTCGTGTTTGCGGGATGATTGCGGCAGATCTGACATTCGCCGCAGCTTATAACGCTCGTAACTATTTTGTCGCCCACCTTGATGGGGTTGCCCGCGGTATCGCACTTGATATTTTTTCCGAGAGCGACGATCTCACCCGTGCCCTCGTGTCCGAGAGTTACGGGAATTATGCCGAAGGGGTCGCCGCGCCATTCGTGCACGTCCGTGCCGCACACGCCGCAGCCCTCCACCTTGACGAGAATGTCGTTGTCCTCAAGCGCGGGAACGGGGAATTCCTTGACCTCTATTTTTTTCGGTGCCGTGAGCATTGCGACCTTAGCCGTCTTGGGCACGCCTGCCGACGTTTTCGCCGCGGGCGCCATCTCGCCTACTATCTTGCGGACGATGCTCTCTACCTGTGACTTTGAAATATTCATTTTGTCTTCTGCCTTTCTTAAATAATGCGGAAGCTTTCGCTCATAACGCATCTGCGTTGTCTTGTGAAGCTCTTTGCGCTCGTCAGTCCCTCGCCCGTGGGACCTGCAATGGTGAAGGTCGTGTGACCCTCGCCGCCGAAGCCTATTCCCGCGTAGGACGGAGCGTTTTTCACGAAGATCGTCGTTTCCACCGCTCTTGCAAAGCGCGTGAGGTTGTCAATGTTCTTCGAATGCATATGAGCCGTGTGACGGCATCCGTGCTCAGCCTTTACGGCAAGTTCTATCGCCTCGTCGATGTTCTTTACCCTGACTATCGGGAGAATGGGCATCATCAATTCGTGTTGAACGAACGGGTGCTCGAAATCGGTTTCGCAAATTATGCATCTTACGTTATCGCCGACGTGGATACCTACCTTTTCAAGTATCACGCGCGCGTCACGACCGACGCAGTCGCGGTTTACTATCTTGCTCGTGACGCCCGTCTTCGGGTTCTTTTTGTCAACGAGAACTATCTCGGCAAGCTTATCCGCAAGCGCTCGGCTGATCCTGTACGCGCCGTTTTCTTCCATAGCGCCTATCAACTCGTCCGCGATGCTGTCAAAGGCGAATACCTCCTTCTCCGCGATGCAGGGAAGGTTGTTGTCAAAGGAGCATCCGTCAATGATGTCCTTTCCCGCCTTCTTCACGTCAGCCGTGTCGTCCACGATGACGGGGGGATTTCCCGCGCCCGCGCCTATCGCCTTTTTGCCGCTTGAGAGCACGCTCTTTACAACGCCGGGACCGCCCGTACAAACGAGAAGTCTGATGTTCGGGTGCTTATACATAACGTCCGCCGTTTCAAGCGTGGGCTTGACGACCGATGCCACGAGGACCTCGGGGCCGCCCGCCATAGCGCTCGCCCTGTTTACGAGGTCGACCGCGTAATTTGACGTGGCTATCGCGTTCGGGTGCGGATTGAAAACGACTCCGTTGCCCGCCGCTATCATACCTATCGAATTGCATATTACCGTTTCCGAGGGGTTTGTCGACGGAGTTATGCTTCCGACGACGCCGAAAGGCGCCATCTCGGTAAGCGTAAGACCGAAATCTCCCGTCTTTGCCTCGGAGCGTATGTCCGCGGTGCCGGGGGTCTTGTCGGCAACGAGTATATGCTTTGCCGTCTTGTGATCGACTCTGCCCATTTTCGTTTCCGCAACGCCGAGGGCAGCCATCTTGGGAGCCTCCTCGCGGCAGAGCGTTCTTATGTTTGCGATGACCTTTTCTCTTTCTTCAAGAGTCATTGCGCGAACGGCTTTGTAGCCGCGGCTCGCCGCTTCTATCGCTTCGTTCATATCGGCAAAGACTCCGATGAGCCTGCGTCCACCGTAGGACTCGGCGCTCCAGCTATCGCAAGACTCGGCACGCTCGGGCTTAAGGCTCCTTATAACGGAGGCAACTACCTCCTCAATTTGTGCTTCTGTCCAGTTTATTGCCATATCCTGACTCCTTTATAGTTAAAAGGAAGATTATTTTCCGAGTGCCTCAAGGACCTTGCGGGTGATCGTTGCGATAAGCTCCTCGGATGCGCAGTCGCACTTGGGAGCCTCTTCCTCGATAACAAGACCGGGGTGACGACCGGGAATGTTCATCTTCTTACGAAGGTCCATAAGCTTCTTGAGCTGATCGTTGGGGATCTCGTGAACGGCGCCAAGCTCCATTGCGTACTTGCAGATCTTTGCGTTGAATTCTACCTCTTCCATAACGAAGAGCGCCTTGTTAAGGTTGCATCCTACGGTAAGAGCGCCGTGGTTCTGAAGAAGGAACGCGTCGTGGTTCTGGATGTAGGGCTCAAGAGAGTCGGGAATTTCCATCGTGGAGGGCGTTCCGTAAGCGCAGGTGGGAACCTCGCCTATCGTAAGAACAGCCTCGGGAAGGATGTACTGGTCAAGGTCGATGCCCGCAACGGTGAACGCGGTAGCGATCGGGGGATGAGCGTGAACTACGGCGTTAACGTCGGGACGCTCCTGATATACGCGCATATGCATCTTGATCTCGGAGGAGGGATTGAGCTTGCCCTCAAGCTTGTTGCCGTTTTTGTCGACCTTGATGATCATATCGGGGGTAAGATCGCCCTTAGATACGCCCGTGGGTGTGCAGTAGTACTCGTTCTCGCCAACCTTAACGGAGATGTTACCGTCGTTTGCGGCAACGAAGCCGTGGTTGTAGAGCTTGTGTCCTACCTCGCAGATTTCTTTTTTGATTTCGTACGGAGATTTCATTGTTTTCTTTCCTTTCGATTTATATTTATTTTTTGAAATCCTCAAGTTTAGTGTCGGTTTTGTTTTCTTATTCTTCTATGATTCGTTTTGAGATGAGCTCAGCCTCGCTCTCGCCTATTCTCGCGGCGCGCTCCTCGTTCTGATATACTATCTTGTAGCAAAGAGCGTCTATTACCACGAGTCTTGAAAGATGTGAGCAAAGCTCGAGGGAGCTGTGGCGCGTTTCCTCCGTGTCCGTAAGGAGCATAACGTCGCTCTGCCTTGCTATCGGTGAGCGCTCACGCGAGGTGATGGAAACGGTAAACGCTCCGTGCGCCCTCGCCGCCTTCATAGCCTCGACGATGTCCTTCGACGAGCCCGAGCGCGAGATGCCGATAAGGCAGTCGCCACGCCGCAGCTGGGAAACGGCAACGGCTTGCATATGCGTGTCCGAGTAGGAGCTTGAATTGCACCCCGCGCGAAGGAATTTGTTGCTCGCGTCCTCTGCCACCGCCGCCGATGCTCCGAGTCCTATGCAGACGACCCTGCGCGCCTCGCTTATCGCCGTCGCCGCCCTCGTCATAGCCTCGGGCGAGAGGGTCTTCTTCGTCCTCTCAAGCGACATATAAGCGTCGTTGCACACCTTTTCAAAGATCGCATAAGTGTCATCCTCGCCCGTTATTGTCGGGGTGATGACCTTTTTGTCGTGCTCCTTTGCGAGATTCAGCTTTAAGTCCTGGTATCCCGTGCAGCCGAGCCTCTTTGAAAAGCGGACTATCGTTGCCTCGCTGCTTTCACATTTGGAGGCAAGATCCGTTATAGAGTAGGGCAATACTTCGCCCGAGTGTGAGAACAGCCAATCCGCAACGCGCTTTTCAGCATTTCCCATATCGTTATATAAGAGCTGAGCCTGCAGTAATGTTCTGTTAATAACGCTGCCTCCTTTCATAATTCTGAAAATAATTTTCATAAAATCACGATTTACGACACAAAAATCGTGAAAATATGAAAAACATTTTTAAATTTCGTGAAAATTACTTTCACATTTTCGATTTTATCACATTTTCCCACGTTTGTCAATATATTTCAGCGAAAAAACGAAAAAATCTATAAAAATAATACAAAAACAAAAGTCTGCTGCCTTTTCGGAATATGAAAATAATTTTCATAATTTCGGACAAAAGCCAAAAATTCGTGAAAATCTTGAAAAAATCTTCGTTTACAAATCCGAAACAATTACAGATTTTATTGACTGTGACTGTACGTTATGCAGTGATCTGTATCTTTGGAACTTGCCTTTCCCCCGAAAATGAATTTTATCAACCGAAAATATTGACATTTTCTTTAATATATGTTAAAATTCTTGTATCAAATTTATTTTCAAAATAAAGGGGAGATCTTATGAGAAAAGTCAAAATATTTTCGGTACTGCTTGCAGCCCTGACGCTCCTGTTCCTTGTCGCTTGCGGCGGAGAGAGTGAAACGCCCGACGGCGGCGTTGGAAACGCGGATAATAACGCTCCCGTCCATACTCACGCATTCGGAGAATGGGAAACGACGAAGCTTGCGACCTGTACCGAGGCGGGCGAGCTTGCACGCTATTGCTCGTGCGGTGAGGTTCAAACGAAACCTGCCGTTGCACTCGGACACGACGAGGTAAGCCACTCGGCAAAGGCGCCCACTTGTACCGAGATAGGCTGGGATGCGTACGTTACTTGCTCGCGCTGCGATTATACTACCTACGCGGAAAAAGCAAAGCTCGGACACGACGAAGTGAGCCACGAGGCAAAAGCGCCCACTTGTACCGAGATAGGCTGGGATGCGTACGTTACTTGCTCGCGCTGTGATTATACTACTTATGAAGAGAAAGCAGCACTCGGACACGACGAAGTGAGCCACGAGGCAAAAGCGCCCACTTGTACCGAGATAGGCTGGGATGCGTACGTTACTTGCTCGCGCTGTGATTATACTACTTATGAAGAGAAAGCAGCGCTCGGTCACACGCCGAAGATTGCTGTTGAAGAAAACAGAGTTGAAGCAACGTATACCGAGGACGGACGTTACGACAGTGTGGTGTATTGCAATACTTGCGGCACCGAGCTTTCAAGAACGACGGTAACGATACCGATGCTCAAGCATACCCCTAAAGCTCCTGTTCAGGAGAATTATAAGAGCGCAACCTGTACCGAGGGCGCGCACTACGACAGCGTCGTTTACTGTGCTGATTGCGGTGCGGAGCTTGAAAGAAACAAATTCACCGTCAGCGACCCTCTTGGGCACGACACAGCAACAAGACAGGAAAATCGCGTAGAAGCAACGTGTACAGAAGACGGTAGCTATGACAGCGTAGTATACTGTAAGGTTTGCGGTGACGAGGTTTCGAGAACGAAGAAAACTATAACGAAGCTCGGACACTCGCCGAAGAGTGCGGTGGAAGAAAACCGCATTGAAGCAACGTGTACGGAAGACGGTAACTGTGACAGCGTTGTGTATTGCAAGACTTGCAACGTCGAGCTTTCAAGAACGAAGAAAACTATAACGAAACTCGGACACACGCCGAAGAGCGCGGTAGAAGAAAACCGCGTTGAAGCGACTTGTACGGAAGACGGTAGCTACGACAGCGTGGTATATTGTAAGACTTGTAACTTCGAACTTTCAAGAACAAAAAAAGAAATATTACGTTCACATAAAATGTTGGACGGTAAATGCACGGTTTGCGACCTTCCCGAGAGTAGCGAAGGATTAGAATTTTCGCTTAATCCCGATGGAAAGTCCTATACCGTGACCGGAAGAGGATCATGTACGAGCACTGATATAGTGATCGGTGTTTATAAAGGTTTGAGCGTAACGGCTATCGGTAAGTGGGCGTTCGAATATTGCTCCAGCCTTACGAGCATTGTAATTGGAAACAGCGTAACGACTATCGGTTCTTCTGCGTTCCATGATTGCGACAGCCTTACGAGCGTGTATATAACAGATATAGCAGCTTGGTGCGGTATAGAGTTTAAAGGTAGTTCGTCAAATCCTCTTAGTTGTGCAAAGAATCTTTATCTTAACGGAACTCTTGTTAAAGATCTTGTAATCCCCGACAGCGTAACGACGATCGGTAAGTATGCGTTCGAATATTGCAAAAACCTTACGAGCGTGACTATAGGAAAGAACGTAACGACTATTGGTTTTAATGCGTTCAATTATTGCGACAGCCTTACGAGCATTACTGTAGATGAGAATAATACAGCATACAAATCTATAGACGGAAACCTTTACTCAAAGGATGGAAAAACTTTAATTCAGTATGCGGCAGGAAAGACTGATACAAGCTTTGCTATTCCCTCGGACGTAATGACTATCGGTGATGATGCGTTCGCTTATTGCTACAACCTTACGAGCGTAGTAATACCAAACAGCGTAACGACTATCGGTTCTTCTGCGTTCTCTTCTTGCTCCAGCCTTACGAGTGTGACTGTAGGAAACGGCGTAACGACAATCGGTTCTTATGCGTTCTCCGGTTGCTCCAGCCTTACGAGCGTGTATATTACAGATATAGCAGCTTGGTGCGGTATAGAGTTTAGTTCTAGTTCAAATCCTCTTTCTTATGCAAAGAATCTTTACGTAGGCGGAACTCTTGTTAAAGATCTTGTAATCCCCGACAGCGTAACGACTATCGGTTCTTCTGCGTTCGAATCTTGCGACAGCCTTACAAGCGTGACTATCGGTAACAGCGTAACGACAATCGGTAATTCTGCGTTCTCCAGTTGCGCCAGCCTTACGAGCGTTGTAATTCCCGACAGCGTAACTACTATCGGTAATTATGCGTTCTATTGGTGCACAAGCCTTACGAGCGTGGTGATCCCCGACAGCGTAACGACTATCGGAGATTGGGCGTTCTATGATTGCAAAAACCTTAAATACAATGAATATGACAACGCATATTATCTTGGAAACGAGAATAATCCATATCTTTTGTTAGTTAAAGCAAAGAGTACGAGTATAACTTCCGTAACTATACATAAAGATACAAGATTTATTCATTCTTCTGCGTTCTATGATTGCTACCGCCTTACGAGCGTGACGATAGGAAACAGTGTAACTACTATCGGTGATAGGGCGTTCTATTATTGCTACAACCTTACGAGCGCAGTGATCCCCGACAGCGTAACGTTTATCGGTGCTTATGCGTTCTATGGTTGCGACAGCCTTAGGAGCATAAAATATCGTGGCACGTCATCGCAGTGGAATTCGATAAGTAAGGGGGAGAATTGGAATAAATATTTCTCAGTCTATGGTGAATATGTTACAATCAGTTACACGATGACCTATAATTACACAGGTGAATAATTCTAATTACTAAGAAAGGATGGGCGAGAGTTTCTCTCGCCCCCAAAATGCAAAATGACTAAAGATGAATTTGCAAAATACGTTGCATCTCGTATTAAATCGGTGCGTAATAATCCTTTAACCTGCAGAAGATTAAATAATTACGATGACATTTTGCTCGCCTGCGAAGACGTTTACAGCTCCGGAATAATCTTCCCTCGATTTGGGAGATTAGCAAAAAGAAAAGGTCTTGATGTAAGTGTTCCACTCGCAGATCTTGCGAAACGCCTGTTTGACTATTTTCGGACAACCGTAAAATCACCTTACAACGAGGTGAAATTCGATGAGTTCCACGAAAAAGCTTGTGATACATTTTTGCAGTTGATCAATTCAAGTAGAAGCAAAAAAGGCTATGATCCGCTTAATTACGGCAGCGCACAGAAAATGATAAATATGGTCTTTAAATATCTTGCTTGTTATAGTGATTACACTACGTACGAAGACTGCTTTGAGCATTGTCATATGCCCATTGATTCGAAAATACTGTGCGAGTTAAAAAAGACTTATTCTATCCCTAACGTAAATTATTGCTTTTACGCGAAAATTTGTGGCGGTGCTACCTTCGAAGGAAAAAGCTGGACGAAATTTGATAAAACGACTTACGGTGATTTGTTGAAAATCACACGCACAACTATCGCAAAAGATTCTAAATACACAGGCAAAACTCTACTTGAAATAGAATTTGAAATATGGAAATAATGCAATTAAAGGAGAAATGATAATGGGTATGTCAAATGAAGCAAAGACAATAATCGAGGACTACATCGAAGATATTGAAGGGAACTATTTTGACGAAATTACAAGAGCCGCATTGACGAAATACGGACCGTCGGTATTCGAGGAAGTCGTTGAAATTCTCAACGAGGTAGAGGTTAAGGTTGACCGTATTCAATGCACGCAAAAATACTTCATCGAAAACGGAGTTGTTTACACTGCAGACAAGCGTGTTCTCCTGAAATATGACATAAATAAAGCTGATAAGGAATTTACAATTCCCTCGACTGTCGAATACGTAGCGGCAGAGGCTTTCAAGGGAAATGCAAGTCTTGAAAAAGTTTTAGTGCCTCAAAGCGTAAAGAGGTTTAACAGCAAAGCTTACGAAGGCTGTTCCAGGTTGGAGGTGTGTTTCGGAAAAACCATCTTTCGAATTTAAATAAGATTGCTTTTCGTTCAAAGCGCTCTATCCGCATTTTGTTCGTAAGTGGAACTCAAAAACTGAAATCTGCTCAGACCTGTATTACGGCGAATAAGAAAAACGAGAGGGAAGCCAAGCGGCGACCCTCTCAATTTTTATATTCCACTTTTTATTATTCATCGGCGAAGCGTTTTTAACGCGCAGGCGTTTTGCGCCCGCCGACGGAGGGCAAAATTCGAGCCGAGCGAATTTTACGCCGCTCGACTTTTGGTGTAATATGGGGGTTCCGCGGTACTGCGGCAGGCTCGCGCTTCTACAACCCCTCCGTCACGCAGATGCGTGCCACCTCCCCTTACACAGGGGGAGGCTTTTGATTTGTGCAAACTCGCACTACACCTTACAAAGGGAGGCTAAAGCAAGGCTCCCTTGTGTAAAGGGAGCTGTCATCGAAGATGACTGAGGGATTGTTATTTACTGTTGATTTTCATAGCATCTACTTCTTTGCTGTAGTAAAAGAAACGCGCTTCGACAACCCCTCCGTCACGCAAATGCGTGCCACCTCCCCTTACACAGGGGAGGCTTTTGATTTGTGCAAACTCGCGCTACACCTTACAAAGGGAGGCAAAGGAGAAGGAGCTTTTTCAATTTCTTTTTTAATAAATATTGCAAAGCTGGGATATTTGTGATAAAATGTAATCATCAGGTTAAAATTTCCGTGGAAGAGAGGTGCGATGGGTGATATACGAAAGAATTTGCGCGGACGAGCTTACGCTCTCGGACTTCGAGCTTTCGGCGCGCTTGAAGATGCCCGTCGGCACCTTGCCCGAGAATTTCGAGGAATGCAAAAGTGCTCTTTTTGCGGCGGCTGCTCCCGCTTTCACCGCCGAGCGAGCGCGGGTGCGCTTCCTCTCCGATGCAAGGGCGGAGCTTTGTGGCAGGGTACTTGAATCACGCGCTCTTGCAAAGGCTCTTGCGGGCTGTGATGAGGCGCTGTTTTTGTCGGCGACGCTTGGGTTTGGCGCAGAGCGGCTTCTCAGAAGGTATGCGGCAAGCTCGCCGTCCTTGCACTTTGTGACCGACGCAATAGCGGATGCGCTCGTTGAGGCGCTTTGTGACGCGGCAGAGGCGCGGGTTCTTTCGGCAGAGGAGCACACGGCGCGCTTTAGCCCGGGGTATGCCGATCTTCCGCTTTCCTTCGTTAAGGATATTTTGGAAAAAACGAATGCCGAAAAGCTTCTCGGCGTCGGGCTCACGGACTCTTATCTCGCGATACCTACGAAGACGGTAACGGCTGTAATAGGAATAAAAACTGTGCCGAAAGGAAACGAAAAATGAAAAATATACTTGAAATACTCGGCAAAAAGAGGCTCTATTTTGACGGAGCCACGGGCACGGAGCTTGAAAAGCTCGGACTTCTCTCAGGGGAAACGCCCGAGCAGATGAATCTTCGCGCGCCCGAGGCGGTGGAGGCGCTTCACAGGGCGTACTTTGAGGCGGGCGCCGACGTTATAAAGACGAACACCTTCGGTGCGAACTCGCTGAAGCACGAAAATTACGCCGAGATGATAGAGGCGGCGCTCGGCTGTGCAAGCAGAGCAAGAGCGGGCAGGGAAGACAAGTTTATAGCCTTTGATATAGGCCCGACGGGCAAGATGCTTGAGCCGCTCGGCGACCTTTCCTTTGAGGGGGCGGTCGAGATTTTCGCTAAGAGCATACGCGCGGCGGAGGGCAAGGGCGCCGATCTTATCCTTATAGAAACGATGAGCGACACGTACGAAACCAAGGCGGCGGTAATAGCGGCAAAGGAAAATTCGTCGCTCCCCATATTCGTGACCAACGTCTACGACGCGGGCGGCAAGATGCTGACGGGCGCATCTCCCGAGGTCTCGGCGGCGCTTCTTGAGGGGCTTGGAGTCAGCGCTTTTGGAATGAACTGCTCACTCGGTCCCGACAAGATGGCTGAGATCTTGCCAAGGCTTGCGGACGCATCGTCCGTGCCGATCATAGTAAATCCGAACGCGGGTCTTCCCGAGGTGAGGGACGGCGTGCTTTCGTTCACCTTCTCCGAGGAAGAGTTTTGCGCTTATATGAAGGAAATGGCGCCCTACTGCGCCGTGATGGGCGGTTGTTGCGGCACGACGCCCGAGTATATAAGGGCGCTGAGGGCAGCGACGGAGGGCATTCCGCTTCTCGAAAAAGAGGAAAAGGGGCACACCCGTGTTACGTCTTTTGCTAAAATTGCCGAGATCGGCGGCAGCACGGTCATAATCGGTGAGCGTCTTAACCCAACGGGCAAGAAAAAGCTCAAGGAGGCGCTCGTCGGCGGCAATATATCATATATTCTTGAAGAGGCGATAAAGCAACAGGATGCGGGCGCACACGTCCTTGACGTGAACGTAGGACTCCCCGAGATAGACGAGGTCGAAAAAATGCGCGAGGTCATATCGGCGGTTCAGTCGGTCAGCGACCTTCCGCTTCAGATAGACACGGCAGATCCGTCGGCGCTTGCCGCCGCTATGCGTATTTATAA
This sequence comes from Clostridia bacterium, assembly GCA_017503105.1. Lineage (GTDB taxonomy): Bacteria > Bacillota > Clostridia > Oscillospirales > CAG-272 > UBA1740. The sequence goes on from JAFVTS010000021.1 coordinate 40,687, forward strand.
CGGAAAGCCGCTCGTAAATTCCGTAAACGGCTCTCGCGAGAGTATGGACGCCGTTTTTCCGCTCGTCAAAAAGTACGGCGGCACGGTCATAGCGCTGACGCTCGACGAGAGCGGAATTCCCGCCGATGCGGACGGGCGATTGAAGATCGCGCACAGAATAATCAAGGAAGCCGGAAAATACGGTATCAGCCGCAAGGATATAATAGTTGACCCTTTGGCGCTTGCCATCAGCGCACAGGCGGACAGCGCCACGGTAACGCTTGACACGGTACGCGCCTTGGCAAAGGAGGGAATACACACGTCCCTCGGCGTTTCCAACATCTCGTTCGGCCTGCCAAGGCGTGAGATAATAAATTCCGCGTTCTTTGCGGCGGCACTTACGGCAGGGCTTAACGCCGCTATCATAAACCCGATGTCCGAGGCGATGATGAACGTCTATTTCGCAAACGAAGCGCTCACAGCGAGGGATCCGTCCTGCGAGGCTTACGTTGCCTACGCGGCGTCGCTCCCCGAGGAAGACACGCACAAAGGAGCGCCGAAGAGCGAAAAAAAGAGCACGGCAGAGGACGACCCGACGAATCTTTTCGGCGCAATAGTCAAGGGGCTTCGTTCCTCGGCGGGAGAGCTTGCCGAGTCGCTCTTGAAAACGGAAGAACCGCTCGCGGTCATAAACGGGTATATCATTCCCGCCCTTGACGAGGTCGGAGGACGGTTTGAACGCTCCGAAATATACCTTCCCGCTCTTCTTGCAAGCGCAGAGGCGGCACGCGAGGCTTTTGAGGCGGTGAAAAAAAGAATTCCCGAGGAGAAAAGCGAGGCGGGCGCGCTCGTTCTCGCAACCGTCGAGGGCGATATGCACGACATCGGCAAAAATATAGTAAAGGTCATACTTGAAAGCCACGGATTCCGCGTCTACGATCTCGGAAGAAACGTGCCTGCCGAAAAAATATTGGATAAGGTCAAGGAAACGGGAGCCCGCCTCGTCGGTCTCAGCGCACTTATGACGACCACCGTCCCCGCAATGGAAAAAACGATAAAGCTTTTGCGCGAAAAAGCCCCGTTCGTCAAGGTCACCGTCGGAGGCGCCGTAATGAACCCCGATTACGCGAAAATGATAGGCGCGGACTTCTATTCCGCAGACGCGATGGGCGCCCTTGAGGTGTGTAAAAGCTTCTTTGGTAAATAAAAGTCCAAGGCTCCGCGCGGCAATCGCCGTGCACCCAAATCTTCTGATAAAAGCAAAAAGCGGGCGGCTCTGTTCTTATCACAAAATAGGAAGCCGCCCGCTTGTTAGCGCCTCTTGCTTGAAAGCTTTTGTGCCGTTTAAAAGGCAAAAAACTTGATTTTTTCCTAAAACGCGCAAAAATGCGGAAAAACTTTTTAAAAAGCCCTTGACAAAACGCAAAACTTGTGATATAATCATTCGGCAAGGCAAAAATCCGGCCCGTTAGTCAAGCGGCTAAGACGCGGCCCTCTCAAGGCTGAAACATGGGTTCGATTCCCGTACGGGTCACCAAATTGGACAAGACGAACACACAAAGATAGTTTGCCCTGGCGTTGCTATCACCGTTGTAGGCACAATCTTTGCCCTCTCGTTTTGTCTGCACAATGAATAACAAAAAAGACTATCGTCTTACCGCGATAGTCTTTTTTGCTATTCCACCCGATTATTTTGCGTTTCTCTTCTCATTTCCATAACGCAATTCGTTATTTTCTAACAAAATCAAGCGGAAACGATAAAAAACTGTTAGAATTTAACGAAAGGAGCATGGTTATGATTAGAATTCTACTGTCCAAGAAGCTGGGCGAGCTTCGTTGGACCCAAGCAGACCTTGCTCGCGCTACCGGGATAAGACCTTCTACAATAAATGAGATCTATCACGAGATTGCGGAGCGAGTTAACCTGGAACACCTCGATCTGATATGCGAGGCCCTTGACTGCGAGCTATCTGAAATCATTATCAGAGTACCCGATCGTTACCCCAAGACCAAAACTCGTACGGGCGCACCCATACATAAATATGACGATTGACTATGTTCCGATCCCCCGAACTGCTCTTTGCGGCTCGGGGGATTTTCCTTTTATATTTCTTCTCCTGTTTCGCGGTCGATGAATTTAATAACCAAGTCCACACCGAGCGCATCTGCAATCTTGCGCAGCTCGCTCTCCTTGAAATCGTCGCGTTTCATTTTGTTATTCAAGTTCTGCGGAGTATCGCCCATCCTTGCCGCCAAGTCCCTCTCGGAGAGGTTTCCGCGCTTTACGCGCATAATTCTGATTTTTTCTGCCATTGCCATAATTCAAAGCACCTCCTGTCATTTTCCATTATACACTATTCAGTGTAGTTTGTCAACATATTTTTGAAAAAATAAAAAATTTTTTGATTTTTTATCAAAAAACACTTGACAAAATACACTTTTTAGTGTATAATATATATGTAAGGAAGAGGGGAGGTGATAAGATGGACGAGAAAAAGAAAGAAGCCTTACAAGAACTGCTGAAAATCTTGTGTGATTGCCCTGAGTTAGCAGACAGAATAACAATCACAATCAAGCCGAACAGCAAGCCAAGCAAGGCTAAACCCGAAAGCGAGTAGCTTTCAAGGCAGAGAGGGGCGGAAGCCACCGCCCCCTCGTAAGTCCTATTATACCACAATGAAAAGAAAAAAGCAACAGGAAGGACGAAAAAAATGATGTGTGATTTGAAAAAGATAAGCCAGAGAACGAAAGACCTGTTTAACAAGCTCGATGAAAAGCTTCGCTACACCGACGAGCGTTACAGATACCGCCTTGGCGTAAACGGTCTGAACGAAGTTTGCTTCACCGATTTCCGCACAATGACGGATATCAAGGGCAACAGAAATATTCAAATCGCTATTAAAAAAATGTTGGAGGAATTGAAATAATGAATAAGATGCGTAGAACAGCTCTCGCGAGCATAAAGGAAAAAATCGAGGAACTGAAAGACGAGCTTGAAACCCTGCTTGAAGAGGAAGAGGAATACCGCGACAACATCCCCGAAAATATGCAAAGCGGCGAACGATACGAAAAGGCAGATGAAGCAGTAAGCGCCCTTGAGGACGCTGTCAGTGATTTAGAAAACGCGGTTGACAATATCGACACCGCAATAGAATAAGAGAGGTACAAAAAATGACGAGATATAACATCACCGCAGAGAGAACGAACGGCACACAGTTCACCGACACCGTTTACGCCGCAGACGAAAAGACGGCTCGTAGAGACTTCAATGAGATTTACCGCCACGCAGACAAACCGAAAATCATCAGCGTTGTGGCTCTCGGAGACGGCTATCAAGCAAGTAAAGCGCAGGAGCGCGAAGCACTCGCAGAAATCCGTAGCATCGTTGAGTCGCTTGGAAACAATAGCTATATTGCAATCGCTTTCAAGGGGTGCTTGGAAGATGCGGCAGAAAACATCGAAAACGATTGGGCGTTGAGTATGTACGATAGATGGCAAACAGCGGAGGCAAAGATCAGCGAGCTTGAAGCAGATGTTCGCAAAGCAACCTCAAGCGCCAAGGCAACAAAGAGTCTTGCAGATGCTTACGAAAAGGCACTTGAAGAAGCCATTGAAAAATCGCTTACCCCCGACGAAATCGAAACGCTTCAGCACATCGTTTTTGAGAAGCAACTCAACAACGACAGTGAAAACAGCGCGGCAGCGAAAGCCATCGTAGAGAACGCGGAACACCCTGAGTCCGAAGCATTTCAGACGGCGGTACGCAAACACCGAGACACAACCGCAATCAAGGCGCAACTTGACGCGCTCGCAAACAGACTTTCAACTATCATCAGAAATAGTAGATAACCCTCGGAGAGCCCCGAAAAACGCGTTGCAACACGCGAGAGGGACGAGCGAACACAGATAACGGCATAAAAGAAAAAATCCCCTTGACGAGCGTTGTGCTTGCCAAGGGGATTTCTTTAATATAAGGTTACTTTGTATCGGTTGAGCCGCCTGTGTCGGTAGGTGCAGTAGATGTAGTATTTACCTTCGACAGATCCTCGCCGTTCTCGGCTGCTTTAAGCAACTGCTTGAATACCTGATTGGTACCTGTTGCCGCGAGTCCGGACACAGCTCCCGAGATAATTGCCGCGGTAAGCGTTGCCGCGCCAATGAATTCGGGAAAGATGAAGAACATCGCCGCCGCGAGAAGTGCGCCGAGGATGCAGGAGATCAACGGATAGAATTTGCTGTTGATCTTGGTGGTCTTGATCGCGGTGATTGCAATGTAGCAAATAACCACGATTACGGGAATTGCTGAATAGTTCAACATTTGGGGTTACCTCTTTTCTTTTTTGGTATTTATAATCAGCGTTGCGCACCCGCTAATTATCATTTGGTTTCGTGTTCTATGATGGTGAGCTTGTTCATTGCCGGCTGAACTTCGGAGTGCATATATCCGTCGCCGCCGTTCTCTTCGTATTCTTTGAAGAGCTCCCAAAATGCGTCTGCTTCCATCCTCGACCACGATTGCGTGGGATTGGTTTCGGTATTGGTATAATACCTGTAATTCTGCAAGAGCCTGTCGCGGATCTTATTTCGCTCACGGCGCTTGGTGTCCTCTTCCATCTTTTTAACGCGTTCTGCGAGATCGGAAATGGCTACACCAAATTCCGTTTTGAATTCCTGTATATCCTTTCTGACCGCGCAGTTTTCGTCTTCAAGCTCGTGTTGGATCTGAATACTTTGCTTGCGGTATTCGGGATATTTCCGTACGGCCGTTAAAGCCTCCTGCAACTGTTCGTCGCGGAGCTTATCCGCGTCGTGTTTGGCAATAAGATAGTCCTTGACCTTGCGATAGCACAAGATAAGGAATACTATTGCCGCAATAAAAATAGCAACATCAAGAACTGTGATGTTGCCGAAAGCATCAATGAATGACTGCCAAGTTATCAACTCTGCACCTCCGATATTGTATTGTCGCGTCCTTTGCAATAAAAAAGCCGCGGTTTTCACCGTGGCTCTAACGCCCGATCAGATGTCGGGGCGTGATATTGAATTTTCTTCGGCATAGTGCCGAACCAACACAAAGTCGTCCAGCACTTTATTCCGCAGGGCATCACAATCGCAATGCTTCAGATGTCCGAGATAGCTCGTTATAACGCTGAGAGCATAATCGAGTGAGATTTCTCCTGTTGAGTAGTGATCCATAACATACCGTAGATGTTGCTTCATATGAAGCGAGGTGGATTTACGGAGCTGGATTTTATCAGGCCATATTCGCTTGCCGACAAATTCTACACCTGCATCATATGGCATTATGGCTGTTTTGCTATTCAGTTGCAGGCCGAGCTCGCTATACAAGTAGTCCTCAAATCTTCCGAGGATTTCGTGTATTTGATCTTTGCTCGGTGCAAGGAATATCATATCGTCCATATACCGAATGTAGTATGGGGCGCGGAGTTCTCTTTTTATGAAGTGGTCTGCGGGCGTCATAACAACATTCGCCGTCATTTGAGAAATCAGACTGCCTACCTGCATACCAATCCCAAGAACGCGCTCGCATTCTGTCACGTCTGTTGCTTCAACAGGCAAGCCAAACGCCCGTCCATCACAACGGATAGCCTTTTCCAAAAACCACATCATATCGGGATCGTCTAATGGCTTGCCGAGGCTCCATAGCTGAACATCGTAAGGAACGCGGAAAAAGAATTTAGCAATATCAAGTTTGCATATCCACCAATTTTCCTTTTTGTTTCCTACGAGGCGCAACCAATACTGAAGCTGTTTCGCCGCTTTTATCGGGCCGAGGGTTTGGATTGAGCCGTAGCTGTGTTCGTAAAAAGAGCGCTTGTATATCGGCCACAACACATTGTATGCCGCACAATTTACCACTCTGTTTTCAAACGGTATCACGCTTATTATGCGCTTTTTGGGATAGTATTCAATGAATTCGGACATATGCTCAACCTCGTATGATTTCCAAATCAAATGATTTTGGCTATCAATGAGGTTTTCTTCGAGATTTGCCGTATAGTTCAGCACTTCATTCTTGTATCGCTTGTGTTTGCGAGCAAGAAGATAACCGCCATACAAATTTTCAAAATCTACAAATCTTTCAAAAACGTGCTTGTGCTTCTCCATACAGCTCCTCCCGGTGCTACGCTGTGCAGCGAAAGCGGCATACGTAGCTAAACATTTTTCTTCTCACTTTTAGTGAGCCGAAGAAACAAATCCCTTTATACCCCTTGTGCTGATTGCATCCCATTAGGCGTACAATATCTGACTTGTGGGGGTGAAGCGGCACGGAAGCCAAGGTTCGTGTTCGTGTTGGAACGACCATTGTTGCCGTTGACGTAGAAAAGACCGGCGTTGGACGAGTTCGTCCAGTTGCCGCCGCAGTAGAAAGACCGTGATGATTTGTTCCTTATGTTTTGGGGTCGCCGTGGACGGTTTTCAGCCACCCTCCCAACATCTTGCCTATTTCCACAACCATCGCGCTCCACACCTCATATTTTTTGAGAGGCAGAAAGCCGAGATCGTGAGATAAGCGCAGGTATGCTTTGAGTTTCATTATCTCTACATCGAGGTCTTGCAGAGTGGTCTTTTTGTAGTACTTCTTTTGAGCCTCGATACACCGTTCAAGCATAACGTCCATACAACGCTTGATATCGGTTGCGAGAGCGAATTTCTCTGATTTGGGGAATTGGGCGAGCGCGAGATATCCATACTCCATCATATCAAATATCTTTTGGAGTAGCTTCAATTCTTCTGCCATACCCAATCCTCCCGAAAACTTGCGCTCCTTGCTATTATAGCAGATGTTGAGAGGGTTTGCAGGCTATTGTTGAAAAATAACGAAATACGTTATTTTATAAAAAATCGACGCTCCGCTTCGCTTCGCTCAGCGGACTTGGGAGCGAGGCTCCGCTACCGCGGAGCCAAGCAGAACACAGTTAAGCAGTAGGCAGTTCAACAAAAGCGGCACGGAAGCCAAGGCCCGTGCTCGTGCGGGAACGACCATGGCGGCCGAGGACGCAGAAAAGACCGGCGACGGACGAGGACGCCCAGTCGCCGCCGCAGCAGAAAGACCGTTCTGCGTTTGCATTGTTGCAATAAAAACGGTCACTTTTGTATGCGGCGTCCTCAACGCCATCGAGTTTCAGAAAACCGAGAGCGCGAAGAATGTTCATAGCGGCTTCGCATACAGTTTCTTCGCACGTCGTGCTTGCGAACGATGCATCGCGGTATGTATCCACCGCATCGGTGATTGTGCCGGTGATCCATTTCCACTTATTATCCACTCTGTCGAGCTTCAAACTGTTGGGAGTTGTGCCGGTGCCGTTGGGAGCGATGAGGGCGCCCGTGGTACCATCAATCGCATACCACAAAGAAGATGTCGCGCTCTGGCTGTTGTCGGGGTCTGCAGCATCATTGCCGAAGGTCTCGCCGTCGTGCGAAATGACCTGCAATTCTCCGTAAACAATACGAATACCGCCAACCCATTCGTTGACGTTTCCGTTCATATCCCAAATGCCGTCGGGGGAATTGTTGTGCGACCAAGTGAGAGGTCCTGTGCCCGTAGCTACGCGAGCGATGTTACCGCTTTCGTAATACGTGGGGATTGCTTTCATAACACTCTCGGAATGGTCCTTGCCGTAGTTGTTGTTGCCGTTCGGGAGGAAGCCATTCTTCAAGCACCAAAGAGCAATCGCCATCCATTCAAGGCGCGTCTGCAAATGCCATCCTTCGCCCTTGTTTGCGCAATTTGTAATTGCGGTATCAAGGCTGATTGCGCATTTGGGATCCTGCCCTGCGAGAGAGTAAGCACGACTGTTCTGAACGATGTTCTGATACTTGGAGAAATAGATTGCATCTACCTCCCTGCCGTTGATGATGAACGCGGGGAAAGTTTCGGTAGAGGTGCCGATGCCGAGGTCTGCCCAAGTACACTTGGGGATTTTGACCATAACAGAGGGCATTCCCTTATCGTCAACGATCATTTCATTGCTCGGGCAAACTGCCTTAAGAGCGATATTTGCAACGTCAAAGTTATTCATACCTTTTCTCCTTTACACCGCC